>NZ_JAASRQ010000022.1:0-1607 GCF_011761545.1 Paenibacillus sp. BK720 | reverse complement strand
CCAGCGTCGTGGACCCATTAACATCATACCAAGGAGTCTTTTTGTTTCTCAAACCTCGTATTTCTTCATTATAGGAATGCTGCCCTTTACTTCAATGAAACAGGGAGCAGCGCCGCGGCGGTCTGCTCCCTGTCTTGGTTGAACTATCGTTCCCCGATAGCGTAATAAAGGTGAACACGCTATTTATTTATTAGTCCTTCTTTGATTAACTCTTCTTTATCCTTCAAAGAAAAAGTCCCAGGCACCAAACCCTCTGCACTTCCGTATCCACCAATAATATCTTCATTAACTTGATAAATGTCAGCGTATAATTTCTTTCCTGTTTTTTGTTTTTCTTTCAGTAAGTAGGTTGTAATATGAACTTCTTTATATGGCTTCAAATCAATACCTGTGTACATTGCATTCAAATCCACAGGTTTATTCGCATCTTGCGTTCTTTCGCTAATTTTTTCCTCAATATGCCAACCAAACGACAGAAGGTATTCAACAGGGTTAACATTATTTTGCTCCGTTGTTTCTTTACTGCAAATCAGGAATACAAGACAAAAAAACGCAAATAAAACAATAATTTTCTTAATTGAAATCAACCCCCGTCATTTTCTATTAGATTTGAGACATAAAGACCCATATGAAGGTTGCAGTGTTTCAACTATTCTCCCTTTACTTCAACAAAGACCGGCAGCGGATCTCTGATCTGCTGCCGGTCTTTGTTTTAAACTAATGTTCCCCGTTAGTGTAAGACCCGTTTACAAATATTATCTCAAGTGTTCCGGAATTCTTTCAGGTGCAATCATCATCACATCAATTTCTCTCTCTGTCAGATTCGTTAATTGCAAATTTTTAATTTTATTGTTATCAAAAATGTTTTTTACCCGTTCTGAAACATACTGAGTCAAGGTATACCCTCGTTCGTCTGGGTTCTCCATGAACATATCCGTTCCATCCCAACCATCATCCTTAAAATAGCTGCCCTTAAATTGAGAGAAGATTCCTCCGGGATATTCCTTATAAACAATTCCACTGCGGTGGTAGTCGATTGGGCTGCATCTGCCTGTAATTGAAATCCCAGAATAGTTGGGGATGATTTCATCGTTTTTTCCATAAAGAGTTATTTGGTAAGATTCCCAGCCTGTGATTTGGCGTTGGATAAACGTTTCAATTATTGAATCATGCAGCAATAAAGAAAAGCCGGTATAGATGGCAGGTGACGGAGTGTGAGTTCCTCTCAAATGTCTAGCCTCAAGTGGTTCAGAGGGCTTGACACCCCCCCGTAGCAAAGCACTAGAATATTCAAAGTCCGCTTCAATCCCTGCCTTAAATGGTCTTGTCGAGTAAACATCAGAACATTCGTATAGCTTATTATAAACTGGTATAAAAGAGGACATTTTCTACTTCCTCTCCTTAGTAGTGATGTTTAATTTATTCGTTACCAAAATTAAACTATCCTCCCTTTACTTCAAGAAAAGCGGCAGCTGATCGCTGATCGGCTGCCGCAGTATCAATTGAGCTATAGTTCCCCGTCCCTCGGTTTTAAGGGTTTATCTCACATATACTCACTCATTCGCAGGATTTCAACACCTTAGATTAGATCAATTTTAGGATGGAGG
>NZ_JAASRQ010000021.1:0-1679 GCF_011761545.1 Paenibacillus sp. BK720 | reverse complement strand
TGTTCCATCTAATGATTGTCTGGTATGAAAGAAAAACGTTCAAAATCTAAGGAAACATGAGAATTTAAGAGAAAAGTGATTCTTCATAGAGGGAGTTTAGTTCCAATATGTGGTAATATTAAATGAGAGAAAGACTGCCTATACCATTTGTCAGTAGTTGGATGATAAGAGAATTAAGTTTCAAGGGGGGATATGTTTGAAAACAGGTATTTCATATTTAATAGGTGCGTTATTTACTTTTGTAATCGTGCTGGAACTTGCTCAAATATCAAGATCAATAAAAGCTTCATCAACCAATGCATCATACGGAAATGTGTTTGATGAGATCCCAATAATTTCGTTAATAATATTAATACTAATTGTTATATTCGCGCTCATTAGCATGAGTAAAGAAAAAAATAATCCCTAAGTATAATGCCATGGTTCTTACGCTAACTGGGACCGATAGTCCAATCAACGCAGTTATGGGTAGGCTTAGTCACTTCCTGATCATCGCGAGTTGTAGGATTTGTTACACCTTTCAGCTTTCAGAGCATATTATGAGATGATAGCTATCTTACCCATAGCTATCACACTCCAAGCCCATGTAGATCTCCCTACATGGGCTTCTAATTTATTTTCTGTTCTATTGTGGTAAAAAAAAACAAAGACCCTTGTAAGGCCTCAATTTACAAGGGTCAGATGGCAAATCAGCAATATCGTATTATGAATGATGAGATTCTTTATTGAATGAAAAACAAAAAAAAGGCGGTAGGTTACCATCTCTAACCAACCACCTATTTAGAGCCTATTACAGATAGACCGTTCCGGCAAGATGCACGGGACCGGTTATGGTAACGGCATTCTGGCCAATGTGTTCTACGGTCAAAGAATATTGCTGGAATGTACCAACTACACCAACTGCTGCTGCTTCCGTATGCTGGAAGGCTGTCGTGAAATCTTGCGTTACCCAAGGTCCTTCATCTCTTGTTCCGATAAAAGCAGAATCTGTTGTCTGGAACACAATAGGAGCAGGTGCAGCGGTACCGCCTCTCCGGATGCGAAAGAGCAACTTCGGAACAACTGTGAGCAGCAGCAGCTGTGCTTCCCAGCCAATTGTTGCTTTTATTTCAATCCGGTTGTTGATGTTGCTGACTTGGAGAAAAACTGAAGTTAACAGGTATTCTGCACCCGGTGAGATTAAAAATGGAAGCGACCCCGTTCCTGCAGCAACATCTTGATATTGGTGATCTACTATATTAACAGGCATACTATCACCTCCTTTCATAACGGGCTAATTAAGGTAGCCGTATTAGCTGTTTCTGTAGACAGATACAGGACTTGTACAATCCGGACATTTTCAGTCCGGGGGGATTCCACATGATGAAAAGTGTGATTGGGGTTGAAGAAATCGCTTTGGTCAAATAAAGGGAGTTAGCTGTGTGGATATAACCTATGTGCAACGGGGGGAATTTTGGCGCTCTAGCAGACGGAGGTTAATAGAACTTGCCTTTTCATATATTAGATTCATAGATTCATTACTATGCAATGTACAGATATACTAAGGACCATGGTAAATATTGCTGACAGTCACTTTCTGGTGAACTAAACAATCCTGTAGAGCTTAAGAAATGAGCTTTGTAAAAAAAGGAGCGCCTCGGTATGATGGGTTTGTCGACAACACATCAGGGAGGCGCTCT
>NZ_JAASRQ010000020.1:0-1772 GCF_011761545.1 Paenibacillus sp. BK720 | reverse complement strand
CCGTCCCTCGGTTTTAAGGGTTTATCTCACATATACTCACTCATTCGCAGGATTTCAACACCTTAGATTAGATCAATTTTAGGATGGAGGACAGATGAACCCTGTTGAGGTGGCGGGCTGGGCATGCGGAAATAGAGGACTATCAGGAAATATCCCCCAATTAGTTTCTACTGCACACATACTCCACTGATCCCTTGGCGTTCACCCTCCCATAACTCAACGGGTCATTGCCCTTACAATCCTTCGTTATACTTGTCCAAGGTGTGGAGACCGATCGCGTTTAGCGGATGGGTCATAGCCCTTAAGGGGAACGAACTCGGTCCTCCGTGCTTTCTTTGTGAAAATCCCGCGAACGAGTCAATATACGTGATGTATCTTTATAAAACCTAAGCTGCTTCAGTCCAGTTCGAAACCGTTTTCTCTGGCGTAAACTCTTCTCCTCTTTGAACAATACCAACCAAGATCCGTGCTAGTTTCCCAATTAACTTAAAGATGGACTGCTGCTTTTTCATCTTCTTCTCCTGCACATTATGTTCATGCAGATGGCGGAAAACGGGATTATTCCAAACGAGTTGTACGGTCGCGAGATAGAGATATTTTCGTAAGGCGGAGTCTCCTCGTTTCGAAAGAACAATTTGTCCTTTGCGCTTTCCGGACGTGCTTTGGGCCAGATTAAGGCCAGCCTTCCGTAAAACCTGGCGACCGTGCGCGTATTGCCTTAGGTCCCCTGTACCTGCTAATATGGCCGCGGTGAAAATCTTTCCAAGCCCTTTTATGGTGCGAAGCTGCTGCGCCATTGGAATCTCTGAAAGTAGCGCTTCGATGTCCTTTTCAATCTGTTCTAGCATGGACGTCACACGCTCAAACTCTTCAACGAGCCGTTTTAAATCTGCTTTCGCTTCATCAACAGCTACTCTTTCTCCAACACTTCGTTTTGCTTGTGCGATCAGTTGCGCTGCCTTCTCGGTTCCCGTAGTGCCTCCGGCACGCTGCATATGGACTCTCCAAGCACTAATGACATCGGATACTGTATACATCTCAAGATCCTGTGGACAAGGGAAGGTCTTTAGAGTCGCCAATGAACGCTTACAGGTCCAGTCTTTGAACACAGAAGGATATTCCGGGAAACGGATGTCCAGCCATCGTACGATTCGATTCTGCAGCCGTACACTATTCGTCACCCAAAATTCTCGGTCACTCATCAAGGTCTTCAAGCGCTGGAACTCCAGTGACTGACGCGTGTACTCATAGTAGAAACCTCGGCTGACGGAATCTGCGATGGTCAGTGCATCTTTTGGGTCATTCTTTGACGGGCTATTATCCCGGTTTTCTTTATTTCTCTTCGTCGTGGCTGGATTAACCATGACCACCTGCTCGCCTTTATCTGATAACCAATTGGCCAGGTTAAACCAGTAATGACCGGTTGGTTCCATACCAATAATGAGCCTTTTCAATCGATGCTTCTGCTGTAATTCACTCATCCAACGGCTCAATTTTTCAAACCCTTCAATACTATTGGAAAATGAGAGATGGCGTTTCGAAACCACTATTCCGCGGAAATTTGTTGCTTGTGCGACATGTATTTCTTTCGCCATATCGATCCCTACTACAAGATGCGAGGTAGTAATTTGTTCAACACGTTGATTTTGTGCATCTATTTCCTTAAACTTCATAGTAAGAGCGCCTCCCTGATGTGTTGTCGACAAACCCATCATACCGAGGCGCTCCTTTTTTTACAAAGCTCATTTCTTAAGCTCTACAGGATTGTTTAG
>NZ_JAASRQ010000019.1:0-2690 GCF_011761545.1 Paenibacillus sp. BK720 | reverse complement strand
CCATCTAATGATTGTCTGGTATGAAAGAAAAACGTTCAAAATCTAAGGAAACATGAGAATTTAAGAGAAAAGTGATTCTTCATAGAGGGAGGATAAAGAAGTGCAATTTAAGTTCTGGGTGTTACAATAAAAGGAAAATGTTGCTGGAGGGATAAAATTGCTAATATCACAATTCGACCCAGAGAATCTTCTCCCAAATCATATTGACTCGATATTATTTAATAATCTGGTGGATGATGGTTCTAAAGGCGATGTTATTTTTGTATTTGGAAGCCAAAAATCTTTAAAATATCGGGTACCAGAAGTAATTAAGTTGCACAAGCAAAACCGTGCTCCAATAATTTTGTTTTCAGGTGGGCATCGATGGGACGGACAAAGTGATGTTGAGGCAAAATTGATGAGAGAAGAAGCAATAAAACAAGGCATTCCTAAAGAAAATATTTTAATCGAACCATTCTCTAAGTACACAAAAGAAAATGTTATATGTTCCTCAGAAGTATTGGAGAGCAGTATCGGATTAGCTAATGTTAAAAGAATTTTGATTGTTACAACTGCTTATCATATGAGGCGTTGCCATTTAACCATGAAGACATTTCTACCCGATTCAATTTCTTATATATTTTGTCCAGTGAATGACATGGATACAAGAAGAGACACTTGGTCTAAAAATGAAATAGGAACAACAAGAGTGAGAGAAGAGTGCAAAAAACTAATTACATACATAAGGAACAAACAATTGATTGACTTTGATGTTGAGTTAAGCTAACGGGAGACGATAGCTCAATACTCAATTAATAGAGGTAACCACTGTCTTTGTATAGAAAATTAACGAGGTGACTAATGTTTATAAAGCACGAACCTAAGTTTCCGCCAATAGAATTTATTATAACTCGGTTCTTTGTTGGCGATAATTGTTTGTTTGAACAGGAAACAAAAGTTTCATTGCCTGTCTTGATACCTGGTGATGTGATTGACATTTTTAATGACAGTTATGTAATTGAAAGCAGGCAATTTGGTTTTAACGAGGATGCCTTTTTCACAGTTTATTATATAAAGGAAGCTTAATTAGGGCATTAAACTGTTGAGCTAACTGGGAACGATAATTTATTTGGAGGTTTTAATTGACGTGAATCCTAACGATGTTTCCAATAAAGAAGAGTTGGTAGAATTTCTAAATACATTGCGAAATGACCTAACTAATAATATTACGGGTTGCGAAAATCCGAACCTGGAGAGCTTCCTTGAAGCTATGGAAGCATGGCTAACTGATTGTGAATATAATTCCAATTCGCCTACCTGGAGTCTCTTTGCAACCTCTTTATTGGCAGGCAAGGCGTACAAGTGAAGAGAGTAAATCCTTAAGCTAACCGGAGAACTATAGCTCAACAACACGTGAGCAGCCGGCATATAAAGCTCGGCTGCTTTTTGCTGAACTATGGGCATTTTAGCTACGCCCCAGAATATGGGGTTTAATGGTAAACTCAAAGTATTATCTATAGCTTGGTTGAGGGAGTGATCTGCGTGGAATTACATAGCGGAGCATGTAATAAATAATTATTCTACTTAGAAAGGACAACACTTTTCGATGATAATACATAGTTATGACTACAAAAACCATGACGAGTACCGAGCAAGCTTCAATCGACTTTCCAAACTAGTATTTGGGATTGATTTCGAAGCATGGTACCAAAAGGGAGCCTGGGGCGATCGCTATATTTGCCATTCAATTGTTGAAGATCACCAAATAATCGCGAATGTTTCGGTAAGTAAAATGGATTTGGTTATTAATGGTGAAAGCAAAAGTGCACTACAAATTGGAACGGTAATGACTCATCCCGAGCATCGGGGTAAGGGATTGTCCAGACAACTGCTGGAGTATGTATTGGAAACCTACGAAGGCACATGTGATTTGCTATTCTTATTTGCGAACAGCACCGTGCTCGAATTTTACCCCAAGTTTGGATTTACGGCCTTACCTGAACATCAATTTTATTTAAACGTAGCTGTTCAGCCCGCAGGCGAACCAACTTTACTGGTAAAACTGGATGTTTTGAAGGAAGAGCATTGGGATTTAATTAAACAAATGCTTTCTTCCCGTAGACCCATTTCAAAACATGTTGGTGTCACAAATAGCGAAGGTTTATTTCAATTTTATGCTTTGAACATCTTCCACGAATGCCTATATTACTCGCGAACTGACGATGCCATAATCGTTTTTGAGCATGAAGGCGATTTGCTGCATTTGTATGAGGTGATCAGCGACAAACAGGTGAACATGGAAACATTGGTCTCGCGAATTACTACGAAACAAACAAGGAAAGTACGGTTTCACTTCACACCTGATCAACTCCTCAACAAAGCTTATGTAGAACCCTATGGTGAGCATGAAGATGTCTTGTTTATTAGACCGCTTTTTGATTTGGGAAAGCAACCTGTGTTTTGTATACCTACGCTGGCTCATGCTTAGCGGCTAAGTTAACGATTCCGGTCGTTAAACAGTATGAGATCTAAGACAGGGCCATCATCCAGCAAAGGATGGCCCTAAAACTTGCCGTAATAAACAGCGCAGAGAACGGTATTATAAGTAACCGTTACGCTAAACAATCCTGTAGAGCTTAAGAAATGAGCTTTGTAAAAAAAGGAGCGCCTCGGTATGATGGGTTTGTCGACAACACATCAGGGAGGCGCTC
>NZ_JAASRQ010000018.1:0-3174 GCF_011761545.1 Paenibacillus sp. BK720 | reverse complement strand
TGTTCCATCTAATGATTGTCTGGTATGAAAGAAAAACGTTCAAAATCTAAGGAAACATGAGAATTTAAGAGAAAAGTGATTCTTCATAGAGGGAGATTAATTCAATAATGAGTCTAGTATCTTTCCTGGAATTAGCTTATTATTGGAAGAATTAATTTGAGGAGAGATGCAGATGTCGGACATACAGGCAATTGTATTAGACCTGGACGGAACATTGCTCGACAGCGACAAATCCATATCGCCTAGAAATTACGAGGCTGTTAAACGGTGTTATGATTCAGGAATCCATATTATCGTCGCCACGGCGCGACCGCCCAGAGCGGCCAATCAATTTGTGAAGAATTTTCCTTTTGTAGACTACTTAGTTTATTACAATGGTGCTCAAACAATATGCAAGTCTAAGCAAACTCATCGGCACATTAGTATTCCTATGGAGATTAGCCATCAGATTAACAATTTCATCAAGTTACATGCACCTCAATCCATAATTAATTACGAGGTCAATGACTCATGCTATACGTGTACACAAATTTCTGACTCAAAACTTAGTCATTTCGGTATCCGTTCAAGTGATCCTAAACCCTTGGTTGTTGATAAGGATTTTTTCAGTTCACTATCCCCAACAAAAATATTGGTTCATGGTTACAGCGAATGGATGGATGTTATCGAGCAATTCGGCGACCATGTGAATGTAATCGCAACCGACGGAGGAGTATTAGTTCAAATCATGCACAAATCAGCCTCAAAGGAAGATGCCGTGCAATGGGTGCTTAATGATATTGGAGTGAGAGCAGAAAATGTAATGGTATTCGGGGATGACTTTAACGATTTAGGTTTATTCCATAACTGTGGATTTCCGATAGCTATGGAAAACGCGATAATTGAGTTGAAAAATTGTGCAAAACACATTACTGAATCAAATGATAATGATGGTGTTGCTGTTGCTCTCGAGAAATTGGTGCTGTGAACAAGTTAATAATGATTCAACTAACGTAGGAACTATAGTTCAATCAGAACAGGGAGCAGGCCGCCGCGGCGCTGCTCTTTGCCCGTTGAAGTAATGGGCAGGATTGCGATACGAACAGAAGTTGCCTGCGTCTAATAGCTAGTTGGAATAATATGAGAGGAGCAAGAAAGATGAAAGCATCATTTTCACATAAGCCCGAAGAGTACGAATGTCCATTTTGTCGTGTTTGGGGTATCGAGCGACCTAATCAAGGAACAAAACAAGGGGATATCATCTATCAGAATGAAAAAGTAACGGCATTTATAGCGAGCAAATGGTGGCCAAACAATAAAGGACATGTTCTTGTTATTCCTAATCAGCATTTCGAGAACATCTTTGAACTCCCTGCGGATTATGCTACTGAAATTCACCGCGCGGCTCAGCTTACAGCATTTGCAATGAAAAGTACGTATGGATGTGATGGGATTTCTACACGGCAACATAATGAGCCTGCTGGCAATCAAGACGTGTGGCACTATCATCTCCATGTCTACCCTAGATATGTTAATGATCAACTTTATCTATCAAAGGGTTCTCAGTCCGATCCAGATGAACGCTCTTTCTATGCTGATAAGTTGCGTTCTTGGATAGAGGAAAATAGTTAAGGTCTAGGGAGGGAGGGATGCTAACCCAAGTAGGAGATGAACCTGTGATTACGTGGGCACTTCAAGAGGAAAAATAAGGTTCTCTCATTAAGCTATCGGGAGACTATAGTTCAATCAATAAAGCTGCAGCAGATCGGAGGATCAGCTGCGGCTTTTTTTTGAAGTAAGGGGGAGGATAGTTAAATCATCTATAGAAATATTCATTTAGCAAAATAATCATTTATCGGAGTGGCTCAAATTGCGAAATATCAATGATTTATTGGGTTTGTTAGATGAACTGAGGACTTTAATTGATTCGCCAAATACTAATGTCGTATGGTCGCAATTCAATTCCGTAGAGGAAGTATTAAATACATTGGATACGCTCAAAAGACGGGTGGCACTTGGAGATAATAAAGTAATATCTGAACTTAAAATCTTATTCGCTCCAACTGGTTCATTCCAAGAAATATCCATTGATAGTGGTTGGGGTGAAAAATTTATCGAGTTAGCTACTCGGTTCGATGAAATTTTTGACTAAATGATTAAGCTATCGGGGAACTATAGTTCAATGACGGTATGCGGCAGCTGGTCAAACGATCAGCTGCCGTTTTCATTGAAGTACGGGCAGCAGTTTAGTTTCAATATGTGGTATTATAATATGGAAATTAGATCCATTGACTGAGGTGAAAAATGACTCCCAAAGAAATGTTTAAAAGAATGTTAACCGAAGATATAGCTCCTCTTTTTAAAGTGAGAGGATATAGAAAGAAAAATGCTACCTTTGTAAGAGAATCTAAAGAGGTTATTCAGATTATAAACTTCAGGGCATCAAGCTATAATTTACCGGATTATTATACCTTTTCAATTGAAATTGCTTTATTTTCAGAACCATATTTTTCAGCATTAAATTTGAATAAACCAACAAGCTGGTTTTCCTATCAGAGTTACAGACCCATCATTGAAACCAGCTTGATGTATCTTAATCATAAGAAAGAGGGAACGCACTTTCCTGACTGTCACATCACGGAAAGTACTGATATATCCGCTTTATCGGAGAAAATAAAATCCAAGCTAGAGACACTTGTTTTTCCGTATGTTGAAAATATAAATAGTACAAACGATATAATTGTTGAAATCGAGAGACAAGTGTCAGAGGAAGATACAGGGACAAGAGTTGCGCAATATGATTTAATACCTCTTTACTGTATTATCGGAAACCGATCTAAAGCTGAAGAAGCTTTGGTCTACGCATGGAATAGAAAAATATCAAACCCCCATTACACAAAATTATTAAAAGATTTTACTCAGAAATTAGGTTTAAGTGTTTTGCCAGATTAACCGGATTCGGTCGCTCTAATTGTCCTACCCCGAAAATTACTCTTAGCACAGACCCAAAAATGGCAGCACGAAACTAAGCCCAGCTTTTATGTTTTTTAAAAACTGTGCTTCTTCGAAAATAGGAGAGATTAGGACTTGTTAAGAGGCTTCTGAGGCAGAAAGAGCAACCTGAAAACCAAGACTCTCAAGCCTGCGAACAGCTTGCTTCATAATGGCTTCTTGCTGTCGCTGTTCAAAGTAATG
>NZ_JAASRQ010000017.1:0-8611 GCF_011761545.1 Paenibacillus sp. BK720 | reverse complement strand
AAGTTGCATATCCACTCTGCATCTTTCACGTCCGTCTTCCTGCCAGGGACCGCCTTAATATGCTGGGCGTTAACGACAAGAAACTGAATCTCCTCAGCTTCCAGCAGATTGACGATGGGTTTCCAGTAGACGCCGGTACTCTCCATGGCCACATGTGTACAGCGATGCCAAAGAATGACCCAAAAGATGCACTGACCATTGCAGATTCCGTCAGCCGAGGTTTCTACTATGAGTACACGCGTCAGTCACATGAGTTCCAGCGCTTGAAGACCTTGATGAGTGACCGAGAATTTTGGGTGACGAATAGTGTGCGGCTGCAGAATCGAATTGTACGCTGGCTGGACATCCGTTTCCCGGAATATCCTTCTGTGTTCAAAGACTGGACCTGTAAGCGTTCATTGGCGACTCTTAAAACCTTTCCTTGTCCACAGGATCTTGAGAAGCATACGGTATCGGATGTCATTAGTGCTTGGCGAGTCCATATGCAACGTGCCGGGGGCACTACGGGGACCGAGAAGGCAGCGCAACTGATCGCACAAGCTAAACGAAGTGTTGGAGAACGGGTGGCTGTTGATGAAGCGAAAGCAGATTTAAAACGGCTCATTGAAGAGTTTGAGCGTGTGACCTCCATGCTAGAACAGATCGAAAAGGACATCGAAGCGCTGCTTTCGGAGATCCCTATGGCGCAGCAGCTTCGCACCATTAAAGGGCTAGGGAAGATTTTCACCGCGGCCATATTAGCAGGTACAGGGGATCTAAGGCAATACGCGCACGGACGCCAGGTTTTACGGAAGGCTGGCCTTAATCTGGCCCAAAGCACGTCCGGAAAGCGCAAAGGACAAATTGTTCTTTCAAAACGAGGAGACTCTGCTTGCGAAAATATCTCTATCTCGCAACCGTTCAGCTTGTTTGGAATAACCCTGTTTTCCGTCATCTGCATGAACATAATGTACAGGAAAAGAAGATGAAAAAGCAGCAGTCCATCTTTAAGTTAATCGGGAAACTAGCACGGATCTTGGTTGGTATTGTTCAACGAGGAGAAGAGTTTACGCAAGAGAAAACGGTTTTGAACTGGACAGAAGCAGCTTAAGGTAGAAGTATCACGTATATTGACTCGTGGGATTTCACAAAGAAAGCACGAGGACCGAGTTCGTTCCCCATAAGGGCTACGACCCATCCGCTAAACGCTATCGGTCTCCACACCTTGGACAAGTATAACGAAGGATTGTAAGGGCAATGACCCGTTGAGTCATGGGAGGGTGAACGCCAAGGGATCAGTGGAGTATGTGTGCAGTAGAAATGAATTGGGGAATATTTCCTAATAATCCTCTATTTCCGCATGCCCAGCCCACCACCTCAACCGGGTTCATCTGTTCTCTATCCTAAGATTGATCTGATCTAAGGTGTTGAAATCCTGCGAATGAGTGAGTATATGTGAGATAAACCCTTAAAACCGAGGGACGGGAAACGATAGCTCAATAAGCACGAAGAGACGGCAGCCAATGATGTGGTTGCCGTCTTCTCAACTAACGGGCAGGATTGCGTAGTAATTTTACAGAATGTTTGGAAACATGAATGCTTATCAAATGTCGCCAATTAAGCATAATCGGAGGTGAAACTGAATGGGATTACAAGTAAAAAATGTTTCAGAGAATGAGTTGCCGCATTTTGTTTCTATACTTTGCGAAGCAGCAGCGTGGCTAAAAAGTGAAGGTAAGGAAATGTGGAAAGTTGAACAATTAACGTTAGGAAAATTGCTGAGTAGCAACTCAATGAATGAATTATTCATTGGTTACATTGACAACCAAGCGGCCGCAGCTATGATTCTCCAGTGTGAAGATACGATTTTTTGGCCTGATGCGGTAGATGACTCACTGTTTCTACACAAATTAGCTGTACGAAGAAGATTTGCGAAAAATGGTATCTCTGCTCAGATGATAAATTGGGCAAAATCACTTGCAAAGGATCAAAAGAAAAAATATTTGCGGCTCGATTGTGCTGCAGACAGGCCAAGTTTGTGTAGGTTCTACGAGATGCAAGGGTTTAGGAAGGTGAGCGAAAAAGTAATGTTCGACTTTTACCCAACGGCTTTCTATGAAATTGATGTTACATAATTACACATAATTGCACCTGGTCCATTGAACGGAGAACATTAGTTTAAAACTACAAGAACCGCAGCAGCAGATTCGCTGCCGGTCTTTATTGAAGTAAAGGGCAGTTTTGCGTAGTAATGACTTCCCCTACAAACATGGTCTATAATGGATTTCGAACATCAGTTCTATATAAAGTGGGGGGGAGTATAATGTCCGATGTAGTCAGGGATGATATTTTAGGCTCAATTACTGATACGTTTGGGATAAAAATCTATGATTTCTTGCAGATCGAGCAAGGTTACTTAAATCTAAAATGGAAAATTGAAACGGATGTAGGGAGTTTATTTGTAAAGCAATACAATAAGACACGCTACCCCGAAAGCTTTGTTAACGGTCTTGAGATCTCTTTGATCCATCAATCTAATTTACATAACGAAGGCATCCCTACTCCAAAATTGTTTTCAAATCTAGGGAGGTATGTGTTAAGGACACCTTCTCAAGAGCGGTTCGTTTTAATGAATCTCTGTGAAGGTAACGTTTTACTACCAGGTTCAGTAAATGAAAATCAAGCGTATACTCTAGGGAATGCCATAGGAAAAATGCATCAAATTTTAAATTCGAACAATTTGAACGCTTATCCATTACATTGGGACATTCGGAACAAAGAAGAGATGTTAGAGCGTTTGAATATAAGATGGATTCATGCAAATAACGTGAAATCCGAGAAAACGATCAGGGCATTGGAAGTACAAAGGAAGATCCTTGATGAAACGGATATGGATATTTTTTCGAATTGCGAACGAGGGTGGGGACACTGGGACTTATTCGTAGATAACCTTTTATTCACTCGCGATTCATTATCAGCAATTCTTGATTTTGACAGGATGCACTTTGTTTATCCTGAGTTTGACATTTCACGACCTATATTGTCCTGCATGTTGGATAACGGGTCTATACATATGGATAGTGTGGCTGCATTCGTAAAGGGTTATCGCGAATACCAGCCATTAACGCTGGAGAAATTAGTCAGGTCTGTTAGGTTAACATGGTGGAAGGAAGCGGAGTGGGTTGCGGTCGAAGGAGAAAATGATTCACTGCCACTAAAGAGATTTCGAGAAGAAAATATCTGGATCGGGGATAATTGGAGCAACTTACAGGATGTGTTCTCCAATGTCTAGATCCACTTCGTCCAGTTGATCATTAAACTATCTGGGAACATTAGTTGAATAGCCAAAACTGAATGATGCTGCCGGCGTAGGATCGGCAGCTTTGTTACGTTAATGGGCAGTTTTGCATAGAAATTGTTTGTTCTATTTAAATCTCTGCTGTGGTAAAATATTTCCATTAATTCACATTGTCATCGGGTCAGGAGGAGTCCAACTATGATGAGATTGCTGTTAGTATCAGCTTCTAGCTTCTTATTAAGTGGAACATTACTTTTTGGAATGGTGTATCTGGCAATTGCAAATTATGTTCCCCATATGACGGGATGGAGTGACCCGCCTGGAAAATTTTCTTTAGCTTTGAATGCAACCATGTTGAGGGCACCTTATGTAATTAGTATTCTGTTTATGATTATTGGTATGTTGCTTTTTGCTGTTTCATTATACCAAGTATTGCTGAGAAGAAATCGAGATGAGGAATCAATAAAGAAGGATATCGTCGACGTCTGAGTTATTTAGCTAAACATTCCTGTAGAGCCTAAGAAATGGGCTTTGTAAAAAAAGGAGCGCCTCGTTATGATGGGTTTGTCGACAACACATCAAGGAGGCGCTCTTACTATGAAGTTTAAGCAATCAGACGCTCAAAATCAACGCATTCAACAAATTACCACCGCACATCTTGTTATAGGAATCGACATGGCCAAAGAAACCCATGTGGCACAAGCTACGAATTTCCGAGGAATCGTGGTTTCCAAACGTCATCTCTCATTCTCAAATAGTATTGAAGGCTTTGAAAAATTGAACCGCTGGATGACGGAGTTACTGCAAAAACACCGATTAAAGAGGCTCATTATCGGTATGGAGCCAACAGGCCATTACTGGTTTAACCTGGCCAACTGGTTATCAGATAAGGGAATACACGTGGTCATGGTAAATCCAGCCACAACAAAGAGAAACAAAGAAAACCGAGATAATAGCCAATCAAAGAATGACCCTAAAGATGCTCTTACTATCGCAGACTCAGTCAGCCGGGGCTTTTACTACGAATATACACGTCAATCACTTGTATTCCAACGATTGAAGACCATAATGAGCGACCGGGAATTTTGGGTGACATGTAGTGTACGGTTGCAGAATCGGATCGTACGCTGGCTGGACATTCGGTTTCCCGAATATCCTTCTGTATTCAAGGACTGGACTTGTAAGCGTTCGATGGCGACCCTCAAAACCTTCCCTTGCCCACAGGATCTCGAGAACTATATAGTACATGATGTCATTGACGCCTGGAGAGTGCATATGCAGCGAGTTGGGGGCTCAACAGGGTTTGAGAAGGCTGCACAACTTATCGCACGAGCGAAATGTAGTGTTGGAGAACAAGCCGCTGCAGAAGAAGCAAAAGCAGATTTAAGACGGCTCATTGAAGAATTTGAGCGTGTTACTACGATGCTTGAACAGATTGAAAGGGACATCGAAGTATTGCTTTCAGAGATTCCTATGGCGCAGCAGCTTCGTACCATAAAAGGACTTGGGAAGATCTTCACTGCGGCTATTTTAGCTGGTACTGGGGATCTGAGGCAGTATGCGCATGGACGTCAGGTAATGCGTAAGGCTGGCCTAAATCTGGCTGAAAGTTCATCTGGTAGGCGGAAAGGCCAAATAGTTCTTTCGAAACGAGGAGACTCTGCCTTGCGAAAATATCTCTATCTTGCAACTGTTCAGCTCGTTTGGAACAACCCTGTTTTCCGTCATCTGCATGAACATAATGTGCAAGAAAAGAAGATGAAAAAGCAGCAATCCATATTTAAGCTAATAGGAAAGTTGGCACGAATACTAGTTGGTATTGTTCAACGAGGAGAAAAGTTCACGCCAGAAAAAACCGTCTTAACCTGGTCAGAAGCAGCTTAAATCAAAAGTAATCACGTATATTGACTCATTCGCGGGATTTCACAAAGAAAGCACGGAGGACCGAGTTCGTTCTCCATAAGGGCTACGACCCATCCGCTAAACGCTATCGGTCTCCACACCTTGGACAGGTATAACGAAGGAATGTAAGGGCATTGACCCGTTGAGTTGTGGGAGGGTGAACCTCCAAGGATCCTGTGGGGTATGCGTGCAGTAGAAACAGTCTGGGGAATATTTCCTGAGTCTTCCTCTATTTCCGCATGCCCAGCCAACCACCTCATACGGTATCAACTGCGCTGTTTCCTGAGATGGACATGATCCAAGGTGACGAAATCCTGCGAATGAGTGAGTATATGTGAGATAAACCCTTAAAAACGAGGGACGGAGAACGATAGTTGAACAAAGGAACAGGAAGAGGCTGCCGGCACTGATCGGCAGCTTTATTACGTTAACGGGCATGATAGTGAGTGACAATATTTTTGAGATGCCGAGGGACGGGCAAAAAAGTTGAGCTACAGTATCCATCGGTAACTTCAACTCGTTAACTCGTTAGAACAGTAACAAATTGAAAGAATGTTTAAAAATAAGTGTTGCATGCATCTGAGTGGAAGGTTAAAATTGGAAAAATAATATTCAGGAAGTCTTTTTCATCACACAATGGATGGGAGAGTATTATGTATCCAATTAAAATGGTATTGTTTGACCTGGATGATACACTTTTACACTTTGACGACTATTGGGAAAATAGTGTTAAGGACGCGTTCAGAAATCATTTTTTCACCAGTGAAATGAATAGTAATGATTTATTTGAAGTTTTTAGCAATGTAGAACAATCATTGGTAAAGAAATTAGACAGCAAACAAATTTCTTTTGACGAATATCGGACTAAACGTTTTCTCTATTCCATGGATCAAATGGGGAAAATAACGGATGTAGAAACGGCAATTAACTTTGAAATGTTCTACCAATCAATAAGTAAAAAGCATATGAAGCCTAATGTGATGATAAACAAAACCATTAAGGATCTTAGTAATTATTATCAAATAGGAGTATTGACGAATGGAAGCAAAGGGTGGCAGTGTGATAAATTGGAGGCAATCGGATTAGATGGTATCATTCCAAAAGAGTATGTGTTCATATCTGAAGTTATCGGATATGAAAAACCAAGCCCAGAAATTTATCATTATGTTCTAAGTATGACTTCTTTACCACCAGAACAGGTACTTGTCGTGGGCGACTCTTGGACAAATGATGTTGCGGCTCCAATACAAGTAGGGTTGAAAGCTATATGGTTAAATAAGAAGAATTATCAAGTACCTCAAGAGCCTCGCCCTCTAGCAGTGATTAAGGAAATAGAGGAGTTACGTGCCATTTTGTTGTCACACTTAGGGGACAGTCCCCTTTAACGAGTACCTTATTCACGCTATTCCGCTAACTGGGAACTATAGTTCAATCAATAAAGCTGCAGTAGATCTGAGGATCAGCTGCAGCTTTTGTTGAGCTAAAGGGCAGTTTACCTGAATGGTGACTAAGCCTTGAAATTAGCAACCTATTCAAGAAAGTGTTCGTCTGATTAAATCGAGGTGATATTAATGATGAAAATGAATAGCTCTATCATAATGTTAGTTTTAGTAGTGTGCATGATTTTTGCAGGCTGTACAAAGGCAAATACGGAGTCAGAACCAATAAACACTGAATTATCAGCCACGAATATTTCTACAAATGAACCATCAGATTCAAACAGTAATACAAATCAATCTGATTTAGTGGGTTCGGTTAAGGTAGAAAACTTAGGTTCCGATACTAAAATAACTTATACTTTCAAAAATCAAAGCGAAAAAATGGTGACTGTTATTGGTGGAGCAAGATATAAGTTGTTAAAAGATAACAATGTAGTAGACGAAGGTGGGGTTCCAATAAAAGACTACATAGATTTGGAGCCTGGTCAGGATTATACAGATGAAAAGACATTTTTGAAATTGGAGCCTGGCTCATACACAATACATGTGGATTGGAACAAAACCATTATATCTGCTGAATTTGTGCGAAACTAAAATTGTTTAAACTACCGGGAGACTTTAGTTGAATATACAATGAGCAGATTGCCCCGAAAGTCAAATAGGACATAGTCAACCTCTCTAGACGACTTAAAAGATAACTAGAATACCACTGAGGTGCAAATTGAAAAAAACTATATTAGTTAACATTAGTTACTACGTCGAAATAGATGAGAACGAATTTGAACTATCTCAAGAAATCCAAAACAAGTTGTGTGAGAATCTAACCTTAGAATCTGATGAGAAGAAAGTCTTTCTAAAGTGGAATCAATCTTCATTTCGAATATTAAATCCAGGCATTATGAATTGTGGTAAATGTGCGAATTGTGGGTGTTGGACGACAGATAGAGAAAGGCATGATGCGTTATTTGGATTAGACAATGGGGCAGTCTATAACGATAAATTGCTTTGTGATGAGTGCTTACCTTCGGATCATAGGTGGGCTTTTTGATTCAACTAACGTAAGAACGATAGCAGAATACACCCCTTGGCGAGGCTGCCGATAATTTCGGCAGCTTTACATGTTAAAGGGCGTTTATTCTTATTCCCATAAATGTAATAAATGGCACCGCTCAAAATTACTGATTACATCTATGACATAGAACATTCTATACTTAAGAGAATCGGTTTTAAAGTTAGGGGGCAGATAGATGGAGTTTTTATTTATTCGACACGGTCACGGAGAACACCTCAAAGATTATCCCAATCAGTTGAACACTCTACACCCTAGTCTGACAGAATACGGCGAGTTTCAGGTGACACAACTACGAGAGAAAATAAAAATTAACCCTAATGATTTGATGCTTGTAAGTCCAACTAAACGTACAATTGAAACAGCATCTATATTACACAATAGTTTAGACTTCATTATTTCCCCTTTTGTTGGCCCAAGAATGTTCCCTCAAAATCCGGAGTCCCTTTTTCTATCTTGTGATCAAATCCTTTCTAAAAATGAAATTACAAACTTATATGGAGATGTTCAAATTCTTGATTTTGATTTGGACTGTTGGAAAGAAGGTATAAATAGGATCGACCAAGATGTTTTCGAGGGATATGCAAAGCAATTATTAGATTGGACCCCACAAATTTATAAGAGAGTATTTATTATCTCGCATGATGGTACCATAACGAATTATCGGATATTGCTTGGAGAAAAAGGATTAACGAGAAATGATTTTCTCGGTGAGGCAGGAGTCTACAGGATGGTAATATAGCCGTTTTATCTTTAAGCTATCGGGGAACTATAGTTCAATTAATAAAGCTGCAGCAGATCAGAGGATCAGCTGCAGCTTTTGTTGAAGTAAAGGGCAGCATTCCTATAATGAAGAAATACGAGGTTTGAGAAACAAAAAGACTCCTTGGTATGATGTTAATGGGTCCACGACGCTGGCCAGCT
>NZ_JAASRQ010000016.1:0-15504 GCF_011761545.1 Paenibacillus sp. BK720 | reverse complement strand
CTTCTACAACCTTGTTCCATCTAATGATTGTCTGGTATGAAAGAAAAACGTTCAAAATCTAAGGAAACATGAGAATTTAAGAGAAAAGTGATTCTCCATAGAGGGAGGATAGTTCCAATATGTGGTATTATATAAAGGAAATGAGCCTCTTTTTTGATGGGGAGTCAGTCCGAAATTGATTACCATTAATGTTAGGCAGGTGGAAAGCTTGGATTTTCCGTTTTTTAGTAAATCTATCTGTATGCACGTTCTGACATACGAATCCTTAAATTCTAGAGGAGAGCAACTAGTATTTCTATTAAAGAATTTGTTACATGAATGTTCTAGATATTTAAAAAAAGAATTAATTATAGAGCTAGTTAAAATAAATGGGCGTCATGTCACTTGGTCCTATAACGAGAAGAATTTAAATAAGTTGTATGATTTATTAATAAAAGGTGAGGTTATTGAAGTATTAATTTTTGATAATTATCCAGATAAAGAAATTTACGATTCAAGTAATAAATCATATCAGTTTCCACAGGATTTTTCACTTGCTTTAGTTTGTAACAAAGCCGCGGAATACCCAGCACATTTTTCAAATTCGTTAGTATTCTCGAATGAATTTAATTTTGCCCTAAACGAAAGATTATTTGAAAATTCCATCCCTTTTGCAATTCAAGAACTTTTTCTTCAACAATTGGAAAAATGGCTGAAAGCCATAAATGGAATTTTTGGTTTTATAACATATGAAAGTATAGCTGCCTCCGCAGGTATGATTTCACCGTATGAAAATTACCATGGGATAAACCCATATTTAAAACCGGGTTATTATAATGATATTAAAGGTTATTTTTGGGCTACTTATTTAAGTGAGGCTCATATAAAAAGGTTAGGTGGCGAAGAGTATATTGTTAATCATGCTCCTGCTTTTATAATTAAAATGGAGCATCCTGGAATGCTCCTCCAATTAACTAACAACATTAACAACTATTCAGATGAGCAACTACGCTCACTTAGAACATTTCTTTTTTCCTTGCTGCCCGCTAAACAATCAGAAGACACGTTTCCTTATGCAAAACAATGTATTATTCGCCTAGTTGAATAATTCTTTATGGGAAGATGCTATTAAACTAACGGGGAACGCTAGTTCAACACGCCCCTGCTGATTATTAAAACCTCTCCTTAGAAGCAAACTAGATTTAATAGCTTCTAAAGGGAGGTTTTGTTATGCAATTAAGTGAACTGTGGAGGTTGTATGAAGCTGACAAGCGCATTCAAGGATTTAGTACGAGAACTTTAAAAGCCTACGCCCTTCAGCACAAAATGTTGTTGCAAGAGCTTGGAAATCTCGATATCACAGAGATAACGTTAACCATGCTGAAGGAGTACTTGGCAAAACAAGCTGATCGTCTGAAGCCAAGCAGCCTGGGTCATCGAATTCGGTTTGTTCGTTCTCTTTTCCGTTACGCTTATGAAGAGACGTATTTGACTTCAAATCCTTCTCTAAAATTAAGAGAACCGAAGTTAGATAAGCGCATTCCAAAGTTTTTGATTGAGGAAGACGTCATACACTTAAAGATCTCTTGTCAGTCACTCAGGGAAAGAGCACTGCTGGAGTTTCTCTACAGCACCGGCTGTCGGGTTGGAGAGGTGGAGAAGATCAACATCGAAGATCTGAACTGGGAGAACTGCTCAGCAATCGTTAATGGCAAGGGATCGAAGCAAAGAGAAGTTTACTTTACGACAGAGTGCAAAGTATGGTTAAAGAAGTACCTGACCAGCCGTGAGGACTCCTGCAAAGCCTTATTTGTTACCGATACGCACCCAACAAAACGAATGTCCATACCTACGATTAGATGGGCCTTAAAACGGCTTGCAGATCGGGGAGAAATTGAAGTGAACGTATACCCGCATCGCTTTCGGCATACTTATGCATGCCAGCTCCTTGATAACGGTGCCCCCTTAGATTTCATTCAAGGTATGCTTGGTCATGAGAAAGCATCGACCACTCAAATTTACGCACAGCTTCGCGGCGAACGTCGGAGAGAGCTTTATCGACGATTCTTTTAAGTTTCAAGGGCGGGCGGATTCCATTTAGAAAACCGCCGCCGTTGAATTAAAGGGCAGTTATCATCGATTGCTGATTTTATCGATTTTGATACATTTTCAGCTTAAACTCAAGCAATCGATAAAGCCGCTGCGCTGTGCACTTAGTGTAAGCCATTTTCACTTTTCCATGAATGAAGACCCGTTCAACAATTGAGCTCTAACGGGTGACTTTAGATCAATAAAAAACAGCGGCATTCTTAGACAATCTAGTCCGCCGCTGTTTCATTTATGGGGTCAATCAAAACATATGACACAATGCATTTTCAATCCCCTTGCTTCACTTTGCTAGCTTTCGGAACTAATCTCGCATCTCCCATCAAGAAGCAAGCAATCAGAGCGATAATGACAAAGCCGAGCTCAACCAGGAAGATACTATTCAAGTTATGACTAAGCACCACTCTAGAATCTGTTTCGCTTCCGCCTGTAACCATTCGTTGCGTTAGCAAACTGCCGAGCACGCTGACTCCGATCGTTCCTCCGATAGATCGGAAAAACTGAGAGGAAGAGGTAGCGACACCCCGGATTCCAGGCTCCACTGCACTTTGTGCAGCAGTGCCGACTACCGGATACAGCGCACCCATGCCCAGACCCGTAATGATCATGTACAAGACCAACTGCATCGCAGTCGTATCAACCGTCATCCCACCGAGCAGCCCTAATCCGATTGCCATTAGAGCCATGCTGGGAACGAGAATGACCCGGTACGAGACCTTGCTCATCAACCTTCCGCCTATTGTCGTAGTAATGACTACGGACAGCATGAGCGGTATCAGGATGTATCCAGCATAGGTAGGGCTCACTCCCATGACGTCTTGGGCAAAAAGAGGAATGAACGCAATTGCACCAAACATTCCGGCGCTCATAAAAAATCCGGCAATGTTTCCGAAAGCAATGACGCGGATCTTAAATAGATGAAGCGGTAGCATCGGTTCTTTCGCCTTCGCTTCGATCCATATAAACAAAGCAAGAAAGAGAGCGCTTAGACTGAACAAGGCGATAATCGTTGATGAGTCCCCACTTAGAACCAGCGCCAGTAAAAGAGAGACGATAGAGATGCTGAACGTGACAACACCGGCCCAATCGATGGATCGTCTCGCATAGCGCTTGCTTTCTTTCCACGCAGCAGCCATAAGGTAGATGGCCGGAATACCGATCGGGAGGTTGATGAAAAAAATCCAACCCCAGCCTAAGTGTTCGGAGATCATTCCGCCAAGTACCGGCCCGAGAATGCTGGAGATAGAGAACACGGCGCTGAACAAGCCCATGAACTTCCCCCTTGATTCCGGTGGGTACAGATCCCCGACTATGGTAAAGGCAATCGGCATCAATGCCCCGGCTCCCAATCCCTGAATTCCTCTGAAGACGATCAATTGCGTCATGCTTCCTGCGAATCCACACAGAACAGACCCTATCAGGAAGAGGGATAAGCCGATTAAGTAGACGTTCCTGCGTCCGAATAAATCCGCCAGTTTCCCGTAAACTGGGATAGTGGTCGTCGAAGCTAACATATAGATGGTGAATACCCAACTGTATAAGGACAATCCATCCAATTGTTTGATGATGGTTGGCATAGCCGTGGATACGATAGTCTGGTCTATAGAGGCTAAGATCAATCCCATTAATAGGCTGATGGTAATGAATTTTACTTTTGGTTGTTGGTTTGGATCATTAAGTTCGTTTGGCATATAGCTGAACGCTTCCTTTCCGTTGGTGGCTGGCCCGCGCGGAAGCAGCAACAACAATATACCGGGAATCCGAAAAAAAGAATAGACTTATTCTTTCCGATGAATTATTCTATAGCTAGAGAGCGCCCCAAGAGAGGGCGCTCTTTTCCCATTTGAATCGGAAAGTCTTAAGAAAGAGTTAACAAGATAATAGCTCAAATTTTACGATGCGATTTGGTGGCATCGTTACACTAGACACTAGACATTCCTGTAGGGGCTCGTTCAACTAACGGAGAACTTTAGTTCAATCAATAAAGCTGCAGTAGATCCGAGAATCTGCTGCAGCTTTTGTTAAAGTAAAGGACAGGAATAGTCCCAATTAAAGGGAAATCGATTTTTAATAACGAATAGTACTGTGAGTCGATAGAAGGTGCTTATTAAGCTGGGAAAATTCCTATGTGATAGTGACAATCTACTCTTATCTGTACATAGAAACTAAAATGTTAGACTGAAATAGAGATGAAGGCCGAAGACTGACGACTAGGAAAAAAGTTGTACATTCATGCGCCATAAACTAACGCCAGTTTAACGGTACACATTAAAACAGCAGGGAAGTGATTTTTTTGAAATCTGTAATAGTTAGAGGGATATTAGTTGCTTTATTTACAATTCTTTATATGCCTTCTGGAACAACTTTCGCCTTGGATTCAAAGGATACGTCTATACGAATCATCGTTAATGAAAAGGCCATCATTTTTAGAGACGCGAAACCATTCTATGATAAAAACGGCAGGGTGCAGGTTCCACTCCGTTTTGTAAGTGAGGCGATTGGGGCCAAAGTACAATGGGACGAAGTAACAAGGAAAGTAACTGTCACTTTAGGTGGGGATAAGATTGAATTGAGTATAGGCAAGCGGTCGTACACCTTAAACGGACAGGAATTTCAGATGGATACTTCTTCTATATTAAATCATGGTACAACGTATGTACCCATTCGGTTTGTTGGCCAAGCTTTAGGAGCATTGGTAACCTTTGATGCTTTGCATAATACGATACATATTGACACTGCCATCAGTGATGAGGAAGATGGGAAAACGATCTACAATGGATTTATAATTGATTTGGAACCAGACTCGAAGTTACTTGTAAGTAAAGGTCTCTACGATACTTATGGCAGCGAATATACGCTACTGAATATTGTGGTAACATTCGATAAAATGGATACAGATACAGACTACAAAAAGCAATATAAAGATGTTGAAGAGATCCTATTGCAGAAGGTGGATTCAGAAACAGTGGCCGCAGTGATGAAATATCTTAGTGCAAAGTCAACTGCTGAGGACGTCCTTCCCGCTAAGGAATTTAAGGATACTAACTATAAGGTTATTGTCTCGTCAAGAAAAATGATAGATGCCAATATAAACATTTTTGTTTTCAAGAATTAATTCTATAAGACCTGTTCCTCAACGAAACGACGATGTTATTCAACTCCCATGAAAATTAAATTAGCTCAAAACCAGTAAAAGAGCATAGAAAAGAAGACCCAGAAAAACTCTTTTTAAAAAAAGGCTGAGCCTTAAATTGAACATTATGAAGTTGAAGTGTTGGCAAGTGACTTTCTTCGAAAAACAAAGGTAAGGCTGCATAAGTGCTACCCGTAAAGGGTGCGACAGTCTGTGATGCACCGTGAAGGTTGGAGTCAGACTAACGGTTGGGCTCTAATGGCACCATAGTTCATAGACCTTCTTCTCCCAGCCCCGTTAGAAGTATTGACAGATTCCAAGCATTTTCATCCTCTGTAGTGCAGCGCTGTTTTTATGCGCTGCATGGAGGGCTAACGGGACACGATAGTTGAATGAACTAACTAATAAAGCTGCCGGCACATGATCGGGAGCTTTGTTACGTTAATGGGCAGGATAGTGCAACAAATTCAATTTTAAACACAATCACTCTAGTGCTCTATGCCATGGTAATATATGTACATATAAATAAGTTCGGAGTGATTTCTAATGTTTATAATTAAATATGAAATCTTTGAAGATGATATCCTTGAACTTAGAGAGATTGATTTCCAGACATTTAATCAGGAGTATAATCAAATTTACGGTTGTTTTACCATCATCGTAAATGGGATTGAATATCTGCCTTATCCTTCATCTGAAATGAAACTAGAAACGAAACGTATATATTCTGAGCTAATACTGACTCACTTTGATTTTCTTATCGATGTGTATTATCAACTTCCAAAGAACAACTACGTCGCTTTAAAATATATTGAAAACCACTGGACTTGGCTTGAGTTCATTCAAGAAGGAACTGAACTTATTGTTAGTGAGTTGAATTATGAAACTCATGAGGGATCGTGGCTACAAACTGACAGAAGACTATTTATAAATGCAATAAAAGAAGACATTATTAATGAGAGAATACAATGGGAAGACTTTGAAAAAGAACTTATTTCAAAAATCAAAGAATTTTTAAATACAATACAAGAGCTAAATGAAAGTATTCTTGCCTCAAATTGTTTTAAACAGATTAGATCATTTGCTTTAGATCATTAACGAGAAACGATAGCTTGATACAACACGATGGCAGCTGGCTTGATGTTCAGCTGCCGTTTTCATTGAGTAACGGGCAGTTTATTTCCAATATGTGTTAAAATTAGTGGTGTGGATTCAACCGTTCTGAAACGTTAACATTTATGAAAAACTTACTGTGATTACGTATACAGGCGTTGAGAAAAGATTGAGCTCTTAAGAAATAATCTTAAGTTAATTATAGAAAGAGGTCGAATAAAATTGAAAGTTTGGAGCCTTGTACCTAACATTAACAGCATGGTTATTGGTTTAAAAAATTTTGATGACGATACTGATAAAGTAGAGTTTAATGGAGAACCAATCTTGGATTGGGAAGTAATCGAAATGAAAACGTATAAAAAAAACAAACTTGTTGATTTTCCACATTTTTTAAGCAATATACTAGTAATGTCTGAAAAGGCTCGAAACTTACTTAACGATTATTTCAGTGATTACGCACAATTCCTGCCAATCAAACATGGCAAACAAACGTTATTTTTTATCAATGTCACTAATGTTATTGATTGTTTAGATTACACTCGTACAGAGTACGTGACTATGCCATCAGGGAAAATTAGTCATTTTAAAAGACTATATTTTAATAAAGATCAGGTTGAAAATAGTTTGATATTCAAGACGCCTGAATTTGCAAACAAAAAAGTTTTTGTAACAGATAAAATGAAAGAAATAATAGAGAAAAGTAATTTGGAGGGTATTGAATTTAATCAAGAATGGGACTCGGACATAACTAAGGAGATTGAGAGAAAAAATAGTGAAGCGTATGAAAAGAAAATATTTGAAATTGACCAAAGAGAAGGTCAGAAATATGCTTGGTCGGAGGCTGTAGAATTATTAGAATATAATAAAGCATTAACCAGTGGTAAGTGGAAAATTCAAAAGAATAAACAGGGAACAATGGTATTAGGACAATTGACATTTGATTTTAGTTATATGTGGATGAACCCTATATATCTTCCACCAAGCTTATTAGATCTTCAATGGAAATTAGATGAAAAGGCTGACATTTAGGTTACAAACCGTCAGTATGCGTATCCATTTCGATAATGACAACTAGAACTATGCGTTAATTTATTAGGCTAACGGCGAACTTTAGTTAAATAATGATGACCCAGCGGCAGCCTGCAGCTGATCTTGTTCAAAAAGATGGGGGAAAGTAATTGGTGGGGTCATTATGGGAAGGCTGGGATGCCTTTTACATTATAGTGTTATATTTTGTAGCTCCTATTCTTGTTCCGATAATTATAATTATTATTATTGTACTCTGCCTTAAATATTTTAGAAAATGAGGCAAATCCAATATCAGTATATCCGTTGGTAATTAAACAAACGAAGAACTTTACTTCAACAAGAGCTGCAGCGGATCGGAGGATCCACTGCAGCTCTTGTTGAAGTAAAGGGTAGGATAGTTCCAATATGTGGTATCCTTATATCTATAATGCTCAAACTTTTTGAAGGAGGATTCTAATAAATGATGAAGCAAACTAAATTCTCCGTGCTATCTATAGCAATAGCCGCAGCTTTAACCATTCCAGCAGTAATTAACGCTGATTCTGCAGAGGTAACGCCAACAGAATCCAATCCTTCAATCGTAACTCCAGTCACATCGCCAGATGGAAACAAATGGTCTGGAAACGTCAACAGTACGTCTACTAGCGCTAGCTCTGCTTTCGTAGTGCCAAGTGGTTTCGGCAATGTAAAACTTCACTTTCACAACGTAGGTAAAGGCGCGGTAACTGTTACAGTAAATTCTACAGGCTTAGAGTATGTATCAGTAACTATAGATCCAGGAGCAGAGTATACGTGGAAAAGCACTACCAATTATCCGCAAGGTATGCGCGCTGGTAGTTATAGCGTCTCATATCACTCTTCCACTGCTGCTGTAAGCGTAGATTATTCCGGGTGCGCTTCGGACAGTGTAACGAAGGAACTGCACTGAATGGACTATGTGATTGATAAAGGAAAATCAGATGAATGCTATCTTCACTTTTTATCCTTAAACTATCGGGGAACATAAGTTGAACTATCCAGGGAGCAGACTGCCGGCGCAGCTGCTTCCTTTTTTATTAAGCGAAAGGGCAGATTTGCACAACAATTGATTGTATTTTTCGTCCTAATTTTTGGGAGATTTACGAAGGGGGGATATGCGTGAGAATTGTAATGTTTGTTGTTTTGTTAATTTGCTTCATTATGACAGGATGCAAGAAAGAAGATTTAAAAATTACGTCAGAGCAGATTAAAGCTTCTTTCGAGTCGAAAGATATTCAGTTATCAGAACCACAAGAAATAAGTCCTGAGAATGTATTTATTAGGACTTTGAATAATGTTAAACCTGAATTTTTTGCAATAAATGCAAATCAGCTAATTAGCTTTTATGTCTATTCCTCCCGCCAAGAAGCTGAAAAACGAGTACAGCAGCAACTGATTTGGTAAGGCACAGCGAATACCAAGTAGCGAA
Organism: Paenibacillus sp. BK720; assembly: GCF_011761545.1. NCBI lineage: Bacteria > Bacillati > Bacillota > Bacilli > Caryophanales > Paenibacillaceae > Paenibacillus > Paenibacillus sp. BK720. Next base: position 6,697 of record NZ_JAASRQ010000016.1, on the reverse strand, counting down.
TGTTATATTATTTTACGAATACGCAGGTTCTGCAAAGGATGAACGGGTTGAAGGAATAATGATGGGATTGCAGGTTACGAAGTAATCTACATTCACTCCTTGTCATTATCTATCGGGGAACGTTTGTTTAGAACACAGCGAAGGGAGGCTGCTGGAATATCGACAGCCTTTCGCTCATTTTTTGAGCGATATGAGGGATCATGATCGGTTTCGATCATGATGGGTTTTCCTGAATTTTATTTATGAAATAACCGAATAAGCGTCGAGATTTCTTCAATGGATTCTTTTCGACCATTTTTAATCCACATCACCCAAATTTCAAAAACGCCTGCACTCATAAAGTCGATCCAGTAGTTTCGTTTCGCTCCCGTCCAGTCCGGAAAGGGAATAATCTCATCGTAAAGCTGAGCAACGTGAGATTTGAAAATTTGATAAAACAGCCCGATATAATCGTCTTCGATCGCCATGTGAAAATCCTTGGATAGGTCAAGAAAAAAGCTCGTTAGATCGGCTATTTTCTGTTCATGGTTTTTTTTATTGGCGATTTTATTAAATATATCCGCGAATTTAGGTTCGTAGTATTCCTTCAATACTTGTTCAAGGTTTTCATAATTTCTATAGAACCCCATTCGACTGACACCGGCTTTTTTGACGACTTCTGAAACGGTTATTTTTGAAAGTCGATCGGTCTTTAAAAGCTCCAGCAACGCAAGAGCAATCCATTCTTTAGTGTCTTTTTTTATGTTTTGGGCGTGTTCCGTCGCTGCCATTACACTTCCTCCATTTTGTCACAGATGTTTGTCTTCCACTTGTATTACAGAATATTCAGCTTTAAAATAGTGTACAACTGTTACAAGTGTAACGTCAATGAGAGGAGCATTCACGATGGCGGAGAGTAACAAGCCCTTAGTTCTTGTGACCGGCGGTTCAGGATTTATCGCGGTTCATATTATGTTGAAATTACTCGAGCAAGGTTACAGTGTTCGGGCATCGCTTCGTACCATGAGTAGACAAGATGAAGTAAGAGATATGCTAAGATCAGGCGGAGTTACTTGCTTTGAAGGCCTGTCGTTTATTCAAGCGGATTTATCTAATGATCATAATTGGGACGATGCTGTTAAAGGAGCGGAATATGTCATTCATGTAGCTTCCCCGACGCCTAATAAAGTGTATAAAGACGAGAATGAAATGATTCAACCCGCACGCGATGGCGTTTTGCGTGTGCTAAGAGCCGCGCGTGACGCGGGAGTCAAACGAGTTGTTTTAACCTCCGCTTTCGGAGCGATCGGCGTGGGCCACAAGAATCATAAAGGACCTTTCACCGAAAAAGATTGGTCGAATACGGACGCGAACATTCATCCCTATCAAAAATCCAAAACCATTGCCGAAAAGGCGGCCTGGGAATTTATTCGCCAAGAAGGAAACGGTTTAGAACTGGCAACGGTAAATCCCGTTGGAGTGATGGGGCCGATCTTAGGCAATGATTATTCTCATTCAAACAATAGCATTCGACAGATGCTGGAAAGCAATCAAAAGTATGTCCCTAAAATTTATTCCGATTATGTAGATGTCCGTGATGTTGCGAGTTTACATATATTGGCCATGTTGCGTCCCGAGGCAAATGGAGAGCGTTTTATCGCCTCTAGCGCAGAGACGTTGTCGATGTTGGATATTGCGAATATTTTAAGAAAACATTTGGGCGAAGACGCTAAAAACGCACCAAAAGGTGAACTTCCAAGTATTTTAGTTCGTGCGATCGCGATCTTTAAACCACAATTAAGAATGATAGCAACGCTCCTGGGACAAGATATGTCAACTAGCAATCAAAAGGCCAAACGTTTACTTGGATGGACACCTCGTTCGGCGGAAGAAGCCATATCTGCAACGGGTAAGAGCATGATAAAAATCATTAAAGAGCAGAAGAAGTCGTAAAAATATAATGAATAGAGCTTCTCGAAACTTATGAAGTAGTGATCATTTAAGAGGCGTTTATGAGTTACCAAAAGGCTCCCGATCGGGCGCCTTTTTACTATTCGCCGATATGACGGTTAAGCCGAACCTTATCACAAGTGACGTGAAAAATGAGATGAAAGAGTTGCTAAGGAAGATGTTGGGCAGTGTGGTATTCAGGAATGAAAGGGGAAGGTGATATCGCTTCTTCCCCTAGTTTTCCTTTCGGATGGCTTCCTCTATGGCCAGCCGTTTCAAATCTTATAGATTTTGTCTAATGCCTGTAGCAGCCGCGAGCTTGATGGTCTCCAGCAGCCTATGCAAGCGGGCCGCGTCGTGGAAGTTGGGCAAAAGAAAAGTACCGCCAAGAATATCCGCGGCAAAACGCTCTTGCGCCTTAGAAACAAGAAACTTCATTGATTCTTCCTCTGCAGGAAGTGCCGTGAAGTACTTGTCGTCATGCGCTGCCGGGATGCCAGAAGCATACAATGTTTGGTACACCTGCAGGTTGCCAAACTGTACATGGCCGACAGAATGCTGCTGCTTCAATTGAAGCATACCTTTTTCTCCGTAAATATCCAATTGAAATCCGGGATAAGTTCCGCCCTGAATATGGACTGACGCGGAGGCACCGCTTCTTAGCATCCCCACAACCATGATCTGGTCGGCTGCGTCTTTGACAACCTTTTCACCTGTTTCCAACACCGCAGCCTCATTATAGTTGCAGATCATGGTAGCCGACAGTTCCTTGAAGTCTCCAAGCAGGCGGCAAAGCACATCCAGCGAGTGTCCGCCGTTGATGGCTAAAAGCGTTGCGCCGTTTTCCTCTTTTAACAGATAGGCACTGTCACGGCTCGTAACATTCCCCCTGGTGGTCGATAAGCGCATATTGCAGGACAAAACCCGGCCAAGCTCACCGGATTCGATCCGCTGCTTGATGTCTTGGATGACAGCGGATTGTCTGGCCTGAAGACCGATGGCATGATGAATGCCGGCTTGATCGGCAAGCACCGCCAATTCTTCGGCTTGAGCCGCAGTTACTGTCAGCGGCCATTCGCAGTAAATGTGTTTGCCTGCTCTAATAGCTGCTTTGACAGCCTCATAATGAAAAGGCACCTTGATGCTGACGACAACCAGGTCCACCTCCGGGCTTTCGCATAATTCGTATAGGTTTGTAAAAGCTTGAACCCCACCCAAAGCAGCGGCACTTTCCAGAGCACTTTCCATTTTGGATGTGGCAACCGCCGTTATGCGGTGCTTGTTGCTCATCTGAAGTGCAGGAACGTGCGTCTGGCTTGCCCAGTGATTATTAAGCGACGCTCCGATAATTCCAGTCTTAATAATGGAACCGTTCATCTTGTATGCCTCCTGTTCGGATCTACTTAAAAGCGGCGAAGCAAACCGTCCGCATATCCATAATATAGTGTAGAAACTCCATCATGAATAATGTATATTTGAGATAGACATATCATTTTTTTTGATAGAGGGATGAGTATGGATATTGAAAATATGATAGCATTCGTTACCGTTGCCGAGCTGAAAAGTGTTTCTGCAGCAGCTTCGAACATGAATCATTTGCAGTCCAACATGACGGCAAAAATAAAAAAGATCGAAAACCATTACCGGCAGCAACTGTTTTTCCGAAGCACTCGCGGAATGGAATTGACACCTGAGGGAGAAAAGCTGTATCGGCAGTATAAAAAACTGCTGCTGCTGTGGGAAGAAACCGAGCAGGAAATGAATCGCCGGGAGTTAAAGCTGCGTTTAGGTATCATGCAATCCGTGATCAGCGAAAATATCACAAAAGCATTCTCCGATTTATACGAAAAGTACCCCAACATGTCGGTTACGCTCATAACCGGTTCCACTGAAAAGATGGAGGAGGAGCTGATCGAAGGCAATATTGACCTGGCCTATACCTTTGGCAAATCGGACTTGCAGCAGCTCCATTACAGGCCAATCGGCAGTGAAGAACTGGTTCTGGTCGGCAAAAGAGTCAAGACTGCAGCAAGTCTAGCCCAATGTTTGCAAAGCGAAACCATGCTTATCCTGTCCAAAAATTGCTTGTACGCCTCTATTCTGCAGCGTATTTACTCGGCTCACGGCATTCATCTGGCTTCTAAAACAGAGGTCGGTGTATTGGAAACGCTGCTTCGTCTTGCAAGCCTAGGCATGGGCGTCGCTCTTATTTCCAAGACCACTGTCAGAGAGTTTGGAGTTACCGATTTCATGGAGCTTCCGCAGGAATATCGGTATATTGATAAATTTTTAGTTACTCGAACAAATTACGAGTTGTCGCCTTTAGAACGGCAGTTTTTCAAAATTAGCCAGAGCTTATAGTTCATATCCGCAGATAGCTGAGGAACTAAAGAGACGTAACTCAGCACGCGCTTCACCGATCACTTGAAATGATTGTCTGGCACATTAGGGAACGAAAGCTTAAACTTATATAAACTTAGCTTTAGATGCACAGGAGAATTTCTTATCTTATAAAAAACGGAGGGCCAAGACGAAACTTCTTATGGGAAGGACGAAAACGGTCTTATTTGGGTTTCTCATCAAGATTCTTTAATTAATGTGGTGGCTTATTATGAACACCTAAAATCTCGATTGATTATTAGATCATATAGTTTTTGGTCGATCTGCTAAATCCAATGATTCAAGGTTGGCGTAACTATTATGCTCATCTGGATGTGGACCGGAAGATGGCAAATCGATTTCTGGCAAAAGTGGATTGGTACATCCTCAGGAGGCTAAGACTTTACTGGAATAAGAAACACAAAAGACGCAGATTGGCTTGGAATGAAATGAGACAACTGCTTCTTCGTACAGGATTGAAATCGGTATGTACCTGGAAAATCCGTACTGCCCTAGATGAAGGACGTCGGAAAGCCGTATGCGGGAAAACCGCACGTACGGTTTGATGAGGAGGGGCTGGATTTCCCAGCCTTTTACTCTACTTACCTGTAATGGCAGCCTGCTCAACTATCGCGAGGATAGATCAAAAGCGACAGGTCCTATCCCAGCAGTTCTTTGGCTCCGTTCATCACTAGGGGCATAGTCTGTTTAACGAATGATTCCGCACTTAGTAGACGCCCCTCATTGTTCCAAACGTAAGCCGCCCCATACATCCCCCAACTTAACATGATAGAAGCTGTATTTATTAAGAATTGCGCGTCTGGACTCGATAGTATCTTGTCTTTGTCTATAAAGGAAAGAAGTATCGATTGAATTTTTTCCTTTATTTGAATTTCAAATACAGGTCCAAGCGATGTATACCTTCTTTTGCACATAGTGCTTAGACCCTTGTGAAAATCGCATACACCCAGAAAAATACTCTGAATTGCTTCTTCATTTAATACTTCGTGACCGCTTATTCTACGATTTATGATTGTCATAAATGAATCCATTAGTTTGGCCTCAAGAATTTCGAATTTATCTACAAAGTGCGCATAAAAAGTCGCTCTGTTAACAGTAGCCCGCTCTGCAATATCCCTAACGGTTATCGATTCAAAGTCTTTTTCTTGAATTAATGAAGCAAAAGCGTCTTGAAGGAGTCGCCGTGTACGTATCACACGAGGATCAGCTTCATTCTTTTTAATTGTCATGGTTAAGATCTCCCCAATAAAACGACATTATAGAAATGGTGTTGTCTATACAACTATTTATGGTTATTGATGATTGCGTACCATTCGGTTGTATATATATCATATAAATACAACAAGTGTTGGTCAAACAACTAATGTTGTATTGGATCAAAATAAATACTGAAATGCCGCTTTTTAAAAAGGAGGAGAGAACCATGTCGGTTTCACAACGGTCTCAAAGGTTAGAGCAACAACATTTTTTCGATGTGATTAAAGGACGTCGATCTGTCCGCAGCTATGATCCCGAAGTCAAGATCTCGCGTGAGGAATTAAGCGAAATATTGCAGAAAGCTACTCTGGCTCCTTCAGGAGCCAACCTTCAGCCATGGCGGTTTCTCGTCATTGACTCGCAGGAACTGAAGCAAAAGCTGCTTCCGATAGCGTTCAACCAACAGCAAGTGGTTGAGGCTTCAGCTGTCATTGCCGTTCTCGGGGACTTGGAGGGCTATAAGCTGGCTGAGAAAATTTACGGTCAAACGGTTGAGGCAGGCTACATGCCTGCGGAAACGGCTAAATCGTTCGTTGAACGATATACGGGTATGTTCGCGAGCATGCCGACTGATGCCGTCCGCCAAATCGTTGCAACCGATGGCGGATTGTTGTCGATGCAGCTAATGCTCGTCGCCCGCGCCAAAGGTTATGATACAGTCCCGATGGGTGGCTACGACAAAGAAAAGTTCATGGAAGCATTCGGTATTTCAGACCGGTATGTTCCGATTATGCTAATCGCCCTGGGTAAGGCGGTGAAGCCCGGACATCCGACGACAAGGCTGCCAATTGAAGACGTGACGTTCTTTAACGAAATGCCCAAGGCATAAGAAAATGAAAAAAAAACCCGATTGCCCGACCGAATCTAGTTGTCAGGAGGCTCCTCGAAGGTCTTTTTTCGTTACTTTTATCAGTAAAGCTCTAAAGACAATTTCGTTTTGAGCTTTTTGGTTGAGGGACGGGGAACGTTAGTTGAACATAACAAAATGGCAGCTGATCTAGATGATCAGTTGCCATTTTTGTTGAAGTAAAGGGCAGCATTCCTATAATGAAGAAATACGAGGTTTGAGAAACAAAAAGACTCCTTGGTATGATGTTAATGGGTCCACGAC
>NZ_JAASRQ010000015.1:0-21603 GCF_011761545.1 Paenibacillus sp. BK720 | reverse complement strand
GCTGACGAATACTAATCGGTCGAGGGCTTATCCTAAAACAACCCCCAAAAAGTGAAGTTAAGCGTTGCAGCTTATTCCGATTACTTTTCGGGGACTCCGCAAGAAACTTAAGGAATTCAAACTTTCGCATTCAGTTTTCAAGGTGTAAATTACACCGATTTATATGGCGGTCGTGGCGAAGGGGTTAACGCACCGGTCTGTGGCTCCGGCATTCGTGGGTTCAAGTCCCATCGATCGCCCCATTTTTTTTTTAACTACATAAAAGCGTTGGGGATTAGCCAAGCGGTAAGGCAACGGACTTTGACTCCGTCACTCCAAGGTTCGAATCCTTGATCCCCAGCCATTTTACGCGGAAGTGGCTCAGCGGTAGAGCATCGCCTTGCCAAGGCGAGGGTCGCGGGTTCGATTCCCGTCTTCCGCTCCATATAACAATCACAGGATTACTTCAGATACGAAGTAGTCTTTTTTATTTTTGCACACAAAAAACGCTGACACACGGTCAGCGTTTAGAGGCGTTAATGAGTTTTATTTTTTCTTCTATAAAGGAAGTAGACGGCAATTATTCCGAGGATAAGGACAAGAGAGGCCATATAGCTTCCTTCTGCGCCAAACTCTCCGCCTGACAGCTGGATAGGGCCGTTGTCTGTTACCTGAAGAACGGCCGGTACTGGCTCCGTTCCGGATACTTGAAAGCCGTATACATAGCCTTGGAAGAAGTTCCAGCTCATATGAAGACCAATTGGCCACCACAAGCCTCCGGTCAGCTCCCTTGCTATCGAGAAGAGGATGCCTGCCAGACAAATATTGATGAACGGAAACGGCGTCTCATACATATTCGGATTCATACTGTGCATAAGTGCAAAAATAACCGAGCTTACGATAATGGCAGCCGGTGTTCCATAATGATATTTAATAAGTCCCTGAATGTATCCACGTGTGAATAACTCTTCCGATAAGGCGACAAATATGTATAAAATAATGCCCTCAAGCAAGGAGAGGATTAAGGTCTGGTTCCATTTCGAGGCTTCCCAGCTAACTCCGCCTGCTGCCCAAATCAGAATGGCAGAGAAGGTCATAAGGAGAATTCCTGCAAAAAAGCCCTGAAGACCGCGGTCTACTCCATGCTTTTGCTTTAGTCCCAGCGGCCACTTGCGCTTGCGTTCAAACCACCCATACATGGCAAGGGCTGACCCGATAAATAGTACCGTCTGCAGGTATTGCGTCCAGCGCGCCTCTCCAACCTTAGTGACCTCATCGATATCGGCGCCAGTTGCGGCAGTGTAGATGGCGTAACCGATACCCACAATAATCATAATTCCAATAGGGATTAACCCGCTTAATACAATTTTGCCCGCCACGCTAAAAAACTTTTTAATCAGAACCACCATCCGTTTTCATAATTTAAAATACCATATAAATCCAATACTGCTATAAAATTATAGCTTTCAGATTATTTTAATGTCAATTCTTTATGAATAAAGTTTTGTATTTATTTACATATTTATTGTGCTAAAATGAGGGAACTATACCTGTTCGGTAGAATAATGCAGTTTCTCCAAAGCTCGTTCCATTGCGCTATCAGTTAATTTTATTATATTCCAGAGTCACGTCTGACTTAACGTTTCATTAAGTGAAACTAAATAACATAAAGTTACGACTTAGGTAAAATCTATAGTGGTATCAAGAAGCCCATATTAACAACAAAAAACGGATTGAACACAGGGTTCAGCCCGCTTTCTCGTACCATTTGGCTTGCAAATTAAACATTTGGGCATATGTACCTTGCAAGCTCATTAGTACATCGTGATTGCCATGCTCAACTAGTTCACCGTTGGAAAGTACTAGAATCACATCCGCGTCCCTGCAACTACCTAGACGATGGGATATCATAAAAGTTGTGTTTCCTTCAGCCAACTGGGAAAAACGTTCAAACAGTAATGCTTCAGCTATAGGGTCCAATGCGGCAGTTGGTTCATCCAACACAATAATATCGGCTTTCTTGAAAAAGGCGCGGCTCAATGCGATTTTCTGCCATTGTCCGAATGACAGTTCATGACTATCCATAAACTCTCGGCCAAGCAGAGTTTCGAAGCGTTCAGGCAAAACCTGAATAAAGGCGTTAGCCCCTGACTTGTTGGCGGCGATTTCGATTTGAGATAAATCATCCATCTGATCTATATTCCCAAACCCTATATTTTCTTTTGCACTAAGCTGGTAATTGACAAAATCCTGGAATACCGCACTGATGTGCTTTTCAATCCCATCGATCTCCATCACGTTAACTCCATCGTACAAAACAGCGCCATTTTCTGGCTCATATAATCCAAGCAAACATTTAATCAAAGTGCTTTTACCAGCTCCGTTGTTTCCGACTATTGCTACTTTTTGCCCAGGACGAATGTGAAAACTAATGTTTTTCAAGACAGGCTGATGGGAATTTGGAAAACGGAAGGAAAGCTTGTCCACAGTAATCCCCTTCTGAAGTGGAAATGCCACGCTGTTCCTTTGTTGTTCCACAGGTTCCGGTCGGTTCAAAAAATCAAATAACTCGCTTATAAATAGAGATTCCTCAAATACCTGAGACAAATGAAAAGCGATGATCATGATACTATGCTGTGTGGAACTCAATGCCTGAGTCAGCGCTACAAAAAATCCAAGAGTTAAATGTCCCTGCATGGCAATAATCACTAGAATTGTGGTAGAGCATAGCGTAACTAAGTGGGTAGACATATCCGTCAAAAAGTTCGTTTGTAGAATTTGCTTCTCGAGCACAATCTTCTCATTCCCATTTTGCCAATAAAGGGATGACCAACGCATCTGCAAATAAGGGAAAAGCCGAAAAATGCGTAGTTCCTTTGAAGCTTCCTTACCAGTCATGAGTTTCATAAAATACTCAACCTTACGGACCGTTGGTGTTTGCATCATTATTTGGGCGAATTTTTTGTGTCCCATTTTCAAGTTCACAATCAAGGAAGGAATAATGAGCAGTAGCATACCACCGGCTAATGAATAATGTAGACTAGATAAAAGTATTAGATATGTGCTGATTGTAAGCATATTTTGCAGTAACGAGAAAAAGTTTTCGACAATGTGAAGACCCCTGTAAGCCATCCCTTGTGTTACTCGCTGCAATTGATCATAGTAAGCAGGTTGGTCATAGTGAATAAGGGATAAACGCGAACATTTCCGTGCAATCATCTTCTCTAATTCATAATTGGCTTTTAATTGAGTTTTGGCTATCAGTAGTTTGCCTAAGGAAAGGCAGGATAAATCAACCGCAAACAAGACAGCCTGGAGCCCAACCCATAACAGCATAGGTATGACGGAGCCTGCTTGTTTCCCAATTAATCGAGCCGCTTCATCTATCATTTCTTTGGTCAACAAAATCTGTGCAGTTGGAACCGTCGCCTGAACAATACGCATAAAAATTGAAACAATCAATAAACGTGGCGCAGTTTGCCATAGTAAGGGAAGAATATGGACAAACAAATTCCTAATTACTTCTGAATTCCTACGTGAAATATTAAGATCCATGTTTTTCCTCTTTCTCCATAGTGAAGAATTATGCCACATATTTACGTTTCGTCTTTTTCGCAATGGTTAAAAGCACTTGCAAATGCTCTTCTGTATTGATGATTCCTTTGGCTAAAACATGTCCATCTCCATCTAGTGCATAGACAAAAGGAATGAGCGAAGTCTGCAAGTCCTCAAATTTATCGGCTTGCTTGACAGGAAGGGAGATACCGAAATCAAGTACACATTGACGGATATCTTCCACACTTCCCAGCATCATAACCGAAAATTGATATTGGGGATTCTGCTTAGCGACAGATAAAAACAGCGGCAACACATTTTTGCACATTTCGCACCAAACAGACGCTAACAACACAATGGATGCTTCCGATTTAGCCTGAAAAATAGTCATATCCTTGTTATCAATTGTAAGTGCCTTCTCAATTGGAAATTTGGTTCCGATATCCAAGCCTATATCGGAGCCTGCTACTTCTTTCACCACCTGTTTTTTCATTACACTAATTAAAGTATACACAAGCAGGAAAACGACACCCCATAGAATTACATAAGAAAGTATGAACAAATTCGTCAAGAAAGACACCCCTTTAATTCGTTTTAACAGCTGACTGTTTAAATTGATACAGGACCATAGCAGTTAAATAAGCCGCAAAAATGCCAAGACTTGTGATTATAGAAATCAGAAACATTTGGAGTGTAAATGTGGCGAGATGTTGAATATTACGATTAACAAAGAGCAGGATCCCCAATACGAAAAATACAACGATGCGTCCCACCGTTGTTTTGCCGAATTCCTCTTCAGATATGCTACCGAAGCAGTTACATTCTAAATGTTTACCTCTCGCACGATAGACTGACCAGCCAAAGGAAATCAACAACGCAAACAGTAGCAGTTCCGCTGGGAAAGTATAACGATCGATTACGAAGGAAACAGATACAACTAATTCTGCCAAAGGAACACCAAAAACACCAAATGGAATAAGCGGTTTTGGAATCTTCAATTCTTTCATCGTTGTGCGAAACTCCCCTAAATTGATCCATTTATATAAAGACGATATTAAGAAAAGTGTGGCTATAAACAGCTGGATAAAACCTAAATAAATCACCTAATTTCCCCTTTCCATTACGAGGTATTAAAATTCACAAAAATAACGAAAGGACAGGGAATGTCCCTATCCTCTCGATTGTTAGATACTTGATTTTAACTATGATTCTACAAACAACCGCAAGTCTGAATTACTGTACCATCAGAGTAAAACTGTTTAAACCAATATTTATAAATTGATGCTGTTTCATACTTACAAACAGAAGAAGTGCAAGCTTCACCAATTTTAGTCGCCATATATTTCACCTCCAATCCATGATTTTTTATTTAAATTACAATTTCACTCTATCACCCCAGCAACTGGAACTTCAATAGCAATTATTTATATTTTATAGTATTTTTTTGTTTTAATAGAGTATAAAAGTAAATAATTTAAATATAGTTATTTTTTTCAACGTTGATCTGATGTAGAAGAAAGCTAGATAACGCCTGCAACTCAGATCACAAAAAACCAGATATGTTCATCAGGAGTAACATTGCAAAAATCCCTGCGTGCTAAGATTTCCACTTTGCTGCTGAATATGTTCAAATGGCCATCAATGCTTGGTAATTAGTTTCTTAATAGATTTCACAATCCTGAAAATTATATATTCATCTTAAAGTGATACAAAATTGTATATTCGTTTTCTTTTATTATCTATTTTTTCTGATGAAAAAATTACATTTATTGACTAGGTTTATTGTGCTATGATGAGGAAAACTAGAATTGGAAGCGCTTATAGTAGAGTGTTTTTTGATAAAGGAGCCGACAAATGAGGAAACTCGTCATTGTCCTGTTATCTGCTGTCTGCCTGGTATTGCTTGGGTTTACTCTCTCTTCCTTTATTCATGTATTTCACTATAATTTGTCAGCTCCTGCCGATGTAGGCAGCGCGAATAAATCCGGATACCGTCTCATCCTGATTACGCAAGAAATGGACACGCCGTTTTGGGATAAGGTGGAGAACGGGGCATCCAAAGCCGCCTCCAAGTATGGAGCCGAGCTTGAGGTATGGGGCAGCTACGGAACCAATCAGGAGGATTTTCTGAAAAATATGGAGATTGCGATCGCCTCCAAGGTAGACGGCATTCTTGTACAGGGACTTAATACGGATGAGTTTAATCAATTGGCAACGGTTAAGGCTGCCGGGAACGGGATACCGATCTTCACGATTGCGAACGACGTACCGATTGAAGACAGCTTAAGGCGGACCTACATCGGATCGGATCATTATAAGGCAGGCCAAATGATAGGCACGCAATTGGCTGAGGATCTTGGCCAAAAAGGCAAGGTTGTGCTTATGGTCTCGGATCGCCAGGAGGATTTTCAGAGCAAGCGGCTTAACGGCATCCTTAACATCCTGAAGTTCTATCCGGACATAGAACCTATTACGGTAGTAGCAGGGGATACGAGGGAAAAGGTTGTTACGGCTACGAACGAAATTATGAATAAAGAGCCGAATGTAGCTGCTTTCGTATCGGTTACGGCAAACAATGCCAGCGCGATGGTGCAGGAGATTGGCAAGCGCGCGCAGCTGAGCAAGTTCCACATTTACTCCTTTGACGACAGCCCGGAAATCAAGACCTTGCTGAAGGAGAAGAAGATGAGCGGCATTATCGAGCAGTCCCCGGAAATGATGGGCGAGCTTGGGGTACAGCTGATGGTGCAGTGGCTGAAAGGCGATACATTCCCGCTTAACTATGACGGTTATTATACGGATATTCGGCTCCTTAAGGCGGATGAAGTCCAATGAATACAGTCCAAAAAAAGATTTTGTCGCTAACCGCTATCGTTTTGTTTATTATGGTCGCCATCTGGTTTATTCTCACGTACTACAATCAGAAAATGCAGGATCAATACAATGACATCTTGCAGCGCTACCTGCAAATGAACGAGGTAAGCGCGTCCAGCCAGAAGCTGGTCACTTCGCTTAACAACTACATACAAACGCCAACGCCTTCGAAGCTTTCGAATGTCGAGGGGGATCGGCAGCGACTGCTGAACGCGCAGCTGCATATCGCGGATCTGCGCAACAACAGCAATCATTTTACCCTAACCAATTATTTGAATCTGATCGACAGTCTGGTTGACTCCACGAACCGGTCCATCCGGCTTCTGAACGAGAAGAACAACGAAGAAGCGCTGAATGATTTTACGGAAGCAACGCGATTGTCGAAGTATATTTCGGAGATGACGCTAACGCTGCTCGGTACCGAGCTGCAGACGTACGACCAGTTCTACCGCGGCATGATTATGCAGTCTGTGGAGCTGAAGAAGCTTGGAGTATGGATGCTGGCGCTGATCACTTTCCTCCTCTTGCTTTTCACCTATTGGTTCTCGCTCAGCATCACGCGTCCGATCCAGCGCCTTACCCAAGCGGCCCGCGAGCTGTCGCGGGGAAGATTCGATACCCATATCGAAATTTACGCCAATGACGAGATTTCGTTCCTGGCCAAGACCTTTGACCGCATGAGAATCAACATTAACAATCTGATCTCCGAGATTCAGACGAAAGCGCAGCTCGAGAGCGAGCTGCAGAAGAATAAGCTGCTCTTGCAGGAGAGCCAGCTGAGAAGCCTGCAAAGTCAGATCAATCCGCATTTCTTGTTCAATACCCTGGATACGTTATCGAAAAAGGCTTATTTGGAAGGCTCGCTGGAAACAAGCGATCTTCTGACCAGCGTGGCAAAACTGCTCCGCTACAATCTTAAGCGGCTAGACAGGCCGGTTACGCTCTATGAGGAAGTCCGTGTTCTGCGCGAATATATTTTTATCCAGAAAACAAGGTTTACGGAACGGCTGCGCTTTGTGGAAGAAGTGGATGAAGATTGCCTGTATGTCCAGATTCCTGGGCTTACGATTCAGCCGATTATCGAGAATGCCGTCATTCATGCCATAGAGCCGCTTGAAGAGGGCGGCATGATTACGTTCCGGGTCCGGGACGAGGGCCAGGAGATCAGGATCGAGATTGAAGACGAAGGCAGCGGCATATCGGAAGAGAAGATCTCTCACATCATAGAGGACCGTTTTGCCAGCCAGGAGGGCGACGGGCATTCGACGGGCATCGGCTTCGGCAATGTAATTAATCGGCTGCGCCTGTATTACGGCCGGGAGGATGTTATGGCCATTCAGAGTGAAGTGGGCAAAGGAACGAAAGTGATATTGAAGCTGCCGAAGGAAAGGGAGGCCGGTTAAAGCATGTATAAGCTGTTGATTGTGGATGACGAGCAGATTGAACGCGAAGGGCTAAAGGCCATCCTCCAGCATGGATTGCCGGACATTATCATTGAACAGGCGAAGAATGGGAATTTAGCGGTACAGCTGGCGGAGGAGTTCCGTCCCGACTTGATCTTAATGGATGTGAAAATGCCGGGAATTAACGGACTTGAAGCGGTAGAGATAATCAGTGCCAGCCAGCCAACGATCAAATTCATTATGGTCACGGCTTACGATACGTTTGACTACGCGCGTAAAGCCATCAAGCTAGGCGTCAAGGACTATCTCCTCAAGCCGAGCAAAGCTTCGGAGATCGTAACAACCGTGCAGCGGGTTCTCCATCTCATTGAAGAGGAGCGGAAGACCGTAGAGACAACCGAGCTTCAGCGCACGGCCTTCGAGAGAGTATTGCCGATTATCGAGACGGATATCGTTACGCAATTATTGTTCGACCATGTTCATGAAGTGCATCTGGATGAGCTGGTAGGCCTCCTTGGCGTTCATACGGCAAACGAGAAGTACGCGATGAACGTATTGCTTCCTCCAGGTGCAGAAAGCTGTTATACCGTGATTAAAGACAAGGTTCGAAAAATGGGAAGCGGCTGGGTTGGCGCGATGTACGGGCGGCAAATTCCGATCATCGTGTTTCCGGAGGCAGACAGGTCTTACCGTTCCCAAGCTGTGACCATGGCGCGGGAGCTGCTCGCCGTGGCGAAGGCAGACGGCCATGACGGCTGGTTCGTGGGGATCGGCGGCGTGTATGAGTCGCTTGATCAGATCCGGCAGTCGTACCAGGAGGCCTTGATGGCTTCGATTGATCCGTCGCTTCCGGTCAAATACCGGTTTTACGAGGATACCCCTGTTCTTGGCGTTACGCGGGACGGCTATCCGGTCAAGCAGCTCGAGCAGCAGTTGTTCGACCGGATCAGGCTTGGCCAATGGGAGCAGGTCCGCAATGATTTGACGGATTTTATCCGTCGTTATGAAAATGAAGGGGCAAACCTCGTGCACACCCAGCAGCGCGTACTCGAGCTCCTGTGGATTGCTTCCCGCGTACTGCTTGAGATGGGCATCGAGATTGATACGCCGATGTTCTCCTTCCAGGCACAGGATTACAGGCAGCTTAGGGCGGAGGCCGAGCTTCTGCTGGAGCGGATGAGACAATCGTATACGGAGCATCACGAACTGATCGAGCCGGATGCGATTCAACGGATCAGGCAGTATGTTACGGACCATTCCCATGAGGATATATCGCTGGAAGCGATCGGTCGAATGGTTGGCTTAAGTCCTTTTTATATCAGCAAAATGTTTAAAGAGCAGCTTGGCGTTAACTATATCGATTTTCTGACCGAATGCCGCATTAAGAAAGCGATTAAACTGATGGGCGATCCCGAGCGGAGCTTAAAGGAAATTACTTATATGGTTGGCTATCATGATCCGAATTACTTCAGCAAGGTATTCAAAAAAATGTGCGAGGTCTCTCCGACGGAATACCGCAAGACACTCCTTGGCAAATCGGCCACGAGCTAAAAATTTGGGATGAAGGAAGAGAAGCAAATGAAACTAGGCTTCGCAAGGAGAAGGTCAATTCTGTTCATTGCCGTTCTAATCGTCTGCTTCCTCTTGTCGGCTTGCGACAGCAATAGCGGCGGGTCAACGGCTGAGAACCATAACAATAAACAGCCTGAGGCCACGACAGCTCCTTCCGATCAATTAAACAAAAAAATTAAGATCGGCTTCTCGATGGATACGCTTCTGGAGGAACGCTGGCTGAAGGACAGGGATTTGTTCCGCGAGGCCTGCGAGGCGCTTGGCGCGGACGTGGAGATTATTGCCGCTAACGGGAATGATGCCAAACAAATTTCCCAAGCGGAAGCATTGATCAGCCAGGGGGTAGATATTCTGGTCGTTATTCCTCATAACGCGGACGCGACGGCTGCCATCGTAAAGAAGGCGCACTCGGCGGGCATTAAAGTGCTTGCGTATGACCGTCTCATAAAAAACGCCGACGTGGATTTGTACGTATCCTTTGACAACGAAGCGGTAGGGGAGCTGCAGGCCGAAGCGATTACCAGGCTTGTGCCGAAGGGCAAGTTTGTTTACATCGGCGGCGCCGATACGGACAATAACGCGCATCTGTTCAAACAGGGCGTATTTAATGTTTTGCAGCCTTTTATCGACGGCGGGGATATTACGGTTGTATACGATCAATGGACGAAGGATTGGACCCCGGTGAATGCCCTGGCCAACATGAAGGATGCGCTTGAAGCGAATAACAATGAGATTGATGCGGTTATTGCGGCGAACGACGCTACGGCGGGTGGTGTCGTTCAGGCGTTAGCGGGGCAAGGACTGGCGGGCAAGCTCCCCGTAGCCGGCCAGGATGCGGAGCTTGCTGCCGCGCAGCGGATTGTGGAAGGAACGCAGACGATGACCGTGTATAAGCCGATCAAGCTGCTGGCCGACAAAGCCGCCGAGCTTGCCGTCAAGCTGGCGAAAGGCGAGGATACCGGTGCGGACCGGACCGTGAATAATGGCAAAATCGAAGTGCCTTCCGTGCTGCTGTCCCCGATCGCCGTAGACAAATCCAATATTGACAAGACGATTATTGCCGATGGATTCCATTCCCGCGAAGACGTCTATAAGAACGTCGATAAGAAGTAAGAGCCGATAAGACTAGCCAGTTTCGACTGGTTAGTCTTTATTTTTTTGCCTGCGGCTCCGGCAATTTAAAAAAGTCTAGGCGGTTATAAAAGAGTGCTATATAACAGCGCTTTCATTGGAAGTTGCCCGTGCTATAGTTGATCGTGTAAGGAACAAAGACATTATTGGAGGGGTAACGAAGATGAAAAAAGGCTTCAAATCGTTTGCGCTTTTAATGGTTGTTCTGCTGCTCACGGCTTTGGTTGCGGCTTGCGGTAAAGGCGACAGCAAAGTCAGCGTTGGCATCGTTCTTCCGACGAAAGACGAACCAAGATGGGTTCAAGACGAACAGCGCTTCAAGGATGCGCTGAAAGGCTCCAAATATACAACGGAAATTCTGTTCAGCCAAGGCTCTTCTGCGAAAGAAAAAGAAAACGTAGAAACATTGATTAATAAAGGCATCAAAGTTCTTATTATCAGTCCTCAAGACGGCGACGCGGCTGCTGCATCAGTAAAAGCTGCGAAAGATGAAGGCATCACAGTGATCTCCTATGACCGTTTGATCACGAATACAGACGCAGTTGACTACTACGTTACATTTGACAACGTAGCAGTAGGTGCAGCTCAAGCTCAATATCTGGTTGACAATGCTAAAGGCTCCAATATGCCATTGTATCTGTACACAGGTGCAGCATCCGATAACAACGCATTCCTGTTCTTCCAAGCCGCTTGGAGCGTACTGCAGCCAAAAATCGCTGACGGCACATTCAAAATCGCTAACTCCAGCGAAGCTGAAGCTCTGAAAGATACAAAAGACCTGTCTCGTGATCAGCTGAGCAAAATTATCGGCCAGGTAACAACGAACTGGGATCCTAACGAAGCGAAAAACAAAGCTCAAACTCACTTGACTGCAGCAAGCGCTGATATGAAAGGCGATGTAGCCATCCTTGCTCCAAACGACGGTACTGCACGTTCGATCGCTGACGTATTTGCAGCTGACAGCGCTGTAACAAGCTATGTGGTAACGGGTCAAGATGCCGAGAAGGCTTCAGTCCAATACGTAATCGACGGGAAACAATCGATGACGGTATTCAAAGACGTTCGTACACTCGTTAAAGATGCAATGGGAACGGCTGTAGACATTCTGGACGGCAAAGACCCTGCAACAAATGGTTCGTATAACAATGGCAAAATTGAAGTAAAAGCCAAACAAACCAACGTAATTGTCGTGAACAAAGACAACGTGAAGAAGGAACTGATCGATTCGGGTTACTACGCATCTGGCGATTTCACAGGTCTGTAATCGTAAACGAATAAAGCGCAAAGCTTATGCTTACGAAGTATGAATTGCTTTGCAATTCATTTTGGGAATAGTGATAGATTCGTCTATCGCTATTCCTTACTTGTAGAGTTGTTTGCTTAAGGAAATCCTTACGAAGTAAGAATTATCGCAAAGAACGCGAAAATTCTTTTAGGAGTGCATAGTGATGAGCAACTACATTTTGGAGATGAACAATATCTCGAAGGAATTTACAGGAGTCAAAGCGCTCTCGGACGTAAACTTCAAGGTGGAGAAGGGTGAAATTCATTGTCTCATCGGCGAGAACGGAGCCGGTAAATCAACCCTGATGAAGGTTCTGAGCGGCGTTTATCCCTATGGCACCTACAAAGGCGATATTGTGTTCGAAGACGATATTCAAGCCTTCAACAAAATCAGCGACAGCGTTAAAGCGGGCATAGCCATTATCTATCAGGAGCTTGCACTGTTCCCGGATCTTACGGTTTACGAGAATATTTTTGCTGGCAACGAGATCAAACGCGGCTCGGTGGTGGATTGGAACAAGACGATTGTCGAAGCACAGAAAATGCTTCAGAGGGTTGGCCTAAATGTAAACCCAGAAGTTCTGATTAAAGAACTAGGCGTCGGCAAGCAGCAGCTGGTCGAGATCGCCAAGGCATTAAGCAAAAACGTAAAGCTGCTCATTCTGGACGAACCAACGGCAGCTTTGAACGAGAATGACAGCGAGAACCTTCTTGAACTGCTCCGGGAGCTGAAGAAGCAGGGCATTACCTGCATTATGATCTCCCATAAGCTCAAAGAGGTTATCTCGATTGCGGATAAAGCAACGGTGCTTCGCGATGGACGTACCATTTGCACCCTGGACGGGTCCAAAGGAGAAATCACGGAAAACAATATTATCCGGAACATGGTTGGCCGCGAAATCGAAGATATTTATCCGAAGAGAAACAGCAAATCGTTTGGCAGCACAATTCTTGAGGTGAAGAACTGGTCCGCTTATGATCCTCAATTGGGAAGACATGTCGTCAAGAATGTAAACCTGCATGTTAAAAAAGGAGAAATCGTCGGAATAGCCGGCTTGATGGGCTCGGGACGGACGGAGCTTGCTCGCAGCATCTTCGGCAATCCAAAGTCTTATAGACTGCAAGGCGAGCTTTTGGTGAACGGGTCCGCCAAATCGCTCAAGCATCCGAAGGATGCAATCAAGGAGGGCATTGCTTACGTAACCGAGGACAGGAAAGGCGACGGGTTATTCCTCATTCAGGATATTAAGAATAATATCTCAGCGGCTAACCTGAACGGAATCTCCCGGAAAGGCGTCATCAACGATAATAAGGAAATCCGGATCGCCAGCGATTACAAAAGCTCGTTAAACGTTAAGGCTCCTTCCATCGAACAGATCGTGGGCAATCTTAGCGGTGGCAATCAGCAGAAGGTATCGCTAGGCAAATGGCTTTTTGTTGGGCCGCAGCTGCTTATCCTCGATGAGCCGACACGCGGTATTGACGTTGGCGCCAAGTTTGAGATTTATACGATCATGAACAAGCTGATTGCGGAGGGAATGAGCATTATTATGATTTCTTCCGAGCTTGGGGAAATTCTAGGCATGAGCGACCGCATTTATGTCATGGCCGAAGGCGCAATTAAAGGGGAGCTTCCGATTGAAGAGGCAAATCAAGAAAATATTATGCAATTTGCAACGCAATAGATAATGCTTACGAAGCATGAATTGCCGCATTCGGCGTGTAACCACCATTTGCGCAGCCATTCATTTTAGGAGGATCACCGATGAACTTAGTCACTCAGGGCAAAAAGGAACACCAGACAAACATTCTTACCGAAGGTAAATCCTTGCTGAAAGTAAATATTCGCGAGTACGGCATGTACATTGCTTTGTTTGTGATCATGCTGACGTTCTCGATTCTTACGGACGGCTTGTTTATGTCTTCCCGTAATATTAGTAACCTTCTTGACGCAACGGGGTATATTGCGGTGCTTGCGGTAGGTATGACGCTTGTTATCGTAATCCGCCATATCGACTTGTCGGTTGGCTTTGCTGCAGGCTTCCTGGGGGCTATTGCCGCTATTCTACTCTCGCAGGCAGGTGTCCCCGTATACCTTACGATCCCGATTATCTTGATTTTCGGTATTATTGTAGGCTTGTTTAACGGCGTGCTGGTTGCATCGCTTGGCATCCCGTCCTTCGTAGCTTCCCTCGCCGGCATGTTAATCTTCCGCGGAGCTTTGCTTCGCGTAACCGAGAAGACCGGTACGATTATCGTTAAGGACGAGCATTTTAACGCGCTGGGCAATGGCTACATCCCATCCTGGTTCAAGCTGGATGATCTGAATTTCTTATCCCTTCTGCTTGGCGTGCTTGTTATTCTTCTCTTTATTTATTTTGAAATCTCCAAACGCCGGAACAAGATCAAATACCAATTCGAAGTGATCTCCAAGGGCATGTTCACCGTAAAGCTCATCTTCGTATCCGCGATTATTGCTTACATTACTTATATTATCGCAGGTTATAACGGCTTCTCCTGGACGGTTATTATCATGCTGCTGGTTGTTGTGATCTATCACTTCCTGACCACAAGCACCGTGCTTGGCCGTCATATTTATGCGGTAGGCAGCAACCCGGAAGCGGCGCATTTGAGCGGGATCAACGTGAAAAAGATTACCTATATCGTGTTTGGCTCCATGGGTCTGCTCTCCGCTTTATCCGGCATTCTCTTCACGGCGCGTCTGCAGTCGGCAACAACAACAGCCGGTACGCTGTTCGAGCTTGACGCGATAGCGGCGGCGTATGTCGGCGGGGTATCGGCAGCAGGCGGCGTGGGTAAAGTTACCGGTTCGATTATCGGTGCGATCGTAATGGCTTCGCTCTCGAGCGGCATGAACCTGATGGGGGTCGGTATCTCTTACCAATACATGATTCGCGGCGGCGTGCTTGCGATTGCGGTAATCTTCGATGTGATGACGCGGAGAAAAAGAAGCTAATATACGTATTATGAAGAAAGCCCAGCGGCTTATAGGCCGCTGGGCTTTTACGTTTTAATGACCGGAAGCTTCCGAATCATTGGACAGGCGGGTAATTTCGAAGATCTTGAACAGCAAGCTCAGGATAATCGCCGTTACGGTTGCAAGCGCCATCCCGGAGAGGGAGAAGTCGCCGATTGTAATTTTCGCGCCGCTAAGGCCGGTTACGAGAACAACCGTTGTCAGGTACAGATTGGTTGGTTTGCTGTAGTCGATCTTGGACTCGACAAGCATCCGGAGACCGGAAGCCGCAATAACTCCGAACAGCAGGAGCGATACGCCGCCCATAACCGGAGCGGGAATACCTGCGATCAATGCCGAGAACTTGCCGAAGAACGACAGCACAATAGCGAATACGGCCGCGCCGCCGATCACAAAGGTGGAATAGACGCGAGTAATCGCAAGTACGCCGATATTCTCGCCGTAAGTGGTGTTAGGCGTAGAACCCAGGAAGCCGGACAGCAGGGTCGAGATGCCGTTGCCGAGCAGAGAACGGTGCAGGCCCGGATCTTTGGACAGATCCTTTTTGACAATGTTGCCGGTTACGATCAAATGGCCGATATGCTCGGCAAGAACAACCAGGGAAGCGGGAACAATCGTCAGAATGGCTGCCCATTCAAAGGTTGGCGTCGTAAATGTAGGGGCCGCAAGCCAATTGCTCGCCGATACATTATCGAAGTTTGTATAACCCAGGAAGTAGGAAAGCAAATATCCGCACACAATACCGACCAGAATCGGAATGATACGCATGAAGCCGCGGAATAGGACCGAACCAAGCACGGTAATTAGCAAAGTGACGATGGAGATCGTAATGGCTGTTCCGTCCGGTGTCCAAACTTGGTCAGCCGGTGCGCTTGGCGCTTTGATCCATCCAGCCATGCCGGCTGCAACAGGAATAAGCTCAAGTCCGATAACCGCTACAATGGCACCCATCGCAGCAGGCGGGAAAATCACGTTAATCCAGCCGGTACCCGCTGCTTGGATAATGAGCGCAACAACGGTGAATACGACGCCGGCTGCAATAAATCCGCCAAGCGCTGCGGCATAACCGTCAGAGTGGGAAGCGTGGTTGCCGATAACCGCTCCTGCCGGTGCGATAAACGCAAAGCTGGAGCCGAGATATGCGGGAATTTTACCTTTTACGATAAATAGATAAAGCAGAGTGCCGATACCGTTCATCAGAAGACAAATCGCCGGGTCTACGCCAAGCAGGTTTGGAACAAGTACGGTTGAACCAAACATCGCGAACAAATGCTGAATACTCAGCATGAGGCTTTGGCCCATTGGCGGCCTTTCGTGGACGCCGATTTCTTGTGGTTTCATCTAGCTGTAACCCTCCATAACATAAAGTAAACTTTTGCGCAACTTGCTCGATTTTACATAAGTATAGTGTTGCTTGGCAAGACATTTCTTAATCCATGCGCCGTATGCGATTATTCAAGATGCAATATAACAATTGTTTACAATATCTTAAACTCCCTATTAACCTTTAGAAAACATTCCCCCCTTACAATTTTAGTAGAATCTATGAAATGGGAGTGAAACTAATAAATGATCAATAAAAGCAGACGCTTCTTGTCCATTTTCCTTGCTGCCGAAATCGCCGCTGCGGCGTTGATGGGGACTGGCGTGGCAATGGCGGATGGCGGCGTAACTCCGGTGGCGGGAACTCCTTACAATCCTTCTAATGAATACAACGTCAGTGTTCCGCACGTTATTATTAATCAGGTGTACGGTGGTGGAACAGCTGCTTCAACTGGGGTTTATTTCACTAACGGCTTTATTGAGCTTTACAATCAAACCGATAACGATATCAATCTCTCCGGATGGTCTTTGCAATATAACGATCGCGGTACCAGTGCGACAACAGGAGCAATTACATCAGACTGGAAGAAGCTTGATTTGACCGGCACGATAAAAGCACATTCCTCTTTCCTAATCACGGGGGCGACAGCAAATGTGGCTGCAAACGCAGGTGATGCCAAAATCAGCATTACCGGAAAGGCTGATCAGGCATGGGATACGCAATTTTTTAATAACAAAGGCATGAAAGTCGTTCTGATGAGCAATCAGACTCAGCTTGCGGCTTCCGACTCCAATCCGTTTAATACAAAGCCAGCTGGTTATGTAGATATGGTTGGCACGGGCAGTAATGATACTGGCAGTGACATCGACGGATACGAAGCAGCATACCCGACAGGTTCTACCGAAGGCACATCCAAGAAGAAAGCTATTCGCCGCAAGACTACTGTTGATATGGATAATAATAAATCGGATTTTCAACAAATTGATTACGAGGCATTAAATGTAGCCGGAAAAGAAACGGAACTGGCGGCTACCCTTCCTCATAATGGCGCTTTTGGACCTTGGGGAGTAACAACACCTGAGATGCCGGAAACACCTCAAGTTGATCCGGTCACTATTACAACAACCGCAATCGCGGGCGCGACAATCGGCACTGCTTATACGGCCGCGATTGCCGCAACCGGCGGAACGGCACCGTTTATTTACAGTGCAACCAATCTGCCAGCTGGCCTTACCCTTAATAGTACAACCGGTGAAATTACCGGTACCCCAACGGCGGCTGCTAAGTCTTCTCTTGTTACGGTAACGGCTACGGACAGCGCAAATCCTGCCGCGACGGGAACCAAATCGTTCTGGCTTACAATCGGCCAGCCGCTTCGCGAGATGAACGATACGCTATCGGTTGAGAAGATCGGAAGCTTCTCCCTGGGCGTAACGAACAAAGACGGCGGGGTTGCCGAGATCGTGAAATACAATAAGGACAACAACAAGTTTTATCTGGTTAACGGCTCCGGCAATCCTCCAAGTCTCGAGATCGCAAGCTTGGGTCAAGCAACGGGCACGCTGGCGAAGGAGAAAACCGTTCTGGTGAAGGATCTGTCGGAGACAAACGGTTTCGTTTACGGCGATCTGACTAGCGTCGACATCAACAACACGACAAAGCGGGTTTCCGTATCCGTGCAAGAGAAGGATCCGCTTAAGCCTGGTAAAATTATTGTTCTAGATTATGACGGCAACTACGTAACCGAATACGGAGCGGGCGTGCAGCCGGATATGATTAAAACGACAGGGGATGGCCGTTATGTCCTGACAGCAGATGAAGCCGAGCCGCGCCTTGTTACGCAGGATGCCAAAGGCAGCATTACCATCGTAGATACGGTAACCGGCATTTCAACGCAAGCATACTTCGATGACCCGGCTGTCATTGAAGACGGCGTGCATATCCGCGGCGAGCTGGATCCCGTAACGAATACGGTTAAATCGAGCGGCTCGAAAGAAGATGCGCTCTACGATCTGGAACCGGAATACATTACGCTTTCGGCTGACAGCAAGACTGCTTATGTAACGCTTCAAGAGAATAACGCCGTAGCGATTGTTGATATTGCTGCGCATAAAGTTACCGCGGTAAAAGCGCTTGGCCTCAAAGACTACAATAATCCTGCCAACGCATTGGATGTTCAATCCAATGGCGCTATTCAACTGGAGACGGTACCATTTAAAGGCATGTACATGCCTGATGGAGCTGCTTCCTATACGGTGAACGGTAAGACTTATATTCTAACGGCCAATGAAGGCGACGCATCTGAATTCCGCGTAAACGCAAGCACGGTAGGCGCGCTTAAAGGCGGCTTGGATCCTGATTCGGAAGCTTACAAGCTTCTCAAGGACACGACAGCCTACGACGCGATTGAAGTGGCGGGCGATATGGGCAACGACGGCATTTACATGTACGGAGGCCGTTCGTTCTCGATCTGGAATGCGGATTCGATGGATCAGGTTTACGACAGCGGCAATGATTTCGAAACGATTACGGCTCAGCGCGTACCGGATTACTTCAACGTCAGCAACAGCAAAATCACGATGGATGACCGCAGCGTGAAGAAAGGTCCGGAGCCGGAAGATATTAAAGTAGGTAAAGTAGGCAACAGAGAGCTTGCGTTTATTGGTCTGGAGCGTACGGGCGGTTTTGCGACTTATGACGTTACGGATCCTGAGCATCCTCAGTTTGCGAACTATACGAATACACGCGTGTTCAAAGGCAGCGACGGCAAAGTAAATCTGGATACGGATACCGGTCCGGAGGGTATCGAATTTATTCCTGCATCGGTCAGCCCGACCGGAAAGCCATTGGTGCTGGTTGCTTACGAAGTAGGCGGTAAAGTAGGCATCTACCAGCTTAACGTAACCCAAGTGTCTATTGCCCAGAAGTCCCTCTCTCTTACAGCGGGCGGAGCTGCCGGCCAATTGACGGCAACGGTTGTGCCTGCAAACGGTGCTTCGAGCAGCGTTACGTGGTCTTCCTCGGATTCCGGCATTGCGACGGTTGATCAGAATGGCAAGGTTACTCCTGTAAAAGCAGGTACGGCCGTCATAAAAGCAACAAGTGCGGACGGATATGCTATAGCGGAAAGCACCGTAACTGTAGCACCAGGCTCTATCGTTGTTACACCGCCGGATCAACCAAGCAGCGGCGGATCCAATGGCGGAGGTACAACTGTAATCGACAAAGGTTCTAACGGCGCGAATGTAGTGACGAAGGTTGAAGCAACTACGGACGGTTCGGGTAAGGCGCATGCGAATGTGACAACCAGCCAATTTACATCTGCCTTGAAAAAACTGCAGAGCGAATTGGCAACCGGCCAAGCAGGCAGCTTGACGGTATCCGCCGTACCGGACAGCAAAGCAAAAGAAGCGGCAATTGTTTTCGAGAAGGGAATCTTCACTGGCGCCAAAGATGCAGCTCTGACGAATTTGACGATTGAAGCGGGAGTAGGTACGTTATCCTTTGACGCAAAAGCTATCGCATCTATTGAAGCATCCTCGAAAAATAATGATGTTACGATTACCGTTCGCCAGTCCGATGCGGTAACGGCCGGTGCAGGCTTAACTGGAGCTAAGCGTACCGAATTCCTGAAAACTGTGGGCAGCCATCCGGTGTTTGATTTTGCGGTAAAAGCAAACGGCAGCGCAATTACTACCTTTGGCGGTGGCACTGCGCATGTTCATGTACCGTATACGCCAGCGGCAAGCGAAGACCGCAATGCGATTATCATCTATTACGTCTCGGATAACGGCGAGCTTGTAACCGTACCGTCCGGTGTATATGACCCTGCTACGGGTACGGTTAGCTTTGATGTCACTCATTTCTCCCGTTATGCGGTAGCGTACAACAAGAAGTCCTTCAAGGACGCAACATCCAGCTTTGCGAAAGACGCTATTACGTATCTTTCGGCACGCAGCATTATTTCCGGCACAAGCTCGAGCCAGTTTTCTCCGAAAGCGCGAATTACGAGAGCAGACTTTACGATTCTTCTGTCCCGTATCGCAGGGGCGCAGTTAAGCACCTATAAAGCAGGCAAGTTCTCGGATGTCCGCAAGACCGATTATTATGCCGAGGCTGTGCAATGGGCAGCGGACAAAGGCATTACCGGCGGAGTAGGCGGCGGGAAGTTTAATCCGAAGGCTTCTATTACCCGCGCGGAAATGGCGGCCATGCTGGTTCGCTTTGCGGGCGCAATGAACTTTGATCTACCGGCCAGCCAGAAGGCGGTCACCTTTGCGGACGGCAGCGCTATTCAGGCAAGCGTGAAGGAAGCGGTGAAGGCCGTTCAGCAAGCAGGCATCATCAGCGGCAAAACGAAAGCCGGCCATTCCGGCGTTTACTTCGCGCCGCAAGATTTCGCAACGCGCGAAGAAACAGCCAAAATGCTTGCCGTATTTATGCAGCTGATGAGCAAATAAGAATTATCCGGAAGAAGAGCTGTCTCCGTTGGAGGCAGCTTTTTCTTTATTGTTAAGGATGAAACAGAACGTACATTCTCTGACGCTCCGCCTCCTATTGCTGTTATATTGGATGGACGACGAAATGAGGTGGCCATTTGAAGACGTTGTTTGCAACCGGGTACCGGGCGCATGAGCTCCAGATCTTTAATCAGAAGCATAAACATATCCCCTATATTAAAAAAGCGGTTGAAGCCAAGCTGATCCCGTTAATTGAAGAGGGACTGGAATGGATCATTACGCCGGGACAATACGGATTTGATCTATGGGTATGCGAAGTAGCGTTTGGGCTTCAATCGTTGTATCCGCAGTTAAAGCTCTCGATTATTACCGCTTTTATGAATCCCGAAGAGCAATGGAACGACGAGAAAAAAGAATACTACCGCCAGATTATCGCCAAAGTTGATTATTATGGGGCGGTGAGCCATCAGCCTTATGTCGGTCCCTGGCAGTTCCAGGCGAGAGACGAATTGCTGTTCCGCAAATCGGACGGGCTGCTCCTTTTCTATGATGAAGAGGCGGCGGAGGGAAGTCCGAAGTACGTAAAAGAGAAAGCGCTGAAGAAGCCTCAAGAAGACGGGTACGAGTTGATTCTTATTACGGCAGAAGATATCCAGAACGCAGCGGAAGAAGAGAGCTATGATTCGTATGTAGATACGTATGAGAGTAATTATGATGAGCCTATAGAATAGTTCATAGAGCATATTTAAACTTTTTATAAAAAAAGACTTGCAATGCTATAGAAGCCTATGGTATATTCTAATTCCGGCCGAGAGAAACAAGCGGTTGGAACGAAAAGCGCAAATGGATTGTTTGATAGATTGAAAAACAATTTCAAAAAGTGCTTGACACGAAAAAGAACAACGTGATAATATATGAAACGTTGTTGCGAAAAACAAATTGTTCTTTGAAAACTGAACAACGAGCGAAACTGCCCCGTTAGAAATAACGGAAAAGCGATAAAACAAGTAATGAGCAAGTCAA
>NZ_JAASRQ010000014.1:0-40673 GCF_011761545.1 Paenibacillus sp. BK720 | reverse complement strand
TTTCCGTTATTTCTAACGGGGCAGTTTCGCTCGTTGTTCAGTTTTCAAAGAACAATTTTTTCAACAACGCGGTATATCATATCACGTTATCGTTTTTTGTGTCAAGCTTATTTTTCATCTATTTGCTCGATGATATTCAGCTTTTCGGTCCGAACATCTTGTCTCTCTCGGCCGGAATTAGAATATACCATAGATAAAAAGCATTTGGCAAGCATAATTTTAAAAAAATTTTCACGCCGCGAAATCAGTCCCAAGGAAGGACTGTCCTTAAGGCGTATTGTTGCCCTGTTTCTCACATCCTCTGCGTAATATCGGCCGACCTAATTAACAGAGATAAAACCGGTTGAACCGCAAAAGGGAATCAGCGGTCGTTTAAAACCTACATCGCCACAGCAGCTGCTTTTTAAAAGAATATCGGTTACGCCCATTCCCTTATCTCCGCTCCTACATACAATGTTTTAGCCCATCATATAAAGGAGTGACAAACCTCATGTCATTTTTTCCGCCTTTTGGTCCCCCAGGATTCCCTGGTCAGCCGGGGCCGTCAGGGCCTCCGGGACCGCCGGGAGGACCGCCGGGGCAACCAGGCCAGCCGATGGCACCTAGCTCACCTCCGCCAGGATTCATTCCTCAACAGCCTGCGGTTCAGCCGTTTGCCGTTGACCCTGGCGCGATTTCGCGTTGCATGTTCCGAAATACGTACATCTGGCTAAGGAATGGAAACCAATTCTGGTTCTTCCCCGTATTCTTAGGACGCACATCGGTTGCGGGGTTTCAGTGGAACGGAAGGTTCTGGATGTATACCGGCCTCAGCCTTCAATCCATTCAATCCTTTACATGCGTCTAACCAAAAGCGAAAAAGCTCCCTTCCAACAGGAAAGGAGCTTCTTCGTGCCCGTTATAAAGCAAAAACCACATCCTCATGCGGATGCGGTTCATGATGGTGGAGGCGAGGGGATTTGAACCCCTGTCCGAAGACAACGCCACACAGGCTTCTACGGGTGTAGTTACAGTATTGATGTCACCCGAGCGTCGTCCCGTAACCGACTACGCGTTGGGTCAGCCTGATTATCTTCTTCCGTCGACCCCAGGCGGAGACCGAACGGCGTATCCCACTACTTGTTAGCCCCTAGTCTAGTCACATGGGCGATGCTAGGTAGGAGCACGCTCACAGGTTATTAAGCTGCGAAAGCGTAAGTTTGTTGTTGTTTGCCATTTAATAGGCTTTAGCGTTGATGAAGCAGACGACTCCCTGCTACCCGCAACCCATGCTCGTACTATCCCCGTCGAATCCATAAACGCCCCCGATATCGCATAAACGGTCTTTTCAACCGATTAGCTTTAAGAAAGAACGCCCGGAATGAGGTATAGCGCTTCTGCGCTAATTCATTACAAGCAAGTAATACTTAGACTCTTTATTTGCAGCAGCGCTTCGTATCCCTTAGCGCTACTTTAGTATAACACGAACTTCATCGCTAGTGCTGGGATTCTTACTGCCAATGATGGCGGAAAACTGGAACACGGACCAGCAGCTGAAGCAAATGCCAATTATCTTGCGACCTTCTGCTTCTCGCGCAGCGCACGCTGGATATCCCTTTGTGCATCCCGCTTCGCGGCCGTATCGCGCTTATCGTATTGCTTCTTGCCTTTACCAAGACCAATCAGCAGTTTCGCGTAGCCGTTGCGGACATAAATCTTCAGCGGCACAATCGAATAGCCTTCCTGCTTGGACTGGCCGAGTAGCTTATGAATTTGCTGCTTGTGAAGCAGCAGCTTCCGAGCGCGCGTCGGATCTGTCGGGTTATGGCGGTTGCCCTGTTCAAAAGGACTGATGTGCATGTTATGAATAAACATCTCGCCATTCCGGATCGTCGCAAACGCATCGCCAATATTCGCCTTCCCCATGCGAAGAGCCTTGATCTCCGTGCCCATCAGCACGATTCCCGCTTCATACGTATCTTCAATGAAGTAATCATGGGAAGCCTTTTTATTTTGAGCGAGCTGTTTGCCGTCATTTTTCTTAGCACCCACAGCGGTTCACCTCATTTTCGTTTACGCATTCCAGCATGGAAAAGCGTTATTAGGAATTCATTGTAACAAACATTAAGCGCGTTTCGCAAGGGATCCCGTCCGCGAAAATACATCGCTTTCAAAATAAAGAAACCGCCCCGTTAAGGGCGGTTTCCGTTCGTTAAATTAAGCTATTACAGCTTAACAACGTTCTCAGCTTGTGGTCCGCGGTTGCCTTGAACAACGTTGAACTCAACGCGTTGGCCTTCTTCAAGAGTTTTGAAGCCTTCGCCAACGATAGCGGAGAAGTGTACGAATACGTCATTGCCGCCTTCAACTTCGATGAAGCCGAAACCTTTCTCAGCGTTGAACCATTTAACTGTACCTTGTTGCATGTGTCTTACCTCCAAAAAAATAAATTAATATGCGCCTATTTCGTATCGAAACAAAAAATTCACACATTGAATAAGGTGTCATGACGTCTACAATGATACCCTTTTCAATATGTGAATTCAGGTTCATATCATCAATTGTTTTGAGTGTACTATACCCAAAATCAAAATGCAAGCGACAAGCTTAAATATATTTTCCCAGCTTATCCACAGAAAACGGCGCTGCTTCCCTGCAGCTTGCGCTACATCTGGCAGCGCCGTTATTTCAAGTAATAGTACATCTGTCATGTTAAATATTTATTTACGTTTTTTGCGAACGAAAGCCGCGGTGGAGTTGCCTCCGCTATTTCGTTTCTTCTTCTTGTTTTTCCCTTCTTCGCCGGAATTATTCACTCCGCGCGAAGAATTTGTGCCTTGCGAGGATTTTGCATCGCCGCGCTGGCCTGCGCCGCCTCCGCTTCGGTTGCCCCGGCCGCCGCGCCTGCCGCGGCCGCCTTCAAAGACTGAGCCTTGATCCGGATCTTCGCCCGTATCGGCGTCTCTGCCGCGGCTGCCGCTAATCGGCAGCCCCCACATATCCGTGCGCGGCCTTGCTCCGCGCACCTGCCGCCCTTGCTCGAGCGGCTTCGCCGGCTCTTGCCACGGCGAGCGCTCCGCCGCGCCTTCGGCCGCGCGGCTCGCGCCCTCGGCCGCTCCGCGGTCAGCGCCTCCGCGCTTCCGCTTCGCGTTCCCTTGCGCGCCGCTATTCTCGGCGCGCTTAGCGCCGTCGCGGCCGCTCTTGCCCGGGCCGCGTTCATTCCGATCGCCGCGGCCTTCTTTCCCGCCGCGACCTTCTTTCCCGCCGCGTCCAACTACGGCGCCCGCGTCCCCGCCGCGGCTGAAGCCGCCGCGCTTGCGCCCGCCGCCGCGGCCAGCCCCAAAGCCGGCGTCCGCGACGCCCCGGAAATCGCTGCGCGGCTTCATGTCCACCATCTCGAAGTCGATGGTGTAATCGTCCATGTTCACCTGCGCCACGCGGATTTTCACTTCATCGCCAATGCGGTATACCTTCGAGGTGCGCTCGCCGATCAGCACCATATGAAGCTCATGGAAGTGGTAATAATCATCCGTCAGACCGCTCAGCCGGATAAGGCCTTCCACCGTATTGTCCAATTCGACAAACATGCCGAAGCTTGTCACGCTGCTGATGATGCCATCGAATTCCTCGCCGACCTTATCCAGCATGAATTCGCATTTTTTGAGCTTATCCGTATCCCGTTCCGCATCCACCGCCACGCGTTCGCGTTCGGATGAATGCTGGGCAATGTCAGGCATGCGCGCGGCCAGCGCTTCGTTGCGCATGTCCGGCAAGGCTCCGCCGTTCTCGAGCACCTCGCGAATAATCCGGTGAATCACAAGGTCCGGATAACGCCGGATCGGCGACGTGAAGTGCGAATAGAACTCCGCCGCAAGCCCAAAGTGGCCTAGGCTCTCCGCATCGTACTTCGCCTGTTTCATGGAGCGCAGCATTACGGTGGAAATAACCGTTTCTTCCTTCGTGCCGTGGATCTCTTCAAGCAGCGTCTGCAAGGCGCGCGGATGAACCGAATTGCCTTTGCCTTTCACGACGTAACCAAAGTTCGAGGCGAACTGCATGAAGTGGAGCAGCTTCTCCTGATCCGGATCCTCATGGATCCGGTACAAGAACGGCACGCGGAGCCAGTGGAAATGCTCGGCAACCGTTTCGTTCGCCGCCAGCATGAATTCCTCGATGATCTGCTCGGCGACGGAGCGTTCGCGCTTCACGATATCAACCGCCTTGCCTTCCTCGTCCACGATAACCTTCGATTCCTGGAAATCAAAGTCGATCGCGCCGCGCTTCATCCGTTTCTTCCGCAGCTTCATCGCAAGCTCTTCCATCAGCGTGAACATGTCCAGCAGGTCCGCATAGCGTTCCTTCAGCTCGGTCTCCGGCTCCTCTTCGGTGGCCGTTAAGATCTTGCGCACATTCGTATACGTCATGCGTTCCTTCGTCTTAATCACGCTTGTAAAAATATCGTGGCGTACGCGCTTCAGCTTGGAGTCAAACTCCATTTCGCAGGAAAGCGTCAGGCGGTCCACCTGAGGATTCAGCGAGCAGATCCCGTTCGACAAACGGTGCGGCAGCATCGGAATAACCCGGTCTACCAGATAGACGCTGCAGCCGCGGCGGAAAGCTTCCTGGTCAAGCGCCGAACGTTCCTTCACGTAATAGCCGACATCGGCAATATGAACGCCAAGCAGATAATTGCCGTTCTCAAGCCGCTTTACATGGACGGCGTCATCAAGATCCTTTGCGTCTTCGCCGTCAATCGTCACAATCACTTCTCCGCGGAGATCGCGGCGGCCTTGTTCAACGATCTCTTCTTCGGTAATGGAGTCCGGAGCCGCTTCGGCTTCGGCCATCACTTCATCCGAGAAGCCCTCGGGAAGCTGATGCTTGCGGATAATGGACAAAATGTCGATGCCCGGATCGTTCTTATGACCGAGAATTTCGATAATTTCGCCTTGCGCCGCAGACCGTCCTTCCGGATAGGAAGTAATCTTTACGACCACCTTCTGACCGGTTACCGCTCCCTGGAATTCACCCTTCGGAATAAAAATATCCCGGTTAATCCGTTTATCATCCGGAACAACAAAGCCAAATGCCTCATGGCTTTCGAACGTGCCCACCACCTGAGTAACGGCACGCTGCACAATGCGGACGACTTCGCCTTCCATCCGGCCTCCGCCTTCGCTTTGCGAAGTAATGCGCACCAGCGCGATATCGCCGTTCATCGCGCTCTTCTGATCGTTTGCATGTATGTAAACGTCAGGATGGTCTTTCTCGTCAGGCAGCAAAAATGCGAAACCCTTCGCATGCGCCTGAATTTTTCCTCTCAGCAGGTTCATTCGCTCCGGAACGCCGTAGCGTTCATTGCGCGTCCGAATGACTTTGCCCTCTTCCTCGAGCTGGTTAAGCAGCTTCAGGAATTCTTTGAATTCCGCCGCGTCGTTGATGCCGAAATGTTGTTCCAGCTCCTGATAAGTCATCGGCTTATAAGCCGTTTCCCGCATAAAATCAAGCAGTTCCTGCTCTTGCATCATAATTTTCCTTGTCACCTCATACACCGGAGGCTTTCCCTACCGCCATCCAGCTACCGGTTGATAGATTACCATATATCGTTTAGTATACACGAAATCATCCTTAAGCATCCGCTAATGCCCTGAAAAAACAAAAAAACGGAGGTCCCCCTCCGTTTCTGAGTACATTTCATCAATTAAACTTTTACAACGTATGCTACAACAAGGGCCAGGATAAAGAATCCGCTTGCCAGCCCTACCGTCAAACGCTGAAGGAACAAGTCCAGACCGCGAGCTTTCTGCTTGCCGAACAAATGCTCAGCACCGCCAGTGATCGCACCGGACAAACCAGCGCTTTTCCCTTTTTGAAGCAATACGACTGCGATCAATCCAACTGCGAAAATAACGAGCAAAATCTTCCAAAAGATTTCCATTTGATCCACCTCCAGCATAGGAGCTCCGTAAAACACATAAATTGATTTTATCATAGGCGGACAAGTAATTCAATAGTTTCAAATTCCGGCGCGTTTTCCTATATATGAGAAAAAGATCAGGACTATTCGAAGGATGCGTAAACCATTCATTCGGACGTAAAAAAGGGCATCCCCTCACCGGGATGCCCTTCTTATATCACCGAAAAACCTATTTGAAGTTTTTCAGGTTGTAGAATGCCGATTTGCCTGCGTATTGAGCAACCGAACCCAGCTCATCTTCAATACGGAGCAATTGATTGTATTTCGCTACGCGGTCCGTACGGGACGGAGCGCCGGTTTTGATTTGGCCAGCGTTTGTAGCAACCGCGATGTCAGCGATTGTGCTGTCTTCGCTTTCGCCGGAACGGTGGGAGATAACCGCTGTGTAACCAGCGCGTTTTGCCATTTCGATCGCGTCGAAGGTTTCGGTAAGCGAGCCGATTTGGTTAACTTTAACGAGAATGGAGTTGCCCACGCCTTTTTCGATACCGTCGGACAGACGCTCCGTATTTGTAACGAACAGGTCGTCGCCAACCAGCTGTACTTTGCCGCCCAGTTTGTCAGTGAGCAATTTCCAGCCTTCCCAGTCGTCTTCGGAGCAGCCGTCTTCGATTGTGATGATTGGGTACTTCTCAACCCACGAAGCAAGCAGGTCAACGAATTCAGCGGAAGTGAAGGATTTGCCTTCGCCTTCGAGGTGGTATTTGCCGTCTTTGTAGAACTCAGTGGAAGCTACGTCCATGCCGAGGAATACGTCAACGCCTGGTTTGTAGCCAGCACGCTCGATCGCGGAGATGATGGTCGTGATTGCTTCTTCGTTGGAACCAAGGTTAGGAGCGAAGCCGCCTTCGTCGCCAACCGCAGTGTTAAGGCCTTTGTCTTTCAGAACCGATTTCAGGTTGTGGAAGATTTCAGCGCCGATGCGAAGAGCTTCTTTGAAGGTTGGAGCGCCAACCGGCAGAACCATGAATTCTTGAACGTCAACGTTGTTGTCGGCATGCTCGCCGCCGTTGATGATGTTCATCATTGGAACCGGCAGCGTTTTTGCGTTGAAGCCGCCCAGGTAAGTGTACAGAGGCACGTTAAGAGCGTCTGCCGCAGCGCGTGCAACCGCCATCGAAACAGCCAGGATTGCGTTAGCGCCGAGTTTAGCCTTGTTAGGCGTACCGTCGAGCTCGATCATTTTGCGGTCGATAGCGACTTGATCAAGTGCGTCCAGACCGATGATTTCAGGCGCGATAATCGCGTTTACGTTCTCAACCGCTTTTTCAACGCCTTTGCCCAGGTAGCGGCCTTTGTCGCCGTCGCGAAGCTCAACGGCTTCGTAAGCGCCAGTGGAAGCGCCGGATGGTACGATTGCGCGGCCCTTGCCGCCGGATTCCAGGGATACTTCTACTTCTACAGTCGGATTCCCGCGGGAATCCAGCACTTCGCGTGCGTAAACGTCAACGATGATAGACATTTGAGTAACACTCCTTCATTTAAGTTATTTATAGGGTTGAAGCATGGAAAACAAGCTGTATTGATTCTACCTCGAAACTTACTTCTGAATCAATGTTGTACCTGTCATTTCGGCTGGCTTAGCCAGTTCGAGCAGGTCAAGAACCGTTGGAGCCAGGTCAGCCAAGATGCCGCCTTCGCGAAGCTCTCCGCCAGCGACTGTAACGATGCAAGGAACCGGATTCGTCGTATGCGCCGTGAACGGACGGCCGTTCTCGTCGAATACCATATCCGCGTTGCCGTGGTCAGCCGTGATAATGGCTACGCCGCCTTTTGCAAGGACAGCTTCAACCACTTGGCCAAGACACTCATCTGTTGCTTCTACCGCTTTGATAGTTGGTTCCAGCATGCCGGAGTGACCAACCATGTCAGGGTTAGCAAAGTTCAAGATGATGGCATCATGCTTGTCAGCTTCGATCTCTCTTACTGCGGCTGCAGCAACTTCATAAGCGCTCATCTCAGGCTGCAAGTCATAAGTTGCAACTTTAGGCGAATTGATCAGTACGCGAGTCTCACCCGGAAGTTCGACGTCGCGGCCGCCGCTGAAGAAGAACGTTACATGCGGATACTTCTCAGTCTCCGCAATACGGAGCTGTTTCTTGTTGTTTTGAACAAGCACTTCGCCAAGGGTATTATCCAAATTCTTAGGAGAGTAGGCCACATAACCGTCAATGGATTCACTGAACAGCGTCAGGCAAACAAAGTACAGGTTTTTAGGGCATTTCTCGCCACGGTCGAAACCGCGGAAATCCGCATTGGTAAACACTTGGCCAAGCTGGATGGCACGGTCAGGACGGAAGTTGAAGAAGACGATGGAATCTTCCGATTCAACCAGGCCTACCGGCTCATCATTCTCGCCTACGATAACCGTTGGCATAACGAATTCATCATAAACGGATTTTTCGTAGGACTCAACGACAGCCTTGATTGGATCCGTGTACTTAGGACCTTCGCCGTAAACCATTGCGCGGTAAGACTTCTCCGTACGCTCCCAACGCTTGTCGCGGTCCATTGCGTAATAGCGGCCTTGAACGGTAGCGATCCGGCCTACGCCCACTTCTTCAATCTTCGCTTGCAGCTGTTCCAGGTAACCTTTCGCGCTGTCTGGAGCGACGTCGCGGCCGTCGAGGAAGGCATGAACGAATACTTCGTTCAGCTCCTCTTTCTTAGCCAGTTCCAGCAGAGCGAACAGGTGAGCAATATGGCTGTGTACGCCGCCATCGGACAACAAGCCGTACAAATGAAGCTTCTTGCCGTTTGCTTTCGCGTGGCGAACGGCCCCAAGAAGCGTCTCGTTATCGAAAAATTCGCCGTCGCGGATCGACTTCGAGATGCGGGTCAGATCCTGATACACGATGCGGCCTGCGCCGATGTTCAGGTGACCAACCTCGGAGTTGCCCATTTGGCCGTCCGGCAGACCTACTGCTTCGCCGGAAGCAGTAAGGGTTGTATGCGGGTAAGTCGACCAGTAGCGGTCATAGTTTGGTTTTTTCGCCTGCGCAACCGCATTGCCGGTAACGTCGTCGCGAAGTCCAAAGCCGTCAAGAATAATCAGTGCAACTGGTTTCGGAGCCATCTTACTTGGCCCCCTCAACGAGTGCGATGTAGGAAGCCGGTTCAAGCGATGCGCCGCCGACAAGAGCGCCGTCGATGTCCGCTTGTCCCATGTATTCCGCAACGTTGTTCGGTTTTACGCTGCCGCCGTATTGGATACGAACCGCATCAGCTGTCGCCGCATCGTACAGATCGGCAACTACGCTGCGGATGTAGCCGATAACGTCTTGCGCGTCTTCGGATGTCGAGGATTTGCCGGTGCCGATCGCCCAGATTGGCTCGTAAGCAATAACCACTTCAGCCGCTTGCGCCGCCGACAGGCCTTTGAAAGCCGCTTCGGTCTGCACTTTGCAGACATCCTTCGTTTGGTCAGCTTCGCGCTCTTCGAGCTTCTCGCCTACGCAAACGATTGGCGTGATGCCGTGTTTGAATGCCGCGTGCATTTTTTTGTTAACGATCTCGTCTGTTTCAGCGAAATAAGCACGACGCTCGGAGTGACCGATAATTACGTATTTAACGCCCAGATCCTTCAGCATTACGCCGCTAATTTCGCCTGTGAAGGCACCGTTATCTTCGAAGTGCAGGTTCTGCGCGCCGATTGCGATCGACGTGCCTTTCGCTGCTTCAACAAGCGCCGGAAGAGTCGTGTAAGGAGCGCAAATGACGCTTTCTACGCCGGCAACTTCGGCTTTTCCTTTCACTTCGGAAAAGAACGATACGGCTTCGGAAACGGTCTTGAACATTTTCCAGTTACCCGCAATGATAGGTGTTCTGCTCATCGTATATTCCCTCGTTTCTTAAGTATATAGTTGAATCTATTTACTATTTATCGTTAAGAGCTACAACGCCCGGGAGTGCTTTGCCTTCCATGAACTCCAGGGAAGCGCCGCCGCCAGTCGAGATATGATCCATTTTGTCCGCCACGCCGAATTTCTCAGCTGCCGCAGCGGAGTCGCCGCCGCCGATTACCGTGTAACCCGCTGTTTCCGCGCAAGCGTTAGCAACCGCACGCGTACCGTGGGAGAATGGTTCGATTTCGAATACGCCCATCGGCCCGTTCCAAACAACCAGCTTGGAGTTTTTGATGACGTCAGCGTAAATTTCGCGAGTTTTAGGACCGATGTCGATGCCTTCCCAGTCAGCAGGGATGCCGTCTACGTCAACGATCTTTGTGTTAGCGTCTTTGCTGAATTCGTCGGTGATTACGATATCAACAGGAATCAGGAAGTTTTTGCCGAGCGATTTCGCTTTCTCGATGAACTCAAGAGCCAGATCCAGCTTGGAGTTGTCCACGAGCGATTGACCGATTTCATGTCCCTGTGCTTTGAAGAAAGTGTAAGACAGGCCGCCGCCGATGATGATGTTGTCAGCGATCTCGATCATTTTGTTAATCACGTCGATTTTGTCTTTTACTTTCGAACCGCCAACGATTGCCGTGAAAGGACGCTCAGGGTTGTTCAGCGCTTTGCCGAGAACATCAAGCTCGCGCTCCATCAAGAGGCCCGATACAGCAGGCAGGTAGTGCGCAATGCCTTCTGTCGAAGCATGGGCACGGTGAGCGGCGCCAAACGCATCGTTTACGAACAGATCAGCCAGCTCGGCGAATTGCTTAGCCAGTTCCGGATCGTTCTTTTCTTCGCCCGCATGGAAACGAACGTTCTCAAGCAAGAGTACGTCGCCGTTATTCAGCGCGTTAACTTGTGCTTTCACTTCTTCACCAACGGAGTCGTTAGCTTTGACAACCGGTTTGCCCAGAAGCTCGGACAGACGTACAGCGGAAGCGGTGTGACGCAGCTCTTCAACCACTTCACCGTTTGGACGGCCAAGGTGGCTCGCGAGGATAACTTTAGCGCCTTTTTCGATCAAATAGTTAATCGTAGGAAGCGTTTCGCGGATACGCTTGTCGTCAGTAATTTTGCCATCTTCGAGTGGTACGTTGAAATCGACGCGTACAAATACGCGTTTGCCTGCTACTTCTACGTCACGAACACTTTTCTTATTCAATGGTGTTGCCTCCCTGATAATGAAGTTGAAAGCCTATATAAGATAAAGCCTATAACAGCAGTAAAAAAGGCGTTCCTTCTCGCAAGAAGGAACGCCCTCGCCTAATATCCACTTAAGTGGAGCCGCAGACTAAGCGTATCCCGGAGCATCAACTCCGGGACGAAAGCGTTCCATGCAATTGTGGAATAGCGTGTGTATCTTACAGACCTTTGCTTGCCACGAATGCAGCGAGGTCAACTACACGGTTCGAGTAGCCCCACTCGTTGTCGTACCAGGAGATAACTTTAACCATGTTGCCTTCAACTACCATAGTCGACAGAGCGTCGATTGTCGAGGAAGCTGGGTCGCTGTTGTAATCGCTGGATACCAGTGGCAGTTCGTTGTAGTTCAGAATGCCTTTAAGAGCGCCTTCGGAAGCTTCTTTCAAAGCTGCGTTAACTTCTTCAACAGTAACGTTAACTTTCAGTTCGGCAACCAGGTCCGTTACGGAAACGTTAGGCGTAGGAACGCGCATAGCCATACCGTTCAGTTTGCCTTTCAGTTCCGGCAGAACCAGGGATACCGCTTTTGCAGCACCAGTGGACGAAGGAATGATGTTCTCAGCAGCTGCGCGAGCACGACGCAGGTCTTTGTGAGGAACGTCCAGTACGGATTGGTCGTTTGTGTACGAGTGAATAGTAGTCATCATACCTTTAACGATACCGAATTTGTCGTTCAGCACTTTTGCGAATGGCGCAAGACAGTTCGTTGTGCAAGAAGCGTTGGAGATAACAGTGTGCGATGCAGCATCGTACTTGTCTTCGTTAACGCCCATAACGATTGTGATGTCTTCGTTAGTTGCAGGAGCGGAGATGATAACTTTTTTAGCGCCGCCTTTAAGGTGAAGCTCGGCTTTTTCTTTCGCTGTGAAGATACCAGTGGATTCAACAACGATTTCAGCGCCTACGGAGCCCCATGCCAGGTTCTCAGGGTTACGTTCTGCAAATACTTTGATTTCTTTGCCGTTTACGATAATTGCGCCTTCTTTAGCTTCAACCGTAGCATCCAAAGTGCCATGAGTTGTGTCATATTTCAGCAGGTGTGCAAGTGTTTTAGTGTCAGTCAGGTCGTTAACCGCTACTACCTCGACATTAGGGTTGTTCAGCGATGCGCGGAACACGTTACGACCGATACGACCAAATCCGTTAATACCAATTTTAACCATTTTAAATTCCTCCTAAGCTTTTAAATGACTATGGTATATATTTCAAAACGTTCTGCAGCAGAGCCTGCCGCAAATCGTTAAGATAACGACTGCTGCTGTTCATCGATAATCGCGGAAATCTCAAGAGCTGCCGCTTCATCGGTAACAAGTACGTCATTGTGCCCAAATTTCATGATGGCTGCTATAGCTTCGCCTTTGCTATGGCCGCCTGCCACTCCTATAACAACTTCAGTCTTCACAATATCCTCGAGTCGTAATCCTACGGTCTGCATTTTGTGAACAACCTCGCCGTTACGGTCGAAATAAAAACCGAAAGCTTCAGCCAATGCGCCATCCGCGGCCATCGCCTTCACCAGTTCAGGATTCAGCTTTCTGCGCCGGGCCATCACCATAGCGTCCCCGATCCCGTGTACGACGATTCGGGCGCTTCGGACAACCTCGACAATATCGCGGATATTCGGCTCCTGCATCATGGAGGCGTAGGCTTCGTCACCAAGATGATCCGGCACATGGAGCATCCGGTAATTGGCGCCTGTACGCTTTGCCATTGTCGATGCAATGGTATTGGCTTGGTAATCGAGACTTTCGCCAAGTCCGCCTCTCGCCGGCACAAACCAGTTGTTCTTCAGCGGCGCTGTCGAAGTTAATTGGTTAGCGACCTGAGCGATCGTCGTTCCGCCGGTTACGGCCACGACATCGTGTGGCTCCATCACTTTGCGAAGCACTTGGCAAGCCGCTCTTCCGAGCTCCCGCTTCGATTGCTCCGAATCCTCGGAATCGCCTGCTACAACAATGACCTGCGATAATCCGAAGTGACTCCTGATCTTCTCTTCCAGATCGGACAGCCCGAATAACGTTTTGTAGAAGGGCTCCAATTGCTCAAGCAATTGCTTGCCCGCTTCACTGATCCGCATTCCCGCCGTATGAATCTCCAGCAGCCCTTGCGATTTCAGCAAATCCGTTTCCGCCCTCAGCACCCGTTCCGTCATCCCTAAGGAATTGGCGAGCATCCTCCGGCCGATCAGATCGGACAACATGACTTGGCGCAATATCGAGTAACGCTTCTTCATTACGTCAAGCAAATCTGGGAGAAGCTGCTGCTGCAGCTCAATAATGTGACGCATCCTCTACTTTTCACTCCACCCGTCAATAGGCGTAATG
Source organism: Paenibacillus sp. BK720 (assembly GCF_011761545.1). Lineage (NCBI taxonomy): Bacteria > Bacillati > Bacillota > Bacilli > Caryophanales > Paenibacillaceae > Paenibacillus > Paenibacillus sp. BK720. Next base: position 27,294 of record NZ_JAASRQ010000014.1, on the reverse strand, counting down.
GGCTTTCAGGGGATGGACGTTAAACGTCCCGCATACTCACTTTAAGTCCCACCTCTATTTTAGCTAAAAACATTTCACATGGCAAGTCAGCAATCGCTGATGAAAGCGTTTGTATTCACGATTTGCTCAAATTTATTTTTCTCATCTGCCTTGCTTTCTACAATAGAATCGCGTATACTAAGTTTTGCTGTTGCTTTCTTATGCAAATATGCGCCCGTGGTCCAATGGATATGACGTAGGCCTCCGGAGCCTGAGATCTAGGTTCGATTCCTAGCGGGCGCGCCATTCAACCTTATTTTAACGCCATACATAACATGAACATAAACCGTCCTCGATGAGGACGGTTTTTTTAATTTTTATAAAAAATTGAGTTTGACTATCTTTGACTTTTGTTTGATCATCCGCTAGAATGGGAATCAGTAATATCATCTTTGCTATTTTGAGGAGGGGACTTGGTTGGATATGAATTTCGTTCCTATGGTTATTGAACAGAGCAATCGCGGAGAACGCGCTTACGACATTTACTCCCGCCTTCTGAAGGATCGCATCATCTTCCTCGGGTCAGGCGTAAACGACGTAGTAGCCAACTCCATTATCGCTCAGATGCTGTTCCTTGCAGCAGAAGATCCCGAGAAAGACATTTCTCTCTACATTAACAGCCCTGGCGGATCCATTACGGCAGGCATGGCTATCTATGATACGATGCAATACATTAAACCCGATGTTTCGACAATTTGCGTCGGCATGGCGGCATCGATGGGCGCTTTCCTGCTCACGGCCGGAGCCAAAGGCAAGCGTTATGCGCTCCCGAACAGCGAAGTGATGATCCATCAACCGCTTGGCGGCGCCGAAGGTCAAGCAAGCGATATCGAGATCCGCGCCCGCCGCATTATCAAAATGCGCGACAAGCTGAACGGCATCCTGGCTGAGCGTTCCGGACAACCTCTCGAGCGCATCGAGAAGGATACCGACCGCGATTACTTCATGAGCGCGGAAGAAGCGCGGCAATACGGTCTGGTTGACAAAGTCATCGAGCGTATCTAACACGCAACTACAAAAAGCGGCTGTACATGGATCTCCATGACAGCCGCTTTTTTTGTCGTTTTTTAAATGCCAAAGAAAAAAGGACTATCCCATTGTCATTCAGAATGATGACTCGGGACACCCCTCTTTGTCGGTTCTTATTGGTTCTCCAGCTCTTCTTTGCTGACGAGCGCGACTAAAGCGTTTACAGCCTGTTCTGCATCCGAACCCTCTGCGCTGATATGAATCTCTGTGCCCGAGCTGATCGCAAGGCTCATGATACCCATAATGGATTTTGCGTTTACTTTCTTGTCGTCTTTCTCAACAAATACTTCGGAGGAAAATTTGTTCGCTTCTTGAACGAATAATGCGGCAGGTCTAGCGTGCAAACCTGTTTTTAGACGAACGACAACCGGTAGCCTTGTCATGGTAACCATACCCCCTATATTATAATAAGCCTGGCAATTTCGCTTCAATGCTCAGCCTGACATGACTAATAACTTTAAAATGCAGCATGACGCCTTGTATAAGACTTTTTGTTCATATTATATCATTATACCATCTGATGCACTAGGTTAAAAGTTTAGCCATTGCGGATTTTTTCCGCAAGTTCATCAATTTTCCGCAGCCGATGGTTAACGCCGGATTTGCTTACGGTCCCCTTCAGCATCTCCCCAACTTCCTTCAGGTTCATATCCGGATGCTGGAGCCTGATTTCGGCAACCTCTCTAAGCTTATCGGGAAGATTGTTTAATCCGATTTCCTTCTGCAGCAGCTTGATATTGTCGATTTGTCTGACCGCCGCGCCAATCGTTTTGTTCAGGTTTGCCGTTTCGCAGTTCACGATCCGGTTAACCGAGTTCCGCATGTCGCGCATGATGCGGACATCCTCGAATTTGAACAAGGCCTGATGGGCGCCGATAATGTTCAGCAGCTCGATAATTTTCTCGCCCTCTTTGATGTAGAACACAAAGCCCTTCTTCCGCTCGATACATCTCGCGTTCAGCCCAAACTTGTTGGCCAGCTCAACCAGCGCCTCGCAGTGCTCCTCGTACATCGATGAAATTTCAAGATGGTAAGAAGAGCCTTCCGGGTTGTTGACGGAGCCGCCGGCAAGGAATGCCCCGCGCAGATAAGATCGTTTGCAGCATGGCTTCTTGATGATTTCTTTATCAATACCCAAATTAAACACAAAACCCTCGGATACGATTCTCAGCTCACTTAGTATCTCCTGTACCTTCGTCGGAATTCTGACGATATATACATTATTTTTTTTGAGGCGCATTTTTTTACGGACGAGCAATTCCGTATGCACTTCAAAATGTTTTTTCACCAAGGAGTAGATCCGACGGGCAATCGCCGCGTTTTCGGTTGAGATGTCGAGGACGACTTTGCGGCTGGAGACGCTGACCGAGCCATTCATTCGAATGAGTGCGGACAATTCAGCACGTTCACAGCAGGTATCCGCCTCAACCATCGTCAGCTCTTTCTTCGTTTGGGCCGCAAATGACATCGCTTGTTCACCTCTTTCTTAACATCCAGTTTTCCACTAATTTATAAATATGATGACTAAGCCGCTCTGCATCATGCCGCAAAAACGTCCGATACAGCACGAGACGGTCGGAGATGATTTCGTATCCCAACCGGTTCACTTCGTCTATATTCAGCTCTACCTGGGTAGAGCCCATTTCCGCATACTTTTCCGCCACTTCCGGCGATATTTCCCCATCGTTGACCAGTACGTAATCGAAAAGTTTATGCCCGATATGGTCTTGCACAGCCTTCAGATGATCGCTGACCGAGTAACCATCGGTTTCCCCCGGCTGCGTCATCACATTGCACACGAACAGCTTAACAGCCGTTGACTCCACAATAGCCCTCGCTAACTTAGGCACGAGCAAGTTCGGAATAATACTCGTATACAAGCTGCCTGGACCGATCAGAATCGCATCGGCTTGCTCAATGGCTTCAATAGCCTCCGGAAGAGGCTCCACATTGTCAGGCTCTACGAATACCCGCTTAATCTTCTTTCCCGCTTTCGGAATCATGGATTCCCCGACAACAACGGTACCGTCATCCATCTCGGCCTTCAGGACGATAGCCCGGCCCGCGGCCGGAAGCACGCGGCCTCGCACGGCCAATACCTTGCTAAGCTCGCGGACGCCCGTAACGAAATCGCCGGCAATATCCGTCATCGCCGCCAGCATCAGATTACCCAGGCTATGCCCGGCTAATCCTGTGCCGCTGGAGAAACGGTATTGAAGCACTTCCGTTAATAGGGGCTCCGCATCCGCAAGCGCCATAATAACGTTGCGGATGTCGCCCGGGGGCGGGATCTGCAGTTCATTGCGCAGCACTCCCGAGCTTCCCCCGTCATCGGCGACCGTCACGATTGCTGTAATATCGAGTGGCTTCTCCTTAAGCCCCCGAAGCATCACCGACAAGCCGGTTCCGCCGCCAACCACAACAATTTTGGGCCGCCTCAATATTTTATGCCTATTCTGCATCCAATCACCCCGTCAATGCTTATCACGGTCAGCATCGCGGTGGCTGACGCGTACCCGTTCCGTATCGCTGCTGCCGAGCATGCGACCCAAATATTCTGCAATCGCAACCGAGCGGTGTTTGCCGCCCGTACACCCGATACCGATAACGACCTGGCTTTTGCCCTCTTTATGGTAAAGAGGAAGCAGAAACTGGAGCATATCGAGCAGCTTGGTCAGAAAGGCTTGCGTCTCCGGCCATTTCATCACATAATCGTACACTTCCGGGTTTTGCCCGGTATTCGGGCGCAGATGTTCCACATAATGCGGATTAGGCAAAAAGCGCACATCATAAATCAAATCGGCATCAATCGGAATGCCGTATTTGAACCCGAAGGAGGTCACATTCACCGAAAGGCTGTTGTTTTCCAGATTCGTAAACCGGGAAATAATGCGTTCCTTGAGTTGTGCCGGCTTGATATTGCTCGTATCAATAACCTGCGAAGCCGAGCCTTTTAAATCCTCCAGCATTCTTCTCTCGTTGCGGATGCCTTCAAGCGGCATGCCTTCCGGAGCAAGCGGATGACGGCGGCGGCTTTCCTTATAACGCTGGACCAGCACCTCATCCGTCGCATCCAGGAACAAAATTTCGCAGCTGATCGTGAAATGCTCTTTGATAAAGCTTAAAGATTCCGATAAGGCGGTAAAAAATTCGCGGCCCCTTAAATCAATTACAAGGGCTACTTTGCCGATTTTGCCGTTCGACTGCTCAATCAGCTCCGCGAATTTAGGGATAAGCACCGGCGGTAAATTGTCAACGCAGAAAAAGCCCAAATCCTCAAGGCTCTGTACGGCAATCGTTTTGCCTGCGCCAGACATCCCTGTAATGATAACAAGCTTTGACATCGCTCCCGTTTCCATAGCTGTCCCCTCTTTCCCCATCGTAACGCTATTCATGCCCATTAGGAACGCAGGATAAGACCCGCTGCGCCTACAACGCCCGCGTTATTGCCAAGCGTAGCCGCAACGATCTTCACGCCCTCTTGCGCTTCCTTCTGGGTATACTTTTCGAATACCTCGCGAATTTGGTCAAACAGGAAGTCGCCTGCTTTCGACACGCCGCCGCCGATAATGAAGCATTCCGGATTCAGCACGACAGCCATTAGAGCCATCGATTTGCCTAAGTAATAAGCTGCGCGGCTAACGATACGCGAAGCAACCTCGTCGCCCGCTTTCGCGGCATCGATAACGTCCTTCGCCATAATATCTTCTACTGTCGACAGGACGGTGCGGTCTCCGCGCTCAACGGCATCCTTGGCCATGCGGATAATACCCGTCGCAGAGGATACCGACTCGAGGCAGCCCATTTTGCCGCAACCGCATTGAATCGCTTCCAGATCGGGAACAATGGCGATGTGGCCCAGCTCGCCGGCCATACCCGCAAAGCCCTCAACGATTTTGCCGCCGATAATAATACCGCCGCCTACGCCGGTACCCAGTGTATAGCAGACGCAGTTATCGATGCCTTTGCCGGCACCGGCCCAAGCTTCGCCAAGCGCGGCAACGTTTGCGTCATTATTAACGAGAACTTTAACTTGAAGCTCCTTTTCGAGATATTCCTTCAAATGAACATTCTCAATCTTCAAGTTGCCCGAGAACTTCACGATACCGTTCGGGATATCAAGGAAGCCGGCGATCCCTACGCCAATGCCTTCAACTTGCTCCCATGCAAACGGCGATTCGCTCACGATGTTCCGCGCGTACTGCGCAATATTATGAAGGATGGTGTCCGTACCTTTACTCGTTTCCGTCGGCCCTTCGTAAGTGTGGAGCAATTCTCCCTCCACGTTACAAATCCCAACTTTAATAGCGGTGCCGCCGACATCGACTCCAACGTAAATCTTCTCAGACATTACTAGTCCACCTCATTAATATGTTATCTACTCTTTAACCAACTATAAGCCAATGCCCTACTCCGGTCAAGATAATCGCCGCCCCAGTGTTTCCCTCCGACGATACGAAGCTGGCAGGAAAAAGCCCTCTCCGGGAGAGGAAAGGGCCAACTGTTATCTCGCGTATTAATGTGAACCGATGTTCTCGAGGAACCGTTCGCAATCAAGCGCCGCCATGCAGCCGCTGCCCGCCGCCGTAATCGCTTGGCGGTATTTGTTGTCCTGTACGTCTCCGCAGGCGAATACGCCCGGCACGTTCGTCTCCGAGCTGCCCGGCTTCACTTTAATGTAGCCATGCTCGTCGGTGTCGATCTGCCCGTTCAGAAACTTCGTGTTTGGCGTATGTCCAATGGCGATAAAGACGCCATCCGCCGGAATCGTCTCGTCTTCGCCCGTTGCATTGTTGCGGACTTTAAGGCCGGTAACGCCCATGCCGTTCGCTTCCACCTCAAGCGGCGTACGGTTCAGGCTCCAGCCGATTTTCTCGTTCTCCCGCGCGCGGTCCTGCATGATTTTCGATGCGCGGAGCTCATCACGGCGGTTGACCAGCTCAACATTCGTTGCAAAGCGGGTAAGGAAATTCGCTTCTTCCATGGCCGAATCGCCGCCGCCGACAACCACGATCTTTTTATTGCGGAAAAAGAAGCCGTCACAGGTTGCGCAGGTGCTCACGCCGCGTCCGATATTGTCCTTCTCGCCAGGTATACCCAGCCATCTGGCCGAAGCGCCCGTGGAGATGATAATCGTCTCGCCTACAAATTCGCCTTTGCCCTCTACCTGAAGCTTGAACGGACGTTCGGACATGTCAACGTTGGTTACCCAACCGGTCGTAAACTCGGCGCCGAAACGTTCCGCCTGCTTGCGCATATTGGCCATCAGGTCGGGACCCATAATCCCTTCGGGGAAGCCCGGGAAATTCTCGACCTCCGTCGTTGTCGTCAGCTGTCCGCCCGGCTCCGGTCCTTCGATAACAAGAGGCTTCATGTTTGCGCGTGCCAGATAAATCGCTGCCGTAAGACCGGCTGGGCCGGTACCTATAATAATGGATTTGTACATGGTTGTCCTCCTAAAAGTGGCGATGGTTGATGGATTACTTCGGTACCGGCCGCTGATGTCGCTGCGCGAAAATAACGTCCTTCCGATCGCTGTTGTCCCTTAGTTTCTTGATTTGATCAACCCTCTAAAGGTTGAAACTAATGGCTAAAGGCGAACACTCCGTTTCTCCAGTACGTTATTTTCGCTCCGCTTACGCTTGCTCGGACAACCAAACTAATTCCAGCAACATCGCAGGGAATTTTAAGTCGTCCAACCACTGGGTGGTTGGAGAAGGAAAAGATTAGGGCAAACTTATTTATTCTTATTATATATAAGTTTGCCCGGGAAAGACAAAACGCACTTAGGGAACCATATCCTTAAGTGCGTTGCGATGTCGGGTAATACCTTATTCGAGATGGTCCAAGGAGAAAACCGAGCTGATCGATTTCATCTTTTCCTTGATCCCGCATACCTCGTCGATTTTTTTGGCGTTCTTGCTAACGGTTGCGATGGAGACTCCGTAACGCTCCGAAATTTCGGGATACGACGTTGTCCGGCGGTGCATCTTGGACGTCAAATATTCGAGCGCCGCCGCCCAGCCCTCCGGCTTGGTCAGCTTCGGCACTTCCGGATAAAGCCTCGACAGGAACTCCACCCACAGCGTCATCAGATCGTACTGCTGCACAAGGTCAAAGCGTTTGTTCACGCGAGACATTGCCGCTTCCACAACCTCCTGCCACTTGTCTTCCCAGACCGGAAGACGGGAGGGAACCCGGTTTGGTTCGATGACCGTAGGTTTGCCCTCCAATACGGCATGAAGCGGCTCCTGTACGCCGATTGTACGAAGCACAAACACGGCAATCCGCTTCAAATAATCATCTTCGTCCGCCTCCAGCAGGAAAGCGCGAAGGACGTCTTTGACTTCATTATCGGCAATCATGCCAAGCGCCTGAATAACCTGCAGCTTCGTATTCTGGTCTCCGTGACGGAGTGCCCAGAAGAACGAGGAGCGCACGAGCGGGTCCCGCTTCAAATGCTCGGGAAGTCCATCCGAGGAATTTTCCCACAGCTTGAACTGCTCCTCGAACGGCAAATGATAATGATAGCTTACCGACGCATTCTGATCGCCGGATTTGATGAGAGCCAGCTGCTCCATGTAGTAACGGGGAATATCCGATTCGGGATCCAGCTTCGCGGCCTGCTTCCATAGGCGTTCCGCTTCCACATAACGGCCGATATGGCATGCGGCCACGGCGGCGTAGTGATAAAGGCAAGGGTCAAGGTTAAGCTCCGTGTCCTTTAGGAGACGGGTGAAGTGCCGGTAAGCTGCTTCATGCTCGCCCAGGATGCCCATCGTGGTAGCCAGCTTGAAGACATGCTCCTGATGGAATGGCGCTGTTTTGCGCAGCAAATCAAGCAGAGGAGTAAGACTAGCTTTGTCTCCCGCATGCTGATAGAAAATCCCCAGGTTGCAAAGGGCATGCAAATTCCCCGGCTCGAGCTCCAGCGCTTCCCGGATCGTAGCCATGGCTTTGTCGAACATACCCATATAATAATAGGCCAGCGCCAAATTATTGCGGGCTGCCAGAAACTCGGGCTGCTCCTCGATAATTTTCTCCAGGATACGGACCGCTTCCGTAAACTTGCCTTCTTCCAGAAGCCTGCGGGCCTGGTCATGCTCAACCATGCCTTCGCGTGCTTTTATATTCGTCAGCGGAGCAGGGCGCTCCAGCTCATACTGGAGAAGCTCCATCATCTCCTCGGCTTCGTCGAGGTATTGTCCGTCCGCGTCTTCCTCCAAATAATGAACGAGCGCGCCTTCCGCTGCTTCGTACATCTCCATGTTGGCATAGTTGTTGGCCATGTAGAAATGGCATTCCGTCATGGTCGGATCCAAATCGTCGACAATCCATTTCAGAATCCGATTCGATTCTTCATAATTGCCCATCTCCGACATGATGCCCGCCATGTTGCAATGGTTAACCGGATTTTCCGGTTCATACTCCACGGCACGCCGGAAATATTTGAGTGCCTTGTCATAGTGGTAACGATCCAACGAGCGCACGGCCCGCTCGAAAAAGAACGTGGCGTCCCATTGTATCGGTATGATCTTGGCTGTCTGTTCTATGGCTTCACGTTTCTTCTCTTTCACCTGGCAAGGCACCTCCCGGAACTTGATTTTCTACGATTATACCATAGCAATGCCTATCCTAACACGAAAGAATATGTGGGAAAATCGCGAACGTAAGGAAAAACGCCCGCGATTTTCTTGTCATTACCATATTCGATTAAACGCCGCCGTTTGTTTTGAAGAGGGTGCTGATCGATCCGCCTTCAATGATAATGCGGGTTGCTTCCGCCAGCAGCGGAGCGACCGACAACACCTTGAATTTATCCGGACGATTCTCTGGCAGAGAGATCGAATCCGTTACGATAATTTCTTTGATATGAGGATGATTCAAACGCTCAATGGCATTGCCCGAGAACAGCGGGTGAGTTGCGCATACATAGACGTCTGCCGCTCCGCGCTCCTTCAAGCTTTCCACAACGTTGACAATCGTGCTGCCGGTATCGATCAAGTCCTCGATAATGATAGCGGTTTGACCCTCTACGTCGCCGATTACGTGAGTAATCGAGGACTCATTATGCGCAGGGCGCTTCTTGATCATAATGGCAAACGATGTGTCCAGGTTATTCGCAAGCTTTTCAGCCGTGGAAGCACGGCCAGCGTCCGGAGACACGACTACCGGGTTTTCGATCTTCTTCGACTTCAGGTAATCGCTGAGCAGATCAAGAGCTGTCATGTGGTCTACCGGAATGTTGAAGAAGCCTTGGATAGCCGGCGCATGCAAGTCAATCGTGATGACACGGTTTGCACCAACCGTAGTAAGAACGTCTGCCACCATTTTCGCGGAGATCGGCTCCCGCGGTGCTGCTTTGCGCTCTTGGCGCGCATAGCCGTAGTACGGCATGATGATGTTGATCGTTTTCGCGGATGCCCGCTTCGCTGCGTCAATCATGACGAGCAATTCGACAAAATGCTCGTTGATCGGATGCGAGAACGATTGAACGAGGAATACGTCGCAGTTACGAATCGTCTCTTCGTAGTGGACGTAGATTTCCCCGCTCTTGAAACGGGACATTTTGATGGCGCCGAGTGTCAATCCCAGATCACCGGCGATCTTTTGAGCCAATGCGGGATTGGACGAACCCGAAAAAATACGCAACTTGTCGCTAAACATGATACCCTCCTGAGCGTTTTAAACCAAATAATTTGACATGAAGTGCTAAGCTTCGCCATACGGCAATGCCTTCGTCAATTGCAGGGCGCTTTCATACCGCGTCATGCTTGTTCAATAATCATTATACATCTAATTTACCATAATTCAAAAATCGACTAATACCAATTTTCGCCGTTCAAAGGTCGCCAGCTGAGAAAAACCGACATCTTTCAACACCGCACGCGCTTGATCTAAATATTGTCCCAATCGTTCCGGCTGATGCGCATCCGATCCAATCGTGATCGGAATGCTCAATTTTTTGGCGTATTCGAGCATTCTGCGGCTCGGAAACATCTCTTCCACCGGCATCCGAAGGCCCGATGCGTTAAGCTCGATCGCCATGCCGTGACGCTTCACCGCTTCAAGCGCGGCATTCTCCAGATGGGTAACGTCTCCCTCCGGCTTAAAACCGAAGCGTTTGATGACGTCGATATGGCCGATATAGTCGTAAAAGCCCGTTGCCGCCGCTTTCGCCACCGCATCGTAATACTGCTCATATACCTTCATCCGGTTTTTGCCTTCCCAGCCATGGGTCTGACGGAAATCGGTGATATCCCATTCTCCCAGGAAGTGCACCGACCCAATCACATAATCAAACGGATAGGCGCTAATGATCGTTTCAATTTTTTCTTCCTGGCCCTCAATGTAGTCTCCTTCAAGGCCGACGCGTATGTCAATCCGGCCTTTATACTTTTCTTTCAGGGCTAGACACTCTTCTACGTACCGCGGCAGCTCCTCCATCGGCATCGCCATTTCCGGGTAATACGTCGCCGGGTCCACATGGAGCAGCGGCATATGGTCAGAAAGACCGATCTGCGCAAGACCGATCTCTATGCCCTTCTGTACGTATTCCTCCAGCGAGCCGACAGCATGGCCGCAGCGGGCGTGATGGGTATGATAATCGATAAACATGGCATACCGGCCTTTCTCTTTGAAAAATTATTTACCCGTTTGTTCTCTTCTCATCGCATTGTTTGTCGCAGGCTTGCCGTGGCGGCTTTGCAGCTCCGCCATGACGTCGTCAAGAGGCAGGCCGCGTTCCCGCAGCAGCACGAGCAGATGGAACAACAGGTCGCTAGCTTCGGAGCGAAGCTCGTCGTTATCGCCGTTTTTGGCCGCGATAATCGCTTCGGTTGCTTCTTCCCCGACTTTTTTCAAAATTTTATCGAGGCCTTTCTCGAACAAATAAGTCGTGTAAGCCCCTTCCGGACGCTCCGCGTAACGCTCCGCGATGACACCTTCGAGCTCGCCAAGAATGCCAAAGCGGTCATTGGCAGATGCCTTCGCAGAGTCGGCAGCCTTCTCGGCGCCAGACACTTCAATCTCGTTGAAGAAGCAGGAGTAGGAGCCGGTATGGCAGGCAGGACCCTTCTGATCGACGCGCACAAGCAGCGTGTCCGCATCGCAGTCATACGACATCGAACGGATCTGCTGGGTATGGCCGCTGGTTGCGCCCTTGTTCCACAGCTCGTTTCGGGAACGGCTCCAGAACCAGGTTACTCCCGACTCCGCCGACAGCTTCAGGGACTCCTTGTTCATATAAGCCAGCATCAGCACTTCCTTGCTCTGCGCGTCCTGCACGATAGCCGGAACAAGTCCGTCCTCGCTCCACTTGATAAGCTCTGCCAGTTGCTGTGTCATCGTACTTCCACGCCTTTCTGTCTGAGATCATCCTTCACTTCGCGGATCGTCATTTCTTTGTAGTGGAAAATCGTCGCGGCAAGCCCCGCATCCGCATGGCCTTCCTCGAACACATCGGAGAAGTGCTCAATCCGTCCCGCTCCGCCGGATGCAATGACCGGAATGCCAACCGAATCCGATACCGCGCGGGTTAGCTTCAGATCAAATCCGTCCTTGGTGCCGTCCGCATCCATGCTTGTTAGCAGAATCTCGCCTGCCCCAAGGCGTTCGATTTCGCGCGCCCACTCCAGCACCTTAATGCCCGTTTCCTTGCGGCCGCCATGCGTGAATACTTCCCACTCGCCCCAAGCTTCGTTGTACTTCGCGTCGATGGCTACAACAATGCATTGCGAGCCGAATTTGCGGGCGCCGTCGCTGACAAGGGAAGGATTCAGAACCGCAGCCGTGTTGATCGCGATTTTGTCCGCGCCTGCGCGCAGGATCCGCTTCATATCGTCAACATGGGAGATCCCGCCGCCAACCGTAAACGGAATCGTAATTTCTCCGGCCGTCCGCTTCACAACCTCAATCATTGTCGCACGGCCTTCGACCGAAGCCGAAATATCGAGGAAAACCAACTCGTCGGCGCCCTCCTGATCGTAAGTGGACGCAAGCTCAACCGGATCCCCCGCATCGCGCAGGTTCACGAAGTTGACTCCTTTGACAACCCGTCCGTCCTTAACGTCCAGACATGGAATAATACGTTTCGCCAGCATCTCGTGAATGCTCCCCTCTCGTTCTTGCTTTTAGAAAAACCGATCTATATTATCGTTGCGTTACCGGGCTTCCCGTTAACGCAAGGAAATTGCCAAGCAGCTTTATGCCAAGGTCACTGCTTTTCTCCGGATGGAACTGCATGCCGTACACGTTGTCCCGTCCGACAATAGCCGTTACCTGCTGATAGTAATCCGTTGTTGCCAGAAGGTCGCTTGCGACCTCGGGTTTCGCGTGGAAGGAGTGTACGAAGTAGACATGGCCTTCCTCGAGACCTTTGAACAGCGGGCTTTCGGACTGCAGGAAGCTCAGCTTGTTCCAGCCCATATGCGGCACTTTGTAATCGCCTTGGAAGCGGATAACCTTGCCCGGGAGCAGGTTTAAGCCCTCATTTACGCCATGCTCCTCGCTTTGGCTGAACAAGAGCTGCATGCCAAGGCAAATGCCAAGCAGCGGCTTGCCGGATGCTGCGTAGCCTATAGTCACTTCATCCAGCTTCGTCTCGCGAAGATTTTCCATCGCGTCCCCAAACGCGCCTACGCCCGGGAGGATCGCTCCGTCAGCGGCTGCGATAACGGACGGATCAGCCGTTACAACCGCTTCGTACCCCAGACGCTCCACAGCTTTGCTTACGCTGTGCAAATTGCCCATGCCGTAATCGATGATCGCGATCATGCTACAGCACTCCTTTCGTTGAAGGCACTCCTTGTACACGAGGATCGATGGTAGTTGCTTCGTCAATCGCGCGTCCCAGGGCTTTGAACACCGCTTCGATCATATGATGCGTGTTCTTGCCGTAGTGAACGATGACGTGCAGCGTGATGCGCGCTTCCAGCGCAAGCTTCCACAGAAACTCGTGAACCAGCTCCGTCTCGAAGCTGCCGACTTGCGCCGAAGGATATTCCGCTCGGTATTCAAAGTGCGGACGGTTGCTGACGTCGACGATGACTTGCGCCAGCGCCTCATCCATCGGTACGAATACGCTCGCATAACGCTTAATTCCGCGTTTGTCCCCAAGCGCCTCACGCAAAGCTTGACCAAGGCAGATACCGATATCCTCTACCGTGTGGTGGTCATCGATTTCAATGTCACCGCGTGCTTCTACCGCCAGGTCGAATTGGCCATGCTTCGTGAACAGGTCAAGCATATGATTCAAAAATGGCACATCCGTCTCGAGTTTCGTTTCGCCGCTGCCGTCAACCGCAAAGCTCAGCTTAATGTCCGTTTCGTTCGTTTTGCGCGCGATTTCCGCTTTCCTTTGTGTATCCGCCACTTGCAATTCCTTCTTTCTATTATGAATGGTTATGATCGCTGCCTATTACTTGCCTTCCTGCTCCAGACGAATCTGAATGGCGCGGGCATGCGCCTCCAGCCCTTCATGACGCGCAAGCGTCATAATGCTGTTACCGTTCTTCAGCAGCGCTTCCTTGCTGTAGTAGATAAGGCTCGATTTCTTCAGGAAATCGTCCACGTTCACCGGCGAGGAGAAGCGCGCGGTTCCGTTCGTCGGGATAATATGGTTAGGTCCGGCAAAATAATCGCCAACCGGCTCCGAGCTGTATGGTCCCAGGAAAATCGCGCCGGCGTTCTCGATCAGGCCAAGGAGGCTCATCGGATCGGCCGTCAGCACTTCCAAGTGCTCCGGTGCCAGCTTGTTTACAACATCGATGCCCGCTTCGACCGATTCCACGAGCAGCACAGCCCCATAGCTGTCGATGGATGCGCGCGCGATCGCCTCGCGCGGCAGAGCGACAAGCTGACGCTCCACCTCGGCGGCTACCGCTTCCGCGAGCGTCTCCGAAGGCGTTACGAGGATTGCCGATGCCATCTCGTCATGCTCGGCCTGCGACAGCAGGTCGGCCGCGATATACGAGGCGTTGGCGCCTTCGTCGGCCAGCACAACGATCTCGCTTGGGCCGGCGATACTGTCGATGTCAACGGCGCCGAATACCGCCCGCTTCGCCAGCGCGACATAGATGTTGCCCGGTCCGCAAATCTTGTCGACCGGAGCGATCGTTGCCGTGCCGTAAGCGAGCGCGGCAATCGCCTGCGCGCCGCCGACCCGGTACATTTCCTTCACGCCCGCTTCCGCGGCGGCTACGAGAATATACGGGTCGATGCCTTCCTTGCCGCCGGTTGCAGGCGGCGTCACCATTACAATTTCCGGCACGCCGGCTACTTGCGCCGGAATGACGTTCATCAGCACGGACGACGGGTACGCCGCCTTGCCTCCGGGCACGTATACGCCGACCCGCTTCAGCGGCCGGAGTATCTGCCCGAGCATCGTACCGTCCGGCTGCAGATCCATCCACGAGTTGCGCTTTTGCTTCTCGTGGAATACGCGAATGTTCACGGCGGCCTCGCGGATCGCCGTGAGAAACGCGGCGTCCACCTTCCCGTACGCCGCCTGAATCTCCTCCTGCGTCACGCGAAGCGACGACGCATCGATCCGGACGCGGTCCAGCTGCTCCGTGTAGCGCAGCAGAGCCGCATCCCCTTCCGTCTTGATCGCTTCGACGATCTGACGGACCGTTTCATTTTGCTCCGGCGTTCCGTACTCCACCTCGCGCTGCAGCCCAAACTGCTCCGCCTTCATAATCCGCATAAGCTATCGTCCCCTTCCTCACCTTTATCCTTTATGTCCAGCGTGTTAGACCTTAGCCGCAATCGTATCCTGCAGGCGGTCGCACAAGCTTTGAATCGCTTCGTTCTTCATCCGGTAGCTGACGCGGTTAGCGATCAGACGGCTTGTAATCGGGAAGATGGGCTCCATCTCGACAAGTCCGTTCTCGCGCAGCGTCTGGCCCGTTTCCACCATATCGACGATACGGTCGGCCAGACCGATAAGCGGTGCCAGCTCAATCGAGCCGTTCAGCTTAATGACCTCCACCTGTTGACCGAGCTCGCGGAAATATTGCGAAGCTACGTTGGGATACTTCGTAGCTACCCGCGGGTTAATAACCGGCTTCCAGTCCGCTAATCCGATAACGGACATGCGGCATTTCGCGATGCCAAGATCCAGCAGCTCGTAGACGTCCTTATTTTCCTCCATGAGCACGTCCTTGCCCACAATCCCGATATCGGCAACGCCGTACTCCACGTAAGTCGGAACGTCAACCGGCTTCGCCATAATAAATTCCATGCCCACTTCGGGAAGCTCGATAATCAGCTTGCGCGTATCGTCGAAGTCGCTCGGAATCGGCAGACCCGCTTCGCGGAACAGCTTTGATGCCTGCTTGTAGATGCGGCCTTTCGGCATCGCAACCTTTAAAATGTCTTTTTTCGCTTCGCTCATTGCCTGCTGCCTCCTGTCGCCTTATCCACGCCGCCGATGAACGGCAGTCCCTTCGTATATGTCACGCCTTTATAAGTAAACGAGCCTTCGCTAAGCTCTTTCCAATCCTCTGCTGTCATACGCTCCGTGATAACGGCTGTTCCCTTCTCGCGAAGCTGCTGCGCTTCTGCCAAAGCCTCTGCACGGCCTTCGCCGTCATAACCGATCAGGACGCGCGTAGCGCCCGCCGTGTCCTCTTCCGCTCCAATCAGCTCCAGGATACGCGTGGTTTTCAGCGCAAAGCCCGTAGCCGGCGCCGGACGCCCGAACTGGCTGAGCAGATTGTCGTAACGCCCGCCGCTTGCCACCGGGAAGCCAAGATCCGCCGCGTAGCCCTCAAACGTCATGCCGGTATAGTAAGAGAAATCGCCAATCATGGTCAGATCGATCAAAACATGCTCGCATACGCCGTATGCTTTCAGCACGTCCCATATTTCGCACAGGTGGCGGATCGACTGCTGGGCCGTCGCATCAGCGCTAAGCTGCAGCGCCTGCTCGCAGATCTCCTGGCCGCCGCGCAGACGAAGGATTCCTTCCAGCTCGCGTTGAACCGGCTCTTCCAGCTCAAGCCCTCGCAAGCTTTCCCGGTAACCGACATAATCGCGGTTCAACAGGCAGGCTTTCAGCTGCTCCTGTGCTTCGTCGCGTCCTGCCAGCGTCTCTTCGAACAAGCCGTTCAGGAAGCCGACATGGCCGATTGCGATTTTGAACCGGTCAACGCCTGCCGCCTTAAGCGAGGCGATAGCCAGTGCCACCACTTCCGCATCGGCCTCCGCGGACGCATCGCCAACAAGCTCCACCCCTGTCTGGAAGAATTCCGCCTCGCGTCCCGACTCTTCTTCAATCGAGCGGAATACGTTGCCGTGATAGGACAAACGAAGGGGGAACTGCGATTCCTTCAGCAGCGAAGATACCACGCGCGCAATCGGAGCTGTCATATCCGAACGCAGCACTAGTGTTGTACCCCGGTTATTGAGCAGCTTGAACAGCTTCTGGTCCGATGTCGAGCTCGCGACGCCTACCGTGTCATAGTATTCCATTGTTGGAGTAATAATTTGTTCGTAGCCCCAGCCTTTCATGCAGGCCAGCACATCGCGTTCAATATGGCGCAGCTTCGCTACCGCGCCGGGAAGATAATCTTTTACGCCAATCGGTTTCTCAAAAACTTTAGGTTTGGACATCTCTATTCACCTTCAAATACTTTAGTATATTAAAGTGCTACCATGTTACCATACTACCAAAATAAAATGTTAGTCGTAATATTAGCATGAACATCCGCTTCCGTCAAGGTGAAACGGCTCCACCGTCCCAGGGCGGAGACTTAATATCCAGCAAGAAAGCCCCGCTATCCGCTCCCTCAAGAGATTCGAATAGTGAGGCTTTTCCCCTTTGGGCCCGCTGCCGGCCGCTATGATCTCAGCAAGACCCGCTTGTCTTCATCCTTGTGCTCTTTAGCGTCCGGCCGCCTGATCTCCCGAATCGGATTGCCGCCCACAAACGTATTCGCGGGCACATCCTTATGAACGACCGAACCCGCTGCAACAACGGCATTATCCCCAATCGTTACGCCGGGCAAGATGGTGGAGTTGGCGCCAATCATCACATTCGAGCCAATCTTCACAGTGCCAAGCCGGTATTCCTTGATTAAATACTCATGGGTCAAAATCGTTGTATTATAGCCGATGATCGTATTGTCCCCGACTTCAATCCGTTCCGGAAAGAAAACATCCACCATCACCATCAGGGCAAAAGCGGTTTGCTTCCCAACCTTCATGCCAAGGATGTTGCGGTAGATCCAATTCTTCACCCTCAGCTCGGGACAGTACCGTGCTGCCTGGATAGCGACAAAATTACGTACCGCCTTAAACCGGCTAACCGTTCGGTACATCTGCCATAGGGCATTAGGCCCTTCTACCGGATAACGCTCCACGTTCCGCACAGGGCTATCGCTCCATTCCCGCGAATGCGTACAACTCGCGCATATCGTCAATGATATACCGCGCTCCGTTCTCCTTCAGCAGCTCCCCGCCTTTAAGCGACCAGGCTACGCCAACGGGAATAACGCCCGCTTCCTTGGCGGAGATCATGTCAACTGCGCTATCGCCGATCATAATCGTTGTGGCCGGGTCCGCGTTAAGCAGCTCCAGAGCCATTAGAACCGGTTCCGGATGCGGCTTCGGATTAACGACATCGTCCACCGTCACAAACGCGTCAACATAATCATACAGACCGCAAAACTTCATTCCCCGCTCCGTCGACATCCGAATCTTGGTTGTAACCACGCCAATTCGAATGCCCTGCTCATGCAAAGTCTTCATGACCTCGTTCGTATAAGGAAACGGCCGCAGCAGCTCGTCATGAAGCTTTGTATTTACCGTGCGGTAGGCCTTGATTAGATGCTCCACATCCGTAAGACCCGTAAAATTCCGAAATTGCGCTTCAAGCGTAAGACCCATGCTCGGAATAATATGCTCTCTCCCGAACCCCTCGGGTACCAGGCCTTTCAACGACTCCATGAAAGAGCGGATAATCAGCTCATTCGTATCCATAATCGTGCCATCCAGATCGAATAGCATCGTATTAATATTGCTCGTCATTCTTACGTTCACTCCTACTGCTGTTAAGACTTACAGGTTGTCCGTTTTAGCGTCGGCTACGGGCGCCGACACCTCCTTTGTGGATACAATCGGATCATTGTAACGGACAGATGCCGATCCGTTCACGCGGCGGACAACGATAAAAATCACGGCCGCAATAACGAGCAATACCGCAAGCAGCTGCGAGATCCGTACATCGCCATACGCCGGATCAAGGAAGCCTTGCTCGAACCCGAACCAAGTCATTGGCGTCCACAGAGCATCCATAAGGGAGCCCAGTGCTCCCGGGCCTTGGAAGGCCAAGCTGTCCGTGCGGATGCCTTCGATGAAGAAGCGTCCGATGGAGTACCAGATGAAGTAGATCGCTACAAGCTCACCGGCGCGGAGGAATTTCTGACGGCGGATGACAAGCAGAATAATAAGGCCTACCAAGCTCCAGAGCGATTCGTACAAGAATGCCGGGTGGTGATAGACGCCTTCGCTTGCGACATACATTTGATTGACAATAAAATCAGGCAGATGCAGCGTATTCCGCAGGAAGCTCTCATCCACCGGACCACCATACGCCTCCTGGTTCATGAAGTTGCCCCAGCGTCCAATCATTTGACCGGCAATAAGCGCCGGCGCGCAAATATCTACCAGCCGCCAGAACGGATACCCTTTATAACGGAAGTAGAAAAATCCGCACAGAAAAGCCCCGATCAAGGCGCCGTAGATCGCAATCCCGCCGTTCCAGATTTTGAAAACGTCCACGAAATTGTTCTTGTACTCATCCCAGGTGAACGCTACATAATAAATTCTCGCGCAGATGACGGCCGACGGCACGCCAAGCAGCAGCAGATCCATGAAAAACTCCGGCTTGATGCCGAATCTTTTTCCTTCCTGTACGGCGAGCAGCAAGCCAACCAAAGCCGCCGTACCGAGAATGATCCCGTACCAACGCACATGAATGTCCCCGATGGAAAATGCCGTTGGATCAATTAACAAATTCATTGTTCCGTGCTCCTTCTATAATAGGTCTATTCCTGCATTCCATTCCCTGAAACGATCAATCGAAATCATCCGTGTCTTCGGCAATCGTCTCGGTCAGCTTATTCGTGAACTGCAGAGCGGCGTTATACCCCATCCGCTTCAGACGGAAGTTCATGGCGGCGACCTCTATGATGACGGCCAGATTTCGGCCGGGGCGCACCGGTACGGTGACCAAAGGCACATCCGTATCAATGATCCTTGTCTTTTCTTCATCCAGTCCAAGACGGTCATACTGTTTATCCTGCTGCCAGTTCTCAAGCTTGATAACAAGCGTAATCCGCTTACTTGTCCGCACGGCACCGGCGCCAAACAACGTCATCACGTTGATGATGCCTAAGCCCCGAATCTCAAGCAGATGGCGAATCAACTCCGGCGCGCTGCCGAACAGCTGTCCATCGGAGGTTTGGCGGATCTCAACCGCATCATCGGCTACAAGGCGATGGCCGCGCTTTACCAGCTCAAGCGCCGTTTCGCTTTTACCGATGCCGCTTCCGCCCGTAATAAGCATGCCAACGCCGTATACGTCCACGAGGACGCCGTGGATCGTTGCGGTTGGAGCAAGCTTTTTCTCCAGGAAGTCCGTAATCCGGCTCTGCAGAATGGTCGTCGCCACATTGCTTCGAAGCACTGCGATTTGCGTTATGTTGGAGTACTCGACCAGCTCTTCCGGCGCTTCAAGCCCGCGGGTCAGAATAATGCATGGCGTATTCTCGTGGCACAGCTGTTCAAACCGGCATCTGCGCTCTTCGCTTGTCAGCGTGCTAAGGAAGGTAAGCTCCGTCTTGCCGAGCAGCTGTACCCGCTCATGCGGATGGTAATCGAAATAACCTGCCATCTCCAGACCCGGGCGATACAGGTCATCCACCAGAATAGAACGCTTCAAGCCGTCTTCGCCGGATACGATCTCCATCGAGAAATGTTGTACTAGCTCCGATACTTTTACTTTCTTAGCCATCGAACGGCCTCCTCACTTGCGTTCTCGAATTAAGTTATATAAAAGGTGTAATCCATTGCCAATAGCTTCATCGTAAAGGAAAAAAGCGCCGAACGCAACGTTTCTCCGTCGCTCGGCGCTTTTCGTCATTTTATAACCACGTTCACCGGTTGTTCGACATATCCAGGGTATTGATAAAGCTCAAAAGTTAACGGCTGCTTATACCGTTTGTCAGGAATGGTGTAATAAGCTTCATAGGATCCTCCTGAACCATCCGTATTCCCTCTTGAGCTGCTTTGTACGCCATCACCTTCTTTTAAATTAAATTCCGCTCCCGTTGCGTCATGAAACAAAGCCTTGTAATTAAGCAGCCAATATCCGTACCCTTGTTCCGGTTCACTCAAACGTTTTGCTTCAATTGATAATTTGACCCCCGAAGCGGTCACCTGTACGTTCGTTAACTGAATTCGGTCATCCGGTGTCTCCAATGTTTCTCCGGTTTCTGTATTAATAACAAACTTCTGTCCTTTCGGCGAAAGAAGCAGTCCATCCGCTACCAGCCGAAGATGCTCCGGCTTCTCGAAATAATTGCTCTGAAATGTGAGCGTTGTCGTACCGTCGTCCAGCATGCCAAAACCGCCTTTTGTCTCCCATCGCCGCCCCTTTTCATCAACGAGTGCCAGCCTCATAAATGAATTTGCACGGATCTTAGCGTCAGGCTCTCTCCGGATTATCACTGTTGCCTGTAGCGGAGTAATGAGTGCCTTTTCAACGGTAAATCGCTGGTCGGCTACTTTAAATGTCTGATTAACTGGAATTTCTTCACGCATCTGGTCAAACTGCTTATGGTTAATTGCGATATCGATGTCCTGCCATGCACCGCCCAGCTTTATGCTGAACCTTATTGCGTCCGGCATTTTTATGCCATCGCTTAACGTTATGTCCATCCTATCGCGGATATTTGTCATATCTTTTATCTCCGATTCCGTTTTTCCAATTAAGGAATATCCCCAACCTATCAAGCCCTTCAATTCATTGCCGCTTGAATCTGTAATTTTATAGTCAATTGGTTTGATATCATCATTTACATCCTGCCCTTCACGCGAATAAAAAATTACGAGCCGCTGCTGGTCGGCCATTATACCATCAACAGTAAGAGTATATCCATTCTTGCTAACCGATTTGTTAACCGGCTGAATAAACTCATGATTCATCGCGCTTGTCAGAGTGGAATCGCCTTGGATCAACTCGACAACCCCATTTAGACCCGGTATCTCGCGCATCAGCTCTGCAAAAGCCGGGGATACCCGGATACAAGCGGATAGAAGAACTAGTACACAGGCTGCCGCAACTGCCATCTGCAGAGTCAGTCTGCGTCTTTTCCTTCTCTTTAATTGTTGTCTTCCTTTTTCAACGCCTATTTTTACTGCTGCAGAAAACGATTCTTCCGAGGTATGCTCCAACATTCTTTGTACCTCCGCCTTATCCTGTAAAAGCTGATCTAAGATCTGATCAAACTCCGGCTTATTCCCACTCAATCTTCATCCCCTCCTTTCCGTATGCGTTATCCGTCCTTAGGCGCTTCAGTGCTTGATGCAGCCATGTCCGAATCGTTCCATCCGGCTTCTCCAGCAACTCGGCAATTTCCGTAATCGTCATATCCCGGTAATACTTCAGAACAATAACCATTCGGTATTTAGAAGGCAGCTTTTGCAGTTGAACAGCCATATCCAATCGATCAATGCCATTCCCATCGGCAGCTTGAGCATCTCTCTCCAAAAGCTCGTCGAGTAGTGGAAGCTCGCGAAGCCTTTTTTTACGTTCATCGAGACACACCCTGATTAGAATCCTCGTAACCCAGGTCGTGAAAACCTTAGGGTCGCGTAAAGAACGGCGTTTACTCCATACCCGAAAGGTCGTTTCCTGGATGACCTCAAGCGCATCGGTCTCATTACGCATATAAGAATAAGCAATGCCATAGAGGCGGCTCTGATCCATTTGAATGCGTGCAATAAGCGCATCGTCATCCCCCTTTATTGCTGCGGCTGCATATTCATCTCTGTCCATAGTCCCTCCCGTTCCAATCCTCGCGTTTCTTATGTATTAGACGCCCGAACGACTATTTCGGTTTTTTATTTTTAAACAACAGATAAAACTATATTGGGGGCTCTATGTGAACGGCCCGTAAACGTAAAAAAGGCCGCCCCCCATAAGGAGACGACCTTGTTGTAAATGTAAGAATTAGTTCTCGAAAATGTTCAGCTCGGACTCTTTATCGAACATGTGAACTTTGTTCATGTCCAGAGCAAGCTTAACAGTGGAACCGTCACGCAGAGTCGAACGACCGTCAACGCGAGCGATTACTGTGTCGGAACCGATACCGTTCAGGTACAGGTACATTTCGTGACCAAGGTTTTCGGCAACTTCAACGTTAGCATTAACGATAGTGTTCGGGGAAGCTTCCAGGAACACTGGCTCTTCGTGAAGATCTTCCGGACGAATGCCCAGGATTACTTCTTTGCCTAAATAACCTTTGGAGCGAAGAGTAGCTGCTTTGCCTTCAGGTACTGCAACGTCAACGCCAGTTGTTTTGAATTTCAATGTGCCGCCTTGATCAGTAAGCGTACCCGTGATGAAGTTCATCGAAGGCGCGCCGATAAAGCCAGCTACGAAGATGTTTACAGGGTGGTTGTACAGCTCTTCAGGAGAAGCTGTTTGTTGGATGAAACCGTCTTTCATAACAACGATACGGTCACCCATTGTCATTGCTTCGATCTGGTCATGCGTTACGTAGATTGTAGTTGTTTCAAGACGTTTAGTCAGCTTGCTGATCTCAGCACGCATTTGACCGCGAAGTTTAGCGTCCAAGTTGGAGAGTGGTTCGTCCATCAAGAATACTTGTGGTTCACGAACGATAGCGCGTCCCAAAGCTACACGTTGACGTTGACCGCCGGAGAGAGCTTTTGGTTTACGATCCAGCAAATGCTCGATATCAAGAATTTTAGCAGCTTCACGAACGCGTTTGTCGATGTCTGCTTTTTTGAATTTACGAAGTTTAAGACCGAACGCCATGTTTTGATAAACGTTCATATGCGGGTACAGCGCGTAGGATTGGAATACCATCGCGATGTCGCGATCTTTCGGTGCTACGTCGTTTACGACGCGGTCGCCGATGTACAGTTTACCTTCGGAGATTTCTTCAAGACCTGCGATCATACGAAGAGTCGTCGATTTACCACAGCCGGAAGGTCCTACCAATACCAGAAACTCTTTGTCCTTAATGTCAAGGTTAACATCAGTTACCGAAGCTTTGTCGGAACCCGGGTATTTTTTGTAAATGCCTTCTAAACGTACGCCTGCCATTTGAATGTCCCCCTAAAAGAAAATTTCTTATGGGTATATCTTATCTCACGGGCCCGTTCGTGACTATGCACAAACTTTACAAAAAAACTAATTCCTTTTCGTAACTTTGTACAATAGTAAAATTATTTTGACTAAAACAGCATCTCGGAACTGCCGGACATCCAATCCGGTTTCCTGCTTCAACTTATCTAAACGATATAATAACGTATTCCGATGAATATAAAGTTTCTTTGCGGTTTCGCTGACATTGCAGTCAAGCGAGAAAAAAGTCTCCAGGGTTGCGAGCATCTCCGCCTCCACAAAAAGCTCCGTGCGTTTAAGCGCGTGCTCCAGGTATCTTGAGCGCTGAACCTCCGGAATAGCGTTAAGCAGCCGCTCCAGCTGCAGCATCCATGGCAGATGAATGCTTGTCCCTACATGGAATTTGCGGCCAAGGTTGATCGTCTCCCGAAGCAGTACGGTTGTCTCCACGATTCCTTTAGCCGGGCTAACCGGATGCGCAACGGCCAGATGGCATTCGCCGATCCATTCGCTGGCCAGCATCTCGTGCAAGCCATGACAGATGGAGGACAAGCTGTCCTCTACCGTTTCTTCGTCTTCGTCATCCATAAATTCGCTGTCGGCTTCTTTTAACAGGGAAACAGGTCCCCAAATCAGCCATTCTTGATTCTTTAACGGGATAAGCAGAATATCCTCGGCAAGGAATGAGCGGAGCAGCTTCTCAAGCTCCGGATAGGAAGCCTGCTTGCCGTTCGTGTATTCCGTTACCAATAAGAAGGGAATCATCTCTGCGAACAGCTTGCCGCCCGCCGTCAGATGATCGGGAATGGAATACGAAGGCTCCTCCGATTCAAGCTGCTGCTGAATCCACTCGCTGAGCTTTAATGCGAAGGATTCGCTCTCGGAGAAGGTACTTGGCTTTGGAGCCTGCTGCTGAGCCTGATTCCATTGCAGGGTCCAAGTAATTAACTCGGCCTCTGCCTGCTTAAGCTCCCCTTCGATCTCGAGCGCTTCCACCGTATTACCCGATACTTTTACAATGATCCATGTCCTTCCGTTATTCGCTGCGCGATTGCCTTCCGATATCTTATCGCGGTTATCGTCGTAAGCCCAGCTTGTATCCGCTTGCTGCAAAAGGCCCTTCCAGTCCGATAATGAGAGCGTAATGAACCGAACCTGACAGTTCAAAATGTGCTGCAGCGGGGTTAACCAATCTGTCGTGCTCATTTTACATTACTCCAATCTCCAGCTCCAAGAATGACGCTTTATTTTTCGTCATTGTAACACAAAACTACTGCTCCGTTCAGCCTTTCATTACGAGCAGCAGAATCGACAGCAAGGAGAAGAGCGCCGCAATTAGATACATAAAGGAGACGGTTTGCACCTGGTTCAGTCCCCAGCGCATCAGCGCATGATGGGTATGAAGCTTATCCGCCTGATGCAGCCCCTTCCCGGTAGCCAGCCTGCGAAGCATAACAATAACCGTATCCAGAATAGGCAGACCTAAGGCTAGCAGCGGCACGAGAATCGTAATAAAGGTTGCTTTCTTGAAGGCGCCATCGATGGCAATGACCGCAAGCGTATAGCCAAGGAACGTGGCACCGGCATCCCCCATAAAAATCCGCGCAGGATGGAAGTTATAGATCAGGAAGCCGATGCAGGCGCCACCGATAATAATCGCCGTTACTCCAATGTCTCCTTGTCCTTTAATGAGGGCGGTAACGAACAAAGTCATGGAGGAAAGCGTGCATACACCGGAGGCAAGTCCGTCTACGCCGTCTATGAAGTTGATCATATTTATTAGGGCAAATATCCAAATGATTGTGCCAAGCGCATCGAACCAGACCGGGAAGCCGACAAAATGGCCATTAGCCGGATTCATAATGCCGTCCATATGTATGCCGAAAAACAGCGGAATCATGGATACGCCTAAATAAATAATAACTCTAGGCCAGATAGGAAAATCTTTTCCCTTTGATTTGGAGGCATCGTCCATCAACCCAATACAAACGAGCAGTGCCCCTCCAACTGTAATACTTAAACTCAAAGGCGTTATGCCTTGGAAAGCAATAATCGTCACGACGCATGCCACATACAA
The DNA here is from genome assembly GCF_011761545.1 of Paenibacillus sp. BK720. Lineage (NCBI taxonomy): Bacteria > Bacillati > Bacillota > Bacilli > Caryophanales > Paenibacillaceae > Paenibacillus > Paenibacillus sp. BK720. Next base: position 1,768 of record NZ_JAASRQ010000014.1, on the reverse strand, counting down.
TGCCGCTCCCCCCATTAGAGGAATAGGGCGATTGTGAATTTTGCGCCAGTTTGGCCGATCTACGATTCCGTATTTAAGTGCTATCTTTTGCATAACAGGTACAAAAGCAATCGTGAGAACAGCGCTCATCCCCACAGCCAGCCAGTATGTCATTCGAATGTTCCCCTTCGTCAGTTACATCAATTGTTGTAGCTTTCAACATTGTTCCCTACCATGAGGAAAAAAATGATTAAAAACTTTACCGGCAGCGTTATAATGAGTTTGACGACTGGAAATTATCGTGTTAGGATTAATTCATAGTTTACATATCGGAATTTATATAATTAAGGAGTGGATATGATGTCTCAAGTGGTTATTTTGTCCGGAAGCCCTAATCCCGGATCCCGTTTAGCAGGAATTACGCAATATGTCGAATCGCATCTATCGGAAAAAGGCATCTCCTTCAACCATATTACGGTGGCCTCTTTACCAGCTGAGGACCTTATCCATGCGCGGTTTGACAGCCCTGCCATTGTTGAAGCAGCTGCCATTGTTGAGGCCGCAGACGTCGTTATCATTGCAAGCCCGGTGTACAAAGCATCCTTCACCGGCGTACTCAAGACCTTCCTGGACCTGCTTCCGCAAAAAGGACTTACCGATAAATTCGTTACTCCTCTATTCATCGGCGGAACCATTGCCCACTTGCTCTCTATCGACTATGCGCTTAAGCCTGTTCTCTCGTCGCTTAATGCCAAGCATTTCGGCAGCGGCGTCTATGCCATCGACTCTCAGATCGCCCGTATTGATGCCGGTGTCGGCGAGTCGCAGTTCGAACTGAATGACGAGCTTAAGCAGCGCCTGGATGCTTCTGTAGCCGAGATTGTTGAAGAACTTCGCATCCGTAAAATCAAATAAGCAATGAAAATAAGCCTGAGGTTCATTCTCCTTCAGGCTTTCTTATTTGTTGTAATATGAAACATCAAAAAACCCGCAGACCGGAATCTGCGGGTTGTACGTTTAGATAAATGGTGAGCCATGAAGGACTCGAACCTTCGACACCCTGATTAAAAGTCAGGTGCTCTACCAACTGAGCTAATGGCTCTCAATAATGAGAAATGGTGGAGGGTGATGGATTCGAACCACCGAACCGTTAGGAAGAGATTTACAGTCTCCCGCGTTTGGCCACTTCGCTAACCCTCCAAAAGCAAATGGTGGCTCGGGACGGAATCGAACCGCCGACACGAGGATTTTCAGTCCTCTGCTCTACCAACTGAGCTACCGAGCCTTACTTATGGACAAAAAAATGGCGGAGCTGACGGGATTCGAACCCGCGGTCTCCTGCGTGACAGGCAGGCATGTTAGGCCTCTACACCACAGCTCCATGGATTATTGCAAAAACATATATGGTGGAGGCTGAGGGGATCGAACCCCCGACCCTCTGCTTGTAAGGCAGATGCTCTCCCAGCTGAGCTAAGCCTCCTAATATATGGTAGCGGCGAAGGGGATCGAACCCCCGACCTCACGGGTATGAACCGTACGCTCTAGCCAGCTGAGCTACACCGCCACGCTTGTCCTACTAGTGTCACTTACAGTCCGTAGGAATACTGTAAGATCAGGTGTCGACATCGCCAAATGTCGTTGCATTCGTCCATGAATCATTGTACTAGACAATCATTCACTTGTTGATTGCGCCCTGAAAACTGGATGCGAAAGTTTGAATTCCTTAAGTTCATTTATGGGGCCCCCGCAAAGTACTCGGAAGTAACTCCGAAGCATTTGCTTCACTTTG
>NZ_JAASRQ010000013.1:0-57470 GCF_011761545.1 Paenibacillus sp. BK720 | reverse complement strand
TTGGTTTAGTGAAGAAACGATGTTACAGGATATCCCCCAGTTTACAACATTGTCGTTAGCAGCTTAGATTCTATGCTTTCTTAGTAGAACATTAGTACGGAATACAGACAATTGAAGCACGGATGAGTCGGAACAGAACTATCATACGGACGAAGATCCTGTCGGGCAGCATATCCGACCTCCACCTCATGGACAGGTTGAATGAAGGAATGTGGGAGCGAAGACTCTGTGAGACATGGGAGGGTTGACCGCCATGAGCCTAAGTGGAGATCCAAAGGTGCGACCATATATCTCCAGAATGTCCACTTTTTAAAACGAGTGGTCTGGGTGGATATATTTTTGCGCTTTCTCCGCCCCATATTTTACATCTTCTACAACCTTGTTCCATCTAATGATTGTCTGGTATGAAAGAAAAACGTTCAAAATCTAAGGAAACATGAGAATTTAAGAGAAAAGTGATTCTTCATAGAGGGAGGACAGTTCCAATATGTGGTATTATGAAGTGATGAACAAGCCGCGACAGTTGCTATCGAGGAACTATAGTTTCAATACAAGGTGATAACTAACATGAGGGGGGAATGTAGTGCGTGCCGGTAAGAAAATTGGGGTTTTGATTATCTTGTTGCTTATAATGGTTACTCTGGTTATTGGATTGTATCAAATTCAAAAGCCTCTTCTTCCGGAAGATCAAGCCCTATCCAAAGCAATAATGTACCTTGATGCAGTAAACCGTAACATGGATTTAACATATAACACGAAAAACGGTGCTGAAAGTAGTTGGTTAAATGAAGATACATTCTGGAATCAATTAACTAGAGATAGAACCTGGACCATTAATATTGATGGCGTTGCTGTTGATCTTGATGCATATACAGGGGAATTTATAGATATGGTGTTCCCTATGGATGGTGTTATAACAAGAGGTGAGCATCCTGACTGGTTTTAGATAGATATTGATAATTCTTAAGGGGTTGCACTAACGGAGAACATTAGTTTCAAAGCATGCATAATACGGCTGCAGATTAGAGATCCGCTGCCGTTTTTTATGGAGTAAAAGAGGTTACCGCAACAAATTATGGAGGAGAAGGTATGACCATTATAAGTATCGAAGGTGCTAGTGCTGTAGGAAAAACAAGCACATCCTCTGAACTGGCTGCCATTCATGGGGCTTTTCATATCCCTGAAATTAATACCTGGTGGAAAGAACGACCTAACCCTGAATATAGAGAATGGTGGTTTGAACGTCAGGCAGATCGATGGAGAATAGCCTTGGAAAACAGGAATAAGCACTCATTTGTTGTTATAGACATCGATTTATTTCAACCCTTTTGGTATAACTGGGCGTATGATTTTACTTTATTTGATAATCAGTCGTTAGAGTTTATAGCCGATTACTATCGGAATCTGATTCTAGACCAAAAAATCGGATTCCCTGACAGATATTATCTACTCAGCTGCAGTGAGGATGAACTAATTAAACGGAAAGAATCGGATTCTTCGAGGAAACGAGGGGGCTTTGATATGAATTTACAGTTCATTAAGCCACAAAAACATTACTTCGAAGCGCTTAATAAAGAGGTTCCCGGTCTAGTCCATTTTATAGATTCCGTGAGCGTTGATAGAAATATTGGGGAAATCATTACATCGATTCCGAGTACCCAAAATAAGCATACTTACTCAATCGAGTTGTTTGATTTTATGGTGTATTGGCTATCTCGAAATAAAGCTGATCAGTTCAGATGAGCCGTTACGCTATCGGGGAACATTAGTTGAACTATCTAGGGAGCAGACTGCCGGCGCAGCTGCTCCCTGTTTTTATTAAACGAAAGGGATAGCGCAACAAATGGAAATTAATTACGTCTAAACAGCTATTAAGAATAAGGTGAAACTGAAAGGGCCATAAAATGAGACAACGCATTGCACTGATAATCTTATTATTTTTATTGGTCATATTAGTAGCTTATTTTTTCGATAAATAGAATAAGATGAGCCTTTTTTTGAGTGACCAGTGTCACTGAAGTTAAAAAGGAGATTCGGAAAAAGAAATGGAACTTCTTATTTTTATTGCGCTTATAATCGGTTATATCGAGGATCTGAACTGGGAGAATTGCTCAGCGATCGTTAATGGCAAGGGATCGAAGCAGCGAGAAGTTTACTTTACTATAGAGTGCAAAGTATGGCTAAAGAAGTATCTAGCCAGCCGTGAGGACTCCTGCAAGGCCTTGTTTGTTACCGATACACATGGACAACAAAAGGACTTGAAGTAAATATAAATAAAGAGCTTCGGGAAATCAACACAGGTGACGCGGCAGGTAAAACTAAAGAATGGGCGAGAGCTAATAGAAATCCGAGAGTCGATAGTAGTTTTGATTTGGACTATCAAGAATTTCAAAATGGCGAAACTTGGAGACAGTTTTATGGAAGGGTTTGTAACTGCTTAGAGTTACTATGTAAAACGAATGAGAAGAATTTACTAATAATTACCCATGGTGGTACCTTAGCTTATATAACGGCTTGGTGGCTCCAATTTTCCGAACAGATGCTAGAGAATGCATACTTTTCAGCATCTCCAGCTAGTATTTCTATCTTGACTAGGAACGCTTTTAATCAGAATGTTTTGGAGATTTTTAATGACTCCGCTCATTTGTCATTATTAAAGTAACGGGATACGATAGCTTGATACACACCTGCGACGAAAATAGGGGGATTAAATTCAATGGAGGAAAAGTTTTATCGCCACATAGGTGTTTACGGAATATGTATAGTTAATGAAAAAATTCTAGTTATACGAAAAAGTATAGGCCCTTATGCCGGCCAATTGGACTTGCCTGGGGGCGACTAGAAGGATCGGAGTCTTTAGAGCAGGGCTTAAAAAGGGAGTTTAACGAAGAAACAGGTTTCAAAGTCAAAGAACTCAACAATATTGGTGTTTGTGATTTTTCTGTGTTATGGACGCTTCAGGATAACACTAATGAGTGTGTGCATCATATTGCGATTTTGTATGAAGTTATTATTGTAGCTAGAAAAATTGGGGGTCCTGTGGTTCAATTCGAAGGACAAGACTCTAATGGTTATGACTGGATTTTAATCGATGATGTTACACCGATAAATTCATCACCGTTGGTCCAGCAAGCGGCCAATTGGTTTCGTACGAAGACAATCCCCGTTAGTAGAAGCTCATATGACTACAGATCTTTAAGCTAACGGGGAACGATAGTTGAAACTTAAACGATAGTAAAAGACAGCTGCAAAAATCACTCAGCAGCTGTCTTTTCTAAGACTTCATTAACCTTAATTGCCTCGATTCTATATTCACACAGGTCTAAAAACGACCCTAGACTAAAGAGGAAGTACTTAATTTCGTCGTATCTCTGACTCTTACGTATAGTAAGGAATTCGAGAAAAATTCGCGTACCGCCGATTTGATGTTCTTTAAGTTTAAATGCTTTAATTCTTCTATCTTCTCCCCAAGTCCAAGAAGAAGCTAAAGAGAAAACCATGTTAGAATCAATTTCATCAAGCGGTTTATCAATCTTTACTTCGATATTAAATATGGTTCCCTTCTTATGTATGAAGTTGGGGGATTGGTAATATTCCAGTATCCCTGTCCATTCGAATTCCTTGTCTGTATAGTAGTCAAAATTGTCTTTAGTCACCTTTTTGCCCCTTCAATTAGCCCATTTCTCAGACGGGGTAATTCATTACCTCATCTAACACCATTCAATTTAGCATGCATTGTATTGCTTTTGTACTGGATATTTTTATCATTTGTGTTTTCAACTAACGGAGAACGATAGCTTAATGAGTGAAGCAGCCAGCCCGTCATTAATGACCGGCTTCAGACGTTTCTTGACGGCCTAAAATTTAATCGGGAGAAGAAGTTTAACGACATAATATTCCCGATTTAGAACCTTGATATTAACAAGGTTCTTTTTCATTTGTACGTATTTTCTTGTCGTTTGTTTTAAGACGTGAATATCCCTTTATACTGCACTAACGACAAAAGAGTCACTAAAATAAAGTGTGACAGCCTAATCTTCATTAGCGGAAGAACGTTAGTTTAACACAACAAACCGGCAGCAGATCAGAGAACCACTGCCGGTTTGTTGTTGAAGTAGTGGGAGGTTAGTTTTGTAACTGGCTTTATTAAAATAAATTTAAGCGTTGCGCGAAACCTCCTGCCTCCGGGTATCCGTCCTTCCCCACAGCTGCCAACGCAGCACAATTCCGACGAAACCGATTATCCCAACCGAGAGCCCGACGAACAAGAACGTGCGGCTCGCGCCCATTAGACCAATCAGCGCGCCGCCGCTGAGCGGAGCGATGACAAAGATGACGCTACTTAAGGATTCAAATATGCCGCTGACGCGGCCTACGGCATCGGGTGGCGTTTCTTTTTGCAGTATGTAGTTCATGCCCGAGGAGGTAAAGCCGGTTCCGATCCCTCCGATGAAGAATACCAGCAGCATAAGCCACAGTGGACTGTCTTGCCGGAAAACGCCTGCAGCCGCGAACATCAGGCCGATCAGCGCCACGCCCCCACCGAGCAGCCGTCCATATGCCGTAAGCTCTTGGTACCGGCGAAGCCAAGTAACACTTACGAGTCCACCAGCACCGATCGCGGTTACGAGCCAGCCCATTAAATCGGGTTGTTCCGGGGCAATCTCGCGGAAGAGGATGGCGAATTGGGCATCAATCATTTGGATGCCGGCCAGCCCGATTAAGCTGAAGAGAATACTCATGCGCAAGGTGCGGCTGCGCCAGAGAAGGCGCCATCCATCACGCCATTCGCCCCGCAGGCCCTTCTTCTCCCTGGTTGCGGATGCTGTGACCGGTACGCGCCCATCGACGGCGGGGACAAGCAGGAGCAAGAAGGCGGACACGACGTAGCAGCCCGCGTTCACCGCCATGCTGAAAGAGGGGGAGAATACAGACGCCGCGGAGGCGCCAAGCAAAGGCCCGAATATTTTGGACAGCTGGAAGACGGCGCCGTTAAGAGAGGTCGCCTGCAAGAGTTGATCCGGTGCAACAACGGTCCGCGTCATCGATTGTTGTGCGGGAAAGTGGAAGACGCGGGCGGTCGATCGGATTGCGATCAAGCCGAGCAGAACTCCCGCGTTTGGGGCGAAGATGAGAATGACGGTTAATCCGGAGCGCAGGAGATCGGTGGCGATCATCAGATTCCGTTTGTTCCAACGATCCGCCAAAATACCTGCCAACTGGCTGAATGCAATGCCGGGCACGGCAAAACACAGAGGCAGCAGCGCGATCGTCATCGCGTCCTCCTTCCAGATGAAGCCGAGAAGAATCGTGACTGCCATAAAGTCGAAATAATCGCCGAAAGCCGAGAGGCCGTAGGCGGCGAACATTTTGGAGAACGATCGGTTTTTTCTTAACATTGGATGCAACCCCCGTGAATGAAATCGTTATGATTCCAATCGTAGCAGGGGAATGTCAGAGAATGATCAGAGATGCTTTATAAGCAACTGCTCCGTTTGAGGCAGCAGCTCTTCAAAGCGGTAACGGACAGCAAGCTGGTCCCACTGCCGTTGATAGGCTAGCCGATACGTTTCATCGCATTCATGGATGGACAGAAATCGCAGCATTATACTTAAGCTAAATAGCAGATGGGGGAGGAACTCCGTATGGCGGAGCGTCTCCAACCCTTCATCCAGCGCAAGTCTCGCGGCGGGAATGTTGCTTTGCCGGTACAGGAGCAGTGCCATGGCCACGAGATAAGCTCCCCGCTCGCGCTTGATTGGATAACGCAGCAGCAGCTCGTCGCATTCGCGCAGCTTGGCGTCCGCAGTCTCAAGCTTCCCCGTCCATATCGCCAGATACGTTTCCTTCAGCAGAAAGAGCGCCTTGAAGCTAGGGGAGTCGAGCGCTTCAATCTCCTGCCGGATCGCTTTGAGAACCTTCCGCGCATTATCCGGCTTGCCGGCTTCCGTATAGAGGAGAACGAGGCTTAGCTGCAAGTCATACCGCCATGCCAATGTGTTGGCTTTGTCTTTGGCAAGAAGCTTTACGATATAAGGGAGCGTAGCTGCAGGCTCCGGTTGAATGATGGAGTGGATATACACGGCATACGTCAGCTTCTGCCAGAGGGAAACGCTGTCCGTTGTCAGGAGCCATTCGAAATCGCCGCGAATAAAACGCAGATAGGCGTCATTGTAAGGGTCGCCGGGCAAGCTTAAAACTTCACGGTTCTCCGATAACAACTGCATGGCCGCTCCCATGCCAAGGCTGTGATACCTGGAGAACAAACGCTTCATGTCCATCGCGAACTGTTCGTCGTAGCTTAGCGGATTATCGTTCGACTCGTGAGCGCGGCGCACGAGCTTGTAGCCCTTGCCCCGGACGGTTTCCACGCGGAGCAGGTGGTTCCAGCCGGCCAATTTTCTCCGAACGCGGTAAATGTGGTCGTCCACGGTCCGGTCGGTCGGGGCTTCCATCGGCCATACGGCATCAAGCAAGGCCTCCCGGGTGAACGAGCGTCCAGCATGCTCGTATAGAAAGCGAAAGAGCGCGAACTCCTTGGGCAAGAGATTCACGCGTTCTCCCGCATATGCGACTTGATAGGTATCCGAATTGAAATGAATCATGCCAAACTCCCTGCCCTTTCACTGTACGCTTGCCAATAGTTCTTTTCTTGATGATGGCATGGCGGGTCGGAGAAAGCAAGCAAGCGTCTTCCATCCTTTGCAGATGATAGGTTACGGGCAGTTGGTAAATCGGCTGTTGTTTTCGTAGATGGGTATCTATGCCGCGCAACATGATAAAGATTATGCCCAGGATAATACGCGCTGCCTCATCGGCAAAGAAGAAGATGGAGGAATTAATGAACATTAAACTTGAACAGCTGATTTATGCCTTAAACCGACGGTTTAAGAAGGATATCATCACGGCCGACTGCCAAACTATGCCTCTACAGGGCGGGACCGTGGGAAATGTGTACCTGGTATCGGGGACCGCCGAAACCGCAGAAGGTGAAATATTGCCGTACCGTATTGTACTGAAGATCCAAAAGAAATGGGAGCGTTATGGTGATCCGGGTTCATGGCGTCGGGAATATGATCTGTATTCGTCTGACTTGGGGGCGACTTTCTCGGAAGCCCTCCGCTGGCCGACATGCTATCATGCCGAGTTCAATTCCGAAGTTAATGAATACCAGTTGTGGCTGGAATACATCGATGGTGTAACCGGATTAGACTTAACCAGTGACATGTATGAAAAGGCCGCTAGGGAGTTAGGGCGCTTTCAAGGAAAGCTGTATGCGCAGCAACCCGCCGTGCTGCAGAGCTTGACCAACCTGAGTCATGTGGATTTTATGAAGAATACGTATTTGCATTACAGATCATGGCCGGTCGTCTACGATTATATACGATCGGAGGACTGCGAATTGTTGTTGCACGTACGGCAAATGCTCATCGAAATCGATGAGCAAGCAGACGAAATATTCGACCGTATTGAAAAATTGCCCCTCGTTCTATGTCACAGGGACTTCTGGGTAACCAACCTTATCTATGCTGATGGGAATATCGCGCTCATTGATTGGGATACCAGCGGATGGGGCTATCTGGGCGAGGATCTCGCAAGCCTGATCGTGGATGAACCGGATATCGATCACATGGTCGAACACTATCAGCGATGCATCCCTGCGTATTACAAAGGCTTTTCGGAGTATGCGGATGTATCCCGAATCGCCGATCATTGTGTGTACGAGATAATCCTTCTTGTATTCGGGTACAGGCTTGTGGAGGGGTATCTCCACAATGAGGCTGATGACGAGAAGAGGAAGCATGTCCAAACTCTCCAAAAAATCTATGAAATGAAGACCATACCCTTAATCGTCACATCTGGTTAAATAGCCTAAATTAATTGGGAATTTTAGTTTAATAGGAACAGTGCAGCAGCCGGTCAATAATGCCAGGCTGCTTGCTGACGTTGCTCTACTATGGGCAGTTGAATGCCTGGTTCATAACTTAATCGGGATTTTCATGTCGCTAATGAGGTGATTTTCTTGTCGTTGTACTTCTGAACCGCCGACTCTGGTGAATTTGTTTGCCATCATTGACAAGGGAAGAATTGCTTGATAATGTATTAAACAGTTGTTTTAAACATATGTTTAAAACGAGAGATAGATAGAGGGAGTGGAGAGATTGAAACAAGCATTGCAGGCATTTATGAAGCGCCCGACCACATGGATCGGGATTATTACGGCACTGATGTTCCAGATCATATTCTCTTTGATTTGGATGACGGGCTACGACGGGGTAACGGACCGTGCCGATCAGCTGCATATTGCGGTTGTCAATAAAGATAAGCAGCTTGGAGAGCAGGTAGCGGCAAATCTGTTGAAAGAGTTGCCTTTCCGGATGTCCCGGCTGGATGATTTGGACGCTGCCAAGCAGCAGCTGGATGACCGGAAGCTTCAGATGATTATTTATATGCCGGAGGATTTTACGCAGAAGGCGGCGTCTCCAGGCGGGCACGCGAACATTCAGTATTGGATTAATGAGTCGAATCCTGCTTTAATTAAAAGTATGATGGGCGGGGTAGCCGAGCAGGTTACGGCCGAGGTCAACAAGCAGGCAGTAGCTGCCGGCGTTAAGACAAGGCTTGGAGAGGCTGCAAAGATTCCGGAGGAACAAGCTGCAACGGCTGCGCAAAGTTTGGCTGAGCGCGTAACGGCGGATATTCAGTCGACTAACGCCATACATGGCATGAACAATCAGATGGTGCCGATGATGATGGTGCTTGCTTCTTATGTCGGTGCCATGATTATGGGCATGAACCTCGAGCAGTCGGCGATGGCCGTATCGGCCGGGGTAAGCCGCTGGAGAAGATTTGGCGCGAGGAGTATCATTAATATTGCGGCAGCAGCTGTTGTATCATTAGTAGGCTCGACATTGCTGTTATCGCTTGGCGGACAAATCGAGCAGGGCTTTTTCCATCTATGGTTGTTTGAAATGCTGTTCCTGCTCACCTTTATGTTCGTATCGCAAATGTTTCTCTACCTGTTCGGGATGGCAGGCATGCTGTTTAACATTATGCTTCTGTCGGCGCAGCTGGTATCTTCGGGTACGATTGTGCCTCGGGAGCTGTTATCGGATTTCTATACCGGGCTTGGTTCCGTTCTTCCCGCAACGTATGCGGTGGAAGGAAACATGAACTTACTGTTTGGCGGACCCGGCGTAGGCCATGAGGTAGCGGTTCTCTTCCTGATTACGGCGGTAGCCGTAGCGGTGAGCGCTGCAGCGACTGGGCTGAAACGCAGCGCCGTCCGAAAGCATGAGGCAGCGGTTGCGGCCAAATAAATCGTTCTAATAGATAGGCTTGGAGGATAAGACAATGACAACGAATGAGAGCGATGTGAAGTCCCGCATCCTGCTTGCGGCAAAGAAGCTGTTTGCCAGCCAGGGCTTTGACGGGACGACGGTAAGGCAAATTTGCGAGGAAGCGGGCGGGGCTAACGTCGCTCTCATTTCGTATTATTTTGGCGGGAAAGAGAATATGTTCGCGGCTTTGTTCGATGCCTATTTTCCTAGTCACCAATTTGTCAAAGTGGACAAAAGCCTTCCTCCGCTTGAGGGCGTCAAGCTGGTAATCTCGGAGGTAACCAAGTTCCGTTACAGCGATCCGGAGCTGGTTCAAATCATCCAGCATGAAATCCTGCTGAACACCTCCCGTATCGACAAGATCCGCTATTACGTCATGCCGCTGTGGCAAGCGCTGCGGCAGTGGCTGGAGGCGGGCCGCGAGCAAGGCGTGTTCCGGTTCAATTCGGTTGATCTTACTCTGTACTCTATTGCGGGCGTATTATTGTTTAACCGCAACTCCGAGTATTGGCAGGTTATCCGCCGCGAGGGGCCTTACACGCTGGAATACACGATAGAAGAGATGACTCATTTTATTTTAGGCGGCTTGCAAGTCAAGCCGTAAATGAAGACGGCATGCGCATCATTCGCGTATGCCGTCTTTTAGCTAGGGCTATAATGGTGAAGGTGCCTTCGCTCAGTTGTTAAATAACTGCAAAAATGATTCAAGACACTTGAAATCAGACCCGAAAATGAGTATGATAAAAATGGTTGTTAGCACTTAAAGCTTACGAGTGCTAATTTAAAACAATAAGCGACAAATTTTTTAAGGAGGCTATTTTCAATGATCAGACCTTTAGGTGAACGCGTATTGATCGAACCGATCGCAAAAGAAGAAACGACTGCAAGCGGCATCGTTCTGCCGGATACGGCTAAAGAAAAGCCGCAAGAAGGCAAAGTGGTGGCAGTTGGCAGCGGCACGCTGAAAGACGGCGTTCGCGTTGCGCTTGAAGTTCAAGTTGGCGACCGCGTCCTTTTCTCGAAATATGCGGGAACAGAAATCAAATACGAAGGCAAAGAGTATTTGATTATGAAGGAAAGCGACATTCACGCGATCTTTGGATAAGCCCGTTTTCTAACATAGAGGGCAAGACGGAAGATACTTATTATACTTTTTGGGAGGTAACTGGTAATGGCAAAAGAAATTAAATTTAGCGAAGACGCTCGCCGCGCAATGCTGCGCGGTGTTGATCAACTTGCAAACGCGGTTAAAGTAACGCTTGGTCCTAAAGGCCGCAACGTGGTGCTGGAGAAGAAATTCGGCAGCCCGCTCATCACGAACGACGGCGTTTCCATCGCGAAAGAAATCGAGCTGGAAGACGCATTCGAGAACATGGGCGCTCAACTGGTTAAAGAAGTAGCGACGAAGACAAACGACGTTGCCGGCGACGGTACGACTACGGCAACCGTTCTGGCTCAAGCGATGATCCGCGAAGGCCTGAAAAACGTTACGGCCGGCGCTAACCCTATGGTTATCCGCAAAGGCATCGAAAAAGCGGTTAAAGCTGCGGTTGAAGAGCTGAAAGCTATCGCTAAGCCAATCGAAGGCAAACAATCGATCGCGCAAGTGGCATCGATCTCCGCCGCTGACGACGAAGTTGGCCAACTGATCGCTGAAGCGATGGAAAAAGTGGGCAACGACGGCGTTATCACAGTAGAAGAATCCAAAGGCTTCGTAACCGAGCTTGAAGTGGTTGAAGGCATGCAATTCGACCGCGGTTACGTTTCCCCTTACATGATTACAGATACAGATAAAATGGAAGCTGTCCTCGACAATCCATACATTCTGATCACGGACAAGAAGATCTCCAACATTCAAGAGATCCTGCCGGTTCTCGAGAAAGTTGTTCAATCCGGCAAACAGCTCCTGATCATCGCTGAAGATATCGAAGGCGAAGCGCAAGCTACGCTCGTCCTGAATAAACTGCGCGGCACATTCACTTGCGTAGGCGTTAAAGCTCCGGGCTTCGGCGACCGCCGCAAAGCGATGCTGGCTGATATCGCTGCACTGACTGGCGCGCAAGTAGTAACGGAAGAACTCGGCCTTGAGCTGAAATCGGCTACTGTGGACCAACTCGGTTCCGCTCGCCAAATCCGCATTACGAAAGAAAACACGATCATCGTGGACGGCAGCGGCAACCCTGAAGATATTCAAGCTCGCGTTAACCAAATCCGCGTGCAACTGGAAGAAACAACTTCCGAGTTCGACCGCGAGAAGCTGCAGGAGCGTCTGGCTAAACTGGCTGGCGGCGTAGCGGTTATCAAAGTCGGCGCGGCAACCGAAACCGAACTGAAAGAGCGCAAGCTCCGCATCGAAGATGCCCTGAACTCGACTCGCGCGGCGGTTGAAGAAGGTATCGTATCCGGCGGCGGTACAGCTCTGATCAACGTATACAAAGCGGTTGCAGCTGTTCAAACGGCTGGCGACGAGCAAACTGGCGTTAACATTGTATTGCGCTCCCTCGAAGAGCCGCTTCGCACAATCGCTGCGAACGCTGGTCAAGAAGGTTCCGTTATCGTTGAGCGTCTGAAAAACGAAAAAGTTGGCGTTGGCTACAATGCCGCAACCGGCGAATGGGTAAACATGTTCGAAGCGGGTATCGTTGACCCTGCGAAAGTAACTCGTTCCGCTCTGCAAAACGCAGCTTCCGTAGCGGCTATGTTCCTGACTACCGAAGCGGTTGTTGCCGACAAGCCTGAGAAAGACAAACCGGCTATGCCTGATATGGGCGGCATGGGCGGTATGGGCGGCATGATGTAAGAATTGGACAGAACGTCCAATTCGGAAATCAGTCATCTAACAAGAGAGGCTGCAAACGAGCTGTTACAGCGCGTTTGCAGCCTCTCTTTATTATATTCCGCATTATTTCCTATTCAGAATCCCCAAGTATTCATGCCACGGTCCCACGTCCCCGACATAACGGTTTGCCATAACCCTGACGACTTGGGCGATATGCGTCATGTCGTGTACGGCCCAAGTAGCAATTAACTCCCGTACCTTTACGACGCCGAATGCAGGATGGGAACCGGTCTTCTCAAGACTGGATTCATCCTTTACGAGCTCCTCGAGTCTCGCGATATTAAGGGTCCGGATTTCAATAAATTCAAGTAAAGACTGTTCAATTGACCGGGGGGAGGTAGGCTTCAAATGGGCGAAACGGTTAAAGGAGGGAAACGGCGCTTGTTCGCCTTCGGCAAGGATAAATTCGAGGCGCGGAATCCAATTGCTTTTCTCTCCCTCAATCAGATGGTCAATGACCTCCCGCGCATTCCAAGTCCCTTCGCCTTCGCTGGATGCCAGCCAGCCATCAGACAAACCGGATAAAAAAAGCTGTAAGGTTTGGGGCGTGCGTTCCAATACTTCGATCGCTTCCGTGAGATTAAAATTCATTTGATTACTCCTCTCCTAGAAACCGTTCTGTCGTAATAGCCAATCATAAAAAAATACCACTTGTAATCCAGGCTTCTTTCCTAGTATGATTAGAAATGCATTTTTAAAAAGACTCATATAATCATGGGAATACGGCCCATAAGTTTCTACCGGATAACCATTGCAACTATCCGACTATGAGTGATCGCTTTTTTACATTTAGCTTTGCTATGCTTCTCTGTACCGGAAGTAGTGGGAAAGTGGAAGAATGTAGTTCAGCGTGCACGAATTCGTTTAACGTAGGGACAGGCCAATTATAGGCTTGTCCCTTTTTTTATCAACTAGAGGAGCGAAAAAGATGAAACTGCTGGAAGATCGCATACGCAAAGAAGGATTAATATTGTCCGATACGGTGCTGAAGGTGGATTCCTTCTTGAACCATCAGGTAGACACGGAGCTTGCTCTGGAGATTGGCAAGGAATTGGTCGCCCGGTTTGCGGATAAGACCATTACGAAGGTGCTCACGATCGAAGCGAGCGGCATTCAATTTGCGATGGCTGCGGGCATTGCGCTTAAGGTTCCGTTTGTATACGCCAAGAAGAAAAAGGCGGTTACGCAGTCGGAGCAGGTCTATTCGGCGTCCGTTCATTCCTTTACCAAGCAAGAAACGTATCAGGTGACGGTTTCTAAAAATTATTTGGGACCCGGCGACAAGGTCCTTATCGTAGACGATTTTCTCGCGACGGGCGCAGCCCTTGTTGGCTTAGTTGAGATCGTGAGAGAATCCGGTGCCGAGCTCGCCGGCGTTGGCTGCGTGATTGAAAAAGGATTTCAAGAGGGCAGGGGATTGCTGGAGCAAATGAATGTCAGCGTCGAGTCGCTTGCAACCATCTCCAGAATGGCGCCGGGGGAAATATATTTCGAGGAACCTGCGATAAGCAAAAAGCTCGTAAAGGAGACGGTATAAGAGATGCTGGGCAAACAGAGGGCATTTACATTAGGATTTCAGCATGTCTTGGCGATGTACGCGGGCGCCGTTGTAGTTCCGATAATCGTTGGGGGTCAGCTCCACTTGACTCCAGCACAGATGGCTTACCTGATTGCGGCGGACCTGTTCACTTGCGGTCTTGCAACGATTCTGCAGGTGCTGGGCACCAAATATTTCGGCAGCAGACTGCCGGTTATTCTCGGCTGCACGTTCACGGCCGTTGGCCCGATCATAGCGGTTGCGTCTGCCTCGAATCTGGCTACGGCTTACGGGGCCATCATTTTATCAGGCTTATTCGTTGTATTGGCAGCACCGCTATACGGGAAGCTGTTGAAGTTCTTCCCGGTTATCGTTACCGGTTCGGTCGTTACAATCATTGGACTTTCGCTGATACCGGTGGCCATGAATAACGTTGCCGGCGGGCAGGGCAGCGATGACTTCGGATTGCCGCGCAATCTGTTGCTGGCGCTTGGCACGCTTATCGTGATTTTGCTCGTTAACCGTTTCGCCAAAGGCTTCTTGCGCTCCATTTCCGTGTTGATTGGACTTGCCGTTGGCACGATCGCCGGGTATGCGATGGGAATCGTCAGCTTTGCGCCGGTAAACGATGCTTCCTGGTTCAACATGGTTCAGCCGTTCTACTTCGGCACGCCGCAATTCAGCCTGACTGCCGTGTTCACGATGATTATCGTCAATATTGTCAGTATGGTGGAATCCACGGGCGTTTACCTGGCTGTCGGAAGAGCGACGGATCAGAAGGTGGAGCAAAAGCAAATCATTAACGGTCTCCGCTCGGAAGGCGCGGCCATTATGCTTGGCGGATTATTCAACGCGTTTCCTTATACGGCCTTTTCGCAAAATGTCGGTCTGATCACGTTGACCCGCGTAAAGACCCGCGACGTGATATTTGCGGCCGGCGGCATTATGGTTGTGCTTGGCCTGATCCCGAAGCTTGCCGCGATTACAACGGTTATCCCGAACGCGGTGCTTGGCGGAGCAATGATAGTGATGTTCGGCTCCGTTGCGGCATCCGGCATTTCGATCTTGTCGGAAGTCAATTTGCGCGAGGAGCGGAATTTGCTTATCGTTGCATGCAGCATCGCCGTTGGTCTCGGATCCTCTGCGGTCCCTCAAGTCTTCGACCAGCTGCCGGATTTTGCGAAGATGCTTCTGCAGAACGGGATCGTAACCGGCTCGCTTACGGCAATTTTGATGAATTTATTATTATCCGGCAAGAATAGCCCGGAAGAAGCTTAGGTTTCATGCGGGTTGTTTATGGGGATGTAACCGGATAGGGGTTACATCCTTTTTTGCTTCAGTAAATCGTCTCAGATTCCTTTTTCCTTAGCCAGTTGAAGCCGAAGCTCGGCGTTTTTTACGGACAATTGTTTGGCCAGACCCGTTTGCGATTCCGCCAATTGCACGGCTTGAGCGCTGAGCTTTTTGATTTGGGTCATTTTACTCTGGTCCGCCGGCGAGGAGCCTTCCGGTTTATCCGTTTGCAGCTGTTTGATTTTGGCGTTTATTTTAGCGATTTTACTTTTATCTTGAACAATCTGCCGCTCTATTTCCGCTATATCTCGTTTTAACCGGCTGATGATCGACGACGTGAAACTGATGGACATGGCAAGCACCTCATTATCGTATTGGGAAGCACGCCTCATTCTACTATAAAAAGGAGTATGCCGTATATTGGCTTCTATTACTCGTGCTCTCGAGTGAGGATGAGGTTATTTGGGAATGCTTCCATAGTAGGGCTGACGACTTAGTAAATCTGAAAATTATGGGAGAAAAAACCTGTATCTTTATACGCGATAATGAATTATAATCAACTGGTTTTCTAATGATTAGACATCAGGAGCTGAATGACATGACGTTTAAAAAAAGCTTAGTTTTTATTTTGACTTTAGTCGTTGTAATGACGCTGGCAGCATGCGGCGGTAAAAACAACGCGAATAATTCTTCCTCTAACGAAAGCCCGGCTGCATCCGCGGATAACGGTGCCGCAGCGGCTACAGGCAAGCTGGCCGACATTAAGAAAGCGGGCAAAATCGTTCTGGGCACAAGCGCCGAATACGCGCCGTACGAGTTCCACAAGAATGTTGAAGGCAAGGATCAAATCGTAGGCTTCGACATTGAAATCGCAAAGGAAGTTGCCAAGGACCTCGGCGTTGATCTGGAGATTAAAGATATGGACTTCGGCAACCTGCTTGCGGAGCTGAAGCTGGGCAAGATCGACTTCGTTATCGCGGGCATGACGCCGGATGAGGAACGCTCGAAGGCGGTAGACTTCTCCAAGATTTATTACGAAGCAAAGCAAGGCGTACTTGTGCGTGCGGAGGATAAAGACAAATTCACGACGATGGCTGACCTTGAAGGTAAAGCGATCGGCGTTCAAATGGGCTCGACGCAAGAGAAAATCGCTCAAGGCATCAAAGGCGCGAAGCTGAAATCCTTGGGCAAAACAACGGATTTGGTACTTGAGCTGAAATCGAAAAAGGTTGATGCTCTGATTGTCGAGCTTCCGGTTGCGCAAGGCTATGCCAACGTAAACTCGGATCTCGCGTTGACAAGCATTTCCCCTGAATACGAGTCCGGCGGTTCCGCGGTAGCGGTTAACAAAGGCGAAAAAGACCTTCTGGCTGAGATTCAAAAAACGCTTGATCATCTGACCGCGGACAAGAAGATCGATCAATGGGTATCGGAAATGACGCAAATCTCGGAACAATAAACCGCGAAACGTATGCGGCTCCCTTAGAGGGAAGCCGCATACGTTTACGCTTGCGCGAATACAAAAGGCAGGGTAGACATCATGGAATTAGCGTATCATTGGGATTTTTCTTTTCTAAACGACTACGGTTCGTACTACTGGATCGGCATTAAAAAGACGTTAGAGGTATCGCTGCTCGCCGTGCTTAGCGGTCTTGTGCTTGGCACTCTCGTGTCCCTTCTGCGCTTGTCGGGATTGTGGCTGCTTCGTTTCATCGGAACGGTATATGTTGAAATCATACGCGGAACACCGCTTCTCGTTCAGCTGTTCTTGTTCTATTACGGGCTTCCGATCTTCCTTGGCTTCGATATCGGAATCTTTACGGCCGCTTATCTGACTCTTACCGTCAACAGCGGGGCTTATATTGCCGAGATTATGCGCGCGGGGATTCAGGCGGTGGACAAAGGGCAAATGGAGGCCGCCCGTTCTCTGGGGATGTCGAAGGGCTTGGCGATGCGTCAAATCATTCTTCCTCAAGCCTTCAAAAACGTATTGCCCGCGCTTGGAAACGAGTTTGTCGTTGTAGTGAAGGAGTCGTCGGTGCTGTCCGTTATCGGGTACGCCGAATTGACTTACCAGGCCAATGCGATTAGGGGCGCGACCTATATTTCCATTGAGCCGATGCTTGTTTCGGCGCTGATCTATTTCGTCTTGATCTTTACGTTGTCCAAGCTGCTTGGCATTGGCGAACGGAGGTTGAAAACAAGTGATTAAAGTAACCGGACTTAAGAAATCTTTCGGCAAAGCGAATATTCTGAACGGCATTGACGCGGAGATCGCGAAAGGCGAGGTTGTTGTCGTCATCGGACCAAGCGGCTCCGGCAAAAGCACCTTCCTCAGATGCCTGAACCTGCTCGAGACGCCTACGGACGGCGTAATCGAATACGAAGGCAAACGTCTAACGGACCGCAACACCAATATCAACGAGCTTCGTCAAAGCATGGGCATGGTGTTCCAGCAGTTTAACCTGTTCCCGCACAAGACGGTGCTGCAAAATATTACGCTTGCTCCAACCAAGGTGCAGAACGTCGCAAAGGCGGAAGCGGACAAAATCGGTCTTGAGCTCCTGCGCCGCGTTGGCCTTGAGGAAAAGCGCGACACGTACCCGAACCGCTTGTCCGGCGGCCAGAAGCAGCGCGTAGCGATTGCGCGAGCGCTTGCGATGCGCCCGCATGTGATGCTGTTCGACGAGCCTACGTCGGCACTCGATCCCGAGATGGTCGGCGAGGTGCTGGATGTCATGAAGTCGCTCGCGAAGGAAGGCATGACGATGATCATCGTCACCCACGAGATGGGCTTTGCGCGCGAGGTCGGGGACCGCTTGTTGTTTATCGACGGCGGCCAGATTGTCGAGCAGGGACCTCCGCGGGAAGTTTTCGCGAATCCGCAGCATCCAAGAACGAAAGAATTCCTCAGCAAAGTGCTATAAGGATTATAAGAAATACAGAAAGAGACCTCGGATGGCGCATCAGCCAAACGAAGTCTCTTTTTTGCCTAACGGGGATTGTTCAAGCGGGGTTTACTTCTTGATCGTAATATTCAAAGCCTGAGCCAGCTTGTTGAAAATGGAGGTATTCTCGAAAATGCCCGTGAACAGCTCCGACCCTGCGCCTGTTGCCGTAACCGGAACGTCAACGCCCGTATGGCCGGAAGTTGTCCAGTCTACGACAAAGTTCAATTTAGAGTTCGCGATTGCGAACGGACCGTCTTCGCCGGAGATGGTCTTGCCGTCCGTAGACTCGTCGGAATCGTCTACCTCTTCAACCGAGAAGCCGCCTGTTTCGTGGTCGGCGAGAACGAGCACCAGCGTATCCGGATGCTGCTTCGCAAAGTCCTTCGCTACTTTAACCGATTTGTCGAGCTCTTGACCGGCTTTGATCGTGAGCTTCGCGTTGTTGTTGTGAGCCATTTCGTCCGTTGCTTCCTCTTCGACCATAAGGAAAAAGCCTTTTTTATTTGTTGACAGAGTATCCAGCGCCTTTTTCGTCATGTCGGCAAGCGGCACGATCGGGTTGTAGACATCGCCTTGGCCTTCCGGCTTTTGCTGGAACATTTCTTCGTTGGCAAACAGACCAAGCAGCTTGCCCTTCGCTTTTGTCATGTCCGTTTTGTTCGTTACGTACGTATAACCAAGCGACTTCGCTTTTTTCACCAGGTCGCCTTGCGTTCCTTTGCTTTTCTCGGAAGGATCGGCCGCCGTCTCATCATCGAAAGCGCCCTTGTTGCCTGCAGGATACCAGAAGTCTTCGCCGCCGCCAAGCAGCACGTCAACCTTCGACTTCGTCAAATATTGCAGGGCGATATCGCTTTGCTTGGAGCGGTCCTCTACATGGGAAGCGAAAGCCGCAGGCGTTGCGTCCGTAATTTGGCTTGTTGTAACAAGGCCGGTAGACATGCCTTTATCCTTCGCGTACTCCATGATCGTTTTTACGCTTTTTTTGTTTGCGTCCACGCCGATTGCGCCGTTGTACGTTTTTACGCCGCTCGCGTATGCGGTTGCGGAAGCGGCGGAATCCGTAATGGCCGTTGTGGAGCTTGTATGAATGAGGCCGACGTAAGGCATCGAATCCATAGCCAGCTGTCCGCTTTCGCCAACTGTAGCCAGCCGGATGGCATCACGCTGCGCGGTGCCCATGCCGTCGCCAACGAAGAGTACAACGTTTTTTGCTTTTTGGTTAGCAGCGTTAACCTGATTGCTGCTCTGAATACCTGTATAACCGGTAACAACAAGTGCGGCTGCTGCTGTGCCAAGGAGTGCCGTTTTCAAAACTTTGCCTTTCATACTTGTATCTCCTCCTAATTGATCGCTCGTATTCAATTGCATCTTAACGAGCCTCTATTAGGAGAATGTATAGGAGAGGTGAAGGTTTTGTAAATTAGTAACAAAAATAGGAGTAAAGTTGGATTTTGGCGAAAAATCGGAACTATAGTCTTATAAACTCCTGCACCCAATAAGCCCGGTAGCGGCTGTCCGTTGTCCCGGGTGCATAACCGATTCCCAGATGCGTGAATTTAGGAGACAAAATATTAGCCCGATGCCCCGGACTATTCATCCAGGCTTCCATGACGGCGTCCGCCGTCCGCTGACCTGCGGCTATGTTTTCCCCGTAAGCGGTCCATTCCACGCCAAATTGCGCCAGCATTTGCCCGGGAGTGCCGTATGTGGGAGAAAGATGATCGAAATAATGGTTGTCTCTCATATCCTGCGCTTTGGCTTCCGCCGCCTCGAAAAGCACTTCCAGTCTGGTGAGCGCCTGCAGGCCGGCCGCCTCCCTTGCTTGATTGACCAGGGCAAACACTTCGTCCTCAAAGTTTTCCTGCAAAGGATAGAGCAGATCGGTTTTTGCGCTTTTGCTTTCCGTGTTCGTTTTCTTCGTTGCGCTAGATTTTTTCCTTGTTGCGGTTTTCTTCTTCGTCACCCAAATTATCCCCCTAATCGCTCGTGCTGCCGGAATATGATATTCTATTCATACGATCAAGTCTGGTTTGGATGGTTGGTCAGGTTGATAGAGTAGGAGTGATATAAAATGTTTAACGCAAGCTTGTATACGGGCACAAGAGAAGAAAACTATTCGCTGCTTATCAAGCAATTAACGGGCTTGGTGGAGGACGAGAGCAGCCGGATCGCCAATCTGGCGAATGCCTCGGCGCTTCTTCAGCAGTTCCTGGACGATATTAATTGGGTGGGCTTTTACTTGCTGGAAGGAGATGCGCTTGTCCTCGGGCCATTCCAGGGGAAGCCGGCCTGCACGCGTATCGCGGTTGGCAAGGGAGTATGCGGCACGGCCGTGGCGCGCAAGGAAGCCGTTCTGGTGGAAGACGTCCATCAGTTCCCGGGGCATATTGCCTGCGACAGTGCTTCCAACTCCGAACTCGTTATTCCGCTATACGGCGGCGGACAGATGATCGGCGTGCTGGATATCGACAGTCCGTCGTTTGGCCGCTTTGACGAAACGGATCTTAAGTATTTGACTATTTTTTGCGAGCGCTTAGGAGAGTATCTATAATATCCTGCTAAAAAAGGGGTACATGCTCAGTTTTCTTGGCAATGTGCATCATTCGTTAAAATTCAGCAAACGCACAATTTTGATGAATGCCTATACCGTTTGGGTTTTTAAACATAGGATACTGTACATTAGTTAAAGGAGATGAACAAATGAGCTACGGAGTAGGTCCTGTTGCAGGTGCCGGTTGCGGATATGGCGGCGGCAGTGCTTTCGGATTCATTCTTGTCCTCTTCATTCTGTTGGTCATCATCATCAGATCCGTATGGCTTTAATGTCGATTAAATAAAAGAAGGCTGCCCGCGCCATCCCATGGCGCGGGCAGTCTTCTTTCCGCTGCGGCGGGGCATGGTTGCAGGCGGCCGCGGTAGCGCTATAATGAAGGGAATGACAGACGGAAGGGAACTACAGCGATGAACACGAACATTATACCGATTTATTTGCTGTCGGGGTTTCTTGGCAGCGGCAAGACGACGCTTCTAACCGGTTTGCTGGACCACTGGCAGGCTCAAGGGCTGAAAGCGGCCGTTATCATGAATGAGCTGGGCGATATTAATCTGGACGGCCAGATGGTCGGGGATAAGGTACCGATGTCGGAAATGCTGAGCGGCTGCATCTGCTGCACGATCCGAAGCGATCTCAGCCTGGAGATCAAAGCCCTCATCGATACGCATCAGCCGGATGTCATCGTGATCGAATCGACCGGTGCGGCGAATCCGATGGAGATTATGGACGGGGTAACGGAAGCAGCCTTGTATTGCCGGATCGAGCTGCAGAGCGTTATTACCGTCGTGGATGGTCCTGAACTGCTGCAGCGGAGCCGAAGCGGGAAAGGCAAAACGTTTAAGCTGATGCGCGACCAGATCCGGTGCGCCACAAGGCTGCTTCTGAACAAAGCGGACAAGCTGGCCCCGGACGAACTGGTGGAGGCCCAGCAGCTGGTCCGCGAGATGAATGCCGTTGCTCCGGTGTTAACAACGGTCCGCTGCCGGGTGGAGGATTGGACTTTCATCGAGCGGCAAGCGGGGGAGGCCCCGCGGCTATCCGGCGCGAATCGAGAAGAGGCGGCAAGCGAACATGGTCATCATGAAGGTCATCACCATCATCACACGCATGAGCATGTTATGGTTATGACGCATTACATGAACGGGGCGGTTGACAGCGAAGCGTTTGAGGCGTTCTTGAAGCAGCTCCCGGATCAGGTGTACCGGGCGAAAGGAATCGTGTCGTTCTCGGATACGGCCAGCCGCTTCTTGTTCCAATACGCTTACCGGGAGACGGACTTTATCCGGATCACGCCGCAGGGCGAAGTGAATGACGTAGCCGTCTTTATCGGCGAGCATTTCTCGAAGGATGCTTTGCTAGAGGAGCTTCGTAAGCTCGAGCGTGAGGGCGAGCCCAGCAATTCGACAGAATAATCGTCTATGCGACAAGGTCATGTCTATCTATTCGTATGCTTGGGAAAAATAATTCATGAGGGGCATCAAAGCTCCGGCATCACGAATTGGATAGGAAGGTGTGGCAAGGCATGAAAAGAAAAATCATCGGCGCATTCGCAGCGACTATGCTGCTGCTATCGGCTCCAGTCTATGCGGCGCAGCCGGAGGAGAAGGCTCCTGCAGCTCAGGATAACAGGATCGAGGATGGCCCTGAGCATGGTCATCATCATCATGACGGTATGTTCGGCAAGAACAAAGAAGAGCACCGGATGGAGAAGCTCCGTTATATGGCCGATTACTTCGGCATCAAGACGGAGGGTAAGACGGCCGAGCAGCTCCGAACGGAGCTGGAAGCAGCAAAGCAGAAGGATAAAGCGAAATGGGAAGCCTTCAAGACGGAGCATAAAGCGAAAATGCTGGAGCATCTGCGTCAGAAGGCCAAGGAAAACGGCATTGCAACGGAAGGCAAGACGGCCGAGCAGCTTCGCCAGGAGCTTCATAAGCTTCACCGGATGCACCACAAGAGCGATGCGCAGCAAGAGCCTCAGCGGGATGTCAAACAGGGCTGAACGAAGCCAGGACTATAGAATCAATAGGATAGAGGCTGCTCCGCTAGCGAGCAGCCTCTATTTGTTTTCAGAAATTTTGATAAGTTACAAAATTCGACATTAATATGTCGAAGAATTGATTATTCTGTCATATTAATTCCCGATCTTCCGTTGAATTTATCTTATTTTGTCAAGTATACTAGAACCATATCATATATTGGAAATTACGCATGACTAGGTCTTTGGAAAGAGAAGGAGGATAGAATTTTGAGGAAAATAAGGCTCAGCATCGCACAGAAACTAATTACTGCATTGGGAGTTCTAATGCTGACGTCTTATTCTTTGTTGGTTTCTTTCTATCTCACCAAGCTCTATCATAACAGTCTGGAGAAGGGCGAACTGCTCGCGCAAAAGCAATCTATCCAATATATCGACCAATTCACCGCATCTATTAATACAAGCCTAGCATCTCTTACTACGGTAAGGGATGCTTTGCTTCAAATGCGCTCGGATGGCGTGCAGAGCCGTTCTTATGCCGTGCATATGCTCGAAACCGTCGTTCGCAACAATCCGGATTTGATTGGCTGCTATACGGTGTGGGAGCCGGATGCCTTTGATCGGCAGGATGCGAAGAACCGCATGGCGAGCAGCTACGATGACGAGACAGGGCGCTTTGTGCCTTATGTCGTGCGAACCAATAACGGACTTGAAGCCATACCGACCGTTGATTACAACATGCTGAACGGGGACGGGGATTTTTACCAGGTCGTCAAGCAATCGAGGAAATTCACCTTGTTTGATCCTTACCCCTAC
The DNA here is from genome assembly GCF_011761545.1 of Paenibacillus sp. BK720. Classification (NCBI taxonomy): domain Bacteria; kingdom Bacillati; phylum Bacillota; class Bacilli; order Caryophanales; family Paenibacillaceae; genus Paenibacillus; species Paenibacillus sp. BK720. Next base: position 34,158 of record NZ_JAASRQ010000013.1, on the reverse strand, counting down.
AATCTGAACGGCAAGGATATTGTCGTTACTTCCTTTATTCTGCCGATTCTCGAGAACGGACGGTTTCTCGGAATTGTCGGCGGCGATATTTCGCTCCAGACGGTACAGGACAAGATTCGCAGCATCCGGCCGCTCGGCGGCCATGCCAGCATCATTACGTCCAATAACTACTATCTGGCTAACGGCGCCTATCCGGACCTTGTCATGAAGCCGTATGAGATGTGGGAGGGCGGAGACTCCATTAACGACTATAAGAAGAGCTTCTCCACCATTCAATACACGCCTGACAGGCATGCAGACGGGCAAATGCTCCGGATACTGATTCCGATTCGGATTCAGGATTTTACGTGGCATTTCGAAATGGTGATCCCAAAGAGCAACATGCTGACGCAGTATTACTCGTCGTTATGGAGTTCGATTCTGATCGCTGCCGCAACGGTTATCCTGATGTCTCTGCTGGCATGGTTGATGCTTAAGAAAATTGTTCTGGGAAATATAAAAAAGGTGATTCAGGTTACCTCGGCCGTTGCGATCGGCAACGAAAAGCTGAAGCTCGATATCCGGTCGAACGACGAGTTCGAGACGATGGCCAATCACTTTAACCGGATGGTTGATTTCCGCAAGGAAGCCGAGCATCTGATCCAGCATCAGGCGACCCATGATCTGGTTACCGGGTTCCCCAACCGTTACGGTTATTCGCGCTATGCGGAGACGATAACGGGCAGCAACGGTCAATTTGCCTTGCTGTATATCGATTTGGACCGGTTTAAAATTATTAACGAGACGCTGGATTATACGATGGGGGATATGCTGCTGAAGCAGGTCGGCAATCGGATCTTTGAAGTAACGGGTCAGGCCGGCCGGGTATTCCGGTTTGGCGGCGACGAATTTGTCGTGCTTTTGGATGAAATCAGCTACCTCGGACAAGCAATGGCGGTTGCGGCGCGGATTTTGAGCGTTATTGCGGAGCCCATCAAGATGAAGGGAAGACTCTTCTACCTGACCGCAAGCATCGGGATGAGCGTTCAACAGGAATGGACGCCAGGTACCGGCGACCGTCTGGTGAAGGAATCGGATATCGCCCTGTACGTGGCGAAGAAGCAGCGCAATACGTACAAGCTGTATTCCCCGATGATGAACAATGTTCCGACCAAAGAGCTTATATTGGAGAACAGTATGTTCGAAGCGCTGGAGTCCAACCAGTTCATGCTTCATTATCAGCCGAAGCTGGAGATTGGAACGGGCCGTATTCACGGGGTTGAAGCGCTGCTGCGCTGGAAGCATCCGGAGTTTGGCATGGTGTCGCCGCTCGAATTTATTCCGATAGCCGAGAAGACGGGCTTTATTATTCTGCTCGGGGAATGGGTGTTAAGGACGGCCTGCCGGCAGGCGAAGCAGTGGGAGCGGATGGGGCTTGATTCGATACTCGTCAGCGTAAATATGTCCATGCTCCAATTCCAGCAGCAGGACATTGTAGCCGGCATCAAGTCGATTATTGAGGAGGCTGGTGTCCGTCCGGAGCAAATCGAGCTGGAGCTCACCGAGTCGATCTTTATGGAAAATCCGGAGCATACGCTGCGAATTCTGCATGAGCTGCAAGCGCTTGGTTTAAAGCTGTCGCTTGATGATTTCGGTACGGGCTATTCCTCCTTGAGCTACCTGCAGAACATTCCGATTCATTATTTGAAGCTGGATAAATCGTTTATCCGGGGAATCGTGACGGATATCCGAAAGCAGATGATTTTCAAATCGATCATTGTAATTGCGCATAATCTCAATATGAAGGTGGTCACGGAAGGCGTGGAGACGGCGGAGGAGCTGCAGATTATAAAAGAGCATAATTGCGATCTGATGCAGGGCTATCTGTTCAGTCCGCCGGTTACGCCGGAACGCTTCGTTGAATTGTTCCGGTCGGACAAATGCCCGGAAGAATAAACGCTTAAAGGAAAAGGCGCTCCCCCGTCACGAAGACGGAGGAGCGCCTTTGATATGGTTAGATCGTCCATTGGGAATGGACGATGGCAATTAGGTACCAGGCGCCGTTATGCTCCTCGAGGACCAGGATCAGGCTTTCCCAATCCATGCCGCTAAGCTCCGGATCGAATCCGCTGAAATAATAATCAAAGTAGGTGCTGCCCGGATAGATCTCCTCAATATTGACAAGCATATTGCCTTTGCCGAGTATTTCGTTACGCTTGACCTTATCGGCCTCCGCGAAGTTTTGATCATAGACGAATTTATTGAAATAATCGCGGAACGCTAGGCTGATCGGTTCGCCCGAGCCGTCGTAGCTTCCCCATGTATATAGCTTCGGATCGTCCCAAGCGGGCAGCTCGCCGGCCTTGAAGGTCAAGGCGGCGTCCTTTTCGATATGACCGTATGGAGAGAACAATAGTCCCTTCTCGGGATGAATATAGCCGGACAGCTTCTCAAGGTCGTGCTGCTTTATGGCGTTGATCACAGCTTTGGCCGCTTCTTCCGCCGTTGCCGTCGGCGTCGAAGTTGGAGTTGGCGCAGGCGTAGATGCAGGCGTAGGTGTAGGTTCGGCCGACAGCAAATTATCATTACCTCCTAGACCCAAGCATCCGCCAAGTACCAGCATGACGGCCAAAATACTCAATAGACGCCACATAAGCCTCACTCCATTTTCAGCGTATTTTATTTTATCTTACCTGTTTTCTTATCCTATTAAACGGAAATCCAACCGGGATGTTGCATCTGCCGTTTGTTTTCCGCTATTGTACGGCTTTTGTTTAGGACAAGGGCTTGGGGCGGTCCTTCATGTACGCGGTTGGCGTTTTGCCGGTCTCGCGTTTGAAGATGCGCTGGAAGTAAGACAGGTCGCGGTAGCCGACGGATTCCGAAATTTCCCCTACCGTAAGATTGGAATCCACGAGGAGATAGATTGCTTTTTTCACCCTCGCTTTATGGACGTATTCGCTTATGGTCTGTCCGGTAACCCGCCGGAAAAGCGTAGCCGCGTAATTCGGACTTTTGTGAATATGCTCGCCAAGCTCCTCTTTCGTAATTTTCTGCTGATAGTAGTTCATGATATAGCTTTTCATCCGTTCGACCTGCTGATGGGCGGCGGACGTAGCCGGTCCCTCGTCAAGCTCCCTGTTCCAGAGGGCCAGGCATTCGTACAAGATCGCAAGGCCAAGCACATCGGCATACAAATGCTTCTCCGTCCATTCGTTATGCATGGTCTTGATCCGCTCCAGAATCAACTCATACGCGCCGGTTCTCGCTTTCACCCAATGATTGTTCTGCAGGAGAGGGAGCGGCGGAGTATCCGCGGTAAATTCAATGACATACTTCTCATGAAACACGGTAGGCACACATTTGCCATAGTAAGATTGGCAAGCCGGGATATATAATAGATCGCCTTTTTCTAAAATAATTTTCTCGTTCCCGACCCAGTATACCACCTTGCCGTAACTCGCCAATACAAGCGTGGATACGCCCTCCGGGCGATTGCCATTGTCGAACCAGTCGGTGCCTCTGTCTTGTCTGATTTGCTGCAGGGTAAGCATCTAGAACGATGTCCTCCAATTCCGTTGTGTACTATATTTCTATAAGAGTACTATATTTCATGGTCGATTGGGAAGAAACGAGCTACAATAAGGTTATTCTTGTTTACCACAAATACAGACTTGTACAACCAGGAGGAATCAGCGACATTATGCGCAAGACGAAAATTGTTTGCACCATGGGACCTGCATGCGAATCGACGGAAGTATTGATTGACATGATTAAAGCGGGGATGAACGTTGCCCGTTTGAATATGGCACACGGAGAGCTGGAGGATCATGCGGCGCGTATTGCGCGTATTCGCGAAGCTGCTGCGGCTACGAATAGCATAGTTGCGATTTTGCTTGATATTAAAGGTCCGGAAGTGCGGATCGGCAAGCTGGAGGAGGCTTCTTACCTGCTGAAGGTTGGGGAGAAGCTGACGCTGACTACGGAAGAGATTATCGGTAACGGCGAACGTATTCACGTGAACTATGCGGAGCTGCCGCTAGTCGTGAATCCAGGCAATAAAATTTTACTCGACGACGGTCTTATCGAACTGGAAGTTGTGTCGGTGGACGGAACGGAAATCGAGTGCTTGATTCTGAACGGCGGCGTCATTAAAGCAAGAAAAGGCGTCAACCTGCCGGGCATCCGCACAACGCTTCCCGGCGTAACGGAACGCGACATCCGCCACATCCAATTCGGCATCGAGCAGCAGATTGATATCATCGCTCCTTCCTTTGTGAGAAGAGCGGAGGATATTTTGCAAATCCGCGAGCTGCTTCATGACGGCGGCGCAGGGCATATTCAAATTATCTCGAAGATCGAGAATGAAGAGGGCGTTAATAACCTGGATTCGATCATCGAAGCTTCGGACGGCATTATGGTTGCCCGCGGCGACCTTGGCGTAGAGGTGCCGGCTTGGGACGTGCCGATGATCCAGCGCGAAATGATCGCGAAATGTAACACGGCGGGCAAAGTGGTTATTGTTGCGACGCAAATGCTGGATTCGATGCAGGTTAACCCTCGTCCATCCCGCGCGGAAGTAAGCGACGTGGCGAACGCCGTCCTCCAAGGCACGGACGCGATTATGCTGTCGGGCGAGACGGCTGCCGGCAAATATCCGGTAGAATCGGTCAGCATGATGGCTTCGATCGCGGTGAAGGCCGAATCCATGATGGATTACTTCGATGAGTTCCAGCAGCGCAGAGGCGCTCAACCAACCACGATTACGGAAGTTATCAGTCAAGCGGTCGTAAGCTCGTCTCTCGAGCTGAACGCGAAAGCGATCGTGACCCCAACGGAGAGTGGCTTCACGGCACGCATGGTATCGAAATACCGTCCGAAATCGCCAATCATTGCGGTTGCTTCGGATGAGAAGGTTCTGCCTCGCCTGGCTGTTATGTGGGGAGTTATCCCTGTTAAGGGCGGCCGGCCTAATTCGACGGACGATATTTTTGAATCGGCCTTAACAAACGGCGGCAGCACGGGCCTTCTGGAGAAGGGCGACTACGTTGTTATTACGGCGGGTACGCCAACAGGCAAAGCAGGCGCTACCAATCTTGTGAAGATTGCTCAATACGGCCTATAATAGATCGATATAAAGCGTTACATGTAGATTTGCAGTAAATACCGTTTAAGACACAACAAGCCCCTTCCCGGCCGGGAAGGGGCTTGTTGTATATCCGCTTAGGCGTTGCTTACGGGAGTTGCTGCAGGGATTGGGGGTTCGCCGGCAGTCTCGCGGGTCTCGCTTGGAGCTTCATCTGTTTGCTCAGCCGATTCCTCTGCGGCTGCGGATGCAACCGCCGAATGCTCCTGAACCGTATCTTCTTCTGCGCTTGCCGCAGCCGCTTCCGCCGCTGCTTGAGCGGCTTTCTTCTTGCGGTGTCTTTTTCGGAAGAACAGAAACAAGACGATTAGCGGGACGGCGATAGCGAACAAATAATACGATGCGTTATGTACCATCTTTTCGGCCGCTTGGCCATAGAAGTAAATCAGTCCGCCGACCAAATAAAACTTTGCCGCTCTGCCCACTGCCGCGTACATAATAAGGCGCCACAAAGGAAAGTTCAGCGCGCCCGACAAAATCGTAAACACTTTGAATGGAATGGGGGTAAAAGAACCGATCAGTACTGCGGTGTCTCCATTCTTCTGGAACATGTTCGTAGCGGATTCGATCCATTCCTTTTTGAGGATTTTGTACAGAATGGAATTACCCAATAATTTGCCGATCATATAGCCGATAGGGGTGCCTATCAAACAACCGATATATCCTACGGTAGCCAGCATAAACGCGTCATGCGGATTTACGAGGCTTAATGGAACCTGGAGGAATAAGGCCGGTATTGGAAAGATGATTGCATCAATCATGGAATGAACGAACAAACCCCAGGGGCCAAATTTCATTAGGAAGTCTACAATTTCTTGGAGCATGAAAATGGCACACACCTCTCTACGCATGGAAAGCCGTAGTTAATTATACGATAGTTTAGGACTTAGGTTTCACTTTTTTTCTGGTCACGCAAGAATGATAAGTAAATTCCTTTATTTTCGACGCCTTCTCCTGCCTCGATTTTGTATCTCCGTTACGCTTGATACCTTTTATGTTCAGATGGTGTTAAATACATGTTAGTTTATTTAACAATATTATCTACTAGAAATTCTCAAGTGTTCAGGAAAAATAAAGAAAAACCTAGATATATGCTGATGATAACGCTTAAATGGTGCTAAATGAGGTTTGTTAATATATGTAACATAAAATAGACTTATAGATGTTCGACATAAATAGATAGAATAGGGAGGAAGACAAATCATGACAAACGTTGTAAGAGGTGTGTTGGGTAAAAGGTTTATTGTACTGCTTTTGCTGCTTTCCATGGCGGCAGGGACGGTTGGGATCGTTGTTTCGAGAAACTTGGCGAATGCTGCCGAACCCGTGCAGCTCCCAACGTTCAACATTCCGCCGGTCTCTGCTGAATTCGAAGCTTCGGAAAAGCCGAATGTTCTTGTCATTGCTACCGGAGGCACGATTGCGGGAGCGGCAAGAAACGGCGACAAAACAAACTTCCAGAACTATGCCGCGGGTACATATACGATGGCGGACATGGTAGCTCAGCTGCCGGTGCATAAGACCGCGGACGTATCGACTTTCCAGTTCGGCAATAAAGGCTCAGGCAGTTATACGATAAAAGATTTATATGATCTCTCCCTGGCGGTTGATACCGCTCTTGCGGACTATGACAGCGTAGTCGTTACGACGGGGACCGACACGATGGAGGAAATTGCTTATTTCCTAGACCTGACGGTCCGCAGCGAAAAGCCCGTAGTCGTTACGGGTGCTATGAGACCTTGGGACGTTATCGGAACGGATGCTCCGGCAAACCTGTACCAAGCGATCAAGGTAGCAAGCAGCAATAAAACAAAATGGTTTGGCACCGTGTTGATGCTTAACGACGTAATTTACGCGGCTCGCGAAGTGACCAAGACGAACGCGCATCGTCTGGATACGTTTGATGCCCCGATGTTTGGCGCCCTTGGCTATGTGGACGATCCGGCTGTTCGGATTTATCGCGCGCCTGCCAGAGCGATTAAAGCCGGCACGGAACAATGGGCAACCCCGTTTGATCTGAAAACGATCTCCAAAGACAGCCTTCCCATTGTGGAAATTGCGTACAGCTACCAAGAAGCAGGCGGCGGCGCGATCCGCGGATTCGTGGAAGACGGCGCGAAAGGGATTGTAACAGCGGGAACCGGCGCCGGCGGCATCTCCTCCAAGATGAGTCAGGCGCGTTCGGCAGCTATTCAACAAGGCGTAGTATTTGTTACGACTACTCGGACAGGCTCCGGTACGATGTACGACAGCGGAACGGGCGCAACGATCGGCGGGGATAACCTGAATGCGGCGCATGCCCGCATGCTGCTTCTGCTGTCCTTGGCGTTCACAAGCGACCTGCCGACTATTCATTCCTGGTTCCAATCGTTTGGTACGGGAGATGTTGAAATTTCGGTTGACGAAAATACGGTATTGAAAACATCGGTTGAAGAAGAAGCGGAAGAGCCGGTGGTAGAGGTGCCTGCATCGGAAGAGCCTTCGGTTGAACCTTCGGCAGAGCCATCCGCCGAGCCCGTTGTGACGGAGCCGGTAGAAACCGCGCCTGCGGTAGAAGAGCCTGTTGGCGCGCATTAAACAGGAACCGTACACGAAGGGAGGGTAACCGGATATGACTGTCATCGGCAATAATCGAATGCTGCGGAGATTTCTCTCTCCTCTCCTGATCCTAGCGCTGCTCTCCGGATTTATGGGGTATGCGCGAGCGGCGGAAGAAGCAGCTCCACAGCTTCCCACTTTTGATATCCCCGCCTTATCGGCGGAGTCTGCGGCATCGCCGCTTCCCAATATTATGGTTGTGGCAACCGGAGGTACTATCGCGGGAGCGGCATCGCGCGGGGATAAAACAAATTTCCAGAACTATGCGGCCGGCACGTACAAAATGGCGGATATGGTCGCGCAGCTTCCAAGCCATAAAAATGCCGACGTATCGACTTTCCAGTTCGGCAATAAAGGTTCGGGCGGCTATTCGATGAAGGATCTGTACGATTTGTCTCTGGCCGTCGATCAGGCTCTTTCGGTTTACGACGGAGTAGTCGTAACAACAGGCACGGACACGATGGAGGAAATCGCGTATTTCCTTGATTTGACGGTGCGCAGCGAGAAGCCGGTTGTAGTGACAGGGGCTATGCGGCCATGGGATGTTATCGGAACGGACGGTCCGGCTAACCTTTATCAAGCGATTAAGGTAGCGGCCAGCAATAAGACCAAATGGTACGGAACGGTTATTATGCTCAACGATGTCATCCAGGCGGCGCGCGAAGTAACCAAGTCGAATGCCCATCGCCTCGATACCTTTGATACTCCGATGTTTGGAGCGCTTGGGTATGTCGATGATCCAGCCGTTCGGATGTACCGACTGAATGCCCGGGCTCTGAAAGCGGGAACGCCGGAATGGTCGACTCCGTTTGATCTGCGGACGATATCGAAGGATGATCTGCCGCTAGTCGAGATTGCCTACAGCTATCAGGAAGCGGGCGGCGGCGCGATTCGCGCGCTGGTGGAAGACGGTGCCAAAGGGATTGTCACCGCCGGAACCGGAGCGGGCGGCATTTCCTCGAAGATGAGCCAGGCGCGCAGCGCGGCGATTCAGAAGGGCGTAATCTTTGTTACGACAACCCGGACAGGCTCCGGCACGATGAGCGGCAGCGGCAACGGAATTATTGCCGGGGATAACCTGAATCCGCAGCATGCTCGCATGATGCTTCTGCTTTCACTGGCCTTTTCAAATGATTTTAATACGATAAAAGATTGGTTCGAGACCGTAGGCGCGCAGGATATCGTAATGGATGATCCGGCTCCTCCGGTGTGGCCGGCTAATGCGGCGCTTGTCTCGGATACGCAGACGACGGACAGCATTGCTTTAAGCTGGCCTCAGGCTGCCGATTCTACCCGCGTGGCTGGTTACGCCATCTATCAAGGTTCGGAAGAGACGCCAATCGCCAAGGTAGCTTCCTCGGCTAGAACGTATATAGCAAAAGGTCTTTCTTCCAATACGTCTTATACCTTTACGGTCAAAGCCTTTGACGATAAAGGAAATGAGAGCGTTGGCCTCACCGGTTCGTTCAAGACGGGCTCATCCGGCTCAGGCTCCGGCTCAGGCGGCGGAACAGGTACTCCTCCGGGCAGCAACGAGCTTATCGTTCCGCCTGGCGGCTCCGGCGAGCTGAGCGTCTTTGACAACAGTCTTACGGTGAAGGTGCCAAGCGGAGCGTCCAAGGAGCAGCTTATCGTTTCCATTCAAAAGCTGACGCAGGCCGGCGGCCTTATCGATGCGGATGATGTGCTGCTGTCCTCCATATTCGAAGTGCTCAAAAACCAAGCGGGCAACTTCCTGGTTCCGGTAACGTTGACCTTCAAATTTGATGCTTCGTTAGTGAAGGAAGGCAAAAAGCCTTCGGTCTTCTATTATGATGAGACGAAAAAGCAATGGGTGGAAATGGGCGGAACGGTTAACGGAAGCACGATCTCCGTGCCAACCGACCATTTCACGAAGTTTGCCGTATTTGCGGTAGACGCGGATCCGGCGGCACCGGACTTCTCCGATATCGCGGGACACTGGGCAGCAGCTTCAATCCGCGCCGCGGTAGCAGCCGGTATCGTCAACGGCTACAGCGACGGCACCTTTAAGCCGGAGCTTACCGTAACCCGCGAAGAGTTTATTGCGATGCTGATGCGCGCGCTTAAGTCGGAAGAGCCAGGAGCGGACTTGACCTTCAAGGATAACGGTTCAATCGGCGCATGGGCGAAAGCAGCCGTAGCGCAAGCGGTCGCCGCAGGAATTACAAGCGGTTATCCGGACGGAACGTTTAAGCCGGGCAACAAGATCAGCCGCACCGAGATGGTCGCGATGATCGCGAAGGCTCTGAAGCTGACAACGGGGGAAAATGCCGCAACGAGCTTCTCCGACAATGCCGATATCCCGGCATGGGCGAGGGGCGCGGTGAACGCGGTGGCGGACAAAGGCATTATCCAGGGCCGTCTGAACAACCGTTTTGTTCCCGCGGGAACGGCAACGAGAGCGGAAGCCATTACGGTTATCATGAAGCTGCTCGATGCCAAATAAGATGAGATAAAAGCTGCTCCGCATGGCTCGACATGGCCCTAGCGGAGCAGCTTTTTGATTATTTTTCATACAAGCTCCGGCTTGTCAAACTAGTCCGCATAATTGGCCAAGTCCCTTCATAGACATGTTACCAGTGGGAAAAACATTGTGAAGAGGGGATGATTGTAATGCGTCGCATGACATGGGCAGCGGCAATCTTGTTAGTGTTTTCACTCGTTCTTAGCGCATGCGGGAAGAAGGACGCCGAGTCCGTGGTCAAGGAGCTCGACAAGGTTGTAAGCAACATGGAGAGCTACCAAGGGACAGGCACGATGAAGCTTCATACGGGGCAGCAGGAGCTGACTTACAACGTTGAAGTTTCTTACCAGAAGCCCCATTATTACCGTATTAAATTGACGAATGCAGAGAAGGATATTACGCAAATTGTTCTGCGCAACGATGACGGCGTGTTTGTCCTTACGCCGCGTCTGAACAAAGTGTTCCGCTTCCAAAGCGACTGGCCGCAAAATCAAGGGCAGGTATATCTCTATCAAACGCTGATTCAAAGCATTTTGACGGACAACTCGCGCCAGTTCGCGGTTGACGATAAATCCTACGTCTTTGATGTCATGGCCAACTATAATAACGGCACGCTTGCCAGACAAAAAATTTGGCTGAACAAATCGGATTACAAGCCGGTTCAGGTTCAAGTCAGCGACGCAAATGCTTCCGTGATGGTGCAAGTCGACTTTACGAGCTTCGAATTTGGTCCAAGCTTTGACAAAACGACGTTCGAGACGGAAGCAAACATGCAGTCTTCGCCTTCGAGCGGAGGCACCAGCGATCAGCCGACACTCGCCGATCCGGATCAAACGGATGTGAACGGCAGCGCAAACGAAACTTCCGGGGACGGCAACAGCAAGGATGCCGTAACGCCGGATAAATCCACCGAATCGAAAGACGACAGCAAGGCTGACGGCAAAACGGACGATAAAGCAACAAAAGACGACGACAAGAACGCGGCGGCGGAAGACGAAGAGGATGCGGACGATACGGCAGCCAACCCGCAGGCGGATGCGGCAGCCGATCTCCAGGTTATGGTTCCGACGGACCTCCCGGAAGGCGTCGTTATGAAGGATAGCATGGATATCGTATTCGGCGGCTTGCCTGGCGTTGTATCCCGCTATACGGGAACTTACGACTTCTCGCTGATTCAGACCCAGCCTAAAGATATGGCAGCAACTTATTCGGGAGGCACCTTCCTTGATCTCGGATTCACGATTGGCGAGCTGACCGGCGGAGACGATCAGAAGACGCTTACTTGGATCGTGGACGGCACTGAGCTTCGTCTGACAAGCAGCACGCTTCCTGAGACGGAAATGATCCGAATTGCCCAATCCGTTCAAGCGGATACGACCAAATAAGATACTGCTAGGTTAGAGCGGACGAATTTTTTTTCCAAGACGTGCTATCCGATTAAGGCCGCCATTTCATTGACAGCCCAAGCGACAACGTATAACATTAATCCTATTGATGTTTACAGTTGCTCGGGATTGCTCGGGGCTGCCGAATGAGGAGAAGGTGAACCGACTTGGAATCGTATTATCGCCCGACAAGGGTAGAAATTTCGCTTGATGCGCTGAACCGCAACCTGCAAGCGTTCCGCAGCGCTATGCCTGAAGGGCGATTGCTGATGGCTTCGGTCAAAGCGAACGCGTACGGGCATGGCGCAGTGGAAATCGCCCGCGAGGCAGAGCGGTTCGGCGTTGATTATTTGGGCGTAGCCTTTCTGGATGAGGCGCTGCAGCTTCGGGAAGCCGGGATCGCGACGCCGATTCTTGTGCTTGGATTTGTCCCGGCAGCTGCGCTGGCTATCGCGCGCGACAAGGATATAACCGTCGCGTTGTTCCGCGAGGATATATTGACGGCGGCGGCGGCTCTTCCTCTTCACGCCGATGGAAAGAAGCTGAAAGTCCACATTAAGATCGATTCCGGAATGGGGCGGCTTGGGATAATCGGCAAGGATGAGGCGATTGCTTTTATCCGCAAAGCGCTGGATGTTCCGCAGCTGGAGGTAGAGGGCCTGTTCACTCACTACGCCAAAGCGGACGAGACGGACAAGAGCTATACCCGCCAGCAGTATGAGCGCTTTCACGCTGTTGCGGAGTATGTGCGCAGCCATCGGCTGCCGATCCGTATCCTTCATGCCGCGAACAGCGCAGCGGGTATTGATACGCCGGAATACGGCGGCGACATGGTTCGCCTTGGCATCAGCATGTACGGTCTTTATCCTTCGGATGAAGTAAGCCGCGAGCGGATCAAGCTTGAACCGGTGCTTTCGCTCAAGACGGAAGTCGTCATGGTGAAGAAGACCCCTCCGGGCTGGGGAATCAGTTACGGCACCCGGTATGTGACCAGCCAGGAAGAATGCATTGGCACGCTGCCTATCGGATATGCCGACGGTTTCAGCCGGATGCTGAGCGGCAAGGCCCATGTGCTTGTACGGGGAGTAAAGGTGCCTGTGCGGGGGACGATCTGCATGGACCAGTGCATGATTGCTTTGGATCCCGCGGTAGCGGATGCAGCTGTTGAGCCGGGCGAGGAAGTTGTGCTGATCGGACGGCAAGGCGGGGAAGAGATATCCGCGGAGGAGCTTGCTTTGCAGCTTGGAACGATCAACTATGAGGTAACCTGCATGCTTGCGGCCCGCGTGCCCCGCGTCTACGTAAGAGACGGACAGGTGGCAGCGGTATCGAATCCGCTCGTTTTAGGTTAGGAATTATTTACTAATCGCAACTTTTCGCGAAAAATAGAGGATTTCCGTTGTCGATCGCGAATTAGTTAAGACAATTTGGATATGCACGGAGATGCAGTAAATTCATGCAGCATATTTGATATACGCATAACATAGCTATGATAAAGTATAGTGACAGCGATTTAATGCAATAATGAATATTAATGGTTTTGGAAAAGTTTTGGGGGTGCTAGTTCGGTGGCCAATATGCAGAACACCAAGAGGATCATGATCAGCTTGCCGGATCAATTGCTGGAGGAGGTCGACGGCATCGTCGCCAAGGAAAATTCCAACCGCAGCGAGTTTATTCGGCAGGCCATGAAGCTGTATCTTGTGGAACGAAAAAAACGGCAGATCCGTGAGTCCATGCAGCGTGGGTATCTGGAAATGGCGAAGATCAACTTGAACATGGCCTCCGAAGCTTTTCAAGCGGAGGAAGAAGCCGATCATACGTTAGGCCGTCTCGTAAGCGGGGTGTAGAGGTTGATCGTAAAACGCGGAGATGTGTTTTTTGCGGATTTGTCACCAGTCGTCGGATCGGAACAGGGCGGAGTAAGACCCGTATTAGTCATTCAGAACGATATCGGCAACCGCTTCAGTCCGACGGTTATCGTCGCGGCCATTACGGCGCAAATCCAGAAAGCCAAATTGCCTACGCACGTTGAAATGGAAGCGGCGGCTCACGGCTTCGACAGAGACTCCGTCGTGCTGCTTGAGCAGATTAGGACGATCGACAAGCAGCGTTTAACCGACAAGATCACCCACCTGGACGATGAAACGATGCGTAAAGTGGACGATGCTCTGCTGATCAGCGTTGGATTAATCGATTTTTAACGCAGGGATGGAACAAGGACGGCCATGTGCTGTCCTTGTTTTTTTGATGTCGTCGCATTTTATCGGAAAAATGGATATTTCAAAAAACCTATAGACAACTATTTAATAAATTTGCTATTATATGGTCAATTGGTTGTTAAATTACATATACGTGCACGGCTTAGCGAAGAACGCTAGCAGATCAGCCTTATTTAGGCTACTGCTGCGTTCTTTTTTTTTGTCAAATATAAGAAAGTATAAGTTTTTTATATACTACGCTTATATTTCATCCGCGAAACGTATGCTGCCCCTCCTAAGGACGGCGCAGCCGTTTACGCTAGGCCGGGCGGACTAGAGAGGGGAGAGTCGATGAACAAAAGGAGAAATGCAGGCATTGGATTGCTTGCTGCTTTGCTGTCAGGGGTTCTGGTGTATGGTTTGTTTCAGCTGCAGAAACTGCAACTCACACGCGAGGAAACGGTGGAGGTTGTTGTGGCCAAGCAGTTTGTTGAAGCGGGCAGGCGGTTAACGGAAGCGGACATCGCCTATAAACGGATCCCCCGCGAAGGCTACGAGCAGGAAATGCTCGTTGACGCCAAGCAGGCGGTAGGCATGGAGACTGTAATTCCGCTAGGGACTAACGAGCCTATTCTGGGCTGGAAAGTCGATAAGTACCATCTGCTGCCGACGGGCACGGAATCTACCTTTCAAATTCCGCGCGACTACGTTCGTTCCATCTCCAACGGCATTCGCGCCGGCGATAAGGTAACCGTCTATTTGTCCGGCGAGAATGAGCCCTCCAGGCGGATATTCGATTCGCTTGTGACGGTTGCGTCGGTTAAATCCTCAAGCAATGTGGAGATTGACAATATGAAGGATCCGAACCTGCTGTCGCTGGCGGAAGGGGATAAGGAACGGATGTATGCTTCCCGGCGCGATGCGAACGGAATGATCGAATACATTAATTTGAATCTGACGGAATCGCAGTGGCTGCAGATCGACGGTTATTGCAAGAACGGTCTTCATAAGCTGGTTATCGCCTACAGTCCGGAATCGTTGCAGCTGGAGGAGGATCATACGTGAATGCGAACGCGGCACCGTTAATCACCTTTGTCGGGACTACGCCTAATATTGGAACCACCTCGGCCGCATTTGCCGCAGCGTTTCGGGTGGCGGAAGCAAGCGGGAGGGCGATCGGTTATTTATGCCTGCATTTAAAGAGCGCAAAGCTTCACCGGTATTTGGGCATCGCCGAACCCGCCGTGACGCTGGACAAGCTGAGGCCGGAGCTGAATTCCGGATCCTTAACGCCGGATAAGCTTCAGCGCGCAATGCAGCCGGTTAGAGGAATGCCGAATCTGCATGTATTGTTCGGCAATATGCTGAGGGATCAGGCAGAATTTTATTCGCCGGAGGAGATGGAGCATTTGCTGCGGATCGCCGGGCAGACGTTCTCCATGGTTGTTATTGATGTAGGCGCTTATTGGGATAACGCGGCTACGATATGCGCTCTGCGCGAGGCGGATACGCGCGTTATCGTCACAACCGATGCCTTATCCCACTTCCAGGAAGACGGAAAACGCTGGATTTCCCAAGTATCGCCGCTGTTTGGACTATCAACGGATCAATACCACACGGTTGTCATTTACTCGCCATGGAGCACAGGAGGATATCGGATGAAGGACATTTGCAAAGAAATGGGCACATCGAAACTTGGAGAATTACGGCTTGGTCATTCATTCTATGCGCAGCTCGACAGCGGTCATTACGGGCAGTGGCTGAAGGAGGATCCTGCAGGCAAGCTTGCCATGCAGGAGAGCGCCGAACGGTTGATGGACCGTCATCATATACGCAGGGTAACGCCAACGCTTGCCGTACAGCCTTGGTACCGCAAGCTGCTGGCTCACCGCAACGGTGTAGGCTCTTGAATTCGGGGGCAAGCAGGTTTTCACCGTCGGATTATTCTGCGCGGCTAAGGCTGGATCAATCTTCGGTCGCGGATTCTTTGGATAGAGGGGAAACGGCAGGACGCGGAGCGGATTTCGGAAGGCTGGCCGAAGAGATCAGGTCTTATCTGGCAGCCCCCAGAGGGCTGACGGAGGAAGAACGACGGCAGTACAGCGAGACCTTGAACCGGGCCGTGCTTGGCTTTGCATCGGAGAGGGAGCAGGTGCTGGCGATTATAGCCGATAGGCTGATTCGTCTCCGCATACACCAGTTGGATGGCTATAAGCATCCGTACGCGACGCTTGCCGAAGCCTTGTTCGCGGAGGTAATCGGACTGAATGTGCTTGAGCTTGTACTGGCCAGGAAGGACGGTCTCGAGGAGATTCAGGTTGTCGGTTCGCAGATATACGAAGTGAGAGACGGTCAAACCATGCTGTCGTCCTATCGCTTCGACCATGAGAGGGACGTGGAGCGGATTCAGCAGAACCTGGTGCTGTACAACAACGACCGGATCAATCCACGGAAGCGGTGGGCGGAGGTGATGCTGAAGGACGGCTCGCGCGTCACGATGACCGGCTTTGGCTTTACGTCGAAGCCAACGCTTACGATTCGGTTCTTTACGGTCAGGTGCTTTAGCCTGGAAGCTTTGTGCTCCGCTCCGTACCGTACGCTCAGCCATGAGATGAGGAACATGCTGCTGGATGTGCTTGAAGCGCGGTTTAATCTGGTCATTATCGGACCGACCAACTCGGGCAAGACGCATCTTATGAAGGCTTTGATTGCCGAGCTGCCGGATGAAGAGCGGATCGTCACGATTGAGGGAAGGTTCGAGATGATGCTCGGGCGGGATTTTCCCAACAAAAATACGGTTGAATACGAAGCGGACGAGGATGATCCGCAGCACAAGGCCGAGCAGGCGTTCAAGCTGGCGCTCCGCCAATCCCCGCAACGAATCGTGCATGCCGAGATCCGCGATATGGATGCCAATATTTATGTGAGGGCATGCACCAGGGGGCATTCCGGAAGCATGACCACGGTTCACGCCAATACGCTGGAGGATGTGCCGGAAGCGATTACCGACATGTGCATGCTGGACGGAAGAGGCATGAATCCGGAGCGTTTGACGAAGAGGATTGCGGAATACGTTACCCAAGTGGGCATTGAAATGCGTTATTTGGGAGGCAGGCGGGTTATCGCCCGAATCGGTGAATTGAGCTGGGCGAATAACGAGGTCATTGTCCGGGATTGGGCCCGATTCGATGAGACAAGCGGGCAGTGGATATACCCCGAGAAGCCTTCGCCTAAAGCCAAGGCGCGTCTTGCCGAGAGGGGGTGGCGGACTTGATCAAGCTGTCCGTCGCCGCGTCGGCACTACTGCTCTTCAGCTTATGGTTTATTTCCTTGTCCAGCTGGCTGCTGGTATGGACGGAACGTCAGGAGCGAAGGGACAGATTGACATATCAAGCGAGGAACCGTCTGGGTTACCGGCTGACCGAAAAGCTGAAAAGATTCGAGAGGGTATACCGCCACCTGTCCGAGCTGCTCGAGACGCTTCAGCTCAAGCTGAAGCCATCCGGTCTCGTCATCGGATCCATGCTGCTCCTTCTGGCCGGCGTTGCCATTGGCGGTTTGTTCTTTCAGAGCATCAAAGGAACCTTGCTGTTCGGCCTTGTTGTCGGTTGCTTGCCCTATACGGTCCTGCGGGCCATGCTTGTCCAGAGACAGATGCAGCTGCAAATGGATTTTTTGCCGGCTATCGAGCTGTTCTATCAATGTTATTTGGTCACCGGAGGTCGACAGGTTCGAACGGCTTTGCAGCGCACGGTCGAAGAGCGGAGACTGCTTGGTCCCATGCAGTCGGTGTTCGAACAGCTGTACCGGAACCTGTCGGTTCGCGGCGACGACGAGGCAAGCCTTCGCATTTTTTCGGCTGCGCTTGGCCATGTGTGGGGGGACTATTTCGTCAATATTATGCGGGTAGCTTTAGCGGAGGGATCGCCTATCGCGGAGAGCCTGAAGGAACTGCTCGGGGATATGCGCAAGGCGCGGCGGGCGAACGAGCAGGAGCGGAACAAGCTGCTGGAGATCCGGATTGCCAACTTTACGCCGGTCCTGTTCCTGGCATTTTATATCGGCGTCAATGTTCGCTACAACCGGGAGAACTCCTATTACTACTACCTGATCGATCCGCAGGGAAGAGACATGCTGCTTAACGCCATTGTTCTAATATTTGCTTCTTTTCTAATGGGGCTTTGGCTGTCGCGCAAAAAGATGTAGAAAGGAGGCTTATGCTGCCTTATGGAGTCGATTATTCGCCTGCTTATCGCCGCCGGGGAGTTTCTGTTTGGCTTTCTGGGCGTTTATATGATTTTGCAAGCCTTGCCACGCAGGAGACCCAGATGGCTCCATCTGGAAGCCTTGAACTGGAGGACGGACGAGGTGCCGGATCAGTGGCTGAAGCTGCTCCGTTTATCGCGGGAGAAGGAGGCTTTTATCGAACGGGCAACCCTTCTCGCGGGCTGCGGGGTTACCGCGGACGCGGCCTGGTACTCGGCGGCAAGAAGAATCCTGCTTTTTCTGCTTCCGGCCATTGCCGCCCTGTACCGCGGCTTGTCTCTCGAACGGGGGGCGTGGCTATGCTACACGCTGGTGCTTTCGGGATTTGTGCTCTTGTATTGGGATCTGCCTTGGCTGCGCTCTTTCCGAAGGCTGCGCGCGCAAAGGATTACGAAGGAAATTTATTTAATGAGCAACCAGCTGCTGTACCTATCCGAGTCGGCTCTTCATATCCATACCAAGCTGACCCGCTGCGTTCCGTTTACCCGGACGCTGCGCGGGGATCTGGAACGGCTGCTTGCCGAATGGTATCACGATGCGGAGCAGGCGCTGCGCAGGTTCAAGCACCGGATCGGCACGGATGACGGAATGAGCTTTGCGGAGACGATCGATTCCTTGCGGCTTCACGAGAGCCCGGAATATTACAGGCTTCTCCGCGAGCGGATTCAGGACTACAAGGAGAAGCTGGAGCTTGCCAAGGAAAGCCGGAAGGAGTCCACCTCTTACTTTTTGTTTATCATTGCGGGAATACCGATTTTGTACACCTTCCAGATCTTTATTTACCCCTGGGTGCAGGAGGGGCGCAAGTTGTTTGAATCTTTGGGCTGAACGCGCAATCGCCCGGATTCAAATGCGGAAAAATGCCGCGAAGGAGGTGAGTCAAAATATGCGCAATATTCTGATGACCGTTATGCTGCTAGTTGTCGTCATTATCCTGTTCAACAACATTATCGCCAACGATACAACCGGAACAAGCAAGCAGATTCAGACGCAAGGCAGCTCGGCTAACACGAAGATCGGCTCTATGTTATCTACCGGTTCGAACTAAGGGGGAGCAGCGATGCGAAGTCTGCTAATAGCGATGCTGCTTCTGGTGACCGTCATTTTGCTGTATACGGGCATTACCGGAGGCGAAGGCGGCACGAAGCGGCAGGTGGAACGTTCCGGGGCGGCGATCGGTGCCTATATCCGGCAGATGAGCCCATGAGAAATATATTGGTGTTTGTGTTGTTTGCCGCTATGGTGTGCTGGATGATGTTCTCGCCTATATATAAGCATGTTCTGATTGCAAGGCAAGCGGTCTTGCAGCAGGAGACCGATTATCTGCTGGAGGTTGGCGCTAGCGGGAGCTACGGCTACATCGATGCCGTTATGATGGAGCAGTCGCGTGAGCGGCTGGCCGCTTTCGGGATGAGGCCCGAGCTTGTCCGGTTTGAAGTGACGGCGGATAACGGCCTCGCAGCGACGGAACCAACTTCTCCGCTGCCCAGGGGCACCGGGATCATGCTGAAGATGAGCTATCCCTATGAGAACTTGTTTGAGATCGATAGATTGATTGGGCTGGAGCCGATAACGGAAGGCAGCCGCATGCGGACGTTCGGAATGAAGATGAGCGAGTACATGCCGTAAGGCGCGGACAAGGAGATGCCATGTACAAGCTGATGTTGATCGTATTGATGATGACGGTATGGGTCTCGGTGCACTTTTTGCAAACGGACGAGGAGATGGCAATGAAGCTTCTTTATCAGGGGAAGCATGCCCTTAACCGCGCTGCCCATGCAGCCTCGCAGCAGCTGGATCCGGCAGCCATGGCCGAGGGGGTTATGAGGATCGATCCGGATGCGGCGGAATCGGCCGCTGCTGCTTATCTGCAGGCGAACCTGCAGCTGGATGCGCTTGGGAATCCGCTGCCGAACTCCCCCGTCCGCGAACGGGTGAATGTGCTCGTATTCGAAGTCATAAACAATGATCGTATTTTCCCTTATACGTACAGAAACGATCAATATGATTACGAGGCCATTCTTCAAAGGCCGGGAGTCGTCCTAATTATCCATGTCGTCTACCCGCGCGCGTTTACGCTGCTTGATCCAATCGAATGGGACATCAAAGGCGTGTCGGAGCTGACGGTGAGGTAGGCGTAATGAATATAATTTGATTACTATTTGGTTTAAGGGGGCCAGAACGAAGCGAAACTTTCGCTTCCTGTTGACGATCCATCATAAAATTGATCTAATAAAGGGGGAATACGGAAGTTAGGAGTTGGCTTTGAATGGAGATAAAAAAAGACGTTTCCGAGGTAGTTGTTCGAGAAAGAATAACCAAGCTGCAGGAAGCAATGCGCGCCTCGGCGATGGACGGGTTTCTTCTGACCCAAAACATAGATCTTTATTACTACACCGGCTCTATGCAGAACGGATTTGCTTTTATTCCGTCGCTTGGGGAACCGGTTTTCTTTGTGAAAAGGAGCCTTGAGCGGGCTAAGCTCGAGAGCGGCATTTCCGTTAAGGAGCTTGGAACGTTCCGGCTGTTTGGCGAGACGCTGGCACGGGAATATCCTCAGGTCTTTAAAGCCGGAACGGGAAAGCAGGCTGTTGTGGCCGCCGACCTGGATGTGCTTCCCGCTCAAACCTATCTGAAGCTGTCCGGATTGCTGCAGGCCGCCGGTGCAGGTCCGGTTGTTGACGGTTCGGCTGTCATTCGAAGACAGCGGATGATCAAATCGCCGCTTGAGATCAGCCGGTTCGAATCGGCAGCCGCCGTTGTTGACGAGGCGCTCAACGAGGCGCTTAATTTCCTAAAGCCCGGCGTAACGGAATTGGAATGGATGGCACGCGTTGAATACGAGCTGCGTATTAGAGGACATATCGGCTTGATGAGAATGCGGGGTTATAATCAGGAAATTGCGACGGGTATGTTTATCGCCGGCTCCGCAGCGGCTGTTCCTACGTATTTCGACGGTCCCGCCGGCGGGCTTGGCCTTGGCGCAACATCGCCGCAGAGCGTCAGCCGCAGAGCGATTGAACGAAATGAGCCTATTCTGATGGATATCGGCTGCTGTATCGACGGTTACGTGATTGACCAGACCCGTACGGCGGTTATTGGAGAACTGCCGGAAAAGCTGGCTTATGCCTATAACGTATCCGAAGCCATAATCCGGGAAGCGGAGAACAAAATGGTGCAAGGGGCGATCTGCTCGGCTCTGTACGCGAGAGCTCTCGAGCAGGCGGATGAAGCGGGACTCTCCCCGCATTTTATGGGCTATGGCGCTGATCAGGCCAAGTTCCTTGGGCATGGTATCGGGCTTGAGATCGACGAATGGCCGGTTCTAGCCAAAGGCTTTGATATTCCGTTGGAAGCAGGAATGGTGATCGCCGTTGAACCGAAGTTTACGTTTCCAGGCGATGGTGTAGTCGGTATAGAGAACAGCTATTTAATTACGGACGGCCGCCCTCGGGCTTTGACATTTACCAGAGAAGGACTAATCCAACTGCCATAATCAGGTATGCCAAGGGGGCTTGCTGGATGGACCGTTTATTATCGAAAAGGCTTCACCGGGATTACATTACTGTGTATCGCTTAAGCTCGCTTATTACGCATCTTGTGCTGTATGTGATTGTTATTGCCTATCTGACGTTTGCGGCCTGGAAGCATTGGACGTATATCCCGGGCTTCATCGGGCTGGCTGTTGTAAGTCTGTCTGCCGTGCTGTTTGTATGGTTTTTTCCGGAGATCAAATACC
Source organism: Paenibacillus sp. BK720 (assembly GCF_011761545.1). NCBI lineage: Bacteria > Bacillati > Bacillota > Bacilli > Caryophanales > Paenibacillaceae > Paenibacillus > Paenibacillus sp. BK720. The sequence goes on along the minus strand of NZ_JAASRQ010000013.1, from coordinate 12,359 downwards.
GGCGTTTTCAATACGAGCTGTTTGACGAGGAGCTGGAGATCAAATCCGGGCTTATCGTGATCCGAAATGTCCTTGTTCCGATGGTGCGCGTACAGCATGTGGAGCTGGAGAGCGGACCGCTCATGCGCAAATACGAGCTTGCCAGCGTCGCGGTGGTAACCGCGGCAACCACGCACCGGATCAGCGGCCTCAAGCAAAGCGAGGCGCATTTTCTGAAGAGGCGGATCGGCCAGCTTGCGAAGGTAGATGATCAGGATGATTAAGAGAAACAAACCGCGCAGGCTGCATCCGATCTATATGCTGTTCCCGCTGTTCAATACGGTAAAAGGGCTGCTGCCGCTCATCATCATTACTTTGCTGCAGGGCGTGAACTGGTCGGGGGTAAACGGATACGTCTATCTCGGGATTCTGGCCGCCGTAACCTTGCTTATGTTCCTTGGATTGTTTGGCTGGCGCAAATTTTCCTTTACGGTGGAGGATGACCGGATCGTCATCCGCAAAGGGATCCTGTTCAGGGACGAGAAGACGATCTACTTCGGCAGGATTCATTCGGTTAACCTCGAGCAGCCCATTCTGCAGCGGCTGCTTGGCGTCACGCAGGTCAAGATCGAGACGCCTGGCGGCAACAAGAAGGCCGACGGGATTCTAGCGGCCCTGAACGAGAAGGATGCAAGACAGCTGCAGAGGCTTCTGCTGGCTCCGCATGACCAGCCTGCGGAGGCAGCCGTGCAACAGCAGCAACAGCCTAACTATCAGCTAACCCCTGGCCAGCTGCTGCTTGCGGCGGCGACCTCGCTAAATTTTGGGCTGGTTGTTGCTTTTATCGCGGGGATATTCTCGCTGGCGGATGATTTCATTAACGAGCTGGCTCCCAACCTTTATTCCACGCTTTACAAGGAATCTACCAGCGTAAATCCAAGCTATACCGTTATAGCTGTAATCGCGGTATGCGGGCTTGCCGCTGCGTGGCTGCTTTCCCTTGTCTTGTATGTCATAAAGTTTGCGGGGTTTACCGCTAATAAACAGGATGATCAAATTTCGATCTCCTACGGTCTCCTGGAGAAGAAGGTGCATCATTTCGATGCCGGCAAGGTACAGGCGGTTATCGTGGCGGAAGGGCTTCTTCATCAATGGATCGGATTTGCCCAAATTCAATTGCAGGTTGTATCCTCGGATAAAACGGAGCGGCTGATGCTTCATCCTTTTATTTCCGCAGCGTCGCTGCAATCCGTTTTGGCCTGTTATGTACCGCAGTTTACGGCCGCAGAGATTCGGGCATCCGCCCCGAAGCGCGCATTTTTCGACTACGTTTGGAAAGGCCAGCTCGTTACGATTCTCCTATGCGCTTTCTTTATTTATTTCTTTCATATCCACGGGCTATGGTCTCTTATCCTGCTTCCCTTAGCCGCAGCCTGGAGCTGGAGCTGTCTTTCGGCGGCCGGGATGAGTCTGGAGGACGGACAGTTAACCCTTCGCAAACGGAGCCTGACGAGAATGACCTATTACATGCGCAGGCCTCAGATTGTCTCCATGACGACAAGGCGGACGAGAGGGCAGCAGAAAAGACGGCTGCTGACGGTCTCGGCCCATGTGCTTGGCAGTCCTCAGGCCTACCGCGTTCATTGCCTCGAGCGGGATGATGCCGAGAAGGCATGGCGTTGGTACAGCCGGCATCAAGCAGGAAAATAAAATGGGGGGGCAGCCGTCTGCTCCCTGCAATTGGACACCGCTATTATTTTTTAGTAGGATAATAGAGATAGACAGCGGCTGATAGACAGGAGTGAAGACAATGCTGAGTTTAGGGGCAAAGGTTGTTATTATCGCTGACCAATTCGAGCAAAATCTCCCTCTTGGGGAGTATGGTTATATAATCGCTTACGACCGCAATCCGGACAATGTGTTCGATTATGTGGTAAGAGTGCCTGCGGCAAACCGCAATTTCCTTGTTCCTGACGAGGATGTTGAACTGGAGGAAGTGCTGCTGCAGGAAGAGGTTGACCGGGTCGAGAGGGAGGCGCTGATTGATTACGCGCTGGCCACATTCAACGAAGAGCTGTTCAACCGGATTGTAAAAGGCGAAGAAAAGCTCGAGGAGAAGGACAATGCAGGCGGCGAGAGCCAGACAACGGAAGACTTTATTCGCCAGGTTAATCTGAAGGCGTGGATATAACGGCAATCATCTTAGGCGGAGCTTATCCCTTACCGGGAGAGGCTCCGTTTCATTTTGCCTGCTTGACCACTTTGTGAAATGGCGATTATAAGCTATAATAGGAGGAATGAGTAGAAGGCTTGAAAGGGAGGACGAAGCATCCATGAGCATTACGATTAAAGACGTTGAGCATGTTGCGAATTTGGCGCGGCTGGAGCTCTCGAATGAAGAAAAAGAACAATTTACGGGACAGCTGAATGCGATCCTGAAATATGCGGAAAAGCTGGACAGCCTGAACACGGATAATGTAGAGCCGACCAGCCACGTGCTGCCGATTACGAACGTGATGCGGGAAGACATTACCCGTGAATCGCTGCCGATTGAGAAAGTGCTGCTTAACGCACCGGATGAAGAAGACGGCCAGATCAAAGTGCCGGCTGTATTGGAATAGAACTTACGGGTATTTGAAGGGAGGAACTGCTGTTGTCACTGTTTGATTTACGCCTACAGGATGTACATAGCAAGCTCAATAACAAAGAATTGACGGTTTCCGATTTGGTGGATGCGTCTTACCGCCGAATTTCCGAAACGGATGAAACGATTAAAGCTTTCCTTACATTAAATGAAGAGAGTGCCCGCCGCCAGGCGGATAGCCTGGACAAGCAGCTTCTGGAGGGCGGCGAACGCGGCCTTTTGTTCGGCCTGCCTGCCGGCGTGAAGGACAACATTGTTACGGAAGGGCTGCTTACGACCTGCGCGAGCCAATTCCTGAGCAATTATAATCCGATTTACGATGCAACAACCGTATCCAAGCTGAAGTCCGCCCAATCGGTTACGATCGGCAAGCTGAACATGGACGAGTTTGCGATGGGCGGCTCGAACGAGAACTCGAGCTACTATCCGACCCGCAACCCGTGGAACCCGGAATACGTTCCGGGAGGCTCGAGCGGCGGATCCGCGGCTTCCGTTGCGGCGGGACAAGTTTATTTCTCCCTTGGCTCCGATACGGGCGGTTCCATCCGTCAGCCTGCAGCATACTGCGGCATTGTTGGCCTCAAGCCGACATACGGCCTGGTATCCCGCTTTGGTCTCGTAGCGTTTGCTTCTTCACTCGATCAGATCGGTCCTCTTACGAAAAATGTTGAAGACTCCGCTTACGTGCTGCAAGCGATCGCGGGTTACGACGAGAAGGATTCGACATCCGCCAACGTCGATATTCCGGACTACACAAGCGCTCTTACCGGCGATGTGAAGGGTCTTCGCATTGGCGTGCCTAGAGAGTATCTGGGCGAAGGCATCGATCCGAAGGTGAAGGAAGCCGTTATGCAGGCTCTCAAAACCTTCGAAAGCATGGGCGCAACCTGGGAGGAAGTATCGCTGCCGCATACCGAGTACGCGATTGCGACCTACTATCTGCTCGCTTCCTCGGAAGCTTCGTCCAACCTGGCGCGTTTCGACGGCGTTCGTTACGGCGTTCGCGCGGACAACCCGGAGAACCTGATCGACCTGTACCGCAAATCGCGCAGCCAGGGCTTTGGCCCGGAAGTCAAACGCAGGATAATGCTGGGCACTTATGCGCTTAGCTCCGGATATTACGATGCGTATTACCTGAAAGCGCAAAAGGTCCGTACGTTGATCAAGCAGGACTTCGACAATGTCTTCAACCAATACGATATCATCATCGGCCCTACGGCTCCGACAACCGCGTTTAAGATCGGGGAGCAGGTCGGCGATCCGCTGACGATGTACCTGAACGATATTTGTACGATTCCGGTAAGCCTTGCGGGCATTCCGGCAATCAGCGTTCCGTGCGGAACGGCGGACGGCATGCCGATCGGCCTGCAAATCATCGGCAAGGCATTTGATGAATCGACCGTGCTGCGCGCGGCTCATGCGTTCGAGCAGCAAACCGAATTTCATAAATTGCGGCCGCAGCTAGGGTGAAGGGAGAAATAACGATGTCTGAAGCGACTCAATACGAAACGGTAGTTGGTCTCGAAGTACACGTGGAGCTGCATACCAACAGTAAAATTTTCTGCGGCTGCTCTACGGCATTCGGAGCTCCGGCTAATACTCATACATGCCCCGTATGTCTCGGGCACCCGGGCGTTCTGCCCGTCTTGAACAAGCAAGCTGTCGAGTACGCGATGAAAGCGGCAATGGCGCTTAACTGCGAAATCGCCGACATTAGCAAGTTCGACCGTAAAAACTATTTTTATCCGGATTCGCCAAAAGCGTATCAAATCTCGCAGTTCGATCAACCGATCGGCCAGAACGGCTGGATTGATATCGAAGTAAACGGCGAGACCAAACGAATCGGCATAACCCGGCTGCATCTGGAGGAAGACGCCGGCAAGCTGACTCACGTTGACGGCGGATATGCTTCCCTTGTGGACTTTAACCGCGTCGGCACGCCGCTTGTCGAGATCGTATCCGAGCCGGACATCCGTACGCCGGAAGAAGCGAAGGCTTACCTCGAGAAGCTGAAAGCGATTATGCTGTACTGCGAGGTATCGGACGTGAAGATGGAAGAGGGCAGCCTCCGCTGCGACGCTAACATCAGTCTTCGTCCATACGGGCAAGAGAAGTTTGGCACGCGCGCCGAGCTGAAGAACATGAACTCCTTCCGCGGCGTTCAGCGCGGTCTTGAATACGAACAAATCCGCCAGGCTGAGATTCTGAATGAAGGCGGGCAAGTCGTGCAGGAGACGCGCCGCTTCGATGATACGCTAGGCAAAACCTTCTCGATGCGCGGCAAGGAAGAATCGCATGATTACCGGTACTTCCCGGATCCGGATTTGGTTCGCCTGAACATCAGTCAGGAATGGAAAGACCGTGTCCGCGCTTCGATTCCGGAACTGCCGGATGCGCGCAAGGCGCGTTACACAAGCGAATACGGCTTGCCTTCCTATGACGCCGAAGTGATTACTTCTTCGAAGAAGCTTGCAGATTTCTTTGAGGAAAGCTTGAACTATACAAAGGATGCTAAAGCGGTATCCAACTGGATCATGGGTGATCTTCTTGGCTATCTGAACGCGAACAGCCTGGAGCTTTCCGAAGTGAAGATTACCGGCCAAGGTCTTGGCGAAATGATTGGTCTGCTCGAGAAGGGCACAATCAGCAGCAAGATTGCCAAGACGGTCTTCAAGGCGATGCTGGAATCGGGCAAGCTGCCGCAGCAGATCGTGGAAGAGCAGGGACTCGTCCAAATCAGCGACGAAGGCGCGCTTGTAGCCGTGGTGGATCAGATCATCCAAGCGAATCCGCAATCGGTAGAAGACTTTAAAGCAGGCAAAGACAAAGCGATCGGATTCCTGGTCGGCCAAATTATGAAAGAGACAAAAGGCAAAGCGAATCCGGCTCTCGTGAATAAGCTCCTGCTTGAACGTCTGAAAGCCTAGTTGCCGATCTTTTGACGCCGCTCATCCTATGCGATGGGCGGCGTCTTTTCATGGAACGCAGGTCCATATGCATACTAATATGGTACAATTATCATGATGAAAGGTTGTGCTGCCACTTGGGTCATGATCTCGCGAATCCCTGGTATATTAATGAGCTTCATCTCGGGTTAAGGCTGCTTCTGGCCATGCTCCTGGGCGGACTGATCGGCCTCGAGCGCGAACAGTCGAATCACGCGGCTGGGCTGCGCACGAACATTTTGGTATGTATCGGTTCTTGTTTGCTCATGCTCTTATCGATATATGGTTTTTCTTCTTTTGTTAATGAGACGAACGTCCGCGTGGATCCCGCCCGTCTGGCTGCCGCCGTCATTACCGGAGTCGGGTTCCTCGGAGCAGGCACGATTTTGTTTACGGGCAAGTCCATTACGGGCCTGACGACCGCCGCATCTTTATGGGTTGTCTCGGCTATCGGGCTTGCGGTAGGCGCCGGATTTTATTTTGCCGCGGTAACCACAACGGTTCTGGTTCTTCTTATTCTTTGGGCCTTCAATAAGCTGGAGAAAAGATACATCAGCACGAAGCGGGAGCATAAATTGGTCGTTCAGGCAGACGAACAGTCGACCATTGTCCTTACGCTAAACGCTTTGCTCGCCGAGAAACAGATTGTGATCCGCAAGGTCATGCTGGAGGAAAGCGCGAAGCAAGAGCAGGGGCTGCGGCAGTTTATGCTTCATTTGACCGTGCAGCTGCCGAAGAATGAATCGTTATTAGCTTTACTGGAACAAATCAAGCATATGGAGGGCGTGCATTGCGTGAGTTCGGATTAGATCGGCCAAAGAGCAGACTTCTTACTTTATTGCTCGCATTTGTGCTCCCCGGAGCCGGGCATTTATATACGGGGCGTTATCAGAGAGGACTGCTCCTGACCGCCGGTCTAGTTCTTGATATTGCTGCTATCATCAGGCTGGCAGATGCCAATGCGGCAAGGCATCTGCTCTTTATCGTCTATTTGGGAATTACGCTGCCGGTCTATTATTTTGTCAGCGTGTTTGATGCCTTGCAGACCAGAGCCGATGCCAAAGACGGTTCAACGGATCAATTGTCACCGGCAATCGGCTTGCTTATTATGGCTGCCGGTGTATTGCTGTTTATTCTGACGGACCCGCCCGCGGCCCTTATTCCGTGGATGGACGACCTGGCGGAAATGGCGGTAGGACCGTTCTTGTTAGCGGTGGCGCTTGTTTTATGGTTCTCGCGAGCGAAGGGAGATCAGTCCATGTTTCGATTGGGGCGGTTCACAGCCGCCATATTTATAATTGCAGTTGGGGGCCTGCTCTTATGGGACCAGGTGAAGGGCCGCAACGACGTTGCCTTATTGGGCAAGTGGTGGCCCGCCGTATTTATTTTGCTTGGAGCCGAAATCATTATCTATAGCATCGTTTACCGGAAAGCGGCGAGAAAGCTGCGGTTTGATTTTACAGGCGCCATTATCGCTATTGTTATTTCCGTTGTTGCCTTTACGGTGACCCAATACGCCGAGCTTCCGTTCCGCTGGCTTGATCAGTACGTTGATTTGAACGGAACCCAGGATTATGGCGAAGAGAAAGGCTTTAAATTTGTGAAAGATACGGATACGGTGCCTTTTGACGCTGCGGCCATAACCAAGCTCAAAATCACCAATCCGAACGGGAAAGTAACGGTGCGGGGCGGGGACACGGATCAGCTCGTTATTGATACCGAGGTATGGGTAGACGTGACGGATGAGCAGGAAGCCGAACAGATAGCAGCCAAGTCGGCCGTAGAAAGAGTATCGGATGCCGATTCGATGACCATAACGGCGAAAGGCGAGCCGTATGGTACGAACGGAAGCCGTAAACCGCGCATGAATATCGTCGTTACGGTGCCGCAGACAGCCGTTACGTCTCAGGATCCTGCGGCAAGCACGGACAATCCCTCTGCGGATCCGAACTCGATTTCAGATTTGGAGGCAACGGAGACATCGTTAGAAGATTCGGAAAAGAATTCCGTTCCCAAGATGGAGGTAACGGTTGATGTCAATAACGGTCCTGTTTCCGCCAGCGGTTTGATCGCGCCTGGCGGTGTCCAGCTGAAGAGCGACAATGGCGACATTACGGCCCAGCAGATTGAAGGACCGCTGGTGATTCACGGTCTGAATGGAGGAATTAACCTCCAGACCGTAACGGGAAATGCCGAATTGTCCACGAAGAACGGCGCGATTACTGTTGATGCTTTGACCGGCAATCTGACTGCAGAAACCTGGAATGGAGCGATGACACTAAGCGGTATTTCCGGCAGCGTGGGAGCGGACACGAAAAACGGCAAGATTGCTATGAAAGAAGTATCCGGAGAAGTGAAAGCCTCTACGTTAAACGGCAACATCGAGCTGGCTAGCCGGGTAGTCGGCGGAGATTGGGATTTGGACAGCACCGTTGGAGAGATCAAGCTTCGCGTTCCGGCGGCAGGGGACTATTCCGTGTTTGGTTCGGTAACATTTGGAAGCATCACAACCGATCTGCCGCTTACGGTGAACAAGAAAACCGTTCGCGGAACCATAGGCTCAGGTACTTACCGAATTCAGGTGAATGCAACGAACAGTATTTTCATACAGTTGTATGAGGCGGGCTGATGAGCGCTTTCATTGACAAACCATTTTGAATGAACGTACAATAGCTTTATCCAGTAAAAGAAAGGCGTGAGGGGAATGGGAGCCAGCGTAACCGAAGCTATTGAACAATTGAAGATGAATGGCGTCCGTATGACCCCGCAACGTCACGCCATATTAAGTTATTTGATGGGCTCGATGTCACATCCGACAGCCGATGAGATCTATAAGTCGCTGTCTCCGAATTTTCCGAGTATGAGCGTGGCTACGATATATAATAACTTGAGGTTGTTTGTCGAAGCGGGTCTAGTTCGCGAATTAACCTACGGCGACGATTCCAGCCGTTTTGACGCGGATTTGTCCGACCATTACCATGCGATTTGCAAAAGCTGCGGCCAGATCGTAGATTTTGAATACCCGCCGCTGCTTGAAGTGGAGCGCGCTGCTTCCCACAAGACCGGGTTTATGGTGGAAGGGCATCGCATGGAAATTTACGGGGTATGCTCCAGCTGCAGTGAGACGGCGAAAGCGTAAATGGTGGGGTTGTTATAAAGTTCAAGTTCACATGGAATAAGGCGTGCATAGATGCGGTAATTCGCTGATTTGCACGCCTTTTTATTAAAGGCGAAGCAAGAATCATCACAAGCAGCCCTAACCAGGCTGCTTGTGTGATATTTCTTTTTAGGAGAGTGAGCAATTGGAGACGATGTACACCAGAGCGCCGCGCCGCCGTAGGGGCGGGGGAGCATGGTATACGATGCTGTTCCTGTTATTTATCGCAGCAGCGATGGGCGTTTGGTTTATCTACATGAAGTTTATCCCGAATCAGCATATAACGGTTCCCGACTATGGAATGGAACATCCGATAACCTTTCAAGGCGAAATCATGGATCAAGGCGCAACTATACAAAATGGTGAAGTCATGCTTCCGATATCCGCTTTGCAAAAGGCGCTTGGACCGAACGAGCCCGTATATTATGAAGTGGAGACCGGCTCCATTATTTTGACAACCACCAATAAAGTGTTAAGGCTGAAGACGGATGCTCTGACGGCGGAGCTTAATCAGAAGCCATACGAATTGCACATTGCCGCGCAAACCAAGGATGATGCCGTTTATATACCGATTTCGCCGCTTGAAGAGCTTTATGGCCTCAAGACCGAGTACAAGTCCGATTCCGGCATCGTTATTTTACTCCAGGCAGGGGAATCTATTCAGCAAGGAAAGGCATTAAAGTCGAAAGGAAGCGCGATTCGGACCAAGACAAGCATCCATTCTCCAATCGCTGAAAAAGTACCTAAAGGCGAGACCGTGCGGATATGGGGCGAAGAACACGGCTGGTTATTCGTGCAGGGTCCGCAAGGACAGCTGGGTTATATGCAGAAGTCCAATGTGGAGCTGGCCAGTATAGAAAAGGTTCCTCAGGCAGCCAAGGAAGAGGCCTTTATACCATGGAAAGTACTTGGCAGCAAAATTAATCTCACCTGGGAAGCCGTTTACGAGAAAAACCCGAATCCGGATTCTATCGGTACGCTTAAAGGGGTTAACGTAGTAAGTCCGACGTGGTTTGAGCTGCAGGATGGAAAGGGTACGATTAAAGGCAAGGCGGATCCGGCTTATGTGCGGTGGGCGCATGATCAAGGGATGCAGGTTTGGGCTTTATTCAGCAATGGCTTTGAGCCCGATCGGACAACGGAAGCTTTGGCTAAGGCCGATACACGCTTCAAAATGATCCGTCAGCTGCTTGCATTTGCGCAGACGTATCATCTACAAGGCATTAATATCGATTTCGAGAATGTCCGGACATCTGATAAAGCCAATCTGGTTCAATTCGTAAGAGAACTAACTCCTCTTCTCCATGAACAGGGGCTTGTGGTATCGATAGACGTAACGCCGAAATCCAACAGCGAGCTGTGGTCCTTGTTCCTCGACCGCTCGGCACTTGGGCGTACCGTCGACTATATGATGGTAATGGCCTATGACGAGCATTGGGCTTCCAGTCCGGAAGCGGGCTCTGTGGCATCGTTGGGCTGGACGGCAAGCGCGGTAAAACGCATTATCGAAGAAGATGGCGTATCCGCGAACAAAATCATTCTAAGCATGCCGTTATATACCCGTATTTGGACGGAACAAAACGGAAAGGTGACTTCCAAGGCGGTTGGCATGGACAAGGTTAAAGAGATTATCGCGAGCAAAAAGCTTACTCCTAAGCTCGACGAGGCTGCAGGACAGAATTACGTGGAGTATAAAGAAAACGGTGCTCTAAACCGGATATGGATTGAAGACGCGTTGTCGATCCAGTCGCGGGTGAAGCTTATGCGAGAGCTTGGTCTAGCCGGCGTGGCTACATGGAACCGTTCTTTCCAGACTTCCTCGATCTGGCCCGTCATTGACGAAGCAATTAACAAACGGCCTTAATAATTATTATTGTTGTTACAAAAGAAGCAGCCCCGGTGACGAGCACCAAGGGCTGCTTCTTTGTTTTATTCAACCGACGGTTCATGAGTTGCCTGAGCGGGATCAAGCGTAAGCATCGTTTTGCAATACATGCAGCGGTCGGTTTTTCCGAGCATCTTTGTCGGGCGGTGGCATTCAGGGCATTCCAGCATGGTGGCGCTTGTAGACATCATGCCCGCCCAGAAATAAACGACGCAGCTAATAAGGAGAGAGATCATTCCGATGACCATAAAGATCGCCGCGAAGATTTTGCCTGCGTGTCCCCACCAGACAATCCCGCCGGTTCCGATAATCATTACTCCCATGCCAACTAGCGTAAAGACGAGGCCCCACAAACGGAATTCATTGATTTTTGCCGATTTGAAAAAAATCTTATTCACTATTCCATTCCTCTCTATGACGATTGACGTATGTAACGTTAACGGTTTTCTTCTTTTGCAAGCAGGAAACCGCCACACTTTGTCGAAAAAGATAGTACTATACAGATAATTATTATAGCTTAATCTAAATGGATTAGCTATACGGAGGCCGAAGTGAATACGAAACAGTATTTTATTGAAACGTATCGTTCGCAGCTGGATGTAGTGGGTCTGGTGGCTATCGAGAATCCGTATCCTTATAATCCTCTGATTGAAGGATTGGACGTTTTAGTTCTTGTTGTGCGAGAGAGTGGGGCTAATGAAACAACCCAGCATGTTTGCCAGCACGGTAAACGGACTATGGTTCGGACGTTTGACACCGGTCGTTTGGAGCAATGGATTGCTGGCAGAAGCGGCAGCGTGATCCAATGGATGGTTCGGGGGGAGATATTGATGGAGCGCGACAATTACTTGACGAATATTCGTGAGCAATTGATGTTATTTCCAGATATCATGCGTGAACAGAAGCGTTTCGCCGAGTTTTCCGGATTCTTGCGTACCTATCTGCAAGCGAAGCAGGATCTTGAGAACAATCATATTTTGGATGCGCACAGTCATGTTATGGCGGCACTTCATCACTGGGCACACATCGTACTTATAGAAGAAGGGCATCACCCGGAGCTCACCGTTTGGAAGCAAATTCGCAGAGTTCATCCGGGAGTCTACAAGCTGTATGAGGAGTTGACGGCAAGTCCCGAGTCTTTGGAGCAGCGCGTCCGACTGGTGATGCTGGCATGCGAGTTTACCGTAATGAACAAAATGAAATCCTGCTGCTCCTTACTGTTCGAAGCATTCAGCAGCAGACAGGAACCATGGACGATATGCGAGCTGCAGAACTATCCGCCGATTCAGGAGCTGCATATTGATCTATCTCTGATTGTTCAGAATCTGGTCAAGCGGGCATATGTCCGCGAGGTAGCGGTTATGCCCGCTAACGGAGATCCGGATGTGATGGAACTAAGGTATTTGCTAACGGCCATCTAATAAAAAGGAATAGGATACCCGTTGCCTTTGCGCGGGTATTTTATTTTTGAAAAGGGTTGACTTAGTATTTTGGCATGTGGTACATTAATACTCGCCGATTTTGAGGCAGGTCAAAATAAGTCGAAATCGACAATTGAAAAAAATGTCGAAAGACGAAAAAAAGTGCTTGCAATCATTTAGGCGAATATGATATATTATGAAAGTCGCCGCTGAGAGAAACGGCGATTAACGAAAAAAAATTGTTCTTTGAAAACTGAACAACGAGCGAAACTGCCCCGTTAGAAATAACGGAAAAGCGATAAAACAAGTAATGAGCAAGTCAAACACC
>NZ_JAASRQ010000012.1:0-60198 GCF_011761545.1 Paenibacillus sp. BK720 | reverse complement strand
CTTTTCCGTTATTTCTAACGGGGCAGTTTCGCTCGTTGTTCAGTTTTCAAAGAACAATTTGTTTTTCGTTCATCACCGTATTTCTCAGCGGCGACTTTTATAATATATCACATCCGCCTAGATGATTGCAAGTACTTTTTTAAAAACTTTCTTGAAGCTTTTATTTCCTTGCACTTGGCGCGAGAAGTAATATACCATGAATCAATTCGGAAGGTCAACCCTTTGTCCAAAAAACTTTAAGGGTTCAGACGATAAAGTACTGAACCCCTGCGATTAGCGCGATCCCGGGTACTCCAAGCACGACAACAGTACCTATTGTAACCGGATTTAGCGGTATATATATATTAGGGATAAGTCCGGAGAAATTTAGAACATACAGGACTGCAGCAGCCAATACAATGTGGATTGCAAAATTGCGAAGCCACGTCCACGAGACTCTTTGCCTTACAAGCACTCCCACCAGCGCGACAGACGATAGGATAAGGATCGCTAGCCATAATGTTTTCATTGTAACGCTCCTCTCCATTCCGGCCATACTTTGCAGGTCCGTTTGGCAATCCGGATTAGCATCTCGTACCGCTTTTCCGCCGTGATCAACGCATAAATGGCATAATCAATCTGATCTTCGCCAACGGCAACGTTGAAGAACCGGGTCGCATTCATCCACTCCTTGTGCGCTTCGTCAATCTCCGCCCGCAGATGTTCTCTCCATTCCGCCGTATCCGGTTCAGGTACGGGCCGAAACTGTGTCTTCATCATTTCTAATCCGCCCGTATGCTTGCTTTCATTCGGCTGTTTTATCTCCCGCCATAAATTAACCACTATGCTTCGCCTCCTCTGCTCGTCCACCTGGGACAAGACATTTTCTATATATGTATAGAGGCTCGGACCGAATTTAGAACGGATTGCATCCTGAAAACAAAACAAGAGCCGTCTCCCATGTGGGGAAAAGGCTCTTGCTTCGTTTATTACGTTAACTTAGCTCTCTGCGTCCTTCAAGCGCTTTGGACAAGGTGACCTCATCGGCATATTCAAGGTCGCCGCCAACCGGCAGGCCGTGGGCAATCCGCGTAACGCGGATACCAAACGGCTTAACAAGCCTCGAGATATACATCGCGGTCGCTTCACCTTCAATATTCGGATTCGTCGCCAAGATCAGCTCCTGCACGCGTTCGTCGCTTAGGCGGCGGAGCAGCTCCGCAATCTTGATCTGATCCGGGCCAATTCCCTCAATAGGGGAAATCGCACCCTGAAGCACGTGGTAATGTCCTTGAAATTCCTTTGTCCGTTCCATCGCCACGAGGTCCTTTGATTCCTGGACCACACAAATAACGGAGTTATCGCGCGTTTTGTCCTGGCAAATCCGGCATGGATCGGTATCGGTAATATTGCAGCAGACGGAGCAGTACGTCAGATTCCGCTTAACGCTGACAAGCGCCTTTGCGAAATCAATGACATCATCTTCTTTCATGCGAAGCACATGAAAAGCCAATCTTGCGGCTGTCTTCGGTCCAACGCCCGGAAGCCGCGTAAAGGCATCAATTAGCTTCGCTATCGGTTCGGGATAAAACAAAACGCGCAGCCCCTTTCAAGCCTTCAGCTTAAACGGCTGACGCCGCCCTTGCGGCGGCGTCAGCAAACGTATAGCTTTTATGTGTTATATAGAGGGCAATCCGTCCTAGAACAAGCCAGGAATTTTCATGCCGCCAGTGAATTTGCCCATATCCTGGTTCGCAATTTCGTCTACTTTTGCCAGCACGTCATTAACGGCTGTCAAAACAAGGTCTTGCAGCATTTCAACATCATCCGGATCTACCGCTTCAGGTTTGATGGCGATGCTCAGGATTTTCTTGTGGCCGTTCGCTACCACGGTTACGACTCCGCCCCCAGCCGTGCCTTCAACCGTTTTGTTTACAAGCTCCTCTTGAGCTTTCATCATTTGCTCTTGCATTTTCTTCACTTGCTTCATCATTTGGTTCATGTTATTCATGACTTATCACCTCATCGTAATAGTTAATTATCTTCTTTAATTACAACCAAGTCTTCACCAAAAAGCTTAACAGCTTCCTCTACCCATTGTGGACGCTGCTCCTCCCCGGTGTCAATCGCATCCGGCTGTAATTCCAGCGTTTCTCCCTGCTGCTCGCCTGAGCGTTCGGCCGCATTCTGCCATTCCTTCAGCATGCAGGTTGCAAGCTTGGCCGGATTGCCGAATACGTCCTGCATCACCCGTTCGATAATCTCCCGGTGTGCCGGCCGCTCCGTGGTTTCCCGGTGCATCGTATTCTTGAAGGCGACAAGAATCGTAGAATCCGTCGCGGCTACCGGCTCGCCGTCAACCAGCCAGGCATGAACGGTAATTCTTGCTTCCTTCACCCGGTGCAGCACTTCGTTCCACTTCATCCGAACTTGCCCCGTCCCTGGACTGCCGGCTGCGGCAACAAACGGATCAAGCTTCACCGTAGACCGGCTGACAGCTGCCCCGCTTCCGCCAAAGCCGCCGCGGCGGGACTGGCTGGCAGGCTGCCGGACCGCACCGCCATCCCCCGCTCCGGAACCTGATCCTGCAGCTCCGCCATTTTGAATAAGCTGCTCCAGCTTCCGCTCAAGAATCTCTACCTGCTGGCGAAGACGCTGCACTTCAGCCGATGCCGCCGGCGGAGAGGATGCCGCGGTACCGCCGCCGCTACCCGATCCACCAGCGCTCTCGTTACCGATTGTGCAGATTTTCATCAATGCGACTTCAAACAGCGTCTGCGGCTGCGAAGCATGCTTCATATCCGATTGATACGTATTAAGCGTATCTATCATTTTAAATAACCGCTCAGAGCTGAAGGCATCGGCCATCCCGCGGAACCGTTCGGCGTCAACCACCCGCTCCGTTACGGCGCCCTGCGGAGCTAACTTTAATACAAGCAGATCGCGGAAATAGAAGATCAAATTCTCCATGCATTTGTCCGCGCTTTTCCCGGCTTGCGTTAAACTCTCGACCAGCGGCATGATGGCAGCTACATTACGGTCCCGAATTGCCTCTGCCAGCGCATAGAACTGATCCGCGGCCATGCCCCCCGTTACGTCAACCGCTCCGTCAAGGGTAATTTTGGATCCGCCAAAAGCAGCAACCTGCTCAAGCAAGCTTATCGCATCGCGCATCCCGCCTTCGGATAGACGGGCAATATAAGCGATCGCATCTTCTTCCGCCTCGATGCCTTCCTCCCGGCAAATCTCAAAGAGCCGTTCCGATTGTTCCTCCAGCGAGACCTGCCGGAAATCAAATCTTTGGCACCGGGAAATTATCGTAGCCGGAAGTTTATGGGGCTCCGTGGTCGCCAAAATAAAGATAACATGTCCAGGCGGCTCCTCTAACGTCTTCAGGAGCGCGTTAAACGCCTCGGACGTCAGCATATGGACTTCATCAATAATATACACTTTATATCGAACTTCAGACGGGGCGTAACGGACTTTATCGCGAATGTCCCGTATTTCGTCAATACCCCGGTTGGACGCCGCGTCAATCTCGACAACGTCCATAATATGACCGGCCGTTATGCCGCGGCATGCATCGCATTCGTTACAAGGCTCTTCCGCAGGGCCCCGTTCACAGTTAACCGCTTTCGCCAACACCTTGGCAGCCGTTGTTTTCCCCGTTCCCCGGGGACCATTAAATAAATAGGCGTGCGAAACGCGATTCTCCCGAATCGCATTTTGCAGCGTTTGTATAATATGACGTTGTCCAACCATATCCTGGAACGTCTGCGGACGCCAGGCACGATATAATGCAATATGACTCACGCTTTTACGTTCCTTTCGGCTTGCTCATTATTGTTCTCTATTATACATCATGAAGTCTATAAGCAAAACAAAAACACCCGCATTTCTGGCATCTGCTTCTTCGAAACAGATCCACGTCGCTGGTGTTCCTTCGCTTAATCTATGAAAATAATGAACCGTGCACCTGCCCTCGATAACATGCGATCCAGGCGGCACTCTTGCGTCTCAGCTCGGGTCAGGCACTCCCCCGGCACATGAACTAACTTGCTTATGGCTGCTTCCTTCCGGACCTGACCAGGTTCACAAGCGTCCATTGCGGAGGACCCAACCGTCAACACTGATTGCAAGCGCCAAGCCCTGCATCACATAACCTAAAGCAGGAATTCAACCTCGCTAAAGCGGATTGCGAGTTACAGGGCACCGCTAACTCCCCATCTAGCACGGCAAAACTAAGTATAGCCCATCCAAACGCAAAGCGCAACCGTAGGATAATGGCAGATAAGAATTAACGGGATGCTTTCACTTTGACATGGTAGCGCGGCATGTTGAGCTGAACTACCTGCTCCGTCTTTGCCCGAAGCGCCTCAACCTGGGCATCCGTCAGATTGGAAGCAGCTTTAATATGAACGGTAAGATCCCCGCCGTTAAACGCAACTCGGCTGCTTTTAATCCCGTCGATGGGCTGAATCACCTGATTAATAAGCTTCCTGTCCGTATCGTAATTAAGGAACGTCTTGTTATTAGGCAGGTTCGGGTTACTGTTGGAATATCCCATGTAACCGTCATGGCCATAGGTTTCCACCTTGCCGTCATTCGTCCGGTGGCCGTTGTTCACGCCGTCGGCAGCGCAGCCCGCCAAGCCGGCAATGACCAAAGCCGGTATCGCAAAACCCATAAATATTAAGCGCAGCTTGCGGCGCAGCATCTTTTTGGTAAGCAATCAAAAAACCTCCCTTTAACCATAGGATGGCTAAGGGAGGTTTTCTTATTCTGCCAAATTATGCGGCAGAGATTAGATGCCGTATTTCTTTTTGAAACGATCGACGCGACCGCCTGCATCCAAGAACTTTTGCTTACCCGTGAAGAACGGGTGGCATACGGAACAAACCTCTACGCGAAGATTCGATTTGATCGAACCTGTCTCGAATGTGTTACCGCAAGCGCAAGTGATGTTGGATACGTGGTATGTCGGATGAATACCTTGTTTCATCTCGTTCACCTCTTTCTGCCCTGAACCACATGCGGGCCCAGAGTTATAAATCACACAACACGGATTATAGCACGACGATTACAAGCATGCAATGCCGATGTTTTGCCAGCTACCTGCGTGCCGCTGCCGGCGGAAGATGCGTGTACGAGCCGATCACCACATCCGGCAGCTCCTCGCGGAAGATTTCAAGCATCTGCTTCATGCCGTAAATCTCGCCTTTGGCAGGAGGAATCAACTGCAGATAGCTCTCCGGATCAATATTCAAATTACGCATTTGAATAAGCTTAAGTCCGGTCCGCTTCGCAAACCCGATCATCGCTTCGATCTCTTCCTCGCGGTCGGTTACCCCCGGGAAGATCAGATAGTTGATGGACGTGTATACCCCTTTATCCGTCGCATACTTCAAGGATTTCTCCACATTGGCAAGCGTATAAGCACGAGGCTTGTAGTAGGCATTGTAATGCTCGTCAATGGCGCTGATCGTGCTGACGCGCATCAGGTCAAGACCCGCGTCGACGATGGCGCGCATGAAGTCGGTAAGTCCAGCATTCGTATTGATATTAATATAACCCAGGTTTGTCCGGCTTCTAACGATCTTCATCGCTTCCACGATGATTTTGGCCTGCGTGGAAGGCTCGCCTTCGCAGCCTTGGCCAAAGCTGATGATCGATTCCGGCGTTTTCAGATGCTCCATCATCACTTCCACGATCTCTTCCACCGTCGGCTTGAAATTCATCCGCGTCTGAGGCGCAACAAACCCGCTGTCATCCGGCTGCTCCGAGATACATCCGAAGCATCCCGCGTTGCAGGAATAAGAAACGGGCACACCGCCCTCCCAGCGCTGCAGGAACGTATTGGAAGAAGTTAAACACTCGTAACCAAGCGCGCAATGCGACAAATGCTTGTACAGCCTGTTCTCCGGGTATTTGGCAGTCAGCAGCTCTACCCCTTTGCGGACATCACCGCGATCGCAGTTAAGCGGATCCCATTTGTACGGATCGTCGCTTTGCTCCGCCGCTACATAAAAGCCGCCGTCCTTCCAAACGACAGAGGTATATCCAAAGAGCGGAAACTTCTCGTTCTTATCGGTCTTCACATAGCTTGGCAACGCCAGCCGGGTAAAGCCCTGCGGCAGCAAAGCGCCGACGGCCTGGTAATTGCCGGAGAGCATTTTCATTTCGCCGGTATCCGGGTCCATAAAGACCGGCCGGGTATGGGGAAGCCCTACGAGCGTAGCCCCCCTAGGCAGAGGGATCAGCTCGTCCTCCATGAGTTCGACGATCATGTCGCCGCTGCGCCCAAGCGCTATATAGTCAGGATGATCAAACACATTGCCTTTCTCATCCGCGTATACGAGATTCATCTTGATGTCCTCCTTCCGGCGGCACTAGGAGCCGTGCGTCGTGCGCGGCGCCGGTCGCCTTCCGGTTGCTGCGCTGCTTTTGAGTCCCGTTCCCGTAGTGCCCGTCCCTGCGCTTGTCCGCTGCTGCGGGGCAGGCTTGTCTTCCGATGTGTCCAGCGACATCAGGAATTCCTCATTCGTCTTCGAATCAGCCAGCTTCTTGAGGAAGCCGTCCACGAAATCAGGCGTATCGGTCATATTGCGGCGCACAACCCATAATTTGTCCAATTCTTCTTTCGATAAAAGCATTTCTTCGCGGCGCGTACCCGATCTGCGGATATCGAGCGCCGGAAAGATACGGCGCTCCGCGAGCTTGCGGTCAAGATGCAGCTCCATATTGCCCGTACCTTTAAATTCTTCATAAATGATATCATCCATACGCGAGCCGGTCTCGATTAGCGCCGTCGCCAGGATGGTCAAGCTTCCGCCTTCCTCCACGTTACGGGCTGCGCCAAAGAAGCGCTTCGGACGATGGAAAGCCGCCGGATCAATACCGCCGCTGAGCGTACGTCCGGATGGCGGCACAACCAGGTTGTAAGCACGGGCAAGACGGGTAATGCTGTCGAGCAAAATAACAACGTCTTTCTTATGTTCCACCAGCCGCAACGCACGTTCAAGAACCAGTTCCGCTACTTTTATATGATTCTCAGGCACTTCGTCAAAGGTGGAAGCAATCACTTCGCCCTTCACGGAACGCTGCATGTCCGTTACTTCCTCCGGACGTTCATCAATCAGCAACACAAATAACTCGATATCCGGATGATTTGTCGAAATACTGTTCGCGATTTCTTTGAGCAGCAAGGTTTTACCCGCTTTTGGCGGCGCTACGATGAGTCCGCGTTGACCAAGGCCAACAGGCGCAAGCAAATCCATAATTCGAGTAGAAAGTTTGGAAGATGCCGTCTCCAGCACGAGCTTTTTCTGTGGATAAAGAGGAGTTAGAGCGGGAAAATGAAGTCTTTCGGCCGCTTGCGCAGGATCCGTGCCGTTAACGGCGTTTACCTGGAGGAGGCCAAAGTATTTCTCTGAGTCTTTCGGCAGCCGGCATTTGCCTGATACAAGATCACCGGTACGCAAGTCGAACTTTCGAATCTGGGAAGCAGAGATGTAAATATCCTCTTTGCTAGGCAGATAGTTGATCGGCCGCAGAAAACCAAAGCCTTCCGGCAACGTTTCAAGTACACCCTGCATAAACATGAGGCCGCTTTTTTCCGCTTGTGCGCGTAATATCGCAAATATTAATTCCTTCTTCTTCAGCTGTCCGTAGTACGGGATTTGGTACTGCTTCGCCAATTTGTACAATTCGGTCAGCTTCATTTCTTCGAGATCGGAGATCTGAAGATCCGTCATATTCTCACCACTTTGTATTCAGTTTTAGCTATCATTATATACCCGATTTAGCGAGTTCTATTCGTCCAATCTCCCATAAAGAGGCCAAACCGGGTATTTCGTACGATTAAAATGAATTATTCCGTTTCCCGCCAAACATCCGCGCCAAGCTTGCGCAGGTTATCAACGAGATTGTCATAACCGCGGTCAATATATTCTACGCCAGTAATCTCCGTAATTCCTTCTTTGACGGTAAGCCCGGCAATCACAAGCGCTGCACCCGCCCGCAGATCAGCGGCTTTAACCTTCGCCGCAAACAGCTCCCCGCCTTCGATAATCGCCGAACGGCCTTCGACCCGAATGTTCGCGCCCATCCGATTCAGCTCCGGCACATGCTTGAAACGGTTGCTGTAAACATAGTCGCTCAGGATGCTGACGCCCTTCGCTTGAGCAAGCAGCGTGGTCATCGGCGACTGAAGATCCGTCGCAAAGCCAGGATAGACAAGGGCTTTCACGTCAACGGCCGTATACTCCGGCGCTCCGATAATGCGGATAGACTCGTCCATCTCCTGAACGGTTACGCCCATTTCCTCAAGCTTCGCCGTCATCGCTTCCATATGCTTCGGAATGACGTTGTCGATGGTCACGTCTCCGCGCGTTGCCGCGGCTGCAATCATGTAAGTACCCGCTTGAATCCGGTCCGGAATAATCGAATGGCGGCAGCCATGCATGCTATCTACCCCTTCAATCCGGATCGTCTCCGTTCCCGCCCCCTTGATTCGAGCGCCCATCGCGTTCAGAAGCGTGGCTACATCTATAATCTCAGGCTCTTTAGCCGCATTTTCAATGATCGTGGAGCCTTTGGCCCGTGAGGCCGCAAGCATGATATTAATGGTCGCGCCAACGCTGACGACATCGAGATAAATTTTCGCTCCGCGCAGCTCTTTGGCGTGAATCCGCATCGAGCCTTGTTCATTGGTAACGGTAGCCCCCAAAGCTTCAAAGCCTTTAATATGCTGGTCGATTGGCCGCGGCTCGAAATTGCAGCCGCCCGGCAATCCGATAATCGCTTCCCCGAAGCGTCCAAGCATAGCACCCATCAAATAATAAGAAGCACGCAGCAGCTTCACTTTCCCATTAGGCATCGGTTTCGATTCAAGCCGCGAAGGATCAATCTTCATGACATCGCCCTGCCAGCTTACGACAGCCCCGAGGTCCTGCAGGATCTCGCTGTATACGACAACATCGCTCAAATGGGGCAAATTGTCCAATACCACTTCTGATTCTGCCAGTATGGCAGCCGGAACCAGAGCGACGGCACTGTTCTTTGCTCCGCTTATTTGGACGGTGCCCCGCAGCGGACGTCCACCGCGTATCATCAATTTCTCCATCAAATATAGTCCTCCCGAAATGTAAGAAGAAACATAGGAAAACCGCCATATGGCGCGAGCTTATACTGACACGCTCGCCGTGAAGGGCGGCTCATTATCCCGTACTCCTATTTAGTACACTTTGCTTGTTTTTACTTCCACGCGAAGCGGAATTTTATCATTAATAATAGATTAACATGTCTATAAGACCGTTGATTCTGAGCCATTATACCATATCGGGACAGGGAATGGTATTTCTCTTACGGAAGTAGGCAAAGGGTGAGAAACCTTTAATTTAGATCAAGCAAATTGAGCCTACTAAAAGAGAATTCTCATAAAAAAAAGGGTCCCTCAGGACCCTACCGCAAAGCGGTTATTGGAATTTCCGCCGTGAAGCTGCATATTAACCGCAATCCGCATCTCGTCAATATCAAACGGCTTCGTGAAATGCATAACGGCCCCCAGATCAGTCGCTTCCTTGATCATGTCAAGCTCGCCGTATGCCGTCATCATGATGACTTTGATCTCACGGTTGATTGCCTTCACATGCTTTAAAATTTCAAGCCCGTCCATCCCCGGAATCTTCATATCGAGAAGAACGAGGTCAGGATTCTCGGCTTTTACGATTTCCAGTGCCAACCTACCGTTTGAAGCTTGGAAAGTATTGTAGCCTTCACTGCTGAACACTTCCATCAGAAGCACACGGATGCCATTCTGATCATCAACGATCAATAGCTTCTTCTTCTCCAAGATATTTACCTCCCGCGACTCGACCCACAACTGGTCAACTCTTCCATAATCGTTAATATATTCGCGCGGAGAGGTACATTATCCTGCTTTTCCACTAAAAAAATTGAGAAAATCGGATGTTAGAACAGTTGTTCTTACTGACCGGAATATTTCAACGCCGCGCGCACAAAGCCCCGGAAGAGCGGTTGCGGACGGTTCGGACGGGATGTGAATTCCGGATGGAATTGAACCGCAAGGAACCATGGATGCTCGGGAAGCTCCACCATTTCCACCAGGCGGCCGTCCGGCGATGTACCGGAAATGCGGAGTCCTGCCGATTCAATGCGCTCACGGTATTCATTGTTGAACTCGTACCGGTGACGGTGACGCTCATAAACAAGCTCGTCGTTATATTCGGCAGCCGCAAGCGAGCCCGGCTTCAATTTGCAAGGGTAGAGGCCAAGTCGCATAGTGCCGCCCATATCCTCGATATCCTTCTGATCCGGCAGAAGATCGATAACCGGGTAAGGCGTCGAAGGGTTGATCTCCGCGCTGTTCGCATTGAACAAGCCGGCTACGCTGCGAGCGTATTCGATCACGGCAACCTGCATGCCGAGGCAAATGCCGAAGAACGGGATTTGCTTCTCGCGGGCATAACGGATCGCCGAAACTTTACCTTCAATACCGCGATCGCCAAAGCCGCCAGGCACAAGAATGCCGTGTACGCCCTTCAGCATTTCCGCAACGTTCTCGTCGTCGATCTCCTCCGCGTTCACCCAGCGAAGCTTCACTTCGGAATCCGCATCGATACCCGCGTGGCCCAAAGCTTCCACGATGGAAAGGTAAGCGTCATGCAGCGCAACGTATTTGCCGACAATGGCGATTTCCGTCGTTTTATGCAGCGATTTAACGCGATTCACGAGATCTTCCCATTGCGTCATGTCCGGTTGGTTCGTTGTAAGCTTCAGATGATTCACAACGATATCGTCGAGCCCTTGCTCGCGAAGCATCAGCGGCACTTCATACAAAGTCGAAGCGTCGATGCATTCAACAACCGCGTTAGCGTCGATATCGCAGAACAAGCCGATCTTGCGCTTCAGGTCTTCCGACAGCGCATGCTCGGTACGGCATACGATTACGTTAGGCTGAATGCCGATGCTGCGGAGTTCTTTTACGCTATGCTGCGTTGGCTTTGTTTTCACTTCGCCCGCTGCCTTGATATATGGAATAAGCGTTACGTGGATGTACATCACGTTGTCGCGACCGATGTCGCTTTTAATTTGACGAATCGCTTCAAGGAAAGGCAAGCTTTCGATATCGCCTACCGTACCGCCGATTTCGGTAATAACAACGTCGGAGCCGGCTTCTTTGCCAGCGCGGTATACGCGCTCCTTGATTTCGTTCGTAATGTGCGGGATAACCTGAACCGTACCGCCCAGGTATTCGCCGCGGCGTTCCTTGGAGATCACGTTCGAATAAATCTTGCCTGTCGTTACGCTGCTGTACTTCGTCAAGTTAATATCGATAAACCGTTCATAATGCCCAAGGTCAAGGTCTGTTTCCGCGCCGTCGTCCGTTACAAACACTTCGCCGTGCTGGTATGGACTCATCGTTCCCGGGTCGACGTTGATATAAGGATCGAACTTTTGAATCGTTACTTTCAAACCTCTGTTCTTAAGCAAACGGCCCAGTGATGCAGCGGTAATCCCTTTGCCAAGCGATGAAACGACGCCCCCGGTTACAAAAATATATTTTGTCACTTTGCTAATACCCTCCATGCTCCTCTGGTTATGTTTAGGTTTTCCCATTTGCGCAATAAACATGGATTAGCAGACTCTCTATCCTTCTGTCCAGTTTATGGATGAACAAATCAGGTCCCTGAACTTGCTTCTACAAACAAAAAAAGTGACACCCGTCTTCACGGGGCACTTTTCATTTGGCATATTATTAAACGTGTAGCTTGCCGGAAAAACGCGGCAAATGCTAGTTTCCGCAGAGGCTTGTATCCTTCAAAAACGGGAAGGCAAGCCATTGCTGCTTATGCGGTACGTTAACCGAATCTTAAAGCCCATGCAATAGTTTACTCTGCCCGTATGCGGACTGTCAAGCTTAAACACGGCAAGCCGGAGGGAGATTATTTATCGTCTTCTTCTTCCTCATCGTCTTCAAAATCTTCGTCTTCGGAGTCTTCATCGTCAAGCTCGGCATCAGCGTCGAGTTCCTCGTCAACTTCTTCATCTTCGATCTCTTCGTCTTCGATGCCAACCTCTTCGTCGACTTCTTCTTCTGCGTCGGCTTCACCGAATTCGCGGTCTTCATCGTAAGAATCGTAATCCTCTTCTTCGGCTGCGTACGAATCATCTTCCTCGTCCGCGAACAGATCCTCATCGTCATCGTCGTCATCGTTAATAATGCGCGGACGTTTAGCGTTAGAAATCGGATCTTCGTTGCGTTCAACCGGATACCAGCGTTTCAGCCCCCACATGTTGCTGCCGACGCAGGCGAAACGTCCGTCAATGTTAATCTCCGTATATACTTGAGCGATCACTTGATTGATTTGATCCGCAGACAATCCGCGAATTTTCGCGATTTCCATCATCAGGTCACGGTAGTAGTAAGGCGTATTTGCGGACTTCAGCACTTCAAACGCCAGGTCCACCATAGGCATTTCCTTCAACCGTTCAGGATCGAGCTTCAATGCAATATTGCCGTTGCTCACATGGACACATCCTCTCTTGCTATCTTCATACTTTCGTAATCATAACCAATATCACAGTATAGTAAAACCTATTTTATTCAAAAAAGCAAGCTGTCCGCCGGCGGCTTCCCACCTATGCAAATCTTCCCTGCAAAAAGAAAAAAGCGAAGGGCTGTCCCTTCGCTTTGACTGTATCCATCCGGAGCGCGCATTGGGTAATGCGAGACCGGAGCGTAAGAGTCGTTAGAACTCTTACATCATCCTATGTGTTTATCTTCGTTTTGACACGGCTCCACGCCTAATTATCTGAAAAAAGGCAAGTTGCTCATGCGGGTTTCCCCCCTGTTTCATACAATAGTTCAGCATCGTCCGTCGGGAGGGGACGCGTAATTGGACATCACCGCTTTTCTCCGTTGGTTGAAGGACACGATGGCTTGCACGGGCCAAACGACGAAAAATCGGATTATCCGATTTCAGCAGCAAGGTGACTATCGACGATTTCTGCAGGAATGGTCAGAAGTATCGACAGCATCCCCGGAACTGAAGCCGGTTAAGCAAATGCGCATCATTCGTGCAATTTCTTGTCAGCTCCCTGTCGAAGCAACTTTATCCGGCTTTTCCGGCGGCGTATGGATCGAAGACGACCGCCGCATTACCGTTCACACCGCAGCAAAAACCATGCCGCTGGAAAAAGGCATCCCCTGGGGCGTACAGCAAATCAAAGCTCCTCTTGCTTGGAGCACAACGACCGGACACCGCGTCAAAATAGGCGTCATCGATACCGGTGTAGACTTTAGTCACCCCGATCTTCGCCAATCGCTGTCGCGCGGCATTAACCTGCTCAACCGCAGCATGCTGCCCCATGATGACAACGGTCACGGCACGCACATCGCGGGCACAATCGCAGCCGCCAACCAGGTGCATGGCATGATCGGCATTGCGCCGCGGGCACAAATTCTCCCGGTAAAAGCATTTGACCATAACGGAAGCGCGTTTGTATCCGACATTATTCTCGGGATCGACTGGTGCGTCCGCAACCGGGTCCATATTATTAACATGAGCTTTGGCATGAAGACGCGCAGCAAGGCTCTCCTCAATGCGATAAACAACGCATATAATGCCGGCGTTATCGTAGTCGCTTCTTCGGGCAACGACGGCAAACGCCGGTCTGTCGACTATCCGGCCAGATATCCGCAGACAATCTCGGTCGGGGCAACAAACAAGCTGCGGCGCATCGCTCCGTTCAGCAACCGGGGTACGTTTATCGATATTTACGCGCCCGGCGACAAAATTTTTTCCGCTTGGCTTCGCGGCAAATATCACGAGATGAGCGGAACCTCGATGGCTACCTCCCATGTCAGCGGAGCCATCGCTTTGCTGCTGGCTCAAAAGCCGGGTTTGTCTCCCGCGGAAATAAAAGCGATCCTGAAAAAGTCGTACCTGCCGCTTAGAAGCACCAAGGCTCCCCGTTACACCGGGGAGATTGATGTCATGAAGATGCTGGGGGCGGCGGACCGATGAGGTGAGGGAGAAGGACTTTGTTTGCCGTTGGTGAGACTGGCGGCGAACAATGTATCTCCCTCCGGTTGCTGTTGTGTGCAGTTTGCCTGAACAATATTCACAGGATGCAAAGTGTACACAAAGGCAAGCGCTCCGCTCCTCCTGGAGATACATTGTCCTTGCCCGCACTCAATCGGTGCTGTTGAAGGGCGAAAAGAAACCGTTCCGGGATGCCTAGGAACGGTTTCTTTTCGTTGGAACGGCAGCGATTGCTGCGACTAAGCGCCCGCCTCCAAACGCAGCAAAGCCGCCAATGAAAACCGGCGGCTTTGCTTGTCGATTTGACCGGGCGGATTACATCCGCTCCGGAGCCGATACGCCAACGAGGCGGAGCGTGTTGGCGATAACGATGCGGACGGCGCCAAGCAACGCGATGCGCGCCTGGGTCTGAGCCGCGTCTTCGGTAATGACGCGTTCGGCTTTGTAATAGCTGTGGAACTGCGAAGCCAGTTCATACACATAGCGAATCAGGCGATGCGGCGCGTATTGAGCCGCAGCTTCCGACACTTCCTGCGGCAGCTCGCCGAGCTTGCGAAGCAGGTCGAATTCGGCCTCGGACGAGAGCTTGCCGAAGTCGATGCCGCTGATCGGCAGGAGAGCAACGCTTTGCTCCTCCGCCTGGCGGAAGATGCTGCAAATGCGGGCATGCGCATATTGCACGTAAAAGACCGGGTTCTCGTTCGAAGTCGAGATCGCAAGATCCATATCGAAATCCAGATGCGAGTCCATGCTCCGCATCGTGAAGAAATAACGGATGGCGTCGACGCCAACCTCGTCCATCAGATCCTGCATCGTAACGGCTTTGCCGGTACGCTTGGACATCTTCACTTTTTCCCCGTCCTGGAACAGGCTTACCATCTGCGCGATTAATACGACCAGCTTGTCCGGATCATTGCCAAGCGCGGCCATAGCAGCCTTCACGCGAGGGATGTAGCCATGGTGGTCGGCACCCCAGATATTGATCATTTTGTCGTAGCCGCGGCTGAATTTGTCTTGGTGGTAAGCGATGTCCGGCGTCAAATACGTGTACGAGCCGTCATTTTTCACGAGAACGCGGTTCTTGTCGTCGCCGTAAGGCATTGTCGACAGCCACGTAGCGCCTTCTTCCTCGTACACTTGGCCTTTTTCCTTCAGTGCCTCGAGTGCCTTCTCCACTTGACCGCTCTCGTACAGCGAGGTTTCGCTGTACCAGATATCGAAATTGACGCGGAAGCGTCCAAGATCGCGTTTGATTTTGTCGAGTTCTTTTTCAAGACCATATTGACGGAAATATGCAAAGCGCTCTTCATCGGACAACGAAAGAAGGCTGTCGCCTTTCTCCTCCGCAAGCAGCTTGCCGAAACCAACGATGTCTTCGCCATGGTAGCCGTCTTCCGGCATTTCCGCGTCTTGACCAAGCGCTTGGCGGTAACGCGCTTCAATCGAGCGCGCCAGGTTGTTGACCTGGTTGCCCGCGTCATTAATATAGTACTCGCGGGTTACTTCATAACCCGCGAAATCGAGCACGTTGCAGAGCGCATCGCCCACGGCCGCGCCGCGCGCATGGCCAAGGTGAAGGTTGCCTGTCGGATTCGCGCTGACGAATTCGACTTCAACGCGTTGACCGGCTCCTTCTTTTGTACGTCCGTAGTTGTCTCCCGCAGCCGTAATCTCGCCGATAACGGAATATAAATAGCTTTTGTCCATGCGGAAGTTAATAAAGCCCGGACCGGCAATCTCCGCCGATTGGATACCGAACTTCTCGCCGTTCAGGTTTGCGATAATCGTCTCGGCGATTTGACGCGGGTTTTTCTTTGCCAGCTTGGTAAGCTGCATCGCCGCGTTTGTCGCCAGGTCGCCGTGCGCTTTATCCTTCGGCACCTCCAGCACAAAGGCCGGAAGCTCCTCGCGAGCCGCAAGACCGCCTGCTACCGCCGCGTCCGCAATCGCCTCCTTCACCTTCTCGTACATTTGCTCCAACACGTTCGTACTCATGGTTTCTCCTCCTGTATATGGAGCCGGTTGAGGAACCGGCCCGACAAATGTTCATTCATCCATAGTTCATACTGCCACTCAATCGCGCATGGCGGCTCCGCGGAAGCAGGCTTCCCGCCACCTTCTCCCTTGAGTTCAATAAACGCCGTTGCCGTCTCCATCTGAAACGAGGTATAGGGAGAGCGATAGTAGCCGTTTCTTCGCGTTTCGCCGGGCACAAACAGCTGCTCCGATTCAACGACGCCCCGGCGCGTGATCAACAGCTCGTCCTGCCGGTAACGCACAAGCGTCCGAATGGGAGAAGCACTTCCCTCCACCGGCTCTTCGTACCGGATATAAACCGTCCGTTCCTTCCGGAACCATTCCCCTGAATACGTATGTACGACGGATTCCCCATCCTGGGTGCTTGTCAGCGTAATTTTAACCGCCATTCTGTCCTGCATCGCAAAAGCTCCTATATCTCCAGTCTTCTCGTATGTTACTACTATATACAGGAAGCCCCGTAATTTCAACGATTGTACGCTATTCCGGCAAGTCCAGGTACGGAACAATCGCCTTCCAAGCCCCGATTCGGTCCTCCAGATTGCGCATCTTTTGCGTGGGAATCGGACTTGTTGAGGGCAATTTCAGAAGGGTAAGATGCCGCAGCGCGGGATGATCGCGGTAATATTTGCGGTACGTATCATAAGCCTTGCTTCCATTAAAAGCAAAGCATTTCAGGCCCGGATACTTGCCTACCAAAGCCGGCAGATCGTTTGGCTCCTCATTCTTGATGTTTACGTCAAGGCTGCCCGGCCGTTCGCAGGACTTGATCACGTCAAATACGGCCATATGATGATCCTGCAAAAAAGCGAGCCGTTTCCCGTATTCCTCATCCGGTGCGCCTGCGCCAAACAAACCGTATACCATCCCCCAAAAATAATTGCGGGGGTGACCGTAGAACTGCCGGTGCTCCAGCGACTTCACGCTTGGCGCCGTACCCAGCACCAATACGCGGGCCCGCTCGTCAATGACCGGCGGGAATGAATAGATGCGCTCCGTTTGCTCTTGCTCCATATACCGTCCCACTCCTTTTTAGCTCCTGCATAGCAGCGCTTTTATCGAGAAGCCTCTATCGAGTCCTGTCATCAAAACTTACACCTTCTATTGTGGTAAAAAAAGAGACGCCTAATCCGGGCAGCTTAGTAAAAAGCCGCGGGAGAAGGTCGCCTCTTCGCACGAAACGTTACTATTAAGATTACTTCACGAGATCTTCGACAAATTTAGGCAGAACGAATGCCGCTTTGTGAAGACGCGGAGTGTAATACTTCGTTGGGATTTCAGCGATCGAAGCCTCGTCCACTTCAAGCGGGTCGTACTTCTTGCTGCCCATTGTGAAGGTCCACAGACCGCTTGGGTAGGTCGGGATGTTAGCGCCGTATACGCGGACGATCGGGAATACTTCCTTCACGTCTTTGTTTACGCTTTGGATCAGGTCGGCCTTGAACCATGGGTTGTCGGTTTGAGCCACGAAGATGCCGTCTTCCTTCAGCGCTTCGTAGATGCCTTGGTAGAAGCCGCGCGTGAACAGGTTAGCCGCAGGGCCAACCGGCTCCGTGGAGTCAACCATGATGACATCGTAAGTATTTTTATGATCATGAATATGCATGAAGCCGTCGTTTACGAGCACTTCAACGCGAGGGTTGTCCAGCTCTCCCGCGATGGTCGGCAGGTATTTCTTCGAATACTCGATAACCTTGCCGTCGATGTCAACGAGAACGGCTTTCTTCACTTTCGGATGCTTCATAATTTCACGGATAACGCCGCCGTCACCGCCGCCTACGACAAGCACATGCTCCGGATTCGGATGCGTGAAGAGTACCGGATGGGCTACCATTTCGTGATACACGAACTCATCTTTAACCGTAGTCATGACCATACCGTCGAGAACCAGCATGGTGCCGAATTCTTCCGTTTCGATCATATCGAGCTGTTGAAACTCAGTTTGTTCATTTACATACGTTTTTGTAATCTTCGCCGTAATGCCGAAGTTCTCGGTTTGTTTTTCCGTATACCACAATTCCATTTCGATAAATCCCTTCTTTCCGTCAATGGTTCACCATGTATTATAGTAGTTCGGGGCGAAAAATCAACCTTTTCTGCATGCTTCCATGAATATCGGCACCCCCGTTTTTCCATACTAAGGAAAAGGTCGTTCTTGCGAAGGGAGCACCACCATGAAGAAGCAGCAGATCAGGCCGGGCAAGCCGCGCCGCAAATATGCTTTTCCTATTATAACCGAACGTTTTCTTCCTCATGTTATGAGGTTCAAAAAAAGCCTGCGCTGGACCGCCGCTATTTCCGCCGTTGTCGTGCTTGGCGTTGTGTCCATGCTCCTCTATTTAAAGTTTCAATCGCTTCCGGTTACGTCGATTAGCCAATCCTCCCGCATGCTTGACCTGCAGGGGCAAGTGATTGATACGTTCCATACCGGAGAGAATCGCAGCTCCGTACCGCTCAAAGAAATTTCCCCTTACCTGGTGGAAGCGACGCTGGCGATCGAAGACCACCGCTTCTATGAGCATAAAGGGTTTGATATGAAGGGAATGGCCCGTGCCGTTCTGGTCAACGTGGAGACGATGTCTGCCAAGCAAGGAGCCAGCACGCTGACGCAGCAGCTCGCCCGCAACCTGTATCTCACTCATGAGAAGACCTGGCAGCGCAAGCTGAAGGAAGCCATGTATACGGTCCAGCTGGAGATGAATTATTCCAAGGACGAGATTCTGGGCCTTTATCTGAATCAGATTTATTACGGGCACGGAGCTTACGGAATTGAAGCGGCTTCCCAGCTGTATTTCAAAAAGCACGCCTCGCAATTAACGCTTGCGGAGAGCGCGATGCTGGCCGGCATTCCGAAAGGCCCCAAATATTATTCGCCGTTTATGGATATGAAAAACGCGAAGGACCGGCAGCTGACCATTCTGCATGCCATGACCGAATCCGGCGACATTACGCAGGAGCAGGCGGATGCCGCTTATAAGGAGGTCCTGAACTTCCAGCCGCTCGGCTCCGGCGAGCAGGCCGGCTTTGCTCCCTATTTCCGCGACTATATCCGTTACATTGCCGTCGATAAGCTGGGCATCAACGAGCAGCTATTTAATGAAGGCGGCGTCACGATTTATACGACGCTGGACTCTTCCGCGCAGCGTGCCGCGGAGGATGCCGTCAAGAACGGATTGGCCGGCAGCGGAGAGCAGCAGGCGGCGCTTGTTTCGATTGATCCGCGCAACGGGTATATTAAAGCCATGGTCGGCGGACGCGATTACAAGACGAATCAATTCAACCGCGCGCTTGCCGAAACCC
This sequence comes from Paenibacillus sp. BK720, assembly GCF_011761545.1. NCBI lineage: Bacteria > Bacillati > Bacillota > Bacilli > Caryophanales > Paenibacillaceae > Paenibacillus > Paenibacillus sp. BK720. The sequence continues at coordinate 40,813 of NZ_JAASRQ010000012.1, read as the reverse complement.
GCCAGCCCGGCTCCTCGTTTAAGCCGGTGCTTTATCTGACGGCGCTTCACAGCGGCTTTATGACGCCGGTCACAAGGTTCAAGAGCGAGCCAACGGTTTTTACGTACGATGAGGGCCGGAAAACGTATGAGCCGCATAACTATAACGACAAGTATTTCAATGAATTCATTGATATGCGCACAGCGATTGCGAGCTCGGATAACATCTACGCAGTAAACACGATAATGACGGTGGGCGCCGACCGCGTTATCGAGACGGCCCGCAAGCTGGGCATCACAAGCCCGATGAATCCGGTGCCTTCCCTGGCGCTTGGTACCTTCCCGGTCAGTCCGCTTGAGATGGCTTCCGCATTCTCCGTTATCGCAAACGGCGGCGTAAAGGTAGAGCCTGTTGCGATCTTGCGCATCACCGATAAGAACGGACGCATTATATATGAAGCGGAGCATCACGAAGAGCAAGTTATCAATCCGGCAGAAGCCTACGTGATGACCAGTCTAATGGAAAGCGTGTTCGAGGGCGGCGGTACCGCTAACCGGGTTTCTTCCATTATTAAGAGACCGGTTGCCGGCAAGACCGGAACGACCTCAACGGATGCCTGGCTCGTGGGCTATACGCCGGAGCTGGCGACCGCCGTCTGGGTAGGCTATGACAAGAACCGCAAGCTGACCGTAACCGAAGCGCACCGCGCGGCTCCGATCTTCGCCCAGTTCACCGAGCAAGCGCTATCTGCCATTCCGCCTAAAATCTTTCCGATTCCGGACGGCGTCGTTAACGTATATGTCGACCCGACGAGCGGCAAGCTAGCAGCAGCCACCTGCGCGAACAAACGCCTTGAGTCCTTTGTGGCAGGCACGGAGCCTACGGAGGTGTGCGGCGGACCTGCGGCAAAAGATGCACCCGCCGACAATGCGGCCAAGGATAACAGCCGATCCTGGTGGAATGACCTGAAGCGCTGGTGGAAGAATTAGCATCCTTTGGGACTAAAATTTGTCCGAAATATGATCAAAAAGTGAAATTTCTTTGAACAAACGCCATAAACTGTGGTATAGTAGAACCAAGAAGTAAGCACTTACAAACTTTATGGGAGTGTTTCAGATGGCTACGAAAACTGCAACGGTAAGCAATGTAAAGACGGATTCGGAAGTAACAGCTGCAAGCGTGAAACGTCTCGTTACTTTAATGACTATATTCGCATGGACCTGTTTGACAGTAGGCGTGTTGTTATGCCTAATCAAAATCAGCCACTTTAGCGATAAAAATACAACTCTGATGGTTGGCGTCGGTTGCCTTGTGGGCAGCGTGTTTATTTACACGATCGGCACAGCTATCGGTCTGGTCCACGCAAGAATCCATCAGGCAAAAGAAGACGAGCAAAACGACGATCATTCCAATCCTATCTTGTGAAGTTAAATCCGCTTTGAAAAGAGCCGCCTTTTCGTCAGTAGTGACGGGAGGCGGTTTTTTGTGTTTTATTTCCAAGGAAAAAAGGTACAGTTGTCAATATAGTGAACTTTCTTTTACAGAAAAAAGACGAATTGTTGTCGTAATTGTTAAGCCAGCAGTTATTTTAAGCGACTTCTGCTAATCTTAATGACAAGAAGCAATCTTGAGGAGTTGAAACAAATCATGAGAAAGTACATTCGCTTTCTGGTTCCGTTGATGATTATGCTGATAGCCGTGATGCTGTCCGGCTGCAGCGACCAATACGTCGTCCTCGATCCTAAGGGGCCGATCGGCGAATCGCAAAAAGATCTCATCTGGATCACTGTCTGGCTGTGTGCGATCATTCTCGTTCCGGTCCTGATCCTGACTGCGATTATCGTATGGCGTTACCGCGATAAGAAAGACAACAAAGCCGGCTACCAGCCTAACTGGGAGCACAGCACAAAGCTGGAGACGATTTGGTGGGCGATTCCAATCATCATCATCGCTATTCTCGCGACGGTGACGATTAAATACACGTATGATCTCGAACCTAGCAAACCGCTTGAATCTGCTAAGCAGCCGATCACAATTGAAGCTACTTCGCTTGATTGGAAATGGCTTTTCACTTATCCGGATGAAGGCATTTCTACCGTTAACTATCTTCAAATTCCGGAGGATACGCCGATTCGCTTCCGCGTAACGGCGGACCAAGCGATGAACTCCTTCTGGATTCCGCAGCTTGGCGGCCAGATTTACGCGATGAGCGGCATGGCTATGACCTTATACCTGCAAGCCGACGAGGTTGGCGACTTCCTTGGCATGGGCGCAAACTTCACGGGCGAGCAATTCGCGAAAATGACGTTTAACGTTAAATCAACTTCGGATGCCGATTATCATGCTTGGGTAGACAGCGTGAAGCAAACGGCGCCTGCTCTTACGGAGGAGGGCTTCAAAGAGCTTAAACAGCCGGGCTCGGCCGATCAGCAGGCCTTCTCGGCATTCCCTAAAGGCCTGTTCGATCAAGTCGTTATGCAATACGTTGGCCCGAACGGTATCGACGCTCCAAACTCCGGCCAGAAATCCAAGCCTGTTCATGATGCGGAGGGTGGACACGACACAGAGTCGTCCACCACTTCTGATGAAGCTAAATCATAATGTAAGGAAAGGAGATGCACTATGCTTAAAGAATTTTGGGATTTCCTGATGAATGACTTTTTCATCACCGGCGATCCGCTCATCCTGGGTGCCCAGGTTTCCATCGGTCTTTCCATGGTAGCGATCGTCATTGCTCTGACTTACTTTAAAAAATGGCGCTGGTTGTGGACCGAATGGCTGACAACCGTCGATCATAAAAAAATCGGCATCATGTACGTTATCGCAGCGCTTCTCATGCTGTTCCGCGGAGGCGTCGACGCCCTTCTGATTCGTACGCAGCTAGCCGTACCGCAATTAGAGTTCCTGCATGCAGGGCACTATAATGCGATCTTTACCACCCACGGCGTTATCATGATCTTGTTCATGGCGATGCCTCTCATGTTCGGTCTGTTCAACATCGTTGTGCCGCTCCAGATTGGCGCGCGCGACGTAGCGTTTCCTTACCTGAACTCCCTCAGCTTCTGGCTCTTCTTCTTTGGCGCCATGCTGTTTAACGTATCGTTCGTTATCGGGGGTTCGCCTGACGCGGGCTGGCTGGCGTATCCGCCGCTGTCCGAGCTGTCCGGCAGTCCCGGTCTCGGCCAGGACTTCTATATTTGGGGTATTCAGATCTCCGGTATCGGTTCCCTTGCTTCCGGTATCAACTTCGTTGTTACTATTCTGAAGATGCGTGCGCCGGGCATGAAGCTGATGCAAATGCCGATGTTCACCTGGTCCGTATTGTCGTCTTCCATTACGATCATGTTCGCATTCCCGATTCTGACGGTGACGCTGTTCCTTCTGTTCATCGACCGTTACTTGGGCGCTCACTTCTTCACGCTTGACGGCGGGGGCAACCCGATGATGTACGTCAACTTGATATGGATGTGGGGTCACCCGGAAGTATATATCGTTATATTGCCGGCCTTCGGGGTATTCTCGGATGTCGTATCTACCTTCTCGAAGAAAAAACTGTTCGGCTACAAATCCATGGTATTCGCTCTTATGTCGATCAGCTTCTTCTCGTTCTTTACCTGGCTTCACCACTTCTTCACCATGGGCTCCGGCGCCGACGTCAATGCGTTCTTCGCGGTTACGACGATGCTGATTGCGATTCCTACCGGTGTAAAAGTGTTCAACTGGCTGTTTACGATGTTCCGAGGAAGGATCACCTTCAGCCAGCCGATGCTTTGGACCATAGCCTTTATTCCGTGTTTCGTCGTCGGCGGCATGACGGGGGTTATGCTCTCGGTTGCGCCTGCTGACTTCCAGTTCCATAACAGCTACTTCCTGATTGCGCACTTCCACCAAGTGCTCATCGGCGGCGTTGTATTTGGTTACTTCGCTGGCCTGTATTACTGGTGGCCAAAAATGTTCGGCTTCAAGCTGCATGACGGCCTTGGCAAATGGGCATTCTGGCTGTGGAATATCGGTTTCTATGTCTGCTTCATGCCGCAATACGCGCTTGGTCTGATGGGTATGACACGCCGTTTCAACGAATACAACTTCGACCTTGGCTGGCAGCCGCTTAACATCGTTTCGACGGTGGGCGCCTTCATCATGGGTCTGGGCTTTATTTTCCAAGTGTGGCAGATCGCCCACAGCATCAAGTTCCTGAAGAAAGAAAAATCCGGAGACGCATGGGGCGAAGGCCGTACGCTCGAATGGTCGATTCCATCGCCGGCTCCTATGTACAACTTCGCGCATCTTCCTGAAGTTTCGAGCTCGGATGAATGGTGGGAAGAGAAACAGCGCCGTGCGAAAGGCATTCAGCCTAAAGCGCCTGGTCCGCTGGAACCGATTCATATGCCGAAAAACTCGGGTATTCCGTTCATTATGTCTGTGTTCTTCTTCATCGCCGGCTTTGGCTTTGTATGGCACTGGACTTGGATGATCGTTCCTGGCCTGATCGGCGTTGCTTGCTGCCTGTTCGCCCGTTCCTTCGATTACGACCCGGATTACTACATTCCGGTTGACGAGATTGAGCGTACGGAAGCAGCATTAAAGGGGGTACGGTAAATGGCACACACAGTGACGCCTCATGGCGGCCATGGTCATAACGATCACGGCCACCATGATGATCATCACGATCATGAATCGATTAAGGTTCTTGGCTTCTGGATGTTTCTTATAACCGACGTTATCTTGTTCGGTACGCTGTTCGCGACGTTCTCCGTCCTGCACAACAGCACAAACGGCGGTCCTACGCCGCATGAGATGTTCGAAATGCCAGGCGTAATCGCCGAAACGTTTATCTTGTTAACATCCAGCTTTACGAGCGGTATCGCTGTTCTTCAAATGCACAAAGGCAACAAAAAAGGCCTGATCGGCTGGCTGATCGTTACGGCCCTGCTCGGCGCTTCGTTTATTTTCCTTGAAGTATCCGAGTTTATCAAAATGGTTGACGAAGGCGTTACGATCGGAACAAGCGGTTACTGGTCGGCATTCTTCACCTTGGTAGGAACCCACGGACTTCACGTTTCGGTCGGTCTTTGCTGGATGGTTGGCCTGATGATTCAGATCGGCAAACGCGGTATCAATTCGGTTACCAAACGCAAAGTTACCATCGTAAGCTTGTATTGGCACTTTCTTGACGTGGTGTGGATCTTCGTCCTCACGGTCGTTTACTTGATGGGGGTGATGTAAGATGGCGGGCCCTAACACGCATGGACACGGGCATGACGAGCATGAATCCCATGGCTCGATGAAATCCTATGTCATTGGTTTCGTTATTTCCATTGTCCTTACGATTCTGCCGCTTGTTGTCGTATTGAACGATATGATGGACAAAACGCCAACCTTGATCTTTATTCTGATCATGGCGGTGCTGCAGTTCGTCGTTCAGCTCTTCTTCTTCATGCATCTTCGCGAAGAGAAGAAGCCGCGCTACAACGTCATGGCGCTTATCTTCGGCCTTGTCATCCTGGTCACGATCATTGCCGGATCGATCTGGATTATGGCTTACAATACGGTAGGATAAAAAATAAGAAGCCCTGGTCTTCTCCTTCGAGAAGCGCCCGGGCTTCTTTTCAAACTATAAGAAGCACAAGGTTTTATACGCTGCTGCATCTTCGAAAGATGGCGCAGCCGTTTTCACATGTTCTCACCGCTATGGTATGATTACGTGTAGAACGATAGGACAATACCCTCAGAGGAGGCATTTTAACGATGTTTAAACGCAATATGCGATTGCCGGTGCTTGCATTGCTTACGGCAGCGCTGCTGCTCGTCATTGCCGGCTGCGGCGGCGGCAGCAAGACCAGCTCGAACGATAACGGCACAAGCGGCTCCGGAACGGCTAACGCAACGGCAACTCCGGAAGCGACCGATCCGCCTCAGCCGGACAAGCTGCTCGGTTCCGACAAGCATCCGGTCGTAACGGTCGAGATGGATAACGGAAAGACCTTCAAGGTTGAGCTGTACCCGGAGATTGCTCCAAATACCGTCAACAACTTCGTATCGCTTGTGAAAAAAGGCTTCTATGACGGCACGATCTTCCATCGCGTCATTCCCGGCTTTATGATTCAAGGCGGCGATCCTGAGGGCTCGGGCATGGGCGGCCCAGGCTACTCCATCAAGGGAGAGTTCATGAGCAACGGCTTCCAGAACGATCTGCTGCATACGCGCGGCGTGATCTCCATGGCGCGCTCCGGCGATCCCGATTCCGCAGGCTCCCAGTTCTTCGTCATGGTTGCGGATGCACCGTCGCTCGACGGCGATTACGCGGCATTCGGCAAAGTGGTTGAAGGCATGGATACCGTTGACGAAATCGTTAATCAGGAAACCGAGAAGACGGGTGAAGGCTCCCGTCCGGTTAAGCCGATGGCGATTAAAAAAGCAACGGTCGATACAAAAGGCATGACCTTTGCCGAGCCTGAAAAGGTCAATAAATGAGAAAACCCTATCGAGGCCTCTCGAAGATGAAGGGCCGCGTTTATAGGTAGGTTTTATCGCCGAATAGAATTTCAGTTTTCAACTGTTATCAAAACTTATAAAGTCTATTGTGGTGAAAAAGGCAGTTCCTCGCGATATGCGAGGAACTGCCTTTTTTTTTCAACCGTATTAAAAGCCCCGCTTCTCTATCTCTATCTCCTGCGGAAGCACAAGCGTCAGCTCCTGATTGATGTTCTCGGAACCTATGGAGCCGTCTTTATGCTCGAAGCTATTAATAAGAACGTACATGGTGCTGCCTACGGTGCTTGTTGCTACCATCTTCTCCGGCTGCTTAAGCGGCTTTGGCGCCCAATATTGCACTTGCCCGAGCAGCTGGACGGCGCGCACTTCTCCTTGATCCAGCTGGATAGGACGAAGCGACTGCACCACGATTTTCTTAATGCCGTCCGGTACCTTCACCGGCTCGGATTGCACGATGGCCGTACGTTCCGTCATTTGCAGCTGGTCGCGCACTTCCCCGAGCAATCCCGTCGAAGTGAACGACGCCATCAGCAGGCTGCCCGCTCCGATAACCGCCACGTAGAACATGCTCATCCAGTCGTAACGCATAACCGGCCGTTCCTTCCCCGACAGCTTGAGGTGAAGGAGAAGCTCCGCCCCAAGCAGGATAAAAACGATAGGCGCTACCCACAGCAGCGTATTCAGCGCATCCGTACCGCTCCAGATCGACAGGGCTATGGAGACGCCTATCAGGAGCAGCGTAATGCCCATAGACAGCGAGCCTACCCGCCATTCTCTCATCGGTCTCCCTCCTCTTCCCTCATCATCTCCGCGGGATGAGGCGGAAGAGGCGCCGGCGCCGAATACGATTTCCTGCTGCCGCTGCCGAATACTAGCCGGAAGCCGAGCGCAATCATCAGGAAAGCAACGATGGCGGTCGGCAGATTATATTTCAATTTTACGTACTCCGCATAGATTCCCGGCCATGTCTGCGAAATATAGCCGCCCATTACACGGTCGCCCAGATAATAAATGCCCAGCAGCAAGAGGCCAATTCCGATCCACTTCTGATAGGGGGCAAGCTGAGCGACCACCGCTTCGTCGTGGAGCTCGCCTCTTTCGTATCGCGACATCTGCTGCATGGAATCGAAGAAGGCATAGAACCAGAGCAGCGGCATCAGGAACAAGAAAATCGTCAACCGCAGCGAATCCATTAAATAGATAGCGATGAGGAACCCGCCCATCAGCTGAAGGCCCCGCTTCTGCATGCCAAGATACAGATGTCCCGCTCCTGGGAAGAGCGACAGGATCGCGGACAGCACTTTATTTTTCCGGCCGGTTCCCATATGGTTCTCGATCTCCTCGAACAGCGGACGGTCGCTAAGCTCCTCCCCGCGCTGCTTCCTGTGAAGCTGCTGAATCGCGTCAAAGATGCTGTAGATCCAGATCACCGGCAGCCCCAGCAGAAACACCAGAAATGCCGCGGTATTCGTCACGACACCGATAAAAACCACAACCGCGAACAATCCAAGGAAAGCAACCAGGAACGTAATGCCGCGCTGCATCAGGCCAAGAGACATATGCCCGAGACCCGGTATAAGAGACAGCATAACGGTACTGGTCTTCTCCCGCTGCTGCTCGTACGCCATGTAGCCCGGATCAAACGGGATATCTCCCCGCTCGCCGTAAGGCACCGCCGGCGGCTTAGGCGACAGCAGCGTCACAACCATATCGATCATATTAATAAGCCAGCTGAGAGCGGCCGTGAATAAGAAGAAGAAGCCAATATCTCCCCCGTCCCCGGATTGTATAGCAATAAACAAAAGCATTAAGGAACCAAAGAACCCTCCTCCATACAGCAGGCAGCGAAACGGACGGCCTAGGTAGGCATGCCCGACGCCCGGAATAAAGGACAACAATAAAGCGACTACCGGATTTTTTGACATTTCGTCTTTCCTCTCCTCCATCAATAATACTTACTTATTTGAATCGGTCTTTCTCCAGCTTATCGAACCAGGAAGAAGTGCGCGTGACCATCCGGTCGGACCAAGTTGGCCCTTGCGGCGGTTGTTCGTCGTCCTTCTCAACCGTTTGCCCGGTGGTGGCGGAATGGGAATCCATCTCCCCCAGCTTGGCCGAGAGTCCGCTAAACGTTCCTGTGCCAAGCAGCAGCAGGGTAATGGCCGCTGCGGCGGCAAAGTGAACAACGGGACGCTGCAGGAAAGACTGGCGGCGGGCAGGCTCCGCCCGCATAACCGGGTTCTTTCTTGCCGACTCGGCGAGCAGAATATCGACAACCCGCTTTCCCAGCTTTTTCATATCCGGAATAACAACAGCCTTCGCCTCTGCCGCTCCATCAGATGCGGGATCCGATTCCGCAACCTCCGATGCCTCTATCGCGTTCATAAAAAGCGCCATGCACGGCTCGCAAGCCGCGATATGCAGCTCAATCCTCTCCCGGTTATGCTCGGGCAGTTCATCACCGATATAAGCTGCGAGGTCGGCTGTTGTCACATGATCCTTCCACTCTTGCTCATTCATTCGAAGTCCTCCTTCCGCCAATGCCGCTTGATCCAGTTGCGTGCCCGGTAAAGCCTCGACTCTACGCTTTTTTTCTCGAGTCCGGTCTGAACCGCGATCTCCTCGTACGATTTGTTCTCCATATAATAAGCGGTCACGACTTCACGGTAATTGTCCGGCAGCTGTTCCACCTGCTCGCGCACCTGCCGCTGCTCTTCGCGGTCTATAACGGCCGTCTCAACGGCCAGCCCGCGGTCTGCGATAATCCCTTCCGCTTCAAGCCCCGTCAAGCTGTCCATCAGCTCCTCGGGCTTGCGCATCCGGCTTCTCTTCCAATCAATCGCCTTATTGACGGCTATGCGGGTAATCCACGTCTTGAAGCCGTCCATTCGGAACTCCGGGAGGGAGCGATAGATTTGCAGCAGCGCTTCCTGCGTCACGTCCTCCGCATCATGCGGCGAACGGATGACAGCAAACACGGTTCGATAGATATAAGGCCCATATTCGTCAACAAAAATCTGAAACGCCGCAGGACCGCCGTTCTTGATGGCCGTGATCCATTGTTCGTCTTGTATCTCGCTCTCCTCCCTTCCCGCTATAATAGACGACAGCTTACCCCTCAACCCCTGCACTACTTTTGGAAATAATTTTTTAAAGAAAAAAACCGGGGATCGCGCGGCCATCCGCCTTACGATCCCCGGTTATTAAATTCATTGTCTACGCCAATGCTTCCTTAAGCTCTTCAGGCGAATTATTCCACCATTCTTCATTATGTTCGGCCAGAAGCTTGCGGTAGGCCGCCTTCTCTTCCGCATCCAGCTCCTCAAGCTTATACTTGCGTTTAATCGCAGCATCCAGCTTGTTCACATGATCGGCGAGAATTTTCCAGCCGCGGCGCGCTTCCGTATCAATCCACATCTCGCAAGCCGTAGCTCCCGCGTAATACGAACCTGTCTCGCCCCGTTCAACGGCAGTCCATACGATCCAGCATTTGCGGCCGTTCGGGCAGTCTTCTTTATTCGGACTGAACTTGATGCCGCGCTCCACCTTGCTCTTCGCATGCATCGCTCCGTCATCGATATAGGCTACGCCATTATCAATAATGACGCAGGATACTGCGCTTAAATCTATCGTTCCGGCTCCAAAGCCTTTATGTTGTTTGTTGCTCACGACGTTAAGAGAGAGGGATTTCTTCTCTTTTTTTTCCGGCTCTTCCGGCTGTCCTTGCTGCTGCGTCATCGCTCTTCCACCTTCCCCGTACAATAATTCCATTTTAGCTAATAATCCGCGAAAAGCAAACATATACATGCTGTAGATGCTTGTCACGGGAGGGAATTGTATCATGTCTCCACGCTACGTCAAACGATTGTTGCTGTTTACGCTTACCGCCGTCCTGCTCGGCCTCTCCATCCAGCAGGGCTTCGGCCGCGCTTGGCAATCCCAATATACCTATGCTCTCGCCCCTGCCGCCAAAGCAGCGACCGATTCTGCGCCAAAATCGGCCAAGCCGCCCGCCTCGTCCCAACCGGACAACGTGGCTCCGAAGCCGCAGGCGCTTAGCAAACGGATTACCGAATATCATACCAACGTCTCCCTTCGCGACGATATCCGGTATCTCGACGGCAAGCAGACCGTCACCTGGACGAATCCGGGCAAGAAGACGGTATCCGAGCTGTACTTCCATCTCTATCCCAATGCCTTCATGTCAGGCAACACCACGTTTATGAAGGAATCCGGCGGCAAGCTGCGCTCGGACAAAGCCACCGAAGCGAGCCAGGGCTACATGAAGCTGCTGACGCTCGAGACGACGGAGGGGGAAAGCCTGCTTCCGCGGCTGCATTACGTTCAGCCCGACGACAACAATCCGAATGATTTTACGCTGGCCAAGCTTAAGCTGCCCGAACCGGTTGCCCCCGGCAAATCGGTCACCCTGGAGATGAGCTTTGAAGTGAAGCTGCCCGAAGTGTTCGCGCGGATGGGCTACTCCGGCAATTACGTGATGGCGGGCCAATGGTTCCCTAAACTTGCCGTGTACGAGACGGCGGGAACGAGAGGCCGCACGACGGAAGGCTGGAATACGCATCAATATCACGGCAACTCCGAGTTTTACAGCGACTTCGGCATTTACTCCGTCCGCATCCAGGTACCGGAAACGTATACCGTTGCGGCAACCGGCTTTCAGACGAAGGCTGTCGAGAAAAAGGACAACCGGGCGATCTACCAATTCTACGCCGATGACGTGCATGACTTCGCCTGGGCCGCTTCCCCGGACTTTATCTATTACGAAGACACGTTATCCGGCCCCGGCATTCCGGGTGTGCGTATCAAGCTGTACCTGGACCCCGCGCACGCGGAATTGAAGGACCGGTATATGCATGCCGCCAAATCCGCGCTCTCCAAGTACGGCCAATGGTATGGCGAGTACCCGTATTCGACCTTATCGGTTGTAGTTCCGCCTAAGGGCGCTAACGGCTCCGGAGGGATGGAGTATCCTACTCTGGTCACCGCCTTCGCCGCCGAGACGGACAATCCGGGCTACAGTTTAGAAAGGACCGTCGTGCATGAGGTCGGGCATCAATACTGGTACGGCATGGTTGCCTCGAATGAATTCGAAGAGGCCTGGCTTGACGAAGGCTTTACCTCCTACGCGGAAGACAAGGTGATGGCGAGCGAATACGGCATTGAAGCCAATCTGCCTCTCGAAGCAAGCTATATGACCGATCCCGCTCCGCTCAAGCAGCCGTCCTGGGCTTACTCGAGCAACAATGTCTATGCTGAAAATGTGTACATGCGGGCGAAGCTCGTGCTCATCGGTATCGAAAAACAGGTCGGCGAGAAAATGATGCAGAAAATTATGCGCACCTACTTCCAGAAATATAAGTTCAAGCATCCGACCAGCACCGACTTCCAGCACGTTGTGGAGCTGGTAACCAAGCAGAAGTGGACCAATTACTTCGACCAATATGTCTATGGCAATCAGATGGCCGACGTATCCGTTGAGTCCATTCGCGTCAATCCGGTCGAGCAGGATGGAACCCCGATGTACGAATCGGTTGTCCTTCTTCAGCGCAACGGGGGCTATAACGGTCCGGTTCCGGTTGTCCTGAAGTTCAAGGACGGCACCATTGTTCCGAAGTCCTGGGATCCGTCAGAGGCTCAGGTGGAGTACAAAGTTGTCCATAGCTCTCCGCTCGAATGGGTAGCTGTCGATCCGCAGCATACGAACGTGCTCGACAACAAGCATATCAACGATTATATGAAGGCGGACTTATCCGAAGTTACGCGTACCCGTTGGAGTCTGGGGGTCTCTAACGTCATTCAAGGTCTGCTCGGATTATTAGGCTGGTGAGTAAACCTCTATCTACGCCTTTCGAAGTAAGAATTGCTTCGCAATTCTTTTAGGAGGAATAGCCATGAAAAATCATATGATGCAGGGCTGGCGGCTCGCGATGAAGCACTTTTATATCGTTATCCTGCTATTCCTGTACCAGCTGCTATGGGGATTTTTCCTGTACCGGTTTATTGACTCGGTCGTAGCGCCGCTGCTGCGGCGTTTTCCGGATCAATCCCCGTCCAAAGCAGCCGTCCAGCTGTTTTTGAGCGAAGCGCAGTTCCAAATCATGAAGACGGATTTGCTTACGCCGTACCTGTGGCTGCTTGGCGGCTTATTCGCGGCAAGAATGCTCCTCTCTCCGTTATTTAACGCGGGGCTTCTCTACTCCCTGCAGCATTCGAACGATGCAGGAGGAACGCAGTTCCTGCAGGGCATTCGCCGGGCATGGAAGCCGGTCACCCTCCTCTACTGGATCGAGACGATTCTTACTCTTGCTCCTGCTTGGTGGCTGGCTCCCAAAGGACTTGACGCCCTGCTTCACAGCCGCTCGATTGGGGCCCTGCTGCAGCAGACCCTTCCTGCTGCGGGAGGCTGGCTGTTATGGGGTATCCTGCTTCATCTGCTGTTCCTCGCCATGCAGCTTGGGGCGACGAGCGGCAAGGCCGGCGGTATGTTCCAGTCCCTGGGCACAGCCGTCAAGCATCTTCTTCCTTTTGCCGGACTATCGCTTCTCATGTGGGCAATCGGCTCGGGCATCGGATTGTTTGTCAGCGGCTTCTCCTTGGTATGGGCCGGCTTTATCGCCCTTCTTGTCCACCAGGGCTATCATCTTGTCCGCACCTTAATGAAGGTATGGACTCTAGCCTCCCAATACGACGTTTTAAGATCGAAGGAAGTTTAAAATTTTCTCATAATTATAGAAGACGCCCGCCCTGCGACCTAGTCGCGGCGCGGGTTTTTCGCGTTTTTTCGAGGCTTCTTGTCCGCCATTCTCCAAACAAATCAACATATCGGCTAGCAAAACCACATAGTAAAGAGTTAGTAAATCTTTATAGTGCTTCTCTGCTAGTCTGATCGCCCTACTTTAAGACTATGAACCGCAGGATACAAGCTTTTCCGCTTCGATTAGTCAAAAGGTTGCATGAGAATTATTAGAATTTGCCACATAGAGGAGGAGATAAGCGAAAATTACCGAATAGTTACCAAGTACATAAAACAAACTGCCTAATTCCTTGTACTGGAAACGGGGGAACCACCTTTGGGTGAATTGACTTCGACGTCCGAATGATTCTATCGGCGCCCGAGAAGTCATAGGGATCCTTCAACCGAACCCCACAGCTAACCTCGTCGGCATTGGAAGGAGCTTTACCGCTTTGAAAAAGGTTACAGCACTACTTCTTGGACTTGCGTTAATGCTGGCTTTTCAGGCTGGAAGCGTTTTCGCAGACTCCAAAATGGACGGCATTGTCAGTGATTTGATGGGCACGCCGTACGTTGCAGGTGGAACATCCACGAAAGGATTCGACTGCTCCGGATTTACTTCTTACGTATTCGACAAAATGGGCATCGATCTTCCTCGTACATCCACTTCGCAATCTCAAACAGGTAAGAAGATCGCAAAAAGCGATCTAGTGGCCGGAGATCTCGTGTTCTTCAACACGAACGGTCGTGGTGTATCTCATGTCGGCATTTACGTAGGAGATGGCAAGTTTGCTCATGCATCGTCCAGCAAGGGCGTTACGATAAGCAACCTTAGTGACTCTTATTATGTCAACCGGTATGTGACTGCTCGACGTGTCATGGACCCTAGCACTTTTGAAAAATATGCCGACGAACAATAGAATCCGGCAGCCGCTTCAATCGGGGCGGATTGGCCAGGATTCCTGCAATAAAGCCGCATGCAGCTTGTCCCACCGGACAAACCGCATGCGGCTTTATTGTTTCCCGCTATTCTATTCAGGCAGCTGCCGTCTGCTGCTTCCGACCGAATGCCAGCATCGCAAGCAATACGAAAAACATCGCGATGAGAAAGGCTCCAAGAATCCAGACCGTGCGGTCCGCACCATAATTGTCCATCATCCACCCCGTTAATTTCGGGAAGATCGCTCCGCCTACTCCTCCGCAAGCGACAAGCAGACTGGTTGTCCGCTCCGTCATGCCCGGAATAAGCCCATTCGCGAACACAAGCGCAATCCCGAATACGCCGGAGAAGAACAATCCGCTTAGGCCAATGAGTACCATCATTCCGCTTAACTGGCCAACGGCCCCCATCGCAAGAATAACAACGCAGGCTCCGGCGATCGCAACAAACAGATAGCGGATGTATCCGACGCGATCGGCCAGCCGTCCGGCGAACAGACGTCCAAGGATCATCGTGCCCCAGAACAGGCTAAGCGCGGAAGGGGCATTCGCCTCCGTCATACCGGAGCGTTCGATCATAATGGAAGGCAGATAATTGGAGAAGCTCATTTCCACGCCGACATAAATGACGAAAAATAACGCCGACAGCAGCAAAAACGGAATCGAAGCTCTCTTATAGCCGAACCATCCCTTCGGACGCGGTTCGCCAGCTTCCCGCTCCGCCGCGGCTTTCTTCCCTCTGGCATGAAAACCGATTTTGTCATCGATTGGCCCAAACGATAACGTCATCCATAAGATAAAGGTAATGCCGGCCAGCGCCGATAGAATCGGGAAGGATAATTGCCACACCTCATACCTGATCAATATGCTCGCCATCGTTGGCATCAGGAAGGCCCCGATTCCAAAGAAGGTTTCCAGCTTGGTCATCGCATTGGCCTTGCCATTCTCTTCCGCCAGATCAATCACCATGGCTCCGATAACGGATTCCGTCATCCCGAAGCCAAAGCCGGCAAACAAGGCGATAAACAGCATCAGCCCCCAGGATTGGGGAGTGAGGCTGTAAGCCGCTTCCCCAAGCGTCAGGAGACCAAGCGAGAGAAGAACTCCCCCTCTTTTGCCCAGCTTGGACGTAATAAACGGGGATAGCAATACGCCTACCAGAAAACCAAAGAACTGATTCATCATCCATTGCCCGCCGTCGTCATAAGACAAACCGTATTTATCGAGCATCTGCTCCATTACCGATCCGCCCACAACATGAGCTAATCCAATTACGAGATAAGACAAACAGCCAAGCGCTATTAATTTCCGCATCGTAAAAGTTCTCCTTCGTTGTCCTTCGCCAAATCCTCATGAAGTCGATTACCGAAATGTTATAATGGAAAGAAACCTATAGATTCTTAATTAATGAGGGTACATCCATGACTAATTTTACCGATGAGGTACATTATAAACCATCTCTCGAGGACATGACTATCCAGCCGCTGGAAATTGAACATGCCCGTGAGATCTGCGGATGGCAATACGAACCGCCCTACGATCTTTACCGCTGGCCTTCTTGGGATACCATGCAAAAAGACGAGATCGAATTTGGCGACCCCGTCCTGCGGCGCATGCAATATGCGGCTGTCGTGAATCGCGATCAGGAACTGATCGGCTTTGCCCAATTCTTCCCCATTGTTGGCGTTACCCGCCTCGGCCTCGGCCTTCATCCCGCTTTATGCGGCAGAGGCATCGGCCCAGGCTTTATGCGGCTGCTGGTCCGTGAAGCTCAGCGACGGGCGCCTCGGAACAGCATTGACCTCGAGGTGCTGACCTGGAACGCGCGGGCTATTCGCGCCTACGAAAGGGCCGGCTTTGCCATAGAGGATACCTATGTACGTCCAACGCCGCAAGGGCCAGCCGAGTTCCATTGTATGGTGTACCAGTCTACTCTTTAATATCCCTATAACCGGTAATAATCAGGCTCGGGATCCTTCATATCAACGAACAAAATAATGCCGGGCTTCACCAGTACCGATACCGTCCGGATCCAAGCCCTTGAATTCAGGTCGGTATAGGCGCGGGAAACCATGGTGCGGCGATTCTCGCTTAATTGAACGACATTCGGAACGAAATACGGACGCCAGCTCCAGTTGGCCCCGCAGTATTCGTCCTCCCGCTGCCAGCTTCCGTCTTCGCGCCTGGAATAGTTGGAGGAAATCTGAATGCCGTCTTCCCGGCAAAGGTAGACGCGGATGCTGTTGTTCTCCAACTCCTGCAGCAGACGGACAGCCCACTCGTTATCCTCTTCCTCCAGCTCCTCGAGATGACCAATCCGGTCGATCTTGCCGGACAGCCTGTCCGACAAATAACGCCAGTAGCTCTCCGAATAGAGCTGCAGCTGCCGGTGCGCTTCCAGTTCTTCCTCCAAAAGGGCCGAAAAACGGGACGGCTCGTCGAAATCCGGCTCGGCCTTTGCAAGCAGAAAGCCCTGTACGTACCGGGCGCCGGCCTGGATCGCTCTCGCCAAATCCTGTTTGGTCTCCACGCCTTCGGCCAGCAGCGAAGCCCCAAGCTGATCGGCCAGCGCGGAGAGGGAACGGAGCGTACCCAGATAGCCGTCATGGCTCGCGCTCCGCTTCAGCATATGAATGTCGATTTTCAGAATGTTCGGCTGAATCAGCGCAATCCGGTCCATGCCGCTAAAGCCGCTGCCAACATCGTCAATGGCAATCAGGCAGCCCTTGGATCGGTACAAATCGATAATTTCGCGCAGCTCCTCGATCTCGCCATTAAAGCTTTCTTCCGTTATCTCTATGACTACTCTGCGGGGATCAACCTTGTATTTATCCAGCAGAGACAAGGTATACAGCTCCCCCGATTGCACACCGCGGTGCATCCAGTTCGGCTTCAAATTAATAAACAGCATCGGAGGCTGCGGGGTTGCGCCTATTTTCCGAAAAGCCTGTTCACGCAAAATCCGGTCAACCGCGATATGATCCTGGGTCGGTACGGCGGCATCGCAGAAGAACGGTCCCAGACTGCGGACCGCATCGTCCTTGCAGGCTCTCCCCAGCACCTCGTAGCCCACTATTTTTCTTGTATCAAGCGCGATGATCGGCTGATAAAAGGCAGACAGCTGCTCGCCATCCAGCTGCAGCGTCTGCGGTAACGTCGTATTCGATAAGCAATCGTTCGTCACGCTCACGCTCTCCCTTTGCTGCCTTTATGTCAACCGAATCATGCGGGTCACGTTGTCTCCCTGCGACACTTCGATGACATGATGCTTCGGATGATACGTAATCGCCCCTCTGCCAACCTCGATTACCGGCTGCTCGCCAAGCCCGAAGAACACATCGTCGGCAAGCGCCTCCATGACTTCATGCCGGTCGTCCGCCCCAAGCGCCGCCCATTCTTCCTCTTCCATCTCGAAGAACGCGTAGCTGCCTTCTACCTCGCTTACCGCTTCCGTCAGTTCCTTCAATATATCTGCATACTCTCTTGCATGTCTAACTCCCATTATAGGTCAACCACCTTTACCATAATTATCTTCTATACTCATTTTACCGCATTTTCACGAAAATTAACGCCCTCTCTCTTAAATCATTTCCGAAAGTCTAATTTCCGTACGATAACTTGTCGATATAAGAACTAGAGATTTGTCGAAAACGTACTGGACGGGGTGCATGATGAAAAATTCTACAATTATCGGTATTATATTAGGACTCGTAGCGGTACTGGTTGGCATGACGCTGAAGGGTGCCGCTCTTAGCAATCTGTTAAATCCCGCCGCTTATATGATTATCGTCCTCGGGACCATTGCTTCGGTTATGATCGCCTTCCCGATGTCGGAGCTTTCCAAGGTCGGCAAGCTGTTCAAGATCGCCTTCAAGGAGCAGCCGCTGATGCCCCGCGAGCAGCTGATCGAGAGCTTTATGGAATGGGCTTCGATTACCCGCCGCGAAGGTCTTCTTGCCCTGGAAGCCAAGGTCGAGGACATTGAAGATACCTTCCTCCGCAACGGCATGCGCATGATTATCGACGGAAATGACCAGGATTTCGTCCGTGACGTCCTGCTCGAAGATATTTCCGCAACGGAGGACCGCCATAAAGCAGGTGCCCTGATCTTCACGCAGGCCGGTACCTACGCTCCAACGCTGGGCGTGCTTGGTGCCGTAGTGGGTCTGATCGGCGCGCTTGGCCACATGGACGATATGGAGACCCTTGCCCATTCCATTGCGGGCGCCTTTATCGCAACGCTGCTCGGTATCTTTACCGGTTACGTGCTGTGGCATCCGCTTGCGAATAAGCTGAAGCGATTGTCCAAGAAGGAAGTACAGCTTCGCCTGATGATGGTAGAAGGCCTGCTATCGATTCAATCCGGTGTATCCACGATCGCGATTAACCAGAAGCTGTCTGTATTCCTCACCCCGACGGAACGGGCGGCTATGAGGGAGAAGGAGGCTGGCGCCGGTGAAAAAGCGTAAGCATGACGATCACGATGATCATATTGACGAATCATGGCTTATTCCCTATGCCGATCTGCTGACCCTGCTTCTCGCGTTGTTTATCGTATTGTATGCGGCAAGCTCCACGGATGCCAGAAAGTTCGAACGGATGAGCGAGGCTTTCAGCGCTGCCTTTAATTCGGGAGCCGGTATTCTGGACAATCCTTCGGTTATCAAGTCGGGCGAGCAGCCACAGCAGCAAATCGAGGACGAGAAGAAGACCAGCAAGGACCAGCGCGAGGATCCGGAATCCAATCTTCAAGAATTGATCAAAAAGGAACAGGAAGACTTGGAGAAGCTGAAGAAGCAGCTGGACCAATATATCAAGAAAAATGGCTTGTCCTCGGAACTTGAGACAAAGCTGAATCAATCGCAGCTGATGATTACGATCAGCGACAATGCCTTGTTTGCATCCGGCAGTGATGCTCTCAAGACGGAATCGAAGGAGCTGGCAGCCAATATCTCCAAGATGCTGGAGCCTTATACCGGCTATGAGATTGTCGTATCCGGCCATACGGATAACCAGCCGATCCGGACGCAGAACTTCAAGTCCAACTGGGATCTGAGCTCCTCAAGGGCGATCCGGTTTATGGACGTGCTTCTGGAGAATGCCAAGCTGAAGCCTGAACGGTTCAGCGCCATCGGCTACGGCGAGTATCGTCCGGTAGCCTCCAACGATACGACGGCCGGACGCGCGAAGAACCGCCGGGTTGAAGTATCGATCATTCGCAAATATGTCGATTCGAGCAATACCGGGCAAATTCCCGCAACGCCGAAGCAGTAAGAATACGTCGATCGAAGCCATTCGCTGATAGACGACCGCGTTTCTATTGCAGGCCTTTAAAGAAAACTCCCCTGATATAGGAATCAGGGGAGTTTTCTTTAAAGGCCTGCCTTACGACGGGCGATAATTCAGGGAACCGAACAGCTCCGTTTTTTCCGCTTCCGTCAAATCCCGCCATTTGCCCGTTGGCAATTGCCCGAGATGAATATTCATAATGCGGATGCGCTGAAGCTTCCGAACATGGTAACCAAATGCCTCGCACATCCGGCGGATCTGCCGGTTCTTCCCTTCGGTCAGAACAATCCGGAAGACCCGGTCCCCCACCCGGGTTACCTGGCATGGCAGCGTCATGCTGCCCAGGATCCGAACCCCGCTCGACATTCCTTTGACAAACTCTGCCGTAACCGGACGGTCAACCGTTACGATATACTCCTTCTCATGCTTGCCTTCCGAGCGGAGAATCGGATTAACCACGTCGCCGTCATTGGTAAGCAGAATCAGTCCTTCGGAATCCTTGTCCAACCGGCCGATCGGAAAGATCCGCTCTTTATGGCCGACAAAATCGACAATATTGCCGCGGATATGCAGCTCGGTCGTGCTCGTTATGCCCACCGGCTTGTTCAGCGCGATATAAACATGATGCTTCTGCTCGCCGATCCGTTTTCCGTCTATTCGTACATCATCGCCAAGCTCCGCTTGGCTGCCGAGCTCAGCCTTCGCTCCGTTAATCGTGACGCGTCCGCTGTCGACCAGCTTATCCGCCTCACGCCGCGAGCAATATCCGGTCTCGCTTATAAACTTATTAATACGCACAAAAGTTCACCCCGTAGTCTGTGCTGCCATTTCCGCTATGCGATCGGAGGAATACGTATGGACGGCAGGCTGTCCTTCCGCCCGCTTCTCCATGGCTTGCTCCGTCATGGCTTGCTTCGCTGCTATCCGCATCGCTTTGGCGACAGCTTCGCCCGCGATCGGACGGTATGGCCGAAGCGAGCCTACCATTCCCCATTGTACTGCCTTCGACACGGCCGCGCCAATCGTTTCTCCAAGACGGAACGACTGACGCGGACCAAGCAGCAGGGACGGCCTGAAGATCCGGACCGATTCCAGCGGAATCAACGCCAGCTGCTCCTCCAGCTCGCCTTTTACCCGGTTATAGAAAAAAGCAGAGGAGGATGAGGCCCCCATCGCCGTAATGACCAGAAAATGACGCGCTCCCGTATGCTGTCCCCACTCCGCCAAGGCAAGCGGATAGTCGTAATCCACCCTGCGGAACGCTTCCTGGGAGCCCGCCGTCTTTATCGTAGTCCCCAGCGTGCAGTACACGAGATCAACCGTCACATCGTCAAGCGCTTCCCACATCCGGTCGAAATCCGCGATAATGACGTGCAGCTTGCACCTCGCTTCCGGCTCCATCTCTATATGGCCGATCGGCCGCCTGGCTAATACCGTAATGGAATGACAGGCCGGATCGTTCAGCAGCTGCTCCAGCAGAGCCGATCCGACAAGTCCCGTAGCTCCCGCAATCAAGCAGCTGTAAGTACTGGTACCTGCAATGTTATCCATTGACGGATTACTCCTCCTCAGCCGACATTTGATCTTTGTTTATCCAAACCTTCTACTAGTATACCGTTCGTGCTCCCTTCTTTCAAAGCAGGCAGCGTGATGATAATCGTTGTTCCGACATTCACCTGGCTCTTGATTTCCATCAGCCCCTGATGGCTGTGGATAATCCGCTGGCTGATCATCATGCCGAGCCCCGTGCCGCTTTCCTTGCCGGTGAAAAACGGGTTGCCGATCTTCGGAATCATATCCTCCGGTATTCCGATTCCTTCATCCGTAATGGAGATCGTAATCTGGCCGTTCTTCGAAGCGATATGGGTATGTATTCTTCCTCCGGACGGCATCGCTTCGATCCCGTTCTTGAGCAGATTGATGAAAACCTGCTTCAACTGATTCTCTTCACAGGATACAAGGCATGGCGCTTCGGTAAAAGAGGTCGTAAAGGTCACGTTATGCAAATGCCCCTCGCTATCGATCAGCGACAACACGCTGCGGAAGACGTCCCGGACGTCCTTTGTCGCGAATCTAGTCGCCTGCGGCTTTGCCAAAATCAGAAATTCTCCGACGATTAGATTGATCCGGTCCAGCTCCGAGAGCATCAGTCCGGTATGCTCCAGGTTCATCTTGCCCGTATGCTGTTGAAGCTGCAGGAAACCACGCAGCGTAGTTAGCGGATTGCGGATCTCGTGCGCAACCCCCGCCGCGAGCTGCCCGACCGTCGTAAGCTTCTCAGAACGGCGCAGCAGCTCTTCCATCCGGTTGCGGCTCCTCATATCGCGGGTAATGCTCGCGTAAGCCTGAATGACCCCCTCCGTGTCCCGTATAGGGGATATGGTTACGCTGACGG
The DNA here is from genome assembly GCF_011761545.1 of Paenibacillus sp. BK720. Taxonomy (NCBI): domain Bacteria; kingdom Bacillati; phylum Bacillota; class Bacilli; order Caryophanales; family Paenibacillaceae; genus Paenibacillus; species Paenibacillus sp. BK720. The sequence continues at coordinate 18,962 of NZ_JAASRQ010000012.1, read as the reverse complement.
GAATAATCTCGCCGTTTTTGGTCACCCGGATCGTCTCCTGGGCAGGCAGCACCTTTCCCTCCTGCAAGGAATTGATAATCAGGCGCATTTCTCCCCTATGCGTGTCGGGTACCAGCTCGATTTCCGCGCCAAAGACCTCCTCCGAGGTATACCCGAACAGCTGCTCAAAGGCTTTGTTCACCTGAATGAACTTCCCCTGCAAATCCACCACGTGAATCGCATCGCTTGTATGGTCGATAAAGGACTGCAAATATTCCTTCATCTGCCTGTTATCCTCAAACGCCTGGCGGAGCTTCTCCATATAAATGCTCAGGTTCTGGGACATGGCGTTAATCTTCAGCGCCAGCAGACCGAACTCGTCTTTGCCTCTAACTTTAATAGCCGTCTGGAAGCGCCCCAACGATACTTCGTTCACCTTCCACAATATCGCGTTTAGCGGCCTCAGCATAAACCCGGCAAGCAGATAACTGCTAATAAGCACGAACAGCAGGATAATGCCGGCATACATAATGGCATCCATCCGCTTCATTCTCATAATCTGGTTATATTCCTCGCAGTCGTACACCATGCCTATCACGTAGGGCGCAAGGGTGGCGTCGCTGTAATAGCTCTTGATATACTCTTTGCCGTTTAAATTCACTTCGCGCACCTGGAAGCCCTTCTCGGCTGCCTCCACGGCATAAACCATGTCCTTTGCCTCGTCCCGGAAGGCATACGTGCCAAACAATACCTTATCGTCGGACATGCTTCCGCCAGCATCAGGACGGAATACGGTTACTTCCTCCAGCTCCGGGTAAAGCTTCTTTAATAGCGACTGCATCTCATTGGGTTCAAACTCCGGATCGTCTCTTAGAGCGGCTGTCTTGGAGATCCAGCCCGGATGCTGGCCAAAAGACTCCGAGAGCTTGGCGGAAGCCTGCTCCATCACTTCCTCCATATCCTGATTCATATTGCGAAGCGAGGCATATTGGTCCAAAATAACGATAAGGATAAACATCGCCAGAACGATCATAAATATGTAGATGGAGAACTTGGCTTTAAAAGACACTGGCTATGCACATCCTTTAATCGGGCATCTTAGTTATCCACAAGTTATTGACATTATCAACAACTAATCCACATGCCCATAGAATAGTTTGTGTGTAGTTTTGTGGACATTCGTATAGTTATCCACAATTTTATCCACTACATGTTAACAACGGAATATCTGTTCGATGAATAAATGCTACTTTATTCGATTTTATCGTAAGTTGGAGGGTAATATGATTCGAGAACAAGAAGATCAGGCCTGGATGCAGCTCGCCATAGAGGAAGCCAAAAAAGCCGAACAAATAGGCGAGGTACCGATCGGTGCCATCCTTGTGAAAAATGGGGAAGTTGTCGGAAGGGGTTATAACTTGCGGGAGACTAACCATGATCCGACTGCGCATGCCGAAATGGTCGCTATTCGAGAAGCTTGTGAGCGGCTTGGTGCTTGGCGGCTCTTGGACTGTACGCTGTACGTCACACTTGAGCCTTGTCCGATGTGCGCAGGCGCCATAGTCCAGTCCAGGGTGAAACGGGTCGTATACGGAACGGGCGATCCTAAAGCAGGCTGTGCGGGCACGTTAATGAACCTGCTCCAGGAACCCCGCTTCAATCATGAAACAGAATTAACAAGCGGCATTCTTCAAGCGGAATGCGCCGAACTGTTGACGAATTTCTTCAGAAACCTAAGAAGCAGGCGGAAATAGCTACTCGCTTCTGCGCGCGGAAGAACAAGCAACTTCGTTACGCTGAATATATTGCAAAGCAACAATCAATTGATCAGCTTCTTCGCTGATCGCAAGGACATCGGGGTCGGTCAAGCTACCGCGTGCCTCCGCTACTTCATGAAGCTTCAGCCGCAGCGATTGCAATTGTATAAGCAGATCTGTTTTGTCCATAATCGCTTTGGGGCACGCTCCTTAGATTCATTGATGTAAGTATAAAATTATTATACGCTTTCTTCATTTTACTGTTTGTAAAAACCTGTCGACAAGAAAACACAATTTTCAGGCACGATTCGACACGAATTGGACCAACAGTACTAAATTACCATCTTTTGTGGGAGTCGTCTAGATGTTTCATACTCGTTCATATATTTGTTGATAGGAAATTCTTCAATAAAGACGAGACGGGGGCGTTGCAAGTTCCAAGCCACCCATGCTAAAATAAACCTTACTGCGCGCCCGTAGCTCAGCAGGATAGAGCGACAGTTTCCTAAACTGTGCGTCGCGGGTTCGAATCCCGCCGTGGCGCGCCATAACAAAATGCCGAAAAACCCTTGATCATCAAGGGTTTTATTTTTTGTCTTTGGAGCTTTCTATAGCTCATTTATATTCGAAAAGGGGGAATGAATCGTCCATCGATATCCGTGAAGCCGTATTCCTGTGCAAGATCGCCAACTTGAAGCACCGTTCCGTTTTTAAGCTGCACATTTTCATCCCCTGCCAAGGCGGTCACAGCACGCCCAATATAATACGGGGACTCCGTATGCTCTAGAGCCTCAACCTCCTTCCAATGATCTTCGTCTGTATTGAAATTCTTTAATACAAGTTCTGTTCTCATCCATCCAGGGGAGACAGCCACCACCGTTATCTTGGCGTTTTTGAAATCGTGAGCTAATCCAAACACTAATCGGTTAGTCGTATTCTTGGCCAGGTCGTAATAGAAAGTTCCCAAATACTTATCCTGATCCCGGAAGGTGGTATGGACGATCAAACCGGAATCAGACTCCAACATAAGCGGTATCGCGTAATGGTTTGTCGCTATATGTGCCCGTACTCCGCTTTGAAACATCGCATCCCACATATTCAGTGGATATTCCCAGAATGGTTTGGGTTGTAAATTTACTTCCAAGTCATGCAGTCCCCAAACGTTATTCACAAGGATATGGAGTCGCCCTTGCTCCTTTCGGATTCTCTCGATCAAAGCTTGCGTATCCTCGTCACTGGTATGATCGCAACGACATGCGTAAGCCTTTCCGCCGTTTTTTAGAATTTCCTCGACAGTCTGATCAATACTGCCTGGGAGTGCAGCATTATCTCGTAAACTTCTTCCGGACACATAAACTACAGAATATTCTCAAAATCCAGCTAACGCGTAGACATAATAAAAAGCGCGCAAATGGCCCTGATGAGCTTGCGCGCTCTTTATTTGCTTTTTATTTGCTTTTTATAAACCTTCCGTCAACGCGGCGATACGGTTCCGTACATCGCCTTTAAACACTCCGCCATGATAGCAGATGACCGTTTCGATCTCGAAATCCTGGAGCTTCTTCAGCGACTGAAGCGCGGTTGCCATATCAGGCGTTACCGCTTCTCTAGGGCCATTCAATTGTCCGTTCTCCACAACCATCGCATCGCCTGCGATCAACGTCTTGCTTGGCCGATGATAGAGGCTCACATGACCCGGCGTATGGCCCGGCGTGTGGATAACCGTAATCCCGCCGGCAAACGGCAGATTTTCTCCATCCGCCATTGACCGGTTTACGTTTGCGCCTGTTGGATGTATGAAAGTCGCTTCAAACTGGCTGCGGGCAGTTTCAGGCAGCGCCCCAAGCAGACCCGCTATTCTTTCCGGCGATGCCTTAAGCATCGGCTTCCTGCCGTCGATAACGGCCCGATCATCCTCATGGGCGTAGACGACAAGCTCAGGATTGTCCGCTTTAAAGCCCGGAAGCCCCCCGATGTGATCAAGATCCTGATGAGTCAGAAGGATCGTATTCAATTTCCGTTCGCCGATGCCCGCCTGCTTGGCAAGCTCTATAATGATTGAGGCCGAACCCGGCATGCCAGTATCGACCAGCACCCATTCATCCTTGTCGTATATAACCGTCGGACAGACTGTCATCGGCCCCAAATCAAGCTCCAACATCTCAATACCATCTGCAATCCGCATAGTAATGCCTCCGTTTCAAATGAGCCTTTAACATACGAGTAGAGTATAGATCTCCCCATAGCCGCGCGTCAAATCGTCCTCATTCACCGTTGTCAAAGCTGGATTTCGCAGTAAAATATGTCTAAAAGGATTTGTCTCGGCATTCCCGATGAATACGGGTTTATGGACGAGGAGCTTATCTGGCTGCTGAAATTCGGACTATATCGGGGTTCCGGATTAACCCTTTATCTAACCCATGGTATACTGGTTGTAAATTTTAACCAAGTCAATGCCATGGAGGTTTAACATGATCGTCATCATCATTCTTGGTATTTTTCTAGCCGGACTTCTCGCCTACTGGATCCTGCACGAAGTTATTCAAAGCGCTATCGACAATTCAGCGATGGCCAGAAACATTCAGGAAATCCGGGATCATCTGGTCGGCAAAACGGTCGAACAGCCACAGACCGCAGGCGGTGAGGAGCATGAGAATTGCCCGGGCTGCGGACATCTCGTTCATAAGTCGGATAGAGCATGCGCCAATTGCGGATTGGCATTAAGGGATTCGGACTAACGGATTTACAATTTCTTTACACGTCGCGCATAACAATCGCCCGACCCGACCATAATACTTGTGACGGTGTAAGTGAGGTGTGGTTCCATTGGCCTATTCGGTGCAAGAACTGCTGAGGGATCTTAACTAGCCACTTATAACGATGGAAGCGAGGGGTTGTGCCGCAGAGTACATCCAACCGCGTGCTTAACACGTTCCGCCCTAACGGTTCGTGAGTAAGCCGTGCCCGAGTGATCGATACGTGAAGTGTGATATGTAAAGTCTCATTCAAACAACACACCGTCGGAGGAGGGGCCTGTAAAAGGGCTCCTCTTTTCTATTGAAAACCACCACCGCAGGCGGTATACTCCAATTAATTCTAAGGAGGTGCCATTCATGCTCGAACGTCCGCAAGCAGGCGAATACAACGAGTTTTTCACTCGTTACATCGGCCTTGTACCCGAAGGGAATTTAATTGCTTTATTAGAAGAACAGCAGGCGGAAACAAATCGCATCTACGCCGCCTTATCCGCAGAACAAGCGGATTACCGCTATGGCGAAGGCAAGTGGTCGCTAAAAGAAGTATTGGGTCACGTGACGGATACGGAGCGCATTATGAGCTATCGTCTGCTCCGCATTGCAAGAGGCGACCAAACCCCGCTTCCGGGCTTCGACCAAGACGCTTACATGGAAGGCAACCCGTTCAGCGCGCTCACCGTTGCGGATCTTCTCGAGAATTATAATGCCGTGCGCCAAGCAACGATCATTCTGCTCAGGCAGCTGCCGGCGGAAGCTTTCGCCCGCTCCGGATTTGCCAACAAGTCGCAATTAACCGCTCGCGCAATCGCATACATCATGTATGGACATGAGCGGAATCATCTCTCGATTATCCACGAGCGTTACTTGAACGGCTAATTATTTGCGCTTGTCCAGCCGGGAGGCAGCGAAGCTGCCTGTCCATTGGACAAGCTGAACGAGAATAACCAGAATCACGATACACGCCGCCATAACCTCGGTATCAAACCGCTGATACCCATAGCGTATCGCCAAATCTCCGATGCCTCCGCCCCCGACGGTACCCGCCGCGGCCGAATACGAGATAAAGCTGATGATCGTTACCGTAAGGCCGGATACCAGTCCCGGGCGGGCTTCGGATAACAGAACCCCCCATATGATATGCGTCAACGGCGCTCCGGAGGCTACTGCAGCTTCAATAACCCCATTAGGCACATCCCGCAGGCTTTGCTCCACCAGCCGCGCGTAGAACGGAATAGCCGCTACCGACAACGATACGGAAGCTGCAAGCGGTCCAATCGCAGTTCCCACGATCATCCTGGAGAATGGTATCAGGGCTACGAGCAATATAAGGAACGGGAAAGACCGAACCAGATTCACCGCATAACTGACAATGCCGTATAACGGGCGGTTAGACCGCAGATGGCCGGGTGCCGTAAGGAACAGGAGTATGCCGATTGGCAGGCCGATAACGACCGCTGCAGCGACCGAAATGGAGACCATCGTGAAGGTCTGCTGGATCGCTCTGATCATCTCCGATTTTAAAGCCAGAACGCTATCCACGGTAACCCTCCCCTCTCTGCCACAGGGAAGAGGAAGCTCCTTCGGCGGTATCGAATAAGAACTGCCCCAGCGGCGTTGCCGGCTTAACCCCGGAAAGACTCATATCCAGCCGTTCCGTTATCTGCCCGTTCTCCATGACCGCAATATGGCTGCATAAGCGCTTGGCCACCTGAATCTCATGCGTCACGAGCATGATCGTCACTTGAAGCTCCCGGTTGATTTTCTCCAGGAATTCGAGGATCGACAAGGTCGTAACCGGATCAAGCGCCGAAGTAGGCTCATCGCACAGCAGCACCTTCGGATTATTCGCAAGAGCCCTGGCGATCGCCACCCGCTGCTTCTGCCCGCCGCTCAGCTGAGCCGGGTACTGCCTCGATTTATCCGCCAGTCCAACGATCTCAAGGCATTCCTCCACTCTTCTCTTCCGCTCTCTGGAAGGGAGCTTCGCTGTCTTGAGCACGAATTCCACGTTAGCGGCGCAAGTCTCGTTGCTAAGCAAATTATAATGCTGAAATATCATTCCAATCGATCGTCTAGCCTCCCGCAGCTCTCCCGCGCTTAGCCCCGTAAGCTCTTGTCCATCTATATAAACCTCTCCGGCCGTTGGCACCTCGAGCAGATTGGCCATTCGAAGCAAGGTGGATTTACCCGCTCCGCTGAAGCCAATTATCCCTTGTATCTGCCCCTTCTCTATATGCAGCGAGGTAGGCTTGACCGCCTCCACCCACTGCCTTCCGGCTTTATAGCTTTTGCTGACTTCTCTATACGTAATCATGGGTTTCTCCTACTTATCTCCGTGAACTTGCCCTTATGGTAGCAAACATCGGCAGTCAAGGGCAAGCTAAGCCTCTCAGGCAAGAGGCCTAGCTGTCCGCTCTTTATTGCGCGTTCGTACTCGGCCTGCGGAGCCCTATTCCATGGAGCTGCTGCATGCTGCGATTTACACGCTTCCGATATTGAGTGGTTCTGGTTATGATTGCCCCCTTGGAATTCAGCAGATTCCTGTCTGTAATTTTCCACGTATGAGAGCTGCGGTCCGCTCTTCGCATAGCAGCAAAGTTATAGGGCGATGTCGTATAGACGCGGAACTTATGGTTCAGCGCTCCTTTAATAAACCGTACGTCCGAGCCCTGGCGGACTTTGGTGTTAAAGGACACCTTCTCCAGCACCCGCTTATGGAACATAATCGTCGCACCGGCAACCTTGCTGACCGGAGCATACCAGGATGCACTTCTTTTGCGCAGCATTAAGGTCGAGCGATGCGGGAAAAAATAATATATCTCCAGTTTTCCGACAATATCCGCCTTGCTGGTCTGGAACATGGACATCGCTTCAGGAATGTAATTGGCGCCGTAGTAATCATCATCGTCGAATTTGGCAATATAGTCATGTTTGGCGAGCGAAGCCCCGTAATTGAGACAGGCGCCAAGCTTCGAGCTCTCCGGCATCCGGAAGACTCTTACATTCGAATAAGCTTTCGCCTTGTTCTGATAGGGCTGGAGCCCGGCGTTATCCTTATTCACAATGATAATAAGCTCTTTATTGCTCCAATCCTGACGGGCATAATTCTGAAAGATTTGATTCATCAGCTGGGGGCGCATGGTGGATGTAATAATCGTGACGCCTCTTGCGTCTGCAGCGCTCATCGCTTTCGCAACCTCCTATTAATGTTGTGGAAAGAGGCATGGCATTCGGGCGTATTGGCCGCTGTGCTCCCCTTTCCGGCAACGATACCGATAGTATATGCGTGCCTGCCCCAATATCGACGGACAACAGCCCTGATTTATCATTCGAATAAAATAAGGCCCTTGCAGACGCGTCAGCCGCGCTTGCAAAGGCCTATTCATTACTTCACTATAAATTCCACCCGGGTTCCGTCCGGGAACGTATCGAGCTGGTTGCTAACCCAAGCACCGGCTCCGCGATTGTCGGATGGAGCTATATAAGCGATATCGGCACCTTCTCCGCCTTCCTTGCACATCGCCATCGGCCATTCATCGCGGTCATAGCCCTTTTTGGCCGGAATATCCTTGAGCGATTCCTTGCGGTTCTCCTCGGCATTCTCCCGGTCAATCGTACAAACCTTGGATTCCCCCGAAGCCATGGCTTCTCGGATATGCTCTGCCGTCTCCGGATATCGGTCAGCCGGGAACTCCAAGGTATAGCTGCTTAATGAAGCAGGCTCTGTTGAAGGCTGCCCCTGCCAATCGTCTAAATGAGGTACGACATAGATCATAATGGCCACTGCTATAATGGCGAGTAGTTTCTTCAAAGCTAAGTAACCCCCTGCTGCAATTCGGCAAGCTAAATTCCGTTATTTATCGGATTTGGGAGCGCAAACCCCGTCAACGCAGGCATCATCCGCTCCGCTCTGTCCGCTGTCTCCGCCAATAACGGTAAGCGGCTTATTTTCCTCCCACGCCTTCGATACCGCCTGCAGGAATACCTCGCTTGGCTGGGCGCCGGAAACCGCGTATTTGCGGTCAATGACGAAGAATGGTACGCCGCGTACGCCAAGCTGTCCGGCTTCCTGTTCGTTAGAGCGTACTTCCTGCTTGTAAGTGCCCTCTTCCAGAGCTTTCAGCGCTTCTTCGCGGTCCAGTCCGATTTCGGCGGCCAGGTCGGCTAATACTTCTTTGCGTCCAAGATGCTTGGAATCGGTAAAATAAGCTTTGAACAGGCGCTCTGCCATCTCTTCCCGTTTGCCGTACTTGGCTGCGAAATGAGTCAGCTGATGCGCGTCAAACGTATTGGTGAGAATCATTGTATCGAACCGGTAATCCAGCCCAAGCGTCTTTGCCTGCTGCGTCAGTTGAACGTTGTTGGAAATCGCCTGCTCACGGGACATGCCGTATTTGTTCGACAAATAATCGTATACGTCATAACCAATCTCGACAGGAGCGTTTGGATCAAGCTCGAAGCTTCTGAATTCCACCTCTACCTGATCGCCATGCTCGAATTCGCTAAGCGCCTGCTCCAAGCGGCGTTTGCCAATATAACAAAACGGACAAGCAAAATCGGACCATACTTCAATTTTCATAACGAACACCATCCCTTATTAATTACAGTCCCAGCGGAAGCTGCATTTGCTTCATCAGATCTTCGAATTTCACGGCATCCGTCGGCACCTCATAGAGGAATTTCGGGTTGCCGTTCAAATCGCTGTAAGTCATGTCATAATGAACATTTACTTTAGTCGTACCGCCGGTATCCTTGTCCGTCAGCTCAACGTTTACTTTTCCAGCCTGATACGCCAGCATCTTATCCTCATTGATTGCGCCCGTAACGGACAACTCGTTAACTTTCACGTTCTGGTTCAAATAATCGATCTTGGCCGTCTTATCTGCTTCCCAGTCCGTCTTCATCTTCTCGACATCTTCCTTGGACTTCTGAAGCGCCTGCAGATAGGATTCATTCGAAGCGATCACCGTCAGCAATTCCGGAACCATTTCGTTGACAATGGTCTCAACGGATGACTTGTAATTGCTCTCATCCAGCTTGAACCGGACCACCTGCTCGGCTTTTACATCTTCCGGCACGCCGGCATCCTTGGCCTTCACGCTGCTGAAATAGGTTTTCTCGTCGAAATGCTTAAGTACGACCGCGCCAAGCTCCCGTACCAATTGCTGCTGGGCGGCGGCATCCAGCGTTGTTGCCGCCGTACCCTGCTGCTGCGCCAGCTCCTTCAAATCCAGCTCCACGAATTTATTCGCTGCCGATTCCGGAAGCTGCAACATCGGCAAAGCCGGAAGTTTCAGGAACAGCTTCTCGCCTGTCATAATCATCGGGACTGTAATCGTTGCTCCGGATAATTGGAGATTCAGCTCCATATCCGTACGCTTAGATTCCTTCGCGTAGACCATCTTAATATCCAGCTTAGCGCCTTTCATCATAGCGGTAATAACCGAAGTCATATCGATTCCGTTTTGTCCCGTACTTGCGGGTAATTCAAGATTATCTATACCAAGAGACATTTTAGCCGAGTAGCTATCCAACTTTTCCATATTTTTCATGACATCTTGAAATGCCTGCTTAGGCGGTGCGTCTCCGGAGCTGCACCCGGCAATAACGAGTAGAACGGCAATAAGCGCAACGTAAGCCATCCGCTGTACCATTTTCAAATTGGTTCGTCCCCCTTTATGTACAATACCTTCATTCTATAACAACGCCTGGCCATTTAGAAGATAAATGCAGCAAAAACCCGTTCCGGTTAGCCGGAACGGGTTTTGTCCAATCGAATTTATGAAGTTCATGAACCCTCGGGGTTATTATGCCGAACATGATTTCTTTGCTTTACCTTTTTGGAACCGGAAAGGGGCTGCTGCTGCTGCCCGCGGCTGCGTTGCTGTCTGCCGCCGTTCTCCTGTCCTTGCTGAACCGGGTAAGAATCGGGTTTGCTCATTGCTTAACGCCTCCTATAGAAGGTTAACTGCGCTGATGATGCAAATCTGTCGGTTGATCATGATTAAGCGCATCCTGATGGCGCCGGTCATTCACATCCTGATTGAGCTGCTGAGCTTGATGGCTGTTCACCGGCGTTTTAGCCAGATCGTCGATTACGTTCGACAGGTTTTTGTCGAGCGAGCCTTTTGCCTTGGTCATGGACGGTCCCTCCTACGCGTGTGTCAGCTGATGAAGGGCTTGCGCGCATTCATGCAGGTGACGAGTGTAGTCCTGGATTAATTGCTGCATCGGATCGGTACGTTCATCAATGGAAACGTTATTCTTAGCCACGTCGACCACTTCAACCTTTACTTCGCGGCTGTCCACATAACATACCTTGAAGTCAAAGGAGTAAGCCTGATGTCCTGCCGTAATGATCGTGACGCGGAGTGCGTTAGGATCCGACTCATCGGCGAGAACCTCGCATTTGTCCGCATCCTTGATCCATTCCGGCAAAGTACGCTGCCATGCGGCTACAAGCTGATTCTGATCAATTTGAAGCTTATCATTAGCCATTTGTAAAAGCACCTCCACAACCTTTAAGATGCGGCAATGCCATTCGAATTATTCGGCGGTGGCCTTCATCTTATCCACAGACTTATCCACATATTCTCCCCTTTATTCACAACGCTGTGTATAAGGTCCAGCAAGGGTTTATTCACAAGTACACAAATACGGATCTTAAAGTTATCCCCAGATGAAAAACAAAAAACGCCCAAGTCAAAAGTCTTGGACGTGCGTTATGTATGCTGTTTATAAAACTGGCGGAGAGGGTGGGACTCGAACCCACGTGGGCTTGCACCCTAACGGTTTTCAAGACCGCCCCGTTATGACCGCTTCGGTACCTCTCCATATAAAGAACTGACAAAAGTTATTGTACCACAGGCCAAAAACCAGAATCAACTGCATTTTTGACCCATGGCAAATTAATTACGAACGCGGACCGATTTTTTCCAGGCCGCCCATGTAAGGGCGAAGCACCTCCGGTACCACAATCGTGCCGTCGGCTTGCTGGTAGTTCTCGAGAATAGCTGCAAACGTACGGCCTACAGCCAGACCCGAACCGTTCAGCGTATGCACGAACTCGGGCTTGCTCTTAACGTCGCGCCGGAAACGGATGCCTGCGCGGCGTGCCTGGAAGTCCTCTACGTTGGAGCAGGACGAAATCTCGCGGTATGTGCCTGCGCTAGGCAGCCATACTTCAAGATCGTAGGTCTTCGCGGCCGTAAAGCCCATATCGCCCGTACAGAGCGTTAGAACACGATACGGAAGACCAAGCAGCTGCAGCACTTTCTCTGCATTCGCCGTCATTTTCTCCAGCTCGTCGTAAGATTCTTCGGGCTTCGCGAGCTTAATCAGCTCGACTTTATTGAACTGATGCTGGCGGATCAAACCACGCGTGTCGCGGCCAGCCGCGCCTGCCTCCGAGCGGAAGCATGAGCTGTAAGCAACGAAATACTTCGGCAGCTCGTCGATCGACAGGATTTCTTCCCGGTGAAGGTTCGTTACCGGAACTTCAGCCGTCGGAATAAGGAAATAGTCCGAATCGCTGATCTTAAACAGATCCTCTTCGAACTTCGGCAGCTGACCCGTACCTATCAGGCTGTCGCGGTTAACCAGGTAAGGCGGCAGCACCTCTTCGTAACCGTGCTGATCGCTGTGCAGGTCCATCATGAAGCTGATCAGCGCACGCTCCAGACGAGCGCCAAGGCCGCGGTAGAAGGTAAAACGCGAGCCCGTTACTTTGCCTGCGCGCTCAAAGTCAAGGATACCCAGATCTTGCGCAAGGTCCCAGTGAGCCTTCGGCTCGAAGTCAAACGTTGTTTGCTCGCCGTTGCGGCGAATCTCGACATTATCTTCTTCCGAAGAGCCAACCGGGACGCTTTCGTGAGGAAGATTCGGGATAGCCAGCATAAGCTCTTCCACTTGCGCTTCAACGGTGCGGATTTCCTCATCCAGCTCCTTGATCCGGTCGCCTACTTGGCGCATTTCAATAATCAGCGCATCCGCGTCGCCGCCGGATTTCTTCAGCTTCGCTACTTCCTGCGATACCGTATTACGGCGGGTTTTCAAATTATCTGTTTCAACGAGCAGAGCACGGCGCTTAACGTCCAGCTCCGGAAAACCGGAAATAAGGTCGAGCGAAGCGTTACGGTTCTTCAACGCCTTCTCCACCTGCTCATATTCGTTACGTAGCCATTTCACGTCCAACACGACAGTTGACCCCTCTCTAATGCTTTACGAAGTATTTTACTTCGTACTTGTTTTAGCTGCTGCTTCTTTCACCATGTCGACAAAATAAGCATGCAGACGGTAATCGTCCGTAAGCTCTGGATGGAAGGAGCAAGCGAGCAGATGCCCTTGTCTTGCGGCTACAATCTCATCGTTGTATACGGACAATACCTCAACGCTGCTGCCAACTTCTTTAATGAGAGGAGCACGGATGAACACCGCACGAATCGGTTCATCAATTCCTTGAATCGGCAAATCCGTCTCGAAGCTTTCACGCTGGCGGCCAAAGGCGTTACGCGCTACAACCATATCCATCAGCTGCAGATGCGCGTCCTCTTGACCTTCAATTTTGTTTGCCAGAATAATAAGACCGGCACAGGTTCCGAATAACGGCTTGCCTTGCTGCGAGAACTCCTTAAGAGCCTCGAGGAAGTCGTACTTGCGGATCAGCTTGCCGATTGTTGTGCTTTCGCCGCCTGGAATGACGATACCGTCGAGCTCAGCAAGCTCTTCAATTCGTTTAACGGCGACCGCTTCCGCGCCCGCCGCCTCCAAACTGCGTATATGCTCCGCTACTGCGCCTTGAAGCGCCAGTACACCAATTTTCATTAGCCTACACGCCTTTCTATAGATACCGCTTCTTACAGACCGCGGTCCTGCATACGCTCAGCTGCTTGCAGCTTCGAAATTTCAATGCCTTTCATCGGAGTGCCCAGGTTTTTGGATACTTCCGCGATCAGCTTGTAGTCTTTGTAATGCGTAGTTGCTTCAACGATTGCGCGAGCGAATTTCTCCGGGCTATCCGATTTGAAGATACCGGAGCCTACGAATACGCCGTCAGCGCCCAGCTCCATCATGAGTGCCGCGTCAGACGGAGTTGCAACGCCGCCTGCCGCAAAGTTAACGACCGGCAGCTTGCCGCTCTCATGAACTTGCAGAAGCAGATCGTATGGAACGCCCAGAACTTTGGCTTCGTTGTACAGCTCGTCCTTTGACAGGTTTTGTACTTTGCGGATTTGACCGTTGATCAAGCGAAGGTGACGAACGGCTTCAACGATGTTGCCTGTTCCCGGCTCGCCTTTTGTGCGAAGCATAGCCGCGCCTTCCTGGATACGGCGAAGAGCCTCGCCCAGATCCTTCGCGCCGCATACGAAAGGTACGGTGAATTCGTTCTTGCTGATATGGAATACCTCGTCCGCAGGAGTCAGTACTTCGGATTCATCGATGTAGTCAACGCCCATCGATTCGAGAACGCGTGCTTCCACGATATGACCGATACGGGCTTTCGCCATAACCGGAATCGATACCACTTTCATAACTTCTTCCACGATTGTAGGGTCAGCCATACGGGCTACGCCGCCTGCTGCGCGAATGTCAGAAGGTACGCGTTCCAGTGCCATAACGGCAGTTGCGCCTGCTGCTTCCGCAATTTTCGCTTGCTCGGCGTTCATAACGTCCATGATGACGCCGCCTTTTTGCATTTCTGCCATACCGCGTTTTACGCGCGAAGTACCTGTTTCCATGCTTAGAAATCCTCCTTAAAATGGAGCGCAGCCCCCGCTAAGGGGGCTAAGCGCTTAATGACTTATTTAGGTTGAAGCTCGCCGCTTACTCTAACCATTTATTTTACAGGAAGGGCCATTAATCGACAACCCTTGATTTGCCTTGGCTGCCACGCTTTAGAGCATGTCGGGCGCCGGATTAGAACAAATCGACGATACCGTTGAACAGACCGGAGAAGAAGCCTCCGATTCCGCGGAACATCAAGGCGAACCAGCTTGCCTTCTTCACGTCTTTGCTGGCAATCAGATTGACCGATTTCTCCAGCGCTTTGCCTTGTTCATCGGTATATTTGTACGTTGCCGTACCTACCACTTGACCTGCTTTAATCGGAGCAACAAGCTCCTCCGGTTTCTTAAGCTCATAGCCGGTAAGCTCGACCTTCGGCTCCGTACCTTTTTTCACAATAAGCGAAATATCGGATTCCGTAATAATCGGCACCGATTTTTTCACACCTTTTTTAATTTTAACCGATTCTGCTTTTTCTACCACGGATTTAGCCGGAATAACCGTTTTCTTCTCCAAGGAGTTGAAAGCGTAGTTGTACAGCTTCGCCGTTTCGTTGAAACGCGCTTCTTTCGACTTCGTGTTCATAACAACGCTAATATAACGCTGGTCGCCGCGTTTCACTGTGCCCGTAAACGTATAACCTGCCGCGGAGATATAGCCCGTTTTCATGCCGTCAACGCCGTCGTAAGCAAAAGCCTTCAGATAAGTGTTGCTCTTGTTGGCAGCAAGCATCCAGTTGATATTTACGATCGGTTTGTCATCGCGAGGACGGAATTTGTATTCGGTCGTCGAAGCATACTCCAGAAATTCCGGATCATTCTTAATAATGATTTGAGCCAGCTTTGCCTGGTCTCTCGCCGAAATCACGGTTGTATCAGCCAAACCGGTTGCGCTTGTATAATGAGCGGAAGTAAGTCCTAGTTTTTGAGCCGTTTCATTCATTTTTTCCACGAAGCCTTGCTCGCTGCCGCCGATAGCGGAAGCCAAAGCGATTGTCGCATCATTCGCGGAGCCTACGGCCATAGCCATATAAAGATCTTTCACCTTATATTGCTCGCCCTGTGCCAGATAGACCTGCGAACCGTCTTTAGGCGTATTGGCAGCTTCTTCGCTGACCGTAATCATTTCGTCCCAATTAAGCGCCTTGCTTTTAATTTGCTCAAGAACGATGTATTCGGTCATCATCTTGGTCATACTTGCAGGAGGACGGGGCTCGTCCGCATTTACTTCATATACAACCTGGCCCGTGTCGGCGTCGATTAAGATGGCTGAACTTAACTCAAGGCCAAGGGAGTTTTCCACCCATTCGCCGCCCGGCGTACCTGCTGCATTCACCGAGGACGTCCCTAATGATAATGCTAATAAACCTGCAACAAATGCTACTACTAGTGACCGTAATCTTACCGGCAATACTTTCAACGTTTTCTCCCCTTTTCATCCCTAAGTCGTTTGAATTTCATTGTAACACATGGGATAGGTAGAGTTAAACCGATGCGGGGGATTCTACTTTCTGGCATAAATAGAGTCATTTTCTCAGTCTTATGGAGGTTGAATCGTATTTTCGACTGGCCGTTATGTCTATTACATGGTGCAGATTAAAAAAATCTTATCTAGCAAGCGTAAACAGCCATATCAAAAAAGCAGACAAGAGACCTAGCCGTATAGTCGCTAAGTCCTTGTCTGCTTTTTCCCGTGGTCGGGTTATTACAGCGAGTAGTTTGGAGCTTCTTTTGTAATTTGAACGTCATGCGGATGGCTCTCGCGAAGACCGGAGCCTGTAATCCGGATGAATTGCGTATCGTTGCGCAGTTCATCCAGATTTTTAGTGCCGCAATAGCCCATGCCGGAACGAAGTCCGCCAAGCAGTTGATGAACGGTATCGGCAAGAGGACCTTTGAACGGAACGCGTCCTTCAATACCTTCCGGAACAAGCTTGCTCTCGTTCTCTTGGAAGTAACGGTCCTTACTGCCTTCTTTCATAGCGCCAAGCGAGCCCATGCCGCGGTATACTTTAAAGCTCCGGCCTTGGAAAATTTCCGTTTCGCCCGGGCTTTCAGCTGTACCCGCGAACAAGCTGCCGATCATGATCGCGCTTGCGCCTGCGGCAATTGCTTTTGTAATGTCGCCGGAATATTTGATGCCGCCGTCTGCAATGACAGGTACATTATATTCCCGAGCCACAGTAGCACAATCGTAGATAGCTGTAATTTGCGGTACGCCAATACCGGCGATAACACGTGTCGTACAAATCGAGCCAGGACCGATGCCCACTTTAACAACGGATGCGCCTGCTTCAATCAAGTCACGAGTTGCTTCGCCCGTTGCTACGTTACCCGCGATGATCGTAAGATCCGGATACTTAGCACGCAGCTTGCGAACCGCTTCAATAATGTTAATATGATGACCATGCGCCGAGTCAACAACCAATACGTCGATACCAGCTTGTACGAGTGCATCTGCGCGGTCAGCCGTGTCTTTACCGATACCAACTGCAGCTCCGCAAAGCAGACGACCATGCTTGTCTTTCGCCGCATTAGGGAATTGAATTGCTTTTTCAATGTCTTTAATGGTAATGAGACCTTTAAGCGTATTGTTCTCGTCAACGAGAGGAAGCTTCTCGATCTTATGCTTTTGCAGAAGGCCTTCTGCTTCTTGCAAAGTTGTTCCGACAGGTGCCGTTACAAGATCCGTACGAGTCATCACTTCGTTGATTTTAATCGAGTAATCATGAACGAAACGCAGGTCACGGTTTGTCAAAATACCAACCAGCTTCTGTTCGTTGTCTACGATCGGCACACCGGAAATACGGTATTTGCCCATCAGTTCTTCAGCATCATAAACGTGATGATCAGGTGTCAACGAGAATGGATTTGTAATAACGCCGCTCTCCGAACGTTTAACACGATCAACTTCTTCTGCCTGCTGAGCAACCGACATATTTTTATGAATAATGCCGACTCCGCCCTCACGAGCTATAGCAATCGCCAAAGCAGACTCCGTAACAGTGTCCATCCCTGCGCTGATCAGCGGAATGTTCAGCTTGATGCCTTCGCTAAGTTTTGTAGATACGTCCGATTCACGAGGCAACACAACAGATTTCCGCGGTACGAGCAGTACATCATCGAATGTCAGGCCTTCTTTGGCGAATTTCGTTTCCCACACGAGTAAGTTCCTCCCTTAATTTTGATACCTCTCACGCATATTATTGCAATATTATCAGAGGGGTTAGGGGCTGTCAAGGATGTTAGGTTTATGAGTGGAACGGTTCCCTTATGCAGGAAAGTAAGCCTTTTTACACCCAGTTATAGGCAATGTCGTTGTTAGCGCTTTAGAAAAAGTCAGGCAGGAACGTTGTTCGTAGCGGAATTCTTCTCTCCAATTGCTCCGCTAGTTGGCTTTCGCCTTGAATGAGTCCGTAACGAAGCAGCTCTGTCGGACGTTTATAACCGGTCAGTATCGCAGCCAAGGATCCGATTCCTGTACGAATGGATGCCTTGTTAGTCTCTCCCGATAACCGTTGTACATTCGCTGTGCCATCGGCGGCGATACGAACCTCGAACTGTCCATTGTTCCAAGCCGCATGCTCATCCTGAATATTGAACAAGAAGGATTCTTCGTTGCCGGCCTCAAATGGATATTCCTTAAGGAATGCTTCCGCATCCACAATCCGGGCCATAAAGTATGGCTCGATCTCTTGCTTTATCCGAGGATTATGGAGCAAGTAAGCAAGCCCGTCGTCTGTAGCGACCTTAATCTCAAGCCGGTCAATCATGGAATCGTGCTGACCAAGGAACGACCATATAGCGCGGCGCGCCTCATCGGTTAAATCGACCAATTCGTGAACGAAGAGCTCTCTGTTCTTCACCTCATAAATGACATAACCTTGCGCTTCTCCGGCGCTGTCAAAGAAGACACAGGTCTGCCCCTTTTTGCGCGACGCAATCCTGTAATTCCACCAGGCTGCCGAGCGGTCCAAGGCCCCATTCACCTGCTTGGCATAAGCTTTATAGATTGGATTCAACAACTCATAACTCTGCTCCACGCGTTTGATCGTTCCGTTGTACGGCGATCTTGCCGGCAGCTGGTTCACATCGATCCGGTATGTCTTAAGATCCGTGTATACCTCCCAGCCAAACCTGCGGTAAAAGCCAATCGAAAAAGGATGGAGAAAAGATAACGTTTGCCCCTTCTCTTTCATCTTTTCGAGTGAGTGATGCAGCAGCTCAGCAACTAAGCCTTGACGCCTATACTCAGGCCAGGTGGATACGCCCGCAATGCCGCCCATAGCAAATCGCTTGCCTCCGATATAGGTATATAAATCAAGTATGGCCAGTTGGGCCGCAAGCTTACCGTCTATGTAAGTTCCCCAACGGTCCGTTTCCTCGCGCTCAAAGCGTTCCCGTGATTCTGCCAGCTTAGCAGCCGGAATTTCATATTGAAATGCGAACTGACTTAATTCAATCATATCGTCGAATTGATCCATCGTAAGCAATCTTGTTTCCTTGGTCATAACCAGACTCCTCTCAAATTGGCCTGTAAACATTCACATTATGGCATAGCAAGAGAAGCTAGGGCAATGTTAGAAAACAATAAACACAAAAAAACCTGCCGCGAAATGCGGCAGGCTCTTTCATTGCTTGGCGACGTCCTACTCTCCCAGGACCCTGCGGTCCAAGTACCATCGGCG
>NZ_JAASRQ010000011.1:0-64920 GCF_011761545.1 Paenibacillus sp. BK720 | reverse complement strand
GCGTTCCCATACCGAACACGACCGTTAAGCCCTCCAGCGCCGATGGTACTTGGACCGCAGGGTCCTGGGAGAGTAGGACGTCGCCAAGCAATGAAGAGCCTGTCGCATTATGCGGCAGGCTTTTTGTTTCCGTTAAAGTTATCAACCGTTCATCCACAACCCGAACAGCTGATCCACACTGGGATCCAGCTGCCTTTTTGTGTTTATATCCACATGTGAATAGTCGCTCAATTGCAACTTATCTGTATTTTGTAGATAAAATTGTGTATAAATCGTGAAATCTCCTTATTTTATGCGTGATTGCGCTCTGGATAACTGAATAATCGCGTGGATAGACAATTGACGCCTAACCAAGCGGTTCCCCATTACTTCTTGCCCTGTTTATAAATTCCCCGTAACGGTTTAATAACAATATAGAGCCTTTGGCTAGCTCGAGCGTTTTGCACACCGTTTATTCACAAATGTGAGTAGTCGGTGGATGATGGGCTGGAAGGACAGCTGTAGCTGTGCGTTTGTGGGATGGTCTGTGTATAAATCGCATCCATCCGCACCATGCTAGATAATGACGATAGTGTGATTGTTAAATTATCAGAAAATTGAAATTCCGAGTATTGACCTTTCCTGATTTTTGCGTATAATAAAGTTAAAGTCAAAGAAAGTCAAAGTCAGTTGGGGCAGCATTTCCACAAATGCATCCACAGCTCATGTCGCCAGGAGGTTGGTAAATTTGCGTAACATTTCCGATCTCATCGAGCAGTACTTGAAGCAGATGTTGCAGGAAAGCCCGGAAGGCGCCGTTGAAATTCAACGCAATGAACTGGCAGACAAGTTTTCCTGCGTTCCGTCGCAGATCAACTATGTGATTAGTACCCGGTTCACTTTGGAGAAGGGATACATGGTTGAAAGCAAGCGCGGCGGCGGCGGTTATATCCGCATTCAGCGGGTAGACCTGCCGGCGCTTAAGACGATTCAATTCCATATCCATCAAACGATTGGCGATTGCGTCGAGCAAAGCGTGGCGGAGGGGCTGATTTATCAGCTGGAGGAGGCAAGACTAATTACGAAACGGGAAGCGAACCTGCTTCGGTCCGCGGTTGACCGCGACACCATCGCCGTCAAGCTGCCGCTTCGTGATGAGATCAGAGCCAGGTTACTACGCTCCATGCTGATAGCTTTATTAGCCAAATAAGCGCCTGAGAAGGCTACACCGAAAGGAGGGGATTCGGCTTGATTTGCCAAGAATGCGGCAAAAAGCCGGCAACGCTTCATTTTACGAAAATCGTGAACGGTGAAAAGACCGAATTTCACATCTGTGAATCCTGTGCAAGGGAACGGGGAGAAGGCATCCCCGGCGCTCCAAACGGGTTCTCCATTCACAGTCTGCTGTCGGGCCTTCTCGATTTTGATCCGAGCAGCACTAACGGCGTAAACAGCGCCAAGCAACAGCAAATGATCCGCTGCGATAACTGCGGATTAACGTATACGCAATTCAGCAAGATCGGCAGGTTCGGCTGCAGCAACTGCTACCGCCAATTTACCGAGAAGTTAGATCCTCTGCTGAAACGTGTACATGGCAATACGGTCCATGTTGGTAAAATACCGAAGCGTTCCGGCGGCCAAATTCAGTACAAGCGAGAGATTGAACAGCTGCGGCGGGATTTGCAAAGCCGTATCGAACGAGAAGAATTTGAAAGCGCGGCTCATATTCGTGATCGAATCCGTGAGCTGGAGCGTAAAATAGTAGATCTGTAAGGCGCACGAAGGAGGTTTACTCTTGGCGAGTCATCGTTTTTCTGAGCAAGCGTTAAGCGATTGGATGAAGGGAGTTGGACCTGACTCCGATATCGTCATTAGCAGCCGAGTACGCATTGCGCGAAACTTGCGGCAGTTTCCCTTCCCGATGCTTGCTACCAATCAGCAGTCGCTTGATGTCATGAATCAGCTCACTGCAATAGGGCAATCCGGCAAGCTGGATCCGGTAGGACATTTCGAAACGATTGTTTTATCGGAGCTAAGCGAGCTGGAAAGAAGGGTATTGGTTGAGAAGCATCTGATTAGCCCCAATCTGGCTAACGAGTCACGCGGAGGGGCAGTCATTCTTAGCGAGAATGAATCGGTCAGTATCATGATCAACGAAGAGGATCATCTTCGTATACAGTGCCTGTATCCGGGTTTTCAAGTCAAAGAGGCTTGGACGCTGGCGAATCAGATCGATGATATTTTCGAGGAAGAAACCAATTACGCATTCGATGAAAAGAGAGGTTATTTAACCACCTGTCCGACGAATGTGGGAACGGGAATACGCGCATCGGTTATGATGCATCTGCCGGCACTTGTGCTGACTCAGCAGATTAACCGAATTTTATCGGCTGTCACGCAAGTTGGTCTCGCTGTCCGTGGGATGTACGGCGAAGGCAGCGAAGCGCTGGGGAATCTGTTCCAGATATCGAACCAGATAACGCTGGGACAGACTGAAGGCGAAATCATCGATAATTTGCACGGAGTAGCCAAGCAGATTATCGAGCATGAGAGGGCAGCAAGGCAAAGGCTGATGTCCGAGTCCCGGCTTCGGATTGAAGACCGCGTAAGACGCTCTTACGGGATATTGTCTTATGCGGCGGTGATGGACTCCAAGGAATCCGCTCAGCGGTTGTCCGATGTAAGGCTAGGCGTAGATCTGGGGATTTTGGATCACGTCACGAGCCAATCCTTGAATGAATTAATTGTAATGACGCAGCCCGGGTTTCTGCAGCAGACGTTCAACGAGAAGATGAGCGCCGATCAGCGGGATTACCGCAGGGCCGAATTAATCCGCAATCAATTGCGGAGTCAAACCGAGCATGGGGGTGCATGAAACATGATGTTTGGACGATTTACGGAGCGAGCGCAAAAGGTTCTTGCCTTGGCGCAGGAGGAAGCGGTTCGTCTTGGTCACAATAATATTGGTACGGAGCATATTCTCCTCGGACTGATTCGCGAAGGGGAAGGCATTGCAGCGAAGGCTTTAATCGGGCTTGGTCTTGGACTTGAGAAAATTCAGGACGAAGTCGAAGCATTGATCGGCCGCGGTCAAGAGCAGCCGACAAACATTGCCTATACGCCACGCGCGAAAAAGGTAATCGAGCTGTCGATGGACGAAGCAAGAAAGCTTGGCCATACGTACGTAGGCACGGAACATATCCTGCTTGGCCTGATTCGCGAAGGAGAAGGCGTAGCGGCCCGTGTTCTGAACAACCTTGGCATCAGCCTTAATAAAGCTCGTCAGCAAGTGCTTCAGCTGCTGGGAAGCAGCGAAGCGGTATCCAGCAGTCACGGCTCTCCATCCAATGTGAGCACGCCAACGCTGGACGGCTTAGCCCGCGACCTGACCGCTTATGCTCGCGAAGGCAATCTGGATCCGGTGATTGGCCGCAGCAAGGAAATCGAGCGCGTCATCCAGGTGCTCAGCCGCCGCACGAAGAACAATCCTGTTCTGATCGGTGAGCCGGGCGTAGGTAAAACGGCGATTGCCGAAGGTCTTGCCCAAAAGATCATCGCAAACGAAATTCCGGAGACATTGCGCGACAAACGCGTTATGACGCTGGATATGGGCTCCGTTGTAGCCGGTACGAAGTACCGCGGCGAATTCGAAGACCGCTTGAAAAAAATCATGGATGAGATCCGCCAGGCCGGCAACATTATCCTGTTCATCGACGAGCTTCATACGCTGATTGGTGCAGGCGGCGCCGAAGGCGCGATTGACGCCTCCAATATTCTGAAGCCTGCGCTTGCCCGAGGCGAGCTGCAGTGCATCGGCGCAACGACGCTGGATGAGTACCGCAAATACATCGAGAAGGATGCCGCGCTGGAGCGCCGTTTCCAACCGATTACGGTTGATCAGCCGTCGCCGGAAGAAGCGATTCAAATTCTGCACGGCCTGCGTGACCGTTATGAGGCTCATCATCGCGTGAAAATCACGGATGATGCAATCGTGCAAGCCGTGAAGCTGTCCGATCGTTACATTACGGACCGGTTCCTGCCGGACAAAGCGATCGACCTAATCGACGAGGCAAGCTCCAAAGTGAGACTTAATTCGTATACGGTACCGCCTAATCTCAAACAACTGGAGAACCGTCTGGAGGATATCCGCAAGGAGAAGGACGCCGCGGTTCAAAGCCAGGAGTTCGAGAAAGCGGCAGCCCTTCGCGATACGGAGCAAAAAATCCGCGAAGAGCTCGACGTAACGAAGAACCAGTGGAAAGAAAAACAAGGCCGCACCGATTCCGAGGTAACGCCAGAAGATATCGCGCAAGTCGTAGCGAGCTGGACGGGAATTCCGGTCAGCAAGCTGGCGGAGGAAGAAACCGAGCGTCTGCTCAAGATGGAAGACATTCTGCATGATCGCGTAATCGGTCAAGAGGATGCGGTTAAAGCGGTATCGAGAGCCATCCGCAGAGCACGCGCCGGTCTGAAGGATCCGAAGCGTCCAATCGGTTCGTTCATCTTCCTTGGTCCTACAGGGGTAGGTAAAACCGAGCTGGCCCGAGCACTCGCGGAAGCGATGTTCGGAGACGAGAACGCGGTTATCCGCATCGATATGTCGGAGTACATGGAGAAACACTCCACGTCCCGTCTCGTCGGAGCGCCTCCGGGATACGTCGGCTACGAAGAAGGCGGTCAATTAACCGAGAAAGTACGCCGCAAGCCGTATTCCGTTGTCCTCCTCGACGAAATCGAGAAGGCGCATCCGGAAGTGTTCAACATCCTGCTGCAAGTGCTCGAGGACGGCCGTCTGACCGACTCCAAAGGCAGAGTGGTTGATTTCCGCAACACGCTGATCATCATGACTTCGAATGTTGGCGCGGATCAAATCAAACGCAATTCTTCGCTTGGCTTCACAGCCGTGCAGGATTCGGGCCGAGAGTTCAACCAAATGAAGGATAAAGTGATGGCTGAGCTGAAGAAAAGCTTCCGTCCGGAGTTCCTGAACCGGATCGACGAAACAATCGTGTTCCACTCGCTGGAGCAAGAGCATATCGCTCAAATCGTTACGCTTATGTCCGAAGAGCTTCGCAAACGGCTGCGCGAGCAAGAGGTGGATTTCATTCTTACCGACGCGGCAAAAGCGTTCCTCGCGAAGGAGGGCTTCGATCCGCAATACGGTGCGCGTCCGCTGCGCCGCGCGATTCAGAAGCATATCGAGGACCGGATTTCCGAGGAGCTCTTGCTCGGCAAGATCCGCAAAGGCGATTCCTTCACGATTGACGAGAAGGACGGCGAGTTGACCGTTAATAAATCCGAAGCTGTTTCGGAAGAGCCGGCTGCAAAATAAGAAAGACAACCAGCTGCCCGGGCGAGGGAATCCTTCGCCGGGCAGCTTTTGTTTTATCTTAGAGAAGTTTGACAATGATAATCATTATCGTATATGCTTGCAGTAATGATATTGCAGCGATGAAGGGTTCAGATATAGAAGCTTGGGACGACGGAGGGACTTAAGATGATCGTTATGACGAATACGATAAAAATAAAAAAAGGCCACGGGGAAGAGGTGGCGGAGCGGTTCCAGAAAACGAAAGGCATTGAGCAATCGGCCGGCTTTGTTCGCATGGAGGTCATGCTGACCGAAGGGTTGGAAGACTACGATGAATTGAAGGTAAGCACCACCTGGGAGACGAAAGCATCCTTTGAAGGCTGGATGAACAGCGATTCCTTCCGTCAGGCGCATGCCCACAGGGGAAACAACCAGTCTGAAGGCGGCAAAGGAAAGGATGGCGGTGGCGAACGGATTATGCTGGGCTCCCAGCTAACGACTCACCGGATTCTCGTATCCAGAGAGGCTGCGGTCAGCTCATAATTTTTGCAGCTTATACTTTTGCATCTTTTAACAAAAGCTTTCTTTATTCCGATGATGGGATAAGGGAGGCTTTTTTATTTGCTGGAATCTATTGGTCCGTACATTAGTTCGCAAGAAGGGGTTTATACCCTACGGATAAAATGGTAAACTTTGAATGGTAACGCTTGTTAAAAGGAGCCTTGTATGGCAAAGATAAAACTAAAGTTTGTATGTACTGAATGCGGGACGGAATCGCCGAAATGGCTTGGCAAATGTCCGGGCTGCCAGTCTTGGAACACGATGGTGGAGGAAAAAGAGACCGTTATCAAAACACAAGGTGTCGGTCTTCGCGTGGCTCAGACGAAAGAAAAGCCGCAATCCATCATACATATAGAAAGTGGGCAGGAACCGCGTATTGAAACACGGTTGCAGGAGCTTAACCGGGTGCTGGGCGGCGGCGTTGTGCCGGGCTCTCTCATTCTGGTAGGCGGGGATCCCGGAATCGGAAAATCCACGTTGCTGCTGCAAACCTCGCATGCATTGGCCTCCAAGGGGCTGAAGGTGCTGTATATTTCCGGGGAGGAGTCCGTCCGGCAGACGCGCCTTCGCGCTGACCGGCTTGGTGCTCTGACGGAATCCCTTTTTGTCCTTTGCGAAACGAATATGGAGCAAATCAACGATGCGATTGAATCGGTCCAGCCGGACTTTCTCGTTATCGACTCCATTCAAACGGTGTACGACCCGAATGTTCAATCCGCCCCGGGAAGCGTAGCCCAGGTAAGGGAATGCACGGCTCATTTTATGAGAGTGGCCAAGATCAACGGTATCGCTACCGTCCTTGTCGGGCATGTCACGAAGGAAGGCGCCATTGCCGGTCCTCGCTTGCTGGAGCATATGGTGGACTGCGTGCTGTACTTCGAAGGCGAGCGGCATCACACTTACCGGCTGCTCCGGGCCGTAAAGAACAGATTTGGTTCCACCAACGAGATCGGCATATTCGAAATGGGTGAAGAGGGCCTTCGCGAAGTAGCCAATCCTTCGGAGCTGTTCCTGTCGGAACGCCCGCTTGGCGTATCCGGTTCTACGGTTGTAGCCAGCATGGAAGGAACCCGCCCCGTTCTGGTTGAGCTTCAGGCGCTTGTCGCAGCAACGAATTTCCCGTCGCCGCGGCGGATGTCCACAGGGATCGACCATCACCGGATGGCATTGATTATCGCAGTATTAGAGAAGCGGATCGGCATGTTTTTGCAGACGCAGGATGCCTATTTGAATGTGGCGGGCGGCGTGAAGCTGGATGAGCCGGCAGTTGACCTTGCT
Organism: Paenibacillus sp. BK720; assembly: GCF_011761545.1. NCBI lineage: Bacteria > Bacillati > Bacillota > Bacilli > Caryophanales > Paenibacillaceae > Paenibacillus > Paenibacillus sp. BK720. The sequence continues at coordinate 57,791 of NZ_JAASRQ010000011.1, read as the reverse complement.
GCTGCAGTCTCGCTTGCATCAAGCTTTCGCGATGCACCTACTCGCCCTTATGACGTTATCTTCGGCGAAGTGGGCCTGACGGGCGAGGTTCGCGCAGTATCCCGTGCCGAGCAGCGGGTGAAGGAAGCGGAGAAGCTTGGCTTCAAGCGGGTCATTATGCCGGAGAAAAGCTTAAAGGGCTGGAAGCCGCCGGAAGGCATCGAGATTATCGGCGTGAGTACGGTAGCAGAAGCGCTGTCCGCGGCACTTGGATAGGGGGCAAATATGAAGGAACAAAGTCAGCTAGAAATAATGAACCAGCTATTGCAATTAGTCGCGCCAGGCACCCCGTTCCGTGATGGGCTTGATAATGTGCTACGGGCCAAAACGGGCGCTCTGCTTGTTGTCGGGTATAGTCCCGAAGTGATGGAGGTCGTGGATGGAGGCTTTTCCATCAACTGCGATTTTTCCCCAAACTATTTGTATGAGCTCGCCAAAATGGACGGAGCGATCATCCTCAGCGAGGATATGAAACGGATTTTGTACGCCAATACGCAGCTTATTCCGAATAACTCGATTTCTTCCATCGAGACCGGTATCCGCCACCGCACAGCGGAGCGGGTAGCGAAGCAGACGGGCAAGCTTGTCGTGTCGATCTCGCAGCGCCGGAATATCATTACGCTATACCAAGGCAATTTACGCTATTCGCTCAAAGAGATGGGCGTTATATTGACGAAGGCCAATCAGGCGATTCAAACGCTTGAGAAATATAAGGTCGTACTTAGCCAATCGCTCACCAACCTGTCGGCCCTTGAATTTGAGGAGCTGGTCACGCTGCAGGAGGTTGCGCATGTGGTGCAGCGGGTCGAAATGGTTCTGCGCGTCAAAATGGAAATCAAGCGTTACGTCACCGAGCTTGGCACGGAGGGACGCCTTATCGCCATGCAGATGGAGGAGCTCGTGAACGGCGTTGACGAAGATGCCTGGTATCTCCTGAAGGACTATGCCAAGGACAATTCCGACGACAAAATCCGGGAAATCCGCGCAGCGCTCAAGAAGCTCAGCGCGGAAGACCTGCTGGATGCGCCTCCGATTATCCGTCTTCTCGGCTATACGCATACCGCCGCCATGGTGGAGGAAGCGGTGTCGCCGCGAGGCTTCAGGCTGCTGAATAAAATCCCTCGCCTGCCATTAATTATAATGAATAATCTGATTGAGCGGTTCGGTCGGCTGCCTCATATTCTGATGGCAACCATTGACGAGCTTGACGAAGTGGACGGTATCGGAGAGGTTCGCGCCCGTGCCATTAAGGATGGCTTGAAGCGGATCCAAGAGCAGATGTTCATTGACAGACAAATTTAAATCTCATACAATGGATGGAATGTGTACCGTATTCCAATCATACATTAGTAAACGGTTTTAGGGCATAGTAGAGAAGAGGTGGAATAGATGATCACTAAGTCGATACCGAGCCTTCTCACGGTCGGAAACTTATTCTTAGGAATAGCCGCCATTATTCTCGTGTTTAATGAAAAGCCGGAGACAGCAGCGATGATGGTTATTATTGCGATGCTGCTTGACGGGGTGGACGGCCGTGTAGCACGTGCGCTGAACGCGCAAAGCGAGTTCGGCAAAGAGCTCGATTCGTTATCCGATGTGATCTCGTTCGGCGTGGCGCCGGCTTTTATTATGTATGTCGTTGCCTTTCAAGAGCTTAACCCGACCATTGCCTGGATTATTACCGGACTGTTCCCGATTTGCGGTGCATTGAGGCTGGCCCGATTCAATGTCATACCCGGGAAGCCGGGATACTTTATCGGTCTTCCTATTCCTGCTGCCGGAGGTGTGTTGTGCACGCTGGCGCTGTTTCAGGACGATATTGCAGTCTCGGTCTTGTTAGCGAGCACACTGGTGCTCTCCTTGCTCATGGTAAGCACGATTAAATATCCGAACTTTAAAAAAATCGGCATCTCCAAGGGTGCGATCTGGGCGATTCCTTTTGTAGTCGCGCTGGCTATTTTCCTTGGGATCCAATTCCCTGACCAGTTATCCAAAATCATCTTTGTTCCGATGCTGTTATATGCGCTTTACGGTCTAAAAAAAAACGTTGACGGCCGCATGAAGAAACGCGTTCGCAAACGCCGCGGCAAAGATGTACAGGATGAGAACGTACAATCGGAGACGACTGCGTAAACAATCCCCACAAAGTGAAGCAAATGCTCTGGAGCTTATTCCGAGTACTTTGCGGGGGCCCCGGGGTATAAACCGAAAAGCTAAAAGGCATAAAAAAGAAAGAGCTGTTCCCCGTACTCGTTAATCGACGAGTATTAGGAGCAGCTCTTTTTTGCGCTTATTACGTTAAATTAAACAATCCGAGGGTAGAGCATTTATCGTATTCCTTGGCGACAACTTCGTCTAATTCAATATCAAGCAGATTGCACATGGCGGTCATGTAGAACAAATTCCTCCCAAGCTCGGATTTGAGCACATCGCGGCAGGATTCGCATACTTGGCCTGAGATATGGCTTTGAAGCGTAGATTTGGCACTCTCGAGATTCGGTTCATCTGCATACTCTTGCTTGCGGGCATTGAGTTCAATACAACCACAGTCCGTTACGGCCTTCGTCACCGCGCGGTTTACGGATGCACCGGACTGACCAAACTTGGACATGACGTCCAGCAGGCTCCGATGCCTAAGCAATAGTTCTGATACTTGCTGCTGGAATTGTTCCAGTGTAGGAGCACTCATCGATTCCACCTCTTTCATCAGCTTCATCTGCTATAACTGCTAATTCCATTATAAGCATACCCTGCCATCATTTCAAAATGAAAAATCATTCACGAACCTACGGTTTAGCCCGTCCATTATTGGAACATAATTGTAATGGAGGTGGTATTTATGATGAAACGAATTATTCAAATGGCCGGTCTATTATTTGGCGGATTGGCCGGGCTGGAAGTAGAAGGAAAAACGAATGGCATAGAAGGCTGGACGCAATCGTCGCTTGGTATTTGGCAAGGAACTAGCATGTATTATTTCGCGATTGGAGCACTTTTTGGACTTCTTGTTGCGAGCATGGCTGCAGGACGGATTATGAAGTTTATGCAGCGCGGTATTGAGCAAACGGCCGAAATGCCGATGAAGGATTTGCTGGCCGGCAGCGGCGGGCTTCTTGCGGGACTGCTCTTGTCCGCGCTTTTGTACCCGGCGGTGGCAAAGCTTGGAGGTCCGGGGCTGCTGATTCCGGCAGTGATGTCCCTGTTCTTCGGTTACGTGGGTCTTCGAATCGGCTTAAGCAAGAAAGACGAGCTGGCGGCAGCGGCATCGGCGATGCTGGAGCAGCGCAAGGCAGTACCGGCGGCTAGTGAAGCGGGGGGCTTTGAAGAGCATAAAATTTTGGATACCAGCGTCATTATCGACGGCCGGATTGCGGATATCTGCAAAACCGGATTTATCGAAGGAACGCTGGTCATTCCGGAATTCGTGCTTGAGGAGCTGCAGCATATCGCGGACTCTTCGGATCTGCTGAAGCGAAACCGGGGACGCCGCGGACTTGATATTTTGAACAAAATCCAAAAGGAATTGGATGTTCGGGTGCTTATCTACGAAGGAGACTTTGAAGAAATAAGCGAGGTGGACAGTAAATTAGTCAAGCTTGCGAAAGCCCTTAAAGGCAAGGTTGTTACCAATGACTTCAATTTGAACAAGGTATGCGAGCTGCAAGGGGTATCGGTACTGAACATAAATGATTTGGCTAATGCAGTGAAGCCCGTCGTCCTGCCCGGTGAGGAAATTATCGTACAAGTTATCAAGGACGGCAAAGAGCATGGGCAAGGCGTCGCCTATCTGGACGACGGTACGATGATCGTTGTGGAAGGCGGACGCGATTATATCGGCAACACGATGGAAGTGCTCGTCACGAGCGTTCTGCAGACCTCGGCAGGCAGAATGATATTCGCAAAGCCTAAGCTGTTGGAAAAAGCGCTGTAACCTTGTATAGTAGGGAGTAGTTGTTTATACGTACGAGGGAGATTAGGCGATGAATGCACATTGGGGAGCGGTTGTCGTTGCGGCCGGACGCGGTTCGCGGATGGGAACCAAAGAAAGCAAGCAGTATTTGCCGCTGCACGGAAAGCCGATACTCGTGCATACGCTGGAATTGTTCCAGTCGATGGACGAGATTGCAGATATAGCGCTTGTGGTTGGCGCGGATGACGTGGAACGCTGCACCGGGCTTGTAGAAGAGTACAAGCTTGGGAAGGTGACGGCCGTGGTGGCCGGGGGAAGCGAGCGCCAGCATTCGGTCTTTGCGGGGATCAAGGCGTTGTCGCCGGCTGCCGAATGGGTAATGGTGCATGACGGCGTGCGTCCGCTCGTCACGCGGAAGGCGATACGAGCCTGCTGCGAGAAAGCCGAGTGGAGCGGCGCTGCCGTCCTGGCCGTACCGGTTAAGGATACAATCAAACAGGTAGACGACACGGGTCTGATCGTTTCAACGCCGGACCGCCGAAGCTTGTGGGCGATACAAACGCCGCAAGCTTTTCGTCGTGATTTGCTGACCGCGGCGCATGAGCGCGCGGCGGCGGAGCATTTTCTCGGCACGGACGATGCCATGGTGGTGGAGCGCACGGGTGCGCCCGTCGCTATTGCGGAAGGCGACTATACGAATATCAAGATCACGACGCCGGACGATCTTCCGTGGGCGGAGTTTTTGTTGGAGACACAGAGGAGAGAGGGGAACAAGCAATGATTCGAGTAGGACAAGGCTTTGACGTGCATCAGCTGGTGGAGGGTCGTCCCTGCATTATCGGGGGCGTGACGATTCCTTATGAGAAAGGGCTGCTGGGTCATTCCGACGCGGACGTGCTGCTGCATGCGATTACCGACGCGATTCTCGGGGCGCTTGGTCTTGGCGATATCGGCAAGCACTTCCCGGATACATCCGAGGAATTCAAGGACGCCGACAGTTTGAAGCTGCTTGAGCATGTATGGGCGCTTGCGAAGGAGCGGGGCTACAAGCTTGGCAATTGCGATTCGACGATTATTGCCCAACGTCCGAAGATGGCGCCTTACATTCCGCAAATGGCGGAGATTATCGCGCGCGCGTTGGAAGCGGACATCGAGCAAGTGAACGTGAAGGCGACGACGACCGAGCAGCTTGGTTTTACCGGCAGAGGCGAAGGAATTGCCTCCCAATCGGTTGTCTGCTTGATTCAGGATGTTATAATCAAGTAGTGGTTTAGTTATACGAGAGGGGTTATTAGCGATGACACAAGAAGTGAGAGTCCGTTATGCACCGTCCCCGACGGGTCATTTACATATCGGTAATGCCAGAACGGCCTTATTCAATTATTTGTATGCGCGCAGCCAAGGCGGCAAATTCATTATCCGCATTGAAGATACCGACGTGAAACGCAACGTGGCGGGCGGGGAAGAAAGCCAGCTGAAATACTTGAAATGGCTTGGCATCGACTGGGATGAGAGCATTGATATTGGCGGTGGCTACGGTCCGTATCGTCAGACCGAGCGCCTTGAAATATACAAAGAATATTGGCAGGACCTGATTGACCGCGGTCTTGCTTACCGCTGCTATTGCACGGAAGAAGAGCTCGAGCGGGAGCGGGAAGAGCAGATGAGCCGCGGCGAGACGCCTCGTTATTCCGGACGCCACCGCAATCTGACGGAAGAACAGCGCCAGGCGTTTGAAGCCGAAGGCCGCGTAGCCAGCGTGCGATTCCGCGTGCCGGAGGGCAAGACCTTCGCGTGGGACGATATGGTTAAAGGCTCCATCAGTTTCGATACGGCCGAGATGGGCGACTTCGTTATCGTGAAGAAGGACGGCATCCCGACCTACAACTTTGCCGTTGTCATCGACGACTACCTGATGAAGATCAGCCACGTGCTGCGCGGCGAGGATCATATCTCCAACACGCCGCGTCAGCTGATGATCTACGAAGCGCTGGGCTGGGAAGCTCCCAAGTTTGCTCATATGACGCTGATCGTGAACGAGAGCCGCAAGAAGCTCAGCAAACGCGACGAGTCGATCATCCAGTTCATCGAGCAATACGATGATCTTGGCTATCTGCCTGAAGCGTTGTTCAATTTTATCGCTTTGCTTGGCTGGTCGCCGGAAGGAGAGCAGGAGATTTTCTCTCATGACGAGCTGGTTAACGTATTTACGGCTGAACGCCTGAGCAAGAGCCCTGCCGTATTCGACACGCAGAAGCTGAGCTGGATGAACGGCGAGTATATGAAAAAGATCGACCTCGAGCGCCTTGTCGACCTTTGTCTGCCGCATTTGCAGAAGGCCGGCCGCGTGGCCGAACAGCTGGATGCCGCTGGCCGGGAATGGGTGACGGCGCTGGCAGCTCTCTACCAAGAGAAGCTCCGCGCCGCATCGGACATCGTAGAGCTTACGGAGCTGTTCTTCCGCGATACGGTGGAGGATGAAGAGGAAGCCAAAGCTGTGCTTGCCGAAGAGCAGGTACCGGCTGTCCTGACAGCGTTCCTTGGCAGGATCGAAGAGAGCGAGGCATCGGCCTTTACCGTTGACGGCATTAAAGACTGGATCAAAGCGGTTCAGAAGGAAACCGGCTTCAAAGGCAAGCAGCTGTTTATGCCTATCCGCGCTGCGCTTACGGGGCAGACGCATGGCTCGGACCTGAACCAGTCTATCGCCTTGCTTGGCCGCGACAAAGTCATTAACCGCCTCAAGAACCGTTTGGGCTAAGCATTGCCGGGGCGGACAAGGTTGACAAGCGGTGTTATAAATTCCTTGTCACCCTTACGGGGATTCGCTATACTGTTACTAATTACAATTCGATGACTCAAAAAGCCATGAACAGGAAAAGTACGTTTTGCCGGATTTACAGAGAGGACAATCAGCATTTGCCTATTGCCAGTCTAAGGAATGGCAGGTAGGGATGCGGGCTGCAAGTTGTCTAGTTCGGGGGGCGGAAAATTGCACCTGGGAGCTTTGTTCCGATCCGTAATCCTACCGCTTCGTATACCGGAGCCGGCGGAGCGGGGTAGGCAGCAACGTATCAGCCAACGTTACAGGCTTTAAGACGGACAGCCGGGTTAGGCTGGGCTTAAGCTCGTTATCGGGCTGCGGTCCGCAAACCGGTCTCGTTCAAGCAGAGTGGAACCGCGACGTTACACGCCCGCCTCTGCAGCATTTCAAATGCTGCGGGGGCTTTTTTGTTTTTCAGGCATTTAGCTTCACCTTGTTAGCTTTGTTTCGCTGTGGGGGGCCGCAGCACGGGGGAGAGGAGAACACGCATGTTTCGCCATATTAGATCAGACATTAAGGCAGTATTTGAGAACGACCCGGCCGCGCGAAGCCGGTTTGAGGTTGTCTTTACGTATTCGGGTCTGCACGCGATATGGGCGCACCGGATCGCGAATAAATTTTTCCGTAGAGGATGGTTTACGGTTGCGCGGATTATTTCTCAGTTCAGCCGTTTTATGACGGGCATCGAGATTCACCCGGGAGCCACGATCGGAGAGCGGTTGTTCATCGACCACGGAATGGGTATAGTGATTGGAGAAACATGCGAGATCGGCGATGATGTCGTTATTTACCAAGGCGTAACGCTTGGAGGAACGGGCAAGGAAAAAGGCAAACGCCATCCTACCATCGGCAACAATGTCGTTATCGGTTCCGGCGCGAAAGTATTAGGCTCGTTCCGCGTTGGCGATAATTCGAATATCGGATCCAATGCCGTCGTCCTGCGCGAGGTGCCCGACAACTGTACGGTCGTGGGAAATCCGGGCCGCGTCGTAAGGCGCAATGGCGAACGGGTTGGAGACCGGCTGGACCATAAGCAGCTGCCGGACCCTGTCATCGAGATGTTCCGCGAAATGCAAAAGGAAATAGATCGTTTAAAGGCCGAGGTCGAGAGGCTTCGCGAACCTGTAGCTGGAGGAGAAACGAGATCATGAACGTTCAAATTTATAATACGCTGACCCGAACAAAGGAAGCATTCGTCCCGCAGGAGCCGGGAAAAGTAAAAATGTACGTCTGCGGACCAACGGTTTATGACTATATTCATATCGGCAACGCGCGTCCGGTTATTTTCTTCGATGTCGTGCGCCGTTACTTGGAGTACGCGGGTTATGACGTGAACTACATCGTGAACTTCACGGACGTAGACGACAAGCTGATCAAGAAAGCGGAGCAATCGGGGCTGACGGTTCCGGAGGTTGCCGATAAATTCATTAACGCGTTTAACGAGGATATCGCTTCGCTGGGCGTGCACAAGGCAACGCTGAACCCGCGCGTGACCGAGCATATCCCGGCGATCATTGCGTTTATTCAAGGCCTTGTCGACACAGGCTATGCTTATGCAAGCGAAGGCGACGTCTATTACCGCACCTCGAAGTTCGAGGAATACGGCAAGCTGTCGCATCAGAATCTGGAGGAGCTGCAATTCGGCATCCGGATCGAGGTTGGCGAGCGCAAGGAAAATCCGCAGGACTTCGTCCTGTGGAAGGGCGCAAAGCCTGGCGAAATCAACTGGGAAAGCCCATGGGGACCTGGACGCCCCGGCTGGCATATCGAATGCTCGGCGATGGCGCGCGAATATTTGGGCGATACGCTTGATATTCACGGTGGCGGCCACGACCTGCAGTTCCCGCACCATGAGTGCGAGGTTGCCCAATCCGAGGCGCTGACGGGCAAGCAGCTTGCGAACTACTGGATGCATAACGGCTACATTCATATCAACAATGAAAAGATGTCCAAGTCGCTTGGCAACGGGATTACGGTTAACGAGCTGGTGAAGCGCGTAAAGCCGGCCGCTATCCGTTACTTTATATTGTCGACGCATTACCGCAGCCCGCTTAACTTCACGGACGAGACCATCGCCCAGGCCGAGAACAGCGTAGAGCGGATCGCGAATTGCGAGGCCAACCTGAAGCACCGGCTTTCCGCGTTCGGCGGTCAAGCGGAGGGTGCGGCTCCCGGGGAGCTTGCCGGCAGAATCGCTCAGCTCAAGGCGCAATTCGAAGCGAAGATGGGCGACGACTTCAATACGCCGGATGCGATTACCTCCGTATTCGAGCTGGTTACGGAAGCGAATCAGTACATGAACCGCGCGGACGCTTCGGCCGAAGGCATCGCCGCATTGCTGGCAGCGCTTGAGGGGATGAACGCGGTACTGGGCCTGCTGCCGGAAGCGGGGGCGGATGCCGAGTTGCTGGATGACGAGATAGACGCGCTGATTGCAGAGCGAACGGAAGCTCGTAAGACGAAGAATTGGGCAAGAGCGGACGAAATCCGAAATCTGCTCACCGAAAAAGGCATTGCGTTAGAGGACACTCCGCAAGGGATTCGCTGGCGGCGCCTGTAGGGCTCTGCCGCAAAATCGATTGGAGGACGTGTCATATTGAACAGCAATGAACGGGAACAGGCAAGCTTAGAGGAAGCGGGACAAGGAAGCGGAGCGGGAGCGGGGCTTCTGTTCCACCGTCCGGCCAAGAAAACGCAGCTTATTAATCCGGTTGTGCTCGCTTATGTAGGAGACAGCGTGTTTGAGTTGTTGGTCCGGCAATACCTGGTATCGCTGCCCAATCATAAATCGCATCATCTTCATAAGGAAGCGACTAAGATCGTATCGGCGAAGGCGCAGCGCAAGCTGCTGGAAAAGTGGCAGCCGATGCTGACGGAAGAGGAAGCGGATATCGTCAGGCGCGGCCGCAATACGAAATCCGGAGCGCCGCCAAAGAACGCGGACCCGGCCGATTACCGGCAGGCTACCGCGCTGGAATGCCTGGTCGGGTATTTGTACTACGAAGGACGGATTGACCGTCTGCATGAATTGTTTGCGGCAGCTGTCACGCCGCAGGCGGAGGGCCATCAGGAAGAGAAGGAGGGACAAGCGTGAGCGAACGTTACAACCAAGAAGAAATGATTGCGGGCAAGCATCCCGTTATGGAGGCGCTTCGTTCCGGACGCGATATCAATAAGATCTGGATCGCCGAGGGTGCGCAGAAGAGCCTGACCCAGCCAATCGTGGCCGAGGCCAAGCAGCATGGCGTCATCGTGCAGTTTGTGGACAAGCGCAAGCTGGATACGATGGTGGAGGGCGTACAGCATCAGGGCGTTGTTGCGCAGGCGGCGGCTTTCGCTTACGCGGAGATCGAGGATCTGCTTGCAAGAGCCCGCGAGCTGAACGAAACGCCGTTTCTGCTTATTCTCGACGAGATTGAGGATCCGCATAATTTGGGTTCTATTTTGCGTACGGCAGAATGTACCGGCGTCCATGGGGTCATTATTCCGAAGCGCCGTTCGGTTGGCCTGACGGCAACCGTGCTGAAGACGTCCGCTGGCGCGGCCGAGCATGTGCCGGTAGCGCGGGTGACGAACCTTGCCCAAACCATCGACCGCTTGAAGGAAGAGGGCGTATGGGTAGCGGGGACGGACGTAAGCGCTCCGCAGGATGTCTATAAGACGAAATTTGATCTGCCGCTTGCGATTGTAATCGGGAACGAAGGCAAAGGAATGGGCCGCTTGATTAAAGAAAAATGCGATTTTCTGGTCAAGCTGCCGATGCACGGCCGTCTTAATTCTTTGAACGCATCCGTGGCAGCTGGCGTTTTGATGTACGAAGTGGTCAGGCAGCGTCGGAGCGTATAGCCGGTGAATCGGCGCAATGATATTTTGCTGGTGGACGGCTATAATATGATCGGCGCCTGGCCCATGCTTGAGAAGCTGAAGGAGATCGAACTGGAGGAAGCGCGGGACAAGCTGCTTGACATGCTGGCCGATTACCAAGGCTTCTCGGGCATGACGGTGTATGTTGTTTTTGATGCCCATCAAGTGCCCGGACTCGGCGCAACTTACCGGCATCATAAGCTGACGATTGTCTATACGAAAGAGAAAGAAACGGCGGACGAATGCATTGAGCGGCTGGTTACCGAATTAACGGCCAGACGGCGCAATGTATTTGTCGCCACTTCCGATCTCGTCGAACAGCATGTCGCTTTTGGCAAGGGGGCTCTTCGGTTATCGGCTCGCGAGCTGCTGATCAATATCCAGCAGAATCGAAAGCAAATCGAGCTGACTTTGCGGGAGGACATACCGGTCAAGCGCAACACGCTCGACGGCAATCTCAGCCTTGAGGTGCGCACAAAGCTGGAGCGGCTTCGGCGCGGCGGCAAATAGTCGTATTTTTTATCCATAAAGTTACAGAATTTCTATTAAAACGACTCTATCCTAGCGGCAAATCGGTTGACGGTGTAAGATTACATAATGTATACTGGCTCTATATTTAGTGATGAGAACGGCGGTTTTATCGCTATTTTGTCTTGTTTAAATTCGTTGTGGCAGGAAGCCATGGAGATAGGTTGCATATGAATCTAGCGGCGTACGCCTTGCAGGCCGGAGGGATAGTTCGTGAGCATCGACCTCAAAAAATGGAGTACGCTTGAGTATGACTGCAGTTCTGACGAGGATATCGTGGAAGCGGTTCGTAACGGCGACAGTCTGGCTCTTGAATATTTGATCAACAAATATAAGAACTTTGTCCGTGCCAAGGCGCGTTCTTACTTCCTGATCGGGGCAGACCGGGAAGATATCGTGCAGGAAGGCATGATCGGACTCTATAAATCTATCCGCGACTTTAAAGGGGACAAGCTTGCTAGCTTTAAAGCTTTTGCGGAGCTATGCATTACGCGGCAGATTATTACGGCGATAAAGACGGCTACCCGGCAGAAGCATATTCCGCTTAATTCTTATGTTTCTTTGGACAAGCCTATTTACGACGAAGATTCTGACCGTACTCTTCTTGACGTGATTTGCGGTACCCGGGTTTCCGATCCGGAGGAGCTTATCATTAATCAGGAAGAATTTGTTGGTCTTGAGGACAAGATGTCGGAGATTCTGAGCGATCTGGAGCGGAAGGTGCTTATGCTCTATCTGGACGGCAGATCGTATCAGGAAATTGCCGTTGACCTCGACAGACATGTCAAATCGATTGACAATGCCCTGCAGCGCGTAAAGCGCAAACTTGAGCGTTACTTGGAAGTTCGGGATCTTAGCGGATAAGCTATTAATCTTAATACGTGCTGAAGCGATATGAGCTGTTCTCTCGTCCGGTTATCAGGCCGGAGGCGGAGGGCAGCTCATTTTAAGTTTTAAAAGCGGGAATTGTGACGATAATGGTAGAGACGAGCGTCCTGGTGTCGCCATATTTCCATAATATTCGCTATGGCCCAGTCTATGTTTCCATTGACATTGGAATAGGCCGTGTGATAAATTGTTTTAGGTAGGCCTTGATGTGAGGCTTTGTTTTGTATTGGGGCCGAAGTTGCAATGTCATATACATATGGCGTTGTGAACCGTTATTTAGCAGTTCGGGAGGTGTAATTCAATGCGGGTAATAATCACGTTGGCATGCACAAACTGCAAACAGAGAAACTATGCGAGCAGCAAGAACAAACGCAATCACCCCGACCGCATCGAGTTGAAGAAGTTTTGCAAGTTCTGTAACGAGCAGACTCCTCATCGCGAGACGAGATAGTCATTGGAGGTGTTGACGTGGCATTTTTGGCTAAACTGAAGCAAAGCTTCGGAACAACGTTTAGTTTCTTTGCCGACAGCTGGGCAGAACTTAAGAAGGTTCGCTGGCCAAACCGTAAAGAGTTGACAAGCTATTCGATCGTCGTACTTCTAACGATCGCGTTTGTGACGATTTACTTTTGGCTTCTTGACATCGGGATCTCGTCTCTAGTTGAACTGATTGTTTAAGAAGGGTCCAAAGGTGGATTGGAATGGAAAAAAGATGGTATGTCGTACACACTTACGCCGGTTATGAGAACAAAGTGAAGGCCAATTTGGAACGTCGCCTCGAATCGATGGGCATGGAAGATAAGATCTTTCGCGTTCTGGTTCCGATGGAAGAAGAAGTGGTAGAGAAGGACGGTAAGAAAAAGACCGTTCAACGTAAAGTCTACCCCGGCTACGTCCTAGTGGAGATGGTTCAAACTGACGATTCATGGTATGTTGTTCGCAATACGCCGGGCGTCACAGGATTTGTAGGGTCAACAGGTTCCGGTTCCAAGCCAATCGCGCTTATGCCGGACGAAGTAGAACAAATTCTGAAGCACATGGGCATGGAAGAGCCTAAGCCGAAGATTGAATTCGACCTGAAGGAAACCGTGCGCGTCAAAGTAGGTCCTTTTGCGGATTTCGTTGGTACGGTAGAAGAAATTCTGCTCGACAAATCCAAGCTTAAGGTACATGTCAACATGTTTGGCAGGGAGACCCCGCTAGAGCTGGACTACACTCAAGTGGAGAAGATATAATAATATCCGGTTTCCGTAGTTTGGAATTACTTGTGTAAGGAGGTGTAAGTCATGGCAAAAAAGGTTATCAAAATGGTCAAACTGCAAGTTCCTGCAGGTAAAGCTAATCCGGCTCCGCCGATTGGTCCGGCACTTGGTCAAGCAGGCGTTAACATTATGGCGTTCTGTAAAGAATTCAATGCTCGTACTGCAGATCAAGCGGGATTGATTATCCCGGTTGTTATCACAGTGTTTGAAGACCGTTCCTTCACTTTCGAAACGAAAACTCCACCGGCAGCAGTATTGCTCCGCGTTGCGGCAGGTATCGAAAAAGGTTCCGGTGAACCAAACAAAAAGAAAGTTGCTACGGTTAAACGTTCGAAAGTTCGTGAAATCGCCGAGCAAAAAATGCCTGACCTGAATGCAGCTTCCGTTGAGGCAGCGATGCTTATGATTGAAGGTACTGCACGCAGCATGGGTGTTACAATCGTTGACTAATTGTGTGACTGACCGCTTGCGGTCGGTTATCACATGGGCAGCCGAACAGGCGCAGCCCGGCGAAGCATTATGCTTCGTTTAAGTGGGAGGAGTCCCAATAGGGGAATTTTCCGCTACAACCACAAAGGAGGAAAACTCAAATGGCTAAACACGGCAAAAAGTATGTAGAAGCTGCTAAGCTGATTAACAGCGAAGCTACTTACGAGTCTTTGGAAGCAATCGAGCTTGTGAAGAAAGCCGCTACAGCGAAATTCGACGAGTCCGTTGAAGTAGCTGTGCGTCTGGGCGTTGACCCTCGTAAACAAGACCAAGCGGTTCGTGGCGTTGTTGTACTTCCGCATGGTACTGGTAAAACAAAACGTGTTCTGGTATTCGCGAAAGGCGATAAAGCAAAAGAAGCTGAAGCTGCTGGCGCTGATTTCGTTGGCGATTCCGACATGATCAACAAAATCCAACAAGGCTGGTTCGAATTCGACGTCTGCGTAGCAACGCCGGACATGATGGCTGAAGTTGGTAAACTGGGTCGTATCCTCGGCGGTAAAGGCCTTATGCCTAACCCTAAAGCGGGTACGGTAACATTCGACGTTACTAAAGCTGTTCAAGAAATCAAAGCTGGTAAAATCGAATACCGTCTTGATAAAGCAGGTCAAATCCATGCTCCTATCGGCAAGGTTTCCTTCGACGCAGAAAAACTTAACGAAAACCTTAAGTCTCTGATCGATGCTCTGAACCGTGCTAAACCGGCAGCAGCTAAAGGGGTTTACCTGAAAAACATCTCCGTTTCTTCGACAATGGGCCCTGGCGCTCGCGTCAACGTAGCGGCTTACCGCTAAGTTTCACGAGAACGGAAATTAAATTCGAATACGCATACCGTAGACAGTAGGTGCCGCAAGGCTTAATTTCCTACCGAGGTGTTATGATAAATACAGCTTGCGCGTGATTAACTTCACGGCAGCGATATATCATGGCCTTCGCAGTCGCTGTGGAGGCCTTTCTCATGCACCCTAGGCTTTAGGAAGCTCGTCATATAAACGGGATGTACAACTATTACAGGAGGTGTACAGTTTGGCTAACGTTAAAATCATCCAAGAGAAACAACAAGCGGTTGAAGAAATCACATCGAAGCTTCGTGAGAGCTCCAGCACTGTTGTTGCTGACTACCGCGGATTGAACGTTGCGCAAGTAACTGAACTTCGTAAACAACTGCGTGAAGCAGGTGTTGAGTTCCAAGTTCTGAAAAACTCGCTCGTTCGCCGTGCGACTGAAGCTGCGGAATTGTCCGATCTGAACAGCATTCTGGTTGGTCCTACAGCCATTGCTTTCAGCGTGAACGATGCTGTAGCACCAGCGAAAATCTTGAACGATTTCGCTAAAAAGAACGACGCCCTGAAACTTAAAGGCGGCGTTGTTGAAGGTAAAGTAGTAGGTGCGCAAGAGATTAAAGCACTGGCGGAACTTCCGTCCCGCGAAGGCTTGCTCTCCATGCTCCTCAGCGTCCTGCAAGCTCCAATGCGCAACTTCGCGCTTGCGGTTAAAGCAGTCGGCGAGCAAAAAGAAGCACAAGCTTAAGTTAAACCGTCGTTTATGTAAACGAACAGCCGACCTTCCCCGGAAGGCGGCGTAAAACCAAAAAAAATCAACCACTTTCGGAGGTATAACCATGTCTAAAGAGCAAATCTTAGAAGCAATCAAAGTTATGACTGTTCTTGAACTGAACGATCTTGTTAAAGCAATCGAAGAAGAATTCGGCGTTACAGCTGCTGCACCAGTTGCAGTAGTAGCAGGCGGCGCAGCAGAAGTTGCTGAGCAAACTGAATTCGACGTTATCCTTAACAACGCTGGCGCTTCCAAAATCAACGTAATCAAAGTGGTTCGCGAAATCACTGGTCTGGGCCTGAAAGAAGCTAAAGACCTGGTTGACGGCGCTCCTAAACCAATCAAAGAAAAAGTTGGCAAAGAAGAAGCAGAAGCGGTTAAAGCTAAGCTTGAAGAAGCTGGCGCTGCTGTAGAAGTGAAGTAATTTCGCTTCAAGCTATAATAACGGGCCCCTTGAAACGTCACGTTTCAAGGGGTTCGTTGCATGTTCAAGACTTGTAGCTCAAGAGGCAGGAGGCCAAAAGAATGTCGGACCACTATTACTCCCAAACGCCGGGAGTGAAGCATGATAGGCAAGTGCATGAAGCAAAGCTTCGGGGATTCGCTCTGCGGTTTGTGACGGATGCTGGCGTATTCTCGAAATCTGGCGTCGATTATGGCAGCCGCGTGCTGCTGGATGCGCTCGTTCTGGAGCCGTCTGCTAGAGTGCTTGATGTCGGGTGCGGTTACGGGCCCATCGGATTAACCGCGGCTAAGCTTGCGCCGGAGGGGCATGTAACCATGATCGACATTAATGAACGTGCGGTTGAACTGTCGAAAGAGAATGCAAAGCTTAACGGCATTACGAATGTTACGGTTGTCCAAAGCGATATCTATGAATCGGTGAAGGATAACCGTTACGATGTGATCTTGACCAACCCTCCTATCAGGGCAGGCAAACAGGTCGTCCATCGTATTTTTGAAGAGGGGTACAACCTATTAAATCCCGGCGGCAAGATGTGGGTCGTTATTCAGAAGAAGCAGGGCGCACCTTCAGCGGAGGCCAAGCTGGAAGCGCTGTTTGGCGATGTGGAAGAAGTAACGAAGGAAAAAGGCTATCGGATATTTTTAGCAACAAAATCTATGGCTTGATTTTCTTGACTTGACTTTTCAGATATGATAGTATTATTAAATGTCAGCATTAAATTGGGCTCAATCTCTTTAGCTAACTAAAATGTCAAGTGCGAATTTTGGCGCGGAATGCATATTTCTTGCACATTTGACGTATAATGTTTACATTTTGGGCAAAATTACTTGATATGGAACCATCGCGCCGCGCTGCGTTTGGTTGGCTGCCGGAACACGCTCTTTTTTCGAACTATTCGATAAGGGCTTTTCTTTATTTAAAGTAGTGACGCAGTAGATATCGATGCTGTGAGACAGACATGAGGGGTGAGGTTAAGTTGGCAGGACAACTTGTTCAGTATGGTCGGCGCACGCGGAGAAGTTACGCCCGGATCAACGAGGTGCTGGAAGTCCCGAACCTGATTGAAATCCAACAAAAATCGTACGAAAAATTCTTGGATAACGACTTGCTTGAGTTGTTCCAGGATATTTCGCCGATTCAGGACTTTACGGGCAATCTATCGCTTGAGTTTATCGACTATAGCTTGGGCGAACCGAAATATTCGGTCGATGAATCAAAGGAACGCGATGTGACGTACGCTGCTCCACTGCGCGTTAAAGTACGGCTCTTCAACAAAGAAACCGGCGAAGTGAAGGAACAAGAAGTGTTCATGGGCGACTTCCCGCTGATGACAGAGACCGGTACGTTCATTATTAACGGGGCGGAACGTGTTATTGTCAGCCAGTTGGTTCGATCCCCAAGTGTGTACTTCAGCACGAAGGTTGATAAGAACGGGAAGAAAACATACACGGCAACGGTAATTCCGAATCGCGGAGCTTGGCTCGAGCTTGAGACGGATGCTAAGGACATCATTTACGTTCGTATTGACCGGACCCGGAAAATACCGGTGACGGTGCTTTTGCGCGCTCTTGGTTTCGGAACCGACGCTGAGATCTTAGAATTGCTCGGCCATGACGAGTATATTCGCAACACGCTGGATAAAGACAACACAGATTCGACGGAGAAAGCGTTAATTGAAATCTATGAACGCCTTCGTCCAGGCGAACCGCCTACTTTGGACAATGCGAAGAGCTTGCTTGTTGCTCGTTTCTTTGATCCAAAGCGTTACGACCTGGCTAACGTCGGCCGTTACAAAATAAACAAAAAGCTTCACATCAAGAACCGACTGTTTAACCAACGTCTTGCTGAGACGCTGGTTGATCCGGGTACGGGCGAGATTATCGCGGAAGCTGGCCAAATGATTGACCGCCGCCTGCTGGACGAGATCCTCGACAAGCTGGAGAAGAACGTCGGCTTCAAAACCTACCATGTTGCTAATGGTGTGCTGGATGCTGATAGCATTCCACTTCAAGCGATCAGTGTATACTCGCCGCTTGACGACGCGAAGGTTATCAAGGTCATCTCCAATGGCGTTATTGATAAATCCGTTAAGCATATTACGCCGGCGGACATCATTTCGTCCATCAACTATTTCATCAACCTCCTTCACGGAGTAGGCAATACGGACGATATCGACCATCTGGGCAACCGTCGTCTGCGTTCTGTAGGCGAACTGCTTCAGAATCAATTCCGTATCGGTCTTTCCCGTATGGAGCGCGTTGTGCGCGAAAGAATGTCGATTCAAGATGCTAACGCGATTACGCCTCAAGCCTTGATCAACATTCGCCCTGTAATCGCATCGATCAAAGAGTTCTTCGGCTCCTCTCAGCTCTCGCAGTTCATGGACCAAACGAACCCGCTGGCGGAACTGACGCACAAACGTCGTTTGTCTGCTCTCGGTCCGGGCGGTTTGACGCGTGAGCGCGCTGGCTTCGAAGTGCGGGACGTCCATCACTCCCACTACGGGCGTATGTGTCCAATCGAAACGCCGGAGGGTCCGAACATCGGTCTGATCAACTCCTTGTCGACGTTTGCACGCATTAACGAGTATGGCTTCATCGAAGCGCCTTATCGTTGGGTAGATCCGAAGACGGGCATCGTAACCGAGCAAATCTCGTATTTGACGGCTGACGAAGAAGACAACTACGTAGTAGCGCAAGCGAACGCGAAGTTGACGGAAGAAGGCAAATTTGTCGATGACAGTGTCATCGTACGTTACAATAAGCAAGCAGATAACATCTTGACCATGCCAAGCGAACGCGTTGACTATATGGACGTATCGCCTAAGCAGGTTGTGTCGGTTGCGACGGCGCTCATTCCATTCTTGGAAAATGACGACTCCAACCGTGCGCTCATGGGATCCAACATGCAGCGTCAGGCCGTTCCGCTTCTTATTCCTAAAGCGCCACTCGTTGGTACGGGAATGGAACACAAATCGGCGAAAGACTCCGGTGTATGTATTGTATCCAAATATGACGGTGTTATTGAACGAGTATCGGCAAACGAAATTTGGCTGCGCCGTACGGAAATGCTGGATGGCAAGCAAGTGGTTGGCGATCTCGTGAAACATAAGCTGCATAAGTTTATGCGTTCCAACCAAGGAACATGTATTAACCAACGTCCGCTTGTGCGCAAAGGCGAAGTGATCAAGAAAGGCGATATTCTCGCTGACGGTCCTTCTACGGAGCAAGGCGAATTGGCGCTGGGCCGCAACGTTGTCGTTGCGTTCATGACTTGGGAAGGCTACAACTACGAGGATGCGATTCTTCTTAGCGAGAAGCTGGTGAAAGAGGATGTTTACACCTCCATTCACATTGAAGAATACGAATCCGAAGCCCGCGATACGAAGCTTGGACCGGAAGAAATTACGCGCGACATTCCGAATGTCGGCGAAGAAGCGCTGAAAAACCTCGACGAACGCGGCATTATCCGCGTTGGTGCAGAGATCGGCGCCGGCGATATCCTCGTTGGTAAAGTAACTCCTAAAGGCGTTACGGAGCTGACGGCGGAAGAGCGCCTTCTTCACGCAATCTTTGGTGAGAAAGCTCGTGAAGTGCGCGATACATCGCTTCGCGTACCGCATGGTACCGACGGTATCGTCGTAGACGTTAAAGTATTTACCCGCGAGAACGGCGATGAGCTTCCACCGGGCGTGAATCAGCTGGTTCGTGTATATATTGCTCAAAAACGTAAAATTTCCGAAGGCGACAAAATGGCAGGACGCCACGGTAATAAAGGGGTTATCGCCCGCATTATGCCGGAGGAAGATATGCCGTTCTTGCCAGACGGCACGCCGGTCGAAGTCGTGTTGAACCCGCTCGGCGTACCATCGCGGATGAACATCGGTCAGGTACTCGAAGTCCATCTTGGTATGGCTTGTAAGCGTCTTGGTCTTCATGCCGCAACGCCGGTATTCGACGGCGCGCGCGAGTATGACGTATTCGATACGATGGAAGAAGCCGGCATGCAGCGTAACGGTAAAACGATTCTGTACGATGGACGTACGGGTGAATCGTTTGAACGCGAAGTTACGGTTGGCGTCATGTACATGATCAAACTGGCGCACATGGTCGACGATAAAATTCATGCCCGCTCGACGGGTCCTTACTCTCTCGTTACGCAGCAGCCTCTGGGCGGTAAAGCTCAATTCGGCGGCCAGCGCTTCGGCGAGATGGAGGTTTGGGCGCTTGAGGCCTATGGCGCAGCCTACACGCTTCAAGAGATTCTTACGGTCAAATCCGACGACGTGGTCGGCCGCGTGAAGACGTACGAATCGATCGTGAAGGGCGAGAACGTTCCGGAGCCAGGCGTTCCAGAATCGTTCAAGGTATTGATCAAAGAGCTTCAGTCCCTTGGTATGGACGTCAAGATCCTTACCGAGAATGAAGAAGAGATCGAAATGAAAGAAATCGATGACGAAGATGACGGAACAAGCGATAAGCTTAACCTCAACTTAGAAGGTGCCGAAGCCGGCGCTGAATAAGCTTTGAATAAAAGGCTGCTCGTCCTTCTTAACCGGAGGGCGTGCAGCCGCCAATTTGTACGACATAGCCATACATGACGAAGGAGGGTTGCTCCTTGTTGGACGTGAACAACTTCGAGTATATGAAAATCGGGCTTGCCTCGCCTGATAAAATTCGCTCTTGGTCCCGCGGAGAAGTCAAAAAACCGGAGACGATCAACTATAGGACGTTAAAACCGGAGAAAGAGGGTCTTTTCTGCGAAAAGATCTTCGGGCCTACAAAAGACTGGGAATGTCATTGCGGTAAATACAAACGTGTTCGTTATAAAGGCGTTGTCTGCGACCGCTGCGGCGTTGAAGTTACACGCGCGAAAGTACGCCGCGAGCGTATGGGCCATATCGAGCTTGCTGCTCCAGTATCTCATATCTGGTACTTTAAAGGCATTCCAAGCCGTATGGGCCTTGCGCTTGATATGTCGCCTCGTTCCCTCGAGGAGATCATTTATTTTGCATCCTATGTTGTGACCGATCCAGGTGATACGCCGCTTGAGAAAAAACAGCTGCTGTCGGAGAAAGAATACCGCAGCTACCGTGAAAAATACGGTTATGGCTTCCAAGCGAGCATGGGTGCCGAAGCCGTTAAGAAATTGCTTCAGGACATTGATGTAGAGAAAGAACTGGAGACACTGAAAGAAGAATTGCGTACGGCCCAAGGCCAACGACGCAATCGTGCGATTAAGCGTCTTGAAGTCATCGAAGCCTTCCGTAACTCCGGCAATGAGCCGGAATGGATGATTCTCGACGTGCTTCCGGTTATTCCGCCAGAGCTTCGTCCGATGGTGCAGCTGGACGGCGGACGTTTTGCAACGTCTGACCTGAACGACCTGTACCGCCGCGTTATCAACCGTAACAACCGTCTGAAACGCTTGCTTGACCTGGGCGCTCCGGACATTATCGTTCAGAACGAGAAGCGCATGCTGCAAGAAGCCGTTGACGCTCTCATCGATAACGGCCGTCGCGGCCGTCCGGTAACAGGCCCGGGCAACCGTCCTTTGAAATCTCTCAGCCACATGCTGAAAGGTAAACAAGGCCGTTTCCGTCAGAACTTGCTCGGTAAACGGGTTGACTATTCTGGTCGTTCCGTTATCGTCGTAGGTCCAAACCTGAAAATGTTCCAATGCGGTCTTCCGAAAGAAATGGCGCTGGAGCTGTTCAAGCCTTTCGTTATGAAAGAGCTTGTGAACAAAGGTCTGGCTCACAATATCAAAAGCGCAAAACGCAAAGTTGAACGCGTAAGCCCGGAAGTTTGGGACGTTCTTGAAGAAGTCATCAAGGAGCATCCGGTTCTTCTTAACCGTGCCCCTACGCTTCACCGTCTCGGTATCCAGGCGTTCGAACCGATTCTGGTTGAAGGCCGCGCCATTAAGCTTCACCCGCTCGTATGTACCGCTTATAACGCGGACTTCGACGGTGACCAAATGGCCGTCCACGTACCGTTGTCGGCAGAGGCACAAGCCGAAGCACGACTCCTGATGCTCGCATCGGGTAACATTTTGAACCCGAAAGACGGCAAGCCGGTTGTTACGCCATCCCAGGATATGGTTCTCGGATCATACTACTTGACGATGGACAACAAAGAAGCAAAAGGCTCCGGCTCGGTGTTCGCTACCGTGAACGAAGCAATCTCCGCGTATCAACGCGGTATTGTATCGCTTCATGCGCGCGTATTCGTGCCTGCTAAAGTACTGAAGAAAACCATCTTTACGGAGCAGCAGCAGAACTCCCTGATTTGTACGACTGTCGGTAAAGTCATTTTCAACGAAATCTTCCCGGAGGATTTCCCTTACATCAACGAAGCTTCCAAAGTGAACTTGCTGCAAGGTACGCCGGATAAGTATTTTGTTTATGAAAAAGGCAGCGACTTGAACAAAATCATGAATGAGTTGCCAATTGCCGGCGGTGTCGGCAAGGAGTATCTCGGCAACATCATCGGCGAGTGTTTCCGTATCTACCATACAACTTTGACATCGGTTATTCTTGACCGGATCAAGCAGCTTGGCTTTACGTACTCCACCCGTGCCGGCATTACCGTTGCGGTAGCGGACGTTGTCGTTCCGGAGGAAAAAGTCGAGATTCTGAAAGAATCGGATGCTAAAGTAGCAGTCGTTATGAATCAGTACCGTCGCGGTCTGATTACAAACGACGAACGTTATGACCGTGTTATCGAAATTTGGAGCAAATCGAAAGACCAAATTACCGATATCCTCATGAAATCGATGGACCGTTACAATTCCATCATGCTCATGGTGGACTCCAAAGCACGGGGTAACAAATCGCAGATCGCCCAGCTTGGCGGTATGCGCGGTCTGATGGCGAACCCGTCCGGCCGTATCATCGAGTTGCCAATCAAATCGAACTTCCGTGAAGGCCTTACCGTCCTCGAGTACTTCATCTCGACGCACGGTGCGCGTAAAGGTCTGGCCGATACGGCGCTTCGTACAGCTGACTCGGGTTACTTGACCCGTCGTCTCGTAGACGTTGCGCAGGACGTTATCGTCCGCGAAGACGATTGCGGTACCGACAAAGGCTTTACGGTTAGCAAAATTCAAGACGGCAAAGAGGTTATCGAGGATCTGTACGACCGTATCGAAGGCCGTTACTCGTTCGAAACGATTCGTCATCCGAAAACGGGTGAGGTTATCGTTAAGAAAAGCGAGCTGATCGACTCCGGCAAAGCCGATGCGATTATCGATGCAGGTATCGAGAAGCTTCAAATCCGTTCCGTTCTTAGCTGTCGCGCGCGTCATGGCGTATGTAAAGTATGCTATGGCCGTAACTTGGCGACTGGCAAGCACGTAGAGATCGGCGAAGCGGTTGGCATTATCGCTGCGCAATCCATCGGCGAACCGGGAACACAGCTGACGATGCGTACATTCCATACCGGCGGCGTTGCCGGCGACGATATTACGCAAGGTTTGCCGCGTATCCAGGAGCTTTTCGAGGCGCGTAATCCGAAAGGTCAAGCGATCATTACCGAGCTCGACGGTGTAGTTAAAGAAATTCGCGAGGCGAAAGACCGCCGCGAAATCGAAGTGCAAGGCGAAGCGGAAACGAAAGTCTACGCGATTACGTACGGCTCGCGTATCCGCGTAACCGAAGGCCAGCAAATCGAAGCAGGCGACGAGCTTACAGACGGTTCGATCGACCCTAAAGATATGCTGCGCATTAAAGGTATCCGCGGCGTGCAAAACTACATTTTGCAAGAAGTACAGCGCGTATACCGTAACCAAGGCGTAGAAATCAACGACAAGCACGTTGAGGTTATGGTTAAGCAAATGCTTCGCAAAATTCGTATTGTCGACGCAGGCGACACTACGCTTCTTCCAGGCGCATTTGTTGACATCCACGAATACGAAGCGGCTAACCGCGAAGCGATCTTTGCGGGTCTCGAGCCTGCGGTTGCGAAGCCGGTATTGCTTGGTATTACGAAGGCGTCCCTTGAGACAGATTCGTTCTTGTCCGCGGCATCGTTCCAAGAAACGACCCGCGTCCTGACCGACGCTGCTATCAAAGGCAAAGTCGACCAATTGCTAGGCCTGAAAGAGAACGTTATTATCGGTAAGCTGATCCCAGCTGGTACGGGTATGAACCGTTACCGCAGCATCAAGCTGGTAGGCCTTGAAGACGAGCCGGAAGCAACTGCAGAAGGCGAATTGGAATCCGAACCCGTAACGATCGAATAGGAACCGCATATTGTTGCAATAGATGAGGAGAGCGCGGCATTCGGCAGGGATGGTTGGTCTTCCCTGTTGATGCCCGCTCTTTTACATGTATAATAATTGATGGGCCTTACCTTTAACCGTGTAAATGAGTTAACCAAAACTTTGCAATCGGACAGAGTACATTACAGCTTGACACTTCTAGTTGTAGGTGATACTATATCGAAGTGTGCCTAATTGTATGATCGCTCTACCGCAAAAGGAAAGGTGATTTCATGCAGTTTAAGGTTGGCGCGAAACAGACGACTAAGATGCTTGAACAGAGTAAAGCTATCGAAGTCTATGTGGCTCGTGATGCAGATCCGCGGATGAGAGAGAAGATCGTTCATCTGTGCGAGCGGTTGAGTGTTCCGGTCAAGTGGATAGATACGATGCAAGAACTCGGGGAAACCTGCGGGATTGATGTCGGAGCCGCTATGGCAGCGCTCATACTTGATGAAGAATAAAGTAGACTCTATTTTTGTTGGTGCAGAATTGAAAGATGATGGACTGACAGAAATTTTTATTTGTTCTTTTATGAACCGCCTGGATCTGTGGGCTTAATTAATTGGGTAAAATGTCTTGCCATTAATAAGACATAATCATGGGAAGGGGGTGGCAACATGCCAACAATTAACCAGCTGGTCCGCAAAGGCCGCCAAGCTAAAGTCGTAAAATCCAAATCGCCTGCTTTGCAAAGAGGTTTTAACGCCTTGAAACGTGAAGCAACGAACATCAGCGCTCCGCAAAAACGCGGTGTGTGCACTCGTGTAGGTACAATGACTCCGAAGAAACCGAACTCCGCACTTCGTAAATACGCGCGCGTACGTTTGACGAACCGCGTAGAAGTTACGGCGTACATTCCAGGTATCGGTCACAACCTGCAAGAACACAGCGTTGTATTGATCCGTGGTGGACGCGTAAAAGACCTTCCGGGTGTACGTTACCATATCGTTCGCGGCGCATTGGATACTGCGGGTGTTAACAACCGTAACCAAGCTCGTTCGAAATACGGTACTAAACGTCCTAAAGTTAAAAAATAATATTAGCAACTAGTTCGGATAAATATTCGGATATTGCGACTAACTAAGAAAGGGGGACTTTCTCATGCCACGCAAAGGTCCTGTTACAAAACGCGACGTATTGCCGGATCCGGTTTACAATAGCAAACTGGTTACCCGCCTTATCAACCGCATCATGATCGACGGCAAACGCGGCGTTGCTCAAACGCTGTTGTATGATGCTTTCACGCTGATCCAAGAACGCACGGGTAAAGATCCAATGGAAGTGTTCGAAGAAGCGTTGAAAAACATCATGCCTGTACTCGAGGTTAAAGCTCGTCGTGTCGGCGGTTCTAACTACCAAGTACCGGTTGAAGTTAAACCAGAGCGTCGTACATCGCTTGGTCTCCGTTGGCTCGTGAACTATTCGCGTAACCGCGGCGAAAAAACGATGGAAGAGCGTCTGGCAGCTGAAATCATGGACGCATCGAACAACACTGGCGCATCCGTGAAGAAGCGCGAAGACACACACAAAATGGCAGAAGCGAACAAAGCGTTTGCTCACTACCGTTGGTAGGATTCTAACCAAAATGTTTGAGTTTAACTCAAAACACGAGAGGAGACAAATTCATGTCTAGAGAGTTCTCCTTGAATAATACGCGTAACATCGGGATCATGGCGCATATCGATGCTGGTAAAACAACAACCACTGAGCGTATCTTGTTCTATACAGGCCGTACTCATAAAATCGGTGAAGTGCATGAAGGCGCTGCAACGATGGACTGGATGGAGCAAGAGCAAGAGCGCGGTATCACAATTACGTCTGCCGCGACTACTGCTCAATGGAAAGGCAACCGCATCAATATTATCGACACCCCGGGGCACGTTGACTTCACAGTAGAAGTTGAACGTTCCCTGCGCGT
This sequence comes from Paenibacillus sp. BK720, assembly GCF_011761545.1. Taxonomy (NCBI): domain Bacteria; kingdom Bacillati; phylum Bacillota; class Bacilli; order Caryophanales; family Paenibacillaceae; genus Paenibacillus; species Paenibacillus sp. BK720. Next base: position 31,781 of record NZ_JAASRQ010000011.1, on the reverse strand, counting down.
ATTGGATGGGGCCGTTGGCGTATTCAGTGCCAAAGAAGGCGTTGAGCCACAGTCTGAAACGGTATGGCGTCAAGCTGACCGTTACGGCGTTCCACGGATCGCTTACATCAACAAGATGGACATCATCGGTGCAGACTTCCTAAATGTTGTTAAAGACATGCGCGAGCGTCTGCAGGCGAATGCTGTCGCGATTCAATTGCCGATCGGCGCTGAGAGTGATTTCCTCGGCGTTGTCGACATTATCGAACGCGTAGCTTACAAGTACAAAGACGATCTCGGAAGAGATCCTGAGCAAGTTGAGATTCCTGCCGAGTTGGTTGACCAAGTAGAAGAGCTTCGCACGGAGCTGATCGAAAAGGTAGCCGAGCTGGACGAAGAATTGACTATGAAATATCTGGAAGGCGAAGAAATTACGATTCCAGAAATTAAAGCAGCGCTTCGCAAAGGCGTTTGTGAAGTTAAGATCTTCCCGGTTATCGCAGGTTCCTCGTACCGTAACAAAGGTGTTCAAATGATGCTGGACGCAGTAGTAGACTACCTGCCATCCCCGCTCGACGTACCTGCTATCAAAGGTACACTCGAAGACGGCGAAGAGTCGGTACGTCATTCTTCCGACGAAGAGCCGTTCGCGGCACTCGCGTTCAAAATCATGACTGACCCTTACGTTGGTAAATTGACGTTCTTCCGTGTATACTCGGGTATCCTGAAGTCCGGTTCGTATGTTCTTAACGCAACTAAGAACAAACGTGAGCGGATCGGACGTATCCTGCAGATGCATGCGAACAGCCGTCAAGAGATTTCGGAAGTTTACTCCGGCGATATCGCTGCTGCAGTAGGTCTGAAAGATACCATTACAGGCGACACGCTGTGCGATGAGAAGAACCCGATCATTCTTGAATCGATGAACTTCCCTGAGCCGGTTATCTCGGTAGCTATCGAACCAAAAACGAAAGCTGACCAAGACAAGCTTGGTATCGCAATCTCCAAACTGGCTGAAGAAGATCCAACGTTCCGTGCTCACACGGATGAAGAAACGAACCAAACGATCATCTCCGGTATGGGTGAGCTTCACCTTGAAATCCTGGTTGACCGTATGCTTCGCGAATTCAAAGTTGAGACTAACGTTGGTAAACCTCAAGTAGCTTACCGCGAGACGTTCCGTACTGCGGCTAAAGTTGAAGGTAAATTCGTTCGTCAGTCCGGCGGTAAAGGTCAATATGGTCATTGTTGGGTTGAATTCACTCCGCAAGAGCCAGGTCAAGGCTTCGTATTCGAGAATAAAGTTGTTGGTGGATCGATTCCTCGTGAATTTATCGCTCCAATCCAAGCTGGTATCGAAGAGTCGATGAAGAACGGCGTACTCGCTGGCTTCCCGCTCGTTGATGTTAAAGCAACTGTATTCGACGGATCGTACCATGACGTTGACTCCTCGGAGATGGCGTTCAAAATCGCTGGTTCCATGGCGCTTAAAGCTGCTAAGGAAAAATGTAACCCAGTTCTTCTTGAGCCAATCATGAAGGTTGAAGTTACAGTACCAGAAGAGTACATGGGCGACGTTATGGGCATGCTGAACTCCCGTCGCGGTCGTATCGAAGGTATGGATACTCGTGCAGGCGCACAAATCATCCGTGCTAAGGTACCTCTTGCAGAGATGTTCGGTTACTCCACAACTCTTCGTTCCGGTACGCAAGGCCGTGGCGTATTCTCCATGGAGCTCTCGCACTATGAAGAAGTACCACGTTCGATCTCGGAAGAGATTATCGCGAAAAACAAAGGCGCTTAATTTTTAAGCCCTTAAATTCATACCTTTGGTATGCAAGGCCGGGCACAAATACCTTTAGGCATTTGTGTTTGGCCCACACATAAAATTTCAGTTATATTAAGGAGGATTAAGTTCAATGGCAAAGGCTAAATTTGAACGTAATAAACCGCACGTAAATATCGGTACTATCGGTCACGTCGACCATGGTAAAACTACTTTGACTGCTGCTATCACTACTGTACTTTCCAAAAAATACGGTGGCGCGGCAATCGCTTTCGACCAAATCGACAAAGCTCCTGAAGAGCGCGAGCGCGGTATCACGATCTCGACAGCTCACGTTGAGTATGAGACTCCTAACCGTCACTATGCTCACGTTGACTGCCCAGGTCACGCCGACTACGTTAAAAACATGATCACTGGTGCTGCTCAAATGGACGGCGCTATCCTGGTTGTATCCGCAGCTGACGGCCCTATGCCGCAAACTCGCGAGCACATCCTTCTGTCCCGCCAAGTAGGCGTACCTTACATCGTTGTATTCCTGAACAAATGCGACATGGTTGAAGACGAAGAGCTTCTTGAACTGGTTGAGATGGAAGTTCGCGACCTTCTTAACGAGTACGAGTTCCCAGGCGACGACACTCCAATCATCCGTGGTGCAGCTCGTGAAGCTCTGCAAAACCCAGATGGTCCTTGGGCTGACAAAATCGTTGAACTGTTCGAACAAGTTGACACTTACATCCCAACTCCTGAGCGCGACACAGCTAAGCCTTTCCTGATGCCTGTCGAGGACGTATTCACAATCACTGGCCGCGGTACAGTTGCTACTGGCCGTATCGACCGTGGTGTGGTTAAAGTTGGCGACGAGGTTGAAATCGTTGGTCTGGCTGAAGAAACTCGCAAATCCGTTGTTACGGGCGTAGAAATGTTCCGTAAACTGATGGATTCCGCTCAAGCGGGCGACAACATCGGCGCACTGCTTCGTGGTGTAGACCGTAAAGACATCGAGCGTGGTCAAGTACTGGCTAAACCGGCTTCGGTTAAACCACACACTAACTTCACTGCTCAAATCTACGTTCTGACTAAAGAAGAGGGTGGCCGTCATAAGCCTTTCTTCACTGGTTACCGTCCACAATTCTATTTCCGTACAACTGACGTAACAGGTATCATCAACCTGCCAGAAGGTACAGAAATGGTTATGCCTGGCGACAACATCACAGTTACTGTAGAACTGATCGCTCCAATCGCGGTTGAAGAAGGAACTCGTTTCTCCATCCGTGAAGGCGGCCGTACTGTAGGCGCTGGCGCTGTTGCAACTATCCAAAAATAATTAGGTGCGGCATTAGCCGCGCTTTAAGAAACCCTCTGCCTCGGCAGAGGGTTTTTTAATTTCCAGATAAAACCCACCATTGACGTATATCTTTACATGCCATTAGAATTAATGGATAAGCGTCTATCGACGTTATTCGAAGTATTCAGACAAATATCCAACTGGGAGGGGCAAACTAAAAATGAAAAAGAAATGGTTGGTACCGCTTGCTTTAGTACTTTTGCTCGTTACAGCAGCATGTGGAAACAGTGGCAAAAGCAACAACGAAAACAGCAGCTCCGGCAACGCCGCAAACGCAGCTAATTCGGATGCGAAGAAATCGTATAAGATCTCGATTTCTCAGATTGTTGAACATCCTTCGCTCGACGCAACGAAGGAAGGTTTTCTTGCAGCGTTGAAGGATGCCGGTTTTGTTGAAGGGGATAATTTGACGGTAGACTTTAACACCGCGCAAGGCGATCAAACGAATAACCTGTCGATCGCTCAAAAAATCGCCGGCGCAAAAGCCGATCTGGCTCTCGGTATCGCAACTCCATCGGCACAGGCGCTTGTGCAAGCCTACACGAATGCGGGCAACAAGGGTCCGGTATTGTTCGCAGCCGTAACGGATCCGCTTTCCGCTGATCTGGTTTCCGATCTGGATGCTCCCGGAGGCAACGTAACTGGCGCTTCCGATACGAATCCAGATGCGGCCGTACAGCTGATGGATTTCATTGCAGCTAATTTCCCTAACGTGAAGAAGGTTGGCTTGGTTATCAACAAAGGCGAGAGCAACGCGGTTGTTATGGCTGCTACCGCTAAAGAAGCACTTGCTAAACACAACATCGAATTGATCGAGGCACCGGTTACAAACACTTCCGAAGTAAAACAAGCCGGTGAATCGCTGATCGGTAAAGTAGACGCCATGTACATCACGCTTGATAACGTAGTCGTATCCGGCGTAGACGCGCTATTGCAATTGGCGAAGCAAAACCATATCCCGTTCTTCTCCAGTGACCGCGATACGGTTGAGAAAGGCGCTTTTGCTACTGTAGGCTTCAAATACTACGACCATGGATACCAAGTAGGCCAAATGGCCGCTGAAATCCTGAAGGGTAAAAATCCGGGCGAGATGAAAGTGACGAAGCCGGACAAGCTGGATCTGATTCTGAACCTGAAGGCGGCTGCCGATGAAGGTATCACGGTAACGGACGCCATGAAAGCCGGAGTTAAAGATCCGGATAACAATATCATTCAATAACAAGTTGAGAACGGGGTAAACGCTCCCTTGCGTTCATCCCGTTCTCTTATTATGTGGAGGAGGTGCCCCGGTGCCAGTATGGTTAAATGGTGCTTTTGAGCTAGGTTTGCTTTATTCCTTAATGGCTCTAGGCGTCTATATTACATTTCGCATCCTTGATTTTCCCGATCTCACGGTTGACGCAAGCTTTACAACCGGAGCAGGGGTAGCAGCAGTTCTGATAACGAACGGCACTTCGCCATGGCTCGCATGCCTTGCGGCATTTGGCGCCGGAGCTGCCGCAGGTGCGATTACAGGCTTGCTGCACACGAAAGGCAAAATCAACGGATTGTTATCCGGTATTCTAATGATGATCGCGCTCTATTCCGTCAACATGCGGATTATGGGCAAGCCGAACATCGGACTTATGGGATCGGATATCTCGACTGTTTTTTCGGGAGTCAAGGTACTTGTGCTTATGCCGATTGTCGTTGTTATTATTAAGGTACTGCTTGATTTGTTCTTCAAGACGGATCTTGGTTTGAGTCTTCGCGCAACAGGCGACAACGAGCGGATGATCCGCAGCTTTGGCACCAATACAGACACGACAAAGATTATGGGCATTGCTTTATCGAACGGTTTGGTTGCATTGTCGGGTTCTTTCGTAGCCCAGCAAAGCGGATTCGCCGATATTACGATGGGTGTCGGGATGATCGTTATCGGTCTCGCATCGGTTATTATCGGTGAAGCTCTGTTTGGAGCAAAAACCGTATTCCGGGCGACGCTCGCCGTTGTACTAGGCTCGATTGTCTACCGCATTATTATCGGCCTTGCTTATCAAAGCGATTTCTTCGAAGCATCCGATCTTAAACTGATCACAGCGGTTATCGTCATTATCGCGCTTGTCTTCCCGTCTTTGCAGAAATCGTGGAAACAAAAGAGATTGGCCCAAAAACGCACAGCGTCTCTTTTGAATAGCGTTGAACAAAAAGGGGGCGGACGCTGATGCTGGAAATATCCAAGGTATCAAAGCTTTTTAACCCGGGGACATTAGATGAAAAGACGGCACTCGTGAATACGAACCTGGCGATGAAGCCGGGAGATTTCATTACGGTTATCGGCAGTAATGGCGCGGGCAAGTCGACACTGATGAATATCATTTCAGGCGTAATGAAGCCCGACATAGGAGAGGTCCGAATCGAGGGCAAAAATATTAGCAATCTGCCGGAATTCCGCAGAAGCAAATGGATTGGCCGCGTGTTCCAGGATCCTATGGCCGGTACCGCGCCACGGATGTCCATTGAGGAGAATCTGGCGATGGCCTATACACGAGGGAAGCAGCGCGGTTTCTCGCTTAGCATCAACCGTGGACGGCGCGCTATTTTCCGGGAGCAGCTTTCTCGTCTCGGTATCGGACTCGAGAATCGCTTAAGCGCCAAGGTTGGCCTCTTGTCCGGCGGTGAACGTCAGGCGCTTAGCCTTCTGATGGCTACCTTTACGAAACCGCAGATTCTTTTGCTCGACGAGCATACGGCTGCTCTTGACCCGGCACGTGCGGAGCTCATCACGACATTAACCGAAACGCTTGTGCGCGAGATGAACCTGACAACCTTGATGGTTACTCACAACATGGAACAGGCGATCCGTCTCGGCAACCGGCTCATCATGATGGATAAAGGCAGAATCATTCTTGAGGTTAACGAAGACAGGAAAAAAGATCTGACGGTAGAACGTCTGCTTGGCGAGTTCGAACAGATCAGCGGCAAAAAAATGGCCGACGACCGTGTCGTCCTTGGCTAATCGTTCTTTCAAGAGACGCAATGGCGAATTTCGCTGTTGCGTTTCTTCTATTATATAGAAGCTATTTATTAGGTCAAAAATGGATTTGAGAGTTTGTACATAATCGTGTAATATAGGCGAAGTGGAAAACACGGTTCGTCCAAGGCGGCGGACGCGGGAAAGTCGAACATAAATCGTTGTTGCGCCAAGCTGAGTAAAGATAGGAAAAGAGATAACTTTTCCCTTGCATTTGCCCAGCTGTTTCGGTATAATATTGACTGTTGGTCTGTGACGTTGCGATGATGTGAGAGGTTGCCGACACACCCGGCCCCTTTGCCATGGGGCATGTGCCGGGTTTTCTCACGGAGTATGTCCGATAATAAATTGGGCGATAGAAGGAGGGACTTATATGGCAAAGCAAAAGATTCGTATTCGCTTGAAAGCATACGATCACAGAATTCTTGATCAATCCGCTGAGAAAATCGTGGAAACAGCAAAACGTTCCGGTGCAGGCGTATCCGGGCCGATTCCGCTTCCTACGGAAAAGCAAGTCATCACAATTCTCCGTGCGGTGCACAAGTACAAGGATTCCCGGGAGCAATTCGAAATGCGTACACATAAACGCTTGATCGATATTGTTAACCCAACGCCGCAAACGGTTGATGCGTTGATGCGCCTGGATTTACCATCCGGTGTAGATATCGAAATCAAACTGTAATAAGCATAACTGATCATTGAAAGGAAAAGAGGTGTCAACATGAAAGGTATCTTAGGGAAAAAACTTGGTATGACGCAAGTGTTTACCGCTGAAGGTAACGTCGTTCCTGTAACGGTTATCGAAGCTGGTCCTTGTGTAGTTCTCCAGAAGAAAGATCAAGAGAACGATGGTTATGAAGCCGTACAACTCGGTTTCTCCGATAAGAAAGAAGCTAGAGCGATCAAGCCGGAAATCGGCCACGCAAAGAAAGCTAATGCAGCTCCTAAGCGCTACGTTCGTGAAATTCGCGGAATTAACTTGGGCGAATATGAAGTTGGCCAAGAAGTGAAGGCTGATTTGTTCGCAGAGGGCGAGTTTGTTGACGTAACAGGTATTTCGAAAGGTAAAGGCTTCGCCGGCGTTATCAAACGTTGGGGACAAAGCACGGGTCCTATGGCTCACGGTTCCCGTTACCATCGTGGTCCTGGTTCCATGGGTTCGATTCAAGCGAACCGCGTACCAAAAGGGAAACACCTTCCTGGTCACATGGGTCATGAGACAGTTACGATTCAAAAACTCGAAATTATCCGTGTAGACGCTGAGCGCAATGTGATCCTTGTTAAAGGCTCCATTCCAGGTCCTAAAAACGGTTTCGTAAAAGTAAAACAAACAGTTAAGAACTAATTGCTTACAAGAAAGGAGGAACAAGAAATGCCTAAAGTTACAGTATTTAACGTGAGTGGCTCTGAAGTTGGTGAAATCGAATTGGCCGACAGCGTATTCGGTATCGAGCCTAACTCTCATGTTCTGCATAGCGCTGTACTGCTTCAGCAAGCTGCTGAGCGTGCAGGCACGCACAAAACAAAAGGACGCTCCGAAGTACGCGGCGGCGGTCGTAAGCCTTGGAAACAAAAAGGTACTGGCCGTGCTCGTCAAGGTAGCATTCGTTCGCCACAATGGGTTGGCGGCGGTACAGTATTTGGACCGACTCCGCGCTCTTATGGCTTTAAACTTCCTAAGAAGGTTCGCCGTCTGGCGATTAAATCCGCATTGTCTTCCAAAGTGATCGCTAACGAGATCGTCGTTCTTGATCAATTGGCATTCGCGGCTCCTAAAACAAAGGAATTCGCAGCAATCTTGAACAACCTGAAAGCTGATCGCAAAGCGCTTGTTGTTTTGCCAGCTTATGATGACAATGTAGCATTGTCCGCTCGCAATATCCCAGGCGTGAAATTCGTCGCTGCTGACGGCATTAATGTTCTGGACGTATTGGTGCATGACAAGCTCATCATCACGAAAGAAGCGGTAGAGAAAGTACAGGAGGTGTTTGCATAATGAAAAATCCTCGCGATATTATCAAACGCCCTGTTATTACGGAGCGCACTAGCGACTTCATGGCGGTTAAACGCTACGTGTTCGAAGTTGACCTTCGTGCGAACAAAACCGAAATTAAAGATGCTATCGAGCAAATCTTTAAAGTAAAAGTAACGAGCGTTAATACAATGCGTGTTGCAGGTAAGCCGAAGCGTTACGGCAAGTACAACGGCTACCGTCCTGATTGGAAAAAAGCAATCGTTCAGCTGAGCGCTGACAGCAAAGAGCTTGAGTTCTTTGAAACGTCTGTATAGAAAAGGAGGGAAACAAAGTGCCAATCAAAAAGTATAAACCGACTTCCCCGGCTCGTCGTAACATGTCCGTTTCGACTTTTGAAGAGATCACAACAAGCACACCGGAGAAATCCTTGCTTGCTCCGCTTTTCAAAAAAGCTGGTCGTAATAACCAAGGTAAAATTACAGTTCGTCACCATGGCGGCGGACATAAACGTAAATACCGTATCATCGACTTCAAACGTACAAAAGATGGTGTTGTAGGTAAAGTTGCTTCGGTCGAGTACGATCCAAACCGTACTTCCAACATCGCTCTGATTCACTACGTTGATGGTGAGAAAGCTTACATCATCGCACCTAAAGGTCTGAAAGTCGGCGATCAAGTTGTTTCCGGTCCTGATGCTGACATCAAAATCGGTAACGCTTTGCCACTTATCAACATTCCAGTGGGTACAGTTATCCACAACATCGAACTGAAACCAGGCAAAGGCGGACAATTGGTTCGCGCGGCTGGTACAGAAGCTCAACTTCTTGGTAAAGAAGGCGACTATGTATCGATCCGTCTGTCCTCCGGCGAAGTTCGTCGTATTCTGAGCACTTGCCGTGCAACAATCGGTTCCGTTGGCAACGAAGATCACGAACTCGTGAAAATCGGTAAAGCCGGCCGTTCCCGTTGGATGGGCAAACGTCCTGAAGTTCGCGGCGTAGTAATGAACCCGAACGATCACCCACACGGTGGTGGTGAAGGCCGTGCTCCAATCGGTCGTAAATCCCCTATGTCTCCTTGGGGCAAACCGACTCTTGGTTTCAAAACACGCAAGAAGAAAAAAGCATCGAGCCAATATATTATTCGTCGTCGTACGAAGTAATAATCGCTTGGTTGCAAGCTGCGTGACCGATGGTCGCGCTACGTTTCCGCGAAGGGAGGACTCCAAATGGGTCGCAGTTTGAAAAAAGGTCCGTTTATCGACGGCCACCTGCTCAAAAAGGTCGAGGAATTGAACGAAACGAACAAGAAAGTCGTGATCAAGACTTGGTCCCGTCGCTCGACAATTTTCCCACAATTCATCGGTCACACCATTGCAGTCTATGACGGCCGCAAGCATGTACCGGTTTATGTAACGGAAGATATGGTTGGACACAAGTTCGGTGAGTTTGCACCGACTCGTACCTACAAAGGCCATGACGATGACAAGAAAACAGGTAAGAGATAATCTGCCTGAATTATTTTTTAATGTATGAGAGGAGGTTCATCCATGCCAGAAGCTAAAGCGCACGCTAATTTCGTACGCATTGCTCCTCGTAAAGCGCAGCTGGTTGCGGACTTGATCCGTGGCAAGCAAGTAGGTGAAGCGATCGCGATTTTGCGTCATACACCGAAATCTGCTTCCCCAATCCTGGAGAAGTTGCTGAACTCTGCTATTGCTAACGCTGAGCATAACTACCAATTGGACGTGAACAAACTGGTTATCACGCAAGCATTCGTGAACCAAGGTCCGACAATGAAACGTTTCCGCCCTCGTGCAATGGGACGCGCAAGCCGGATCAACAAAAGAACCAGCCACATCACATTGGTTGTATCTGAAAAATAAGGAGGGATAACGTGTGGGTCAAAAGGTAAATCCGGTCGGTCTTCGTATCGGGATTATCCGTGATTGGGAATCCAAATGGTACGCTGGCAAAGACTTCGGCGATCTTCTGTTGGAAGACGTGAAAATTCGTGAATACCTGAAGAACAAACTGAAGGATGCAGCAGTATCCCACATCGAGATCGAGCGCGCGGCTAACCGCGTTAACGTAACGATTAACACTGCTAAGCCAGGCATGGTTATCGGCAAAGGCGGTTCTGAAGTAGAAAGCCTTCGTACGGAGCTTGGCAAAATCACTAAAGGCAAAAAAGTTCACATTAACATTTCCGAAATCAAACAAGCAGATCTGGACGCTATTCTTGTAGCTGAAAGCATCGCGCAACAACTGGAGCGTCGTGTTTCTTTCCGTCGTGCTTTGAAACAAGCGATCCAACGTTCGATGCGTGCAGGCGCTAAAGGGATTAAGACTGCTGTCAGCGGTCGTCTCGGCGGTGCTGAAATTGCTCGTTCGGAAGGCTACAGCGAAGGTACAGTACCGCTTCATACACTGCGCGCAGACATCGACTACGGCACAGCTGAAGCACATACAACTTACGGCCGTATCGGCGTAAAAGTATGGATCTATCGCGGCGAAGTCCTTCCAGCTAAGAAGAAAGCTCCCCAGGAAGGAGGCAACTAATCATGTTGGTACCTAAACGTGTCAAACACCGTAAGCAACAACGCGGAAATATGAGAGGTCGCGCTAAAGGCGGCACTGAAGTAGCTTTCGGCGAATACGGCTTGCAAGCTCTTGAACCAACTTGGATTACGAACCGTCAAATCGAAGCGGCTCGTATCGCAATGACTCGTTATATCAAACGTGGCGGTAAAGTGTGGATTAAAATCTTCCCTCATAAACCGATCACTCAAAAGCCTCTCGAAGTTCGGATGGGTAGCGGTAAAGGTAACGTTGAGAAATGGGTTGCAGTCGTGAAACCAGGCAAGATCATGTTCGAACTGGCTGGTGTTTCCGAAGAAGTCGCTCGTGAAGCGATGCGCCTCGCGTCCCACAAACTGCCGATCAAAACGAAGTTCGTGAAACGCGAAGAAGTAGGTGGTGAAGCAAATGAAAGCTAGTGAATTTCGCAACCTAACCTCTGCTGAGATTGAACAAAAAATCGCTGGTTTTAAAGAAGAGCTTTTCAACCTTCGTTTCCAACTGGCTACTGGCCAACTGGAAAGCCCGACACGTATTCGTGACGTGCGTAAGAATATCGCTCGCGCTAAAACCATTTTGCATGAAAGACAACTCGGTATCAGCAGCTAATTTAGCTGTCCTTGACTCTTGACTTAGGGTTACCAAGGTTTAAGGAAGGAGGAAGAACATGAGCGAACGTAATGCCCGCAAAGTTCAAATCGGTAAAGTCGTTAGCGATAAAATGGACAAAACAATCGTAGTTGCTGTTGAAACATACAAAAAACACGATCTGTACCATAAACGCATCAAATACACGAAAAAGTTCAAAGCGCATGATGAGAACAATCAAGCGAAAATTGGCGATATCGTGAAAATCATGGAGACTCGTCCACTTTCGAAAGACAAACGCTTCAGACTGGTAGAAGTTGTTGAAGTGGCAGTTGTCCTTTAAGATGTTATAATCAGTGAATGAGCATTTTCCCGGAAGGAGGACGTTGAGATGATTCAACCATTTACTCGTTTGCGTGTTGCTGACAACTCCGGAGCTAAAGAACTGATGTGTATTCGTGTTCTTGGCGGTACTGGCCGTCGCGTAGGCGCTATCGGTGACCTGATTGTGTGCTCTGTAAAACAAGCAACACCAGGCGGCGTTGTCAAAAAAGGTGACGTTGTTAAAGCTGTTATCGTTCGTACGAAGCGTGCAGTTCGTCGTAAAGACGGTTCTTACATCGCATTCGATGAGAACGCAGCTGTAATCGTTAAAGAAGATAAGAGCCCGCGCGGTACTCGTATTTTTGGACCTGTTGCCCGTGAGCTTCGCGATAAAGATTTCATGAAAATCGTATCGCTTGCACCAGAGGTTATCTAAGACAAGTGCCCTGGTTTAACAGGGATCGCGATATAGCCTGAAAGCTTAGTGAGCAGGAGGTGTAATCAATGCCAAGACTGAAAAAGATTCTTGAATCGCACAACAACAAGCTGCACGTTAAAAAGGACGACACGGTTATCGTCATCTCCGGTAAGGACAAAGGCAAAAAAGGCCGTGTAATCGCTGCGTATCCGCGTGAGAACCGCGTACTCGTAGAAGGCGTGAACTTTGTTAAAAAGCACACTCGTCCGTCCCAAGTGAACCCACAAGGCGGAATTATCGAGCAAGAAGCTCCAATTCACGTTTCCAACGTGATGCACATTGATCCGAAGAGCGGTAAAGTTACTCGTATCGGATACAAAGTGCTGGACAACGGCAAAAAAGTCCGGGTCGCAAAACGTTCCGGCGAAGTGATCGACTAATCGTTACTGTAGGAAAGGAGGTCCATAAAAAATGGCAGCAAGATTGAAAGATAAATTTCTTAACGAAATTACGCCTGCATTGATGCAGAAGTTTAACTATACGACTGTAATGCAAGTGCCGAAGATCGAGAAAGTTGTCATCAACATGGGTGTTGGCGAAGCGGTTGCTAACTCCAAAGTGCTTGATGTCGCTGTCGACGAGCTTCGTCAAATCTCCGGTCAAAAGCCGGTAGTAACTCGTGCGAAGAAGTCCATCGCGGGCTTTAAGCTTCGTGAGAACATGCCAATCGGGGTTAAAGTAACACTGCGCGGCGAGCGCATGTACTACTTCCTTGACAAGCTGTTCAACATCTCGCTTCCACGCGTACGTGACTTCCGCGGTGTATCGACGAAAGCATTCGACGGTCGCGGTAACTACACGCTTGGCCTGAAAGAGCAACTCATCTTCCCAGAGATCGAGTATGATAAAGTTGATAAAGTTCGTGGTATGGACATCGTCATCGTCACGACGGCAAAAACGGACGAAGAATCTCGTGAACTGCTTACCCAAATGGGCATGCCGTTTGCGAAGTAATCCACTTCTAGGAGGTGTAATACCAAGTGGCAAAAACTTCGATGAAAGTGAAGCAACAACGTACACCGAAATTTCAAGTGCGTGCCTATACGCGCTGTGAACGTTGCGGCCGTCCGCACTCTGTTTTGCAAAAGTTTAAAATTTGCCGGATTTGTTTCCGCGAATTAGCATACAAAGGCCAGATTCCTGGCGTTAAAAAAGCAAGCTGGTAATCAGCCTAGTTCGGGAAGGAGGTTAACACAAATGGTTATGTCTGATCCGATTGCAGATATGCTGACACGTATTCGCAACGCGAATGTCGTTCGTCACGAAACCGTGGAATTGCCCGCTTCGAAAGTTAAGAAGCAAATCGCAGAAATTCTGAAACGCGAGGGCTTCATCCGCGATGCTGAATATATCGAAGACAACAAACAAGGGATTATCCGTATTTTCTTGAAATACGGCCCTAACCAAGAGCGCGTTATCACTGGTCTGAAACGTATTTCTAAACCAGGTCTGCGCGTTTACACGAAATCGACTGAAATCCCTCGCGTTTTGGGTGGTCTGGGAATTGCTATCATTTCCACATCCAAAGGGGTTATGACCGATAAAGAAGCACGCCAAGGCAAAGCAGGCGGCGAAGTCGTTTGCTACGTTTGGTAATTAACTAGTCACAAGATTGGAGGTGTAACAATGTCCCGTATTGGTCGCAAACCGATCCAAGTGCCTAACGGCGTTAACATTAACTTGGAGAACTCGGTTATTACTGTAAAAGGACCGAAAGGATCCCTTACTCGTGAAATTCACAAAGACATGAAAGTGAACATCGCTGAGAACGAGATCGTAGTCGAACGTCCTTCTGACAATAAATTGCATCGTTCTTTGCACGGCACAACTCGCAGCATCATCGCTAACATGGTGAGCGGTGTTACCGAAGGTTTCTCCAGAAACCTTGAGCTGGTAGGCGTAGGTTACCGTGCGAATAAAACTGGCGATAAGATCGTTCTTAACGTTGGTTATTCCCACCCAGTGGAGATTGTTCCCGAGGCTGGCATTGAGTTCGAAGTACCATCGAATACGAAAATCACTGTTCGTGGTATCGACAAAGAGCGCGTAGGCGCTGTTGCTGCTCAAATCCGCTCCGTTCGTGAGCCAGAGCCTTACAAAGGCAAAGGTATCAAGTACGAAGGCGAACGCATCATCCGCAAAGAAGGTAAAGCTGGTAAGAAGAAATAAGCAGTCTGATTGGGCTGCTTAAAATAGCGGTATAAGGCAGAAGGAAAGGAGTGAACCTTGAATGATTACGAAAGGCGATAAAAACAAGGCTCGTCTGAAAAGACACTTGCGTGTTCGTAAAAAAATCAACGGAACGGTAGCTCGTCCACGTCTCTCTGTATTCCGTTCGTCGAAGCATATCTATGCTCAACTGATCGATGACGTACAAGGCGTAACGCTTGCATCCGCATCCACAGTGGATAAAGAACTGGCAGAAGCTATCGGCAACGGCGGCAGCGTTGAAGCAGCTCGCAAAGTTGGCGAATTGATCGCAAAACGCGCTCAAGCGAAAGGGGTATCCCAAATCGTATTTGACCGTGGTGGTTACTTGTATCATGGCAGAATTCAGGCGCTTGCTGAAGCAGCACGCGAAGCTGGTCTGGAATTCTAGTCGAATTTACTTATAAGGAGGTTAATCGACTTGCGTGTAGATCCAAATACGTTAGAACTGACTGAAAAAGTTGTCCACATCAACCGCGTTGCTAAAGTTGTTAAAGGCGGACGTCGTTTCAGCTTTAGTGCACTCGTAGTTGTCGGCGACGGCAAAGGCTACGTAGGCGCAGGGATCGGTAAAGCGGGCGAAGTACCTGATGCGATTCGCAAAGGTATCGAAGACGCTAAGAAAAACCTGATCCACGTTCCACTCGTAGGAACAACAATTCCCCATCTTGTAGTTGGACATTTCGGTGCAGGTGAAGTTCTTCTGAAACCGGCATCCAAAGGTACAGGTGTTATCGCCGGCGGTCCTGTTCGTGCAGTGCTCGAACTGGCTGGTGTAGGCGATATCCTGACGAAATCGCTTGGTTCTTCGAACTCCATGAACATGGTTAACGCAACGCTTGAAGGTCTTTCCCGCCTGAAGCGCGCGGAAGATGTTGCGAAGCTTCGTGGAAAAACTGTCGAAGAGCTGTTAGGTTAAGGAGGGGAATAGGATGGCAAAATTGCAAATCACCCTCGTTCGCAGTGTGATCGGCCGTAACGAGAAACAACGCGCGACTGTTGAATCCTTCGGCTTGAAGAAAATTCACCAATCCGTTGTTTTGAACGACAGCCCGGCTGTTCGCGGCATGATCAATGCCGTAAGCCACTTGATCAAAGTAGAAGAAGTGTAAGCAACTCGCTTGCTATAAGAAATAAATAAGGAGGTGCAAGAACGATGAAATTGCATGAACTCGCACCAGCACCAGGCTCCACGCAAGTGGCAAAGCGCAAAGGTCGCGGTATTGGCTCCGGTAACGGTAAAACATCTGGTAAGGGTCATAAAGGTCAAAACGCTCGTTCCGGCGGCGGTGTACGCCCTGGTTTCGAGGGTGGCCAAAACCCATTGTACCGTCGTTTGCCGAAACGCGGTTTCAATAACCGTTTCCGCACTGAGTACGCTATCGTTAACATTGAAGAGCTGAACAAATTTGCAGCAGGTTCCGAAGTTACTCCAGAAGTTCTTCTTGAGCAAGGGATCATCAAAAATCCTTTGGCGGGCATTAAGATCTTGGGTAATGGCGAAGTTAAGGTTCAATTGACTGTAAAAGCAAACAAGTTCTCTCAATCTGCGGTAGAGAAAATCCAGGCTGCCGGCGGTAAAACCGAGGTGATCTAATTGTTTAACACCGTGTCCAACATTTGGAAAGTGGCGGATTTGCGCAAGCGGATCCTTTTCACCCTTTTCATACTGCTTGTTTATCGCATCGGAGCTTTTATTCCGGCGCCAGGCGTTGACAAAGATGTATTCAAACAGGTTGACCAATCCGGTGTGAATCTGTTCGGTTTGCTTAACACGTTCTCCGGCGGTGCGTTGTACCACTTCTCCATTTTCGCGATTGGTATCGCTCCTTACATTACGGCTTCGATCATCGTACAGCTGTTATCGATGGACGTTATCCCTAAATTCGCTGAATGGGCGAAGGAAGGCGAGAACGGGAAGAAAAAGCTCGCGCAGATTACACGTTACGGCACGGTAATCCTTGGTTTATTGCAAGGTTTTGCAACAGCAATCGGCTTCAATCGTCAATACAACTACGAAATGGTTCCTAATGCGAATTTTGTCGATTACTTGCTCATCGCTCTCGTTTTGACAGCGGGCGTATCATTCCTGATGTGGCTTGGCGAGCAAATCACGGAGCGCGGTATCGGCAACGGTATCTCGATTCTGATCTTTGCCGCTATCGCAGCAAGCATTCCGCAGCATATTCGTACGATCTATTCGACAGAATTCGCGTCGCAAGACGGCAATATGTTCTGGAGCATTGGCAAAGTTGTACTGATCGCAGTGGCGATTGTACTGATTATTGTAGGGGTAATCTTCGTACAACAAGGCATCCGTAAGATTCCGGTTCAATATGCTAAACGCGTAGTTGGCCGGAAGATGTATGGCGGTCAATCGACTCACATACCAATGAAAGTGAACGGCGCAGGTGTTATTCCGGTCATTTTCGCAATTTCGTTATTGATGTTCCCGGCAACAATCGCCCAGTTCTGGTCTGGTGCCGCTTGGGCGAATTGGATCATGCATAATCTGACGTACACGCAGCCGCTTGGCATGGTACTGTATGTTCTGCTGATCATCGGGTTCACGTTCTTCTATACATTCGTACAGATCAATCCGGTTCAGATGGCGGATCAGATGAAGAAGAATGGCGGTTACATCCCAGGCATTCGTCCTGGCAAACCAACTTCCTCTTATTTGACTCGCGTATTGTCGCGGATTACGCTGACGGGTGCGATTTTCCTGGCCGTTATCTCCTTGTTGCCAGTGGTGTTCGGCGAAATCGCCGGATTGCCTGCTTCGGTAAGACTTGGCGGTACCTCGCTTCTTATCGTAATCGGCGTTGCGCTTGATACGATGAAGCAAATTGAGAGCCAGTTGATAAAACGCCATTACAAAGGGTTTATCAATAAATAACAATAGGTTCCGACCGGGATTCCGTAACGTCGCAGGCGCGATGGACGGAACCCGCACGAGCCTATTGTGCTTAAAGCGAGGAAGAATGAATGAACATTTTATTCATGGGTCCTCCGGGGGCCGGTAAAGGGACGCAGGCAGAACGTATCGTTGAAGAGTTTGGCATTCCGCACATCTCGACTGGCGATGCATTCCGTCTTGCGATGAAACAGGGGACTCCGCTCGGTCTTAAAGCGAAAGAGTTTGTCGATCAAGGCTTGCTCGTTCCCGATGAGATTACGAACGGTATTGTCAAAGAACGTCTTGCTCAAGACGATTGCAATAAAGGTTTCTTGCTTGACGGTTTTCCGCGTACGCTGCAGCAAGCCGAAGCGCTTGATGTTATGCTTACCGAACTGAACCGCAGCATTGACCATGTTGTTAATTTGAAGGTAGACCGCGGCTTGCTGCTTGCCCGTCTGACTGGCAGACGCATTTGTAAAGCCTGCGGATCGACATACCACGTAATGTTCAACCCACCGAAACAAGAAGGCGTCTGCGACAAATGCGGCGGCGAATTGTACCAACGGTCGGATGACACGGAAGAGAAAGTCGGAACGCGTCTTGACGAGTATATCTCGAAAACCGCGCCGCTTCTTGACTACTACAACGGTAAAGGTCTACTTCGCGAAGTCGACGGCGAGAAGGAAATCGATACGGTTACGGCCGAGATTGTTTCCTGCTTGCGAGGTTCATTGTAATGATCATTTGCAAATCCGATTCGGAGCTGCGATATATGAGGGAAGCCGGCCGCATTGTAGCGGAGACGCACCGGATTATGGCTGAAGCGGTAAAGCCCGGGGTTACGACCCTGGAGCTCGATCAGCTGGCCGAGGCGTACATTCGCAGCCAAGGCGCTGAGCCATCCTTTAAAGGTTACAATGGTTTTCCTGCCAGCATTTGCGCTTCTGTAAATGACGAGCTGGTACACGGTTTTCCCGGACCTCGTAAGTTGAACGAAGGCGATATTATAAGCATCGACATTGGAGCCGAGTACAAAGGCTATCATGGCGACTCGGCCTGGACTTATCCGGTCGGCAACGTATCGGATGAAGTCAAGCGGTTGCTTGAGGTGACAGAAGAGTCTCTGTACGCAGGGGTTAATCTGATCCGCCCAGATGTTCGTTTATTTACAATATCGCATGCGGTTCAACAGGTTGCCGAAGCGGCGGGCTTTTCGATTGTACGGGAATTTGTCGGACACGGTATTGGCAAGGACCTCCATGAGGAACCGCAAATTCCGAATTACGGCATTCCGGATCGCGGGCCGCGTCTTAAGCCAGGAATGGTGCTTTGCATCGAACCTATGGTCAACATCGGCGAACGTTACGTTCGCACGCTTGAAGACAATTGGACGGTCGTAACGGAAGACGGCTCTTGGTGCGCTCACTTCGAGCACACGGTTGCCGTAACGGAGGACGGATTCGAAATTTTGACGAAACTACCGCAGTCGGTGTAATCTGTTATGGATAAGCAACCGCAAATCGGTCAAATCGTTAAGGTGCTTCGGGGCAAAGATGAGAACAGCTATGCTGTTATTATTGAAATTGTTGACGAACGCTTCGTACTGATCGTCGATGGCGATAAGCGGAGGTTTGATCAACCGAAGAAAAAGAACGTTCTGCATCTCGAGTTACAACCCGCTATAAGCAGCGAAGTTACAAGCAGCTTGCTTGAAACGGGCAGGGTGACCAATGCCAAGTTACGTTATGTGATTCAGAAGTACGCACATGCGAAAGGAGAATGACGGTGGCTAAGGAAGACGTCATTGAGGTCGAAGGTACGGTAATCGAACCGCTGCCGAATGCCATGTTCAAGGTGGAGCTGGAGAACGGTCATCAAATTCTCGCACATGTTTCCGGTAAGCTCAGAATGCATTTCATCCGTATTCTGACTGGGGACAAAGTGGTTATACAGTTATCGCCTTATGATTTATCAAGAGGGCGCATCACCTATCGGAAGTAGGCCGCCTCGCGGTTTGCTCTCGAAGGATTCGGGAGGTAATTCACAATGAAGGTTAGACCTTCGGTAAAGCCGATTTGCGAAAAATGCAAAGTCATTCGTCGCAAAGGTAACGTTATGGTAATTTGTGAAAATCCGAAACACAAACAAAAACAAGGATAAAAGGAGGGACAATGGCTTATGGCACGTATTGCTGGTGTAGATATTCCGCGTGATAAACGCGTTGAAATCGCCCTGACGTACATTTTCGGTATTGGCAAAACAACTTCGCAAAAGATTCTGGCTTCTACTGGCGTGAACCCTGATACTCGCGTTCGCGATCTGACAGAAGACGAACTTGCTAAATTGCGCGAAGCAATTGACAAATCCGTTAAAGTGGAAGGCGACCTTCGTCGTGAGATTTCGCTTAACATTAAACGTCTGATTGAGATCGGCTGCTACCGTGGCGTTCGTCATCGTCGTGGCTTGCCTGTTCGCGGTCAACGTACGAAAACAAATGCGCGTACGCGTAAAGGTCCTCGTCGGACTGTAGCTAACAAGAAGAAATAATAAAGGGGTGAAATAGGGCAATGGCTAAACCTAAAAAAGTCGTTCGTACAAAACGTCGTGACCGGAAAAATATTGAGTCGGGCGTAGCACACATCCGTTCGACATTCAATAACACGATCGTAACGATCACTGACCCTCATGGCAACGCAATCTCTTGGGCAAGCTCCGGTAACCTGGGCTTCAAGGGTTCGCGTAAATCCACGCCTTTCGCAGCGCAAATGGCAGCTGAAGCAGCAGCTAAAGCAGCGATGGAGCATGGCATGAAAGCTGTTGAGGTTATGGTTAAAGGTCCTGGCGCAGGCCGCGAAGCAGCGATCCGTTCGCTTCAAGCAGCTGGTCTGGAAGTTAACCTGATTAAAGACGTAACGCCAGTTCCTCACAACGGATGCCGTCCGCCGAAACGTCGTCGCGTATAGTTGGATCCGCTGTGGTATCAAATAACAACAACTTGTGAATAATGGTTGTGAAGGTTTGGCATACTACGAGATTTGACTAAACAATACGAATGGTAACGGAGCGACGTTTGAAGGAGGGTACTATTAGTGATTGAGATCGAAAAGCCGAAAATCGAGACCGTAGATTTGAATGAGGATGGAACTTACGGGCGTTTCGTAGTAGAACCGCTCGAGCGTGGATATGGCACGACGCTTGGAAATTCGCTTCGCCGAATTTTGTTGTCCTCGCTGCCGGGTGCGGCAGTAACATCCGTTCAGATCGACGGAGTGCTTCACGAGTTCTCTACGGTTCCTGGAGTGATCGAAGACGTAACTGAGATCATTTTGAACTTGAAAGGCCTCTCGTTGAAAATCCACTCCGATGAAGAAAAGGTGTTGGAAATCGACGCTGAAGGCGAAGGAATCGTTACGGCAGGGGATATTCGAGCAGACAGCGATGTCGAGATTTTGAACCCTGATCTTCACATCGCAACCTTGGCCTCCGGCGCGCGGCTCCATTTGCGAATTTTTGCCAATCGCGGACGTGGTTACGTCCAGGCGGACCGTAACAAGCGGGACGATCAACCGATTGGGGTTATTCCCGTTGATTCGATTTACACGCCAATTACCCGTGTCAATTACAGCGTTGAAAATACCCGCGTTGGTCAAGTAACCAACTACGACAAGCTTACGCTTGAAGTATGGACTGACGGCAGTATTAGACCGGAAGAGGCTGTAAGCCTTGGCGCTAAAATTTTGACAGAGCATTTGGACCTGTTCGTCGGATTGACCGATGAAGCCAAAGACGCGGAAATCATGGTCGAGAAGGAAGAGGACAAGAAAGAGAAAGTTCTGGAGATGACAATCGAAGAACTGGATCTGTCTGTTCGTTCCTACAACTGCTTGAAACGTGCAGGCATTAATACCGTTCAAGAGCTGATCACGAAATCCGAAGAGGACATGATGAAGGTTCGTAACCTGGGCCGTAAATCCCTCGAGGAAGTTCAAGAGAAGCTGGAAGAGCTGGGCCTTGGCCTGCGCATGGAAGAGTAGTAGCTTGAACATCTAGAACAGACTATAGGCAAGGGAGGGGAAAACAAAATGGCATATCAAAAATTGGGCCGTGACGCTAGCGCGCGGAAAGCATTGTTCCGTGACCTCGTTACTGACCTGTTCCTGTATGAGCGCATTCAAACAACAGAAGCTAAAGCGAAAGAGGTTCGTTCTATCGCTGAAAAGCTGATCACGAAAGCGAAAAAAGGTGACTTGCACGCTCGTCGTCAAGTAGCTGCATACGTTCGTCGTGAAACTGTTGATGGAGAGCAAGATGCAATCCAAAAGCTGTTCTCCGAGCTGGCCACCCGTTACTCGGAACGTGCGGGCGGATACACACGGATTTTGAAACTGGGACCTCGCCGTGGCGACGCTGCGCCTATGGTGTACCTGGAACTGGTTGACCGTGCGTAACACAAGCGTAATCAGCTCGCCGCTCTAAGCGGTTGAGCTACGTTTCGCGGTGAGAAAGGGTGGACCCTTGAGGCCACCTTTTTTTATTGCCTGCAGTGAAAAGAGCTATGGGAGTGTTAGATGTGCTGCATGAAAGGTTTGTTCTCCGATCGCTGTTGTTCACAGATTTCTTCATCACAACACGCTTAAGCGGTTGAAATCTGTGAACAAAGGCGAACGCTACGCTTCTCCGGACAAAACCTTTCATTCCGCACACGACTTCCCCGATAGCACACCTTTTCAAACAGGCAAAGAAAAGAGAGAGACCGAAAAGGGACCACCCTTTTGAATGATTAAGGGGATTGAATGTTAATTGCGTTTGTTGTTAACAGATGGGGAAGTGATGAAGGATGAGGAATATAGCAGCGACGGTAAGCTACGACGGGACCGACTTTAACGGGTTTCAGTCGCAGCCTTATGGACGGACCATCCAGCAGGAAATCGAGCTCGCAATCAAGAAGCTGACCGGCGAGGATATTATTATCCTTGGATCGGGCAGAACGGACGCAGGCGTGCATGCGATGGGACAAGTGTTCAACTTCCATACGGAATCCACGATTCCGGCGGAACGTTGGGCCATTGCCCTGAACACGCGCCTGCCGAAGGATATCGTTATTCTCGAAGCGCATGAAGTGCCGGAAGCCTTTCACTCCCGGCGTTCTGCAAAGCGGAAGACGTATCGCTACACGATTGACATGGGGAAGTTTCCGGATGTATTCTACCGGCGCTATGCGTTCCATCATCCTACACCGCTTAATGTCGAAGCCATGCAGAAGGGGCTTAGCTTCCTTGTTGGGGAACATGACTTCACATCGTTTACGTCTATACACTCGACTAAGCCGCATCATGTTCGGACCATCTACGAGGCTTATTTCGAGCGTGAAGGGCAAATGCTCCATATGTATATGACAGGCAACGGATTTCTCTATAACATGATCAGAATCGTGATGGGTACGCTGCTTCATGTCGGCCACGGAAAGCTGAAGCCGGAAGATATGGCGCGCATTTTGAAAGGCCGCAAGCGTTCTTTGGCCGGCCCTACGGCGATGCCTCACGGATTAATGCTGATGAAGGTTGAATATCCGGAAGAAATGTAATTTACATTTAATAACTTCTTGATTTAGGCCATTATCTATAGTAGAATATAACTTGTGCTTTCTTAGTGGCTCTCCCACAGCCCCGACTAAGATTGTCGCAAACTTGGCATGCAACACCTGAAATTAACAAATGTAAATTACGTTCTGAAACGTTGTTTAATAAAACTTTAACTGTAATGGAAATAAGGAGGATCATCCATGCGTACCACCTATATGGCTAAGCCAAATGAAGTTGAGCGTAAATGGTACATCATCGATGCGGCAGGCAAAACGCTTGGTCGTCTGGCTAGCGAAGCTGCAAGCCTGATCCGCGGCAAGCACAAACCGCAATTTACGCCACATGTTGACACTGGTGATTTCGTTATCGTAATCAACGCTGACAAAATCGTTCTGACCGGTAAGAAAATGCAAAACAAAATGTACTATCGTCACTCGGGCTACTCTGGCGGTTTGAAAGTAACGCCAGCTCACGAAATGATCGCTAAAAAAGCGGATCGCGCTATCGAATTGGCTGTTCACGGCATGTTGCCAAAAACTCGCCAAGGTAACGCAATGAAGCTTAGACTTAAAGCATACGCTGGTTCGGAGCATCCGCATCAAGCACAAAATCCAGAAGTTTACGAACTTCGCGGCTAATAAGGGGAGGACAGTTTCATGGCACAAGTACAATACTATGGAACCGGTCGTCGTAAACACTCTGTTGCACGTGTACGTCTGGTGCCAGGTGAAGGACGAATCATTGTTAATAAACGCGACCTGAACGAATACTTTGGTCTGGAAACATTGAAGCTGATCGTTAAGCAGCCATTGGTTCTGACTGAAACTTTGAATAACTACGACGTTATCGTTATCGCTAACGGCGGCGGTATGTCTGGTCAAGCTGGCGCTATCCGCCACGGTATCTCCCGCGCTCTGCTCAAAGCAGACCCTGAGTTCCGTCCAGCTCTGAAACGTGCTGGCTTCCTGACTCGTGACCCACGCATGAAAGAACGTAAAAAATACGGTCTCAAAGCTGCTCGTCGCGCTCCACAGTTCTCGAAACGTTAATATCGGAACCAAACACCTTCTCTGGTTGCAGAGAAGGTGTTTTTTTGTTTTTCCAAGTGTGCATGTTCAACTGGATACATGGACAGGACTTTATTTCATTTTGGTGAAAACTTATTATTGATCATTTAAGTATTAGAACGTATACTTTACTTAATAGCATATGATTTTACTTGGAATTACAAATGGAGGGCAAAACCATGAACCTGTTCGAAAAAGAAGCATTGGTTAAGCAAAAAGCGGAAGAGCTTGAAAACGCAACGCCACAAGAGATTTTGGCCTATGCAGTTGAAGCATTCCCTAGAATTACGTTTGCATGCAGCTTTGGCGCTGAAGACGTTGTACTGGTCGACATGCTGCAAAAAATCAGCCCGAAAACAGATATTTTCTACCTGGATACAGACTTCCACTTCAAAGAAACTTACGAGACGCGTGACCGAATGGTTGAACGTTACCCTGGCATTCCATTTGTTCAAGTTAAACCATTGATTACGCCCGAAGAGCAAGCTGAGCAGCATGGTCCTGAATTGTGGAAATCGGACGCTAATGCTTGCTGTAACATCCGCAAGGTAGAGCCGTTGACGAGAATTCTGTCCAAATACGAAGCATGGATTACGGGGATTCGACGTGACCAAGCTCCAACGCGAGCCAATGCGAAGAAAGTTGAATATGATACAAAATTCGGTTTGATTAAATTCAATCCAATTGCCGGTTGGACCTCGGAAGACGTATGGAATTACATCCGTGAGAACGATGTTATTTACAATCCGCTGCATGACAACAACTACCCAAGCATTGGCTGCGAGTATTGCACGCGCCAAGTAATGCCAGGAGAAGACCCTCGCGCAGGACGTTGGTCCGGTCAAGAGAAAACCGAATGCGGTCTGCATAAATAAGATCGATAAGCACTTCAAACAGCCGGCAATTGTGGTTTCGCATACCCAAGGAGGCTAACAACAATGAGTCAGATTTTACCGCATGGCGGCGAGCTTGTTAATCGTCTCGCTACTGGCGAGCAGCGCGAGGCGCTTTTGAATGAAGCGAAGGATTTGAATACGATCGTCATTAATAAATGGGCCGTATCTGACCTGGATCTTATCGCCGTTGGGGCGTTTTCGCCTCTTTCCGGCTTCATGAACGAGGCGGACTACCGCTCGGTTGTAGAGAACATGCGTCTTGCTGACGGCTCGGTGTGGAGCATTCCGGTTACACTCGCTGTAGAAAACGCAAAGGCTGCCGAGCTGCAGGCGGGCACGCGTGCTGCCCTCGTAGGGGAAGACGGCGTTACTTACGCGATTATCGATGTAGAGAGCATCTACGCCGTGGATCAGAAGGCAGAAGCGATTAACGTATTCAAGACGGACGATCTGGCGCATCCAGGCGTTCAAAAGCTGCTTTCCCGTCCATCTACTTATGTTGGCGGCGCCATCACGGTTCTGAACCGTCCACAGCCTGAGAATTTTGTAGAGTTCTATTTCGACCCGTCGGAAACTCGCCGCATATTTGCCGAAAATGGCTGGAAAACTGTTGTTGGCTTCCAAACGCGCAACCCGGTTCACCGTGCGCATGAATATATTCAGAAGACAGCCATGGAAATCGTTGACGCTCTCTTTCTGAACCCGCTTGTGGGCGAGACCAAGTCCGATGACGTTCCCGCGAACGTACGGATGAAGAGCTATCTGACTCTGCTCGAGAACTACTACCCGCAAGACCGTGTATTATTAGGCGTGTTCCCGGCGGCTATGCGTTACGCAGGCCCACGCGAAGCGATCTTCCATGCGCTTGTTCGCAAGAATTATGGCTGCAGCCACTTCATCGTAGGCCGCGATCACGCCGGTGTAGGCGACTACTATGGAACATACGAAGCGCAAGAGCTGCTTAAAACGATCCCTGCCGAAGATCTTGGCATTACGCCTCTATACTTCGAGCACAGCTTCTTCTGCACGAAATGCAGCAGCATGGCGACTACGAAGACTTGCCCTCACGGCAAGGAAGACCGCCTGACGCTGTCTGGTACCAAAGTACGCGCGTTGCTGCGGAATGGCGTTTGCCCGCCGCCGGAATTTTCCCGTCCGGAAGTCGCGAAGATTCTCATTGAAGGCATGGCACAGCAGCCGGCTTCATTTTAATAAATAGGGTTAAGAGGAGTCCAACTCCAGCTTGGCCATCATAAACAACCACCTCGTCCCATATAAATGATAAGGAGATCATTTGTATGGAAACGGGGTGGTTTTATTTATGCGCCGAAAACGTTTAGTCGTTTGGATGACCTATAAAGGGGCGCTCCGCATTGCGGGCGGCATGGCAGCGCTTGTGTTGACCTGGATACTGCTTACCCAAGGCAGCGAGCCGGTATCCCGGACCTGGAGTTATTGGACGCTGCCTTTATCGGGCAAAACAATTGCGATCGATGCGGGGCATGGCGGCGTTGACGGTGGTGCGGTAAGCAAGGAGGGGGTAGTCGAAAAGGATCTGAACCTCGCGATTGCGCTGTACCTCAGAGATTATTTGCAGCAGGCGGGAGCTATTGTACTGCTCACCAGAGAAGGGGATTACGATCTGGCTGCGCAGGATACGAAGGGGTATTCCAAGCGCAAGACGGAGGATTTGCTGCAGCGAGTCGCCAACATCAAGGAAAGTAAGCCAAGCCTTGTTGTCAGCATTCATATGAACAGCATTCCGTCTGCGAAGTGGTCGGGAGCCCAAACGTTTTTTAACCCTGCCAATCATCCGGACAACCAGGTGCTTGCCACGTTTATACAAAACGAGATCCGTCGCAATCTGGAGAACACGAGCAGGGTAGCCGTAAAGGATAAAAATAACGTGTACCTTCTTAAAGCGTTGAATGACATTCCTACGGCGCTTGTTGAAGTCGGATTCCTGTCCAACCCGGGCGAAGCCGCGCGTCTGGCCGATTCGAATTACCAGCGGCAGGTGGCCGCCTCGATCTATCAGGGTATTCTCCGGTATTCCTCGGGGGAAAAGCTGAGCGCGAATTCGGCGACGGACGCCGCATCGGACATGGAGGCGGAACCTGCCAATTAAACATGTCCCGCTTAATATGTTATAATCATTTTAAATAAGCAGCTTTATTTACGCTTACACCTACAACTACTCTCTTACATAAAGGTGGGACTCATTCATGTTGACACGTGAACAAGCTCTGGAAGCCGTCGGTTCCGTGACGGCCCCATATAGCGCGGACGCCGTTGCCGTCCGCGATGTTGTCGTGAAGGACCGTCAGGTATCGATGACGGTCTTGACAGCCAGCGAGGACATTCGTCCCTCGCTGGAAACCGCGCTGCGCGAAGCGCTCGCGCGGGCTGGCGCCGAAACCGTGCATTGCCGGTTTCGCGCGCTGGAGGGCGGCGCAGGCGCAGCTGCCGCGCCGCAAGGACAAGCCGGCGGCAAAGCCCGGCCGGCCGCGGCAAACGGCCCCGTGCAAGGGCACGGGGCCGGGATCGAGAGCCCGCTGCTTGCCGCTGGCAGCGGGGTGCAGTTCATCGCAGTCGCCAGCGGCAAAGGCGGCGTCGGCAAATCGACGGTGACCGTCAATCTCGCGGTCGCCTTAGCCCGCAAGGGCAAACGCGTCGGCATCATCGATGCCGATATTTACGGTTTTAGCGTGCCCGATATGATGGGCATCGAGACACGCCCCCAGATCGTGAACGAGCGCGTTATCCCGATTGAACGGTTTGGCGTCAAAGTCATGTCGATGGGCTTCTTTGTCGAAGACAACAGCCCGATCGTATGGCGCGGGCCGATGCTGGGCAAGATGCTTCGCAACTTCTTTGCCGAGATCGAATGGGGCGAGCTGGATTACCTGCTGCTTGACCTGCCTCCGGGTACGGGCGATGTGGCGCTCGACGTCCATCAGATTATTCCGCAGAGCAAAGAGATTATCGTAACGACGCCTCATGCGACTGCTGCCTTTGTAGCGGCCCGCGCAGGGGCTATGGCCATCAAGACTGAGCACGAGATTATTGGCGTTGTGGAGAACATGTCCTATTACAAATGCAGCAAATGCGGTGAGCCGGAGTACATCTTCGGGCGCGGCGGCGGTGCCCGCCTTGCGGAATCCCTGCATGCCGAGCTCCTTGCCCAAATACCGTTGGGGCAGCCGGATAACCATATCTCCGAGCCGGATTTCTCGCCTTCGGTGTATAAAGCTGACACCGAGACGGGCGCGATATATCTGGATATTGCGGAACAAGTCATTCAAAAGTGTTCCCAATGATTTATGAAATGAAAAGCCCGGACCGGGAGAGAGCAAAGGCTCTCGACCCCGTCCGGGCTTTTTGTTCAGCAATGACAATCTCATCTATATCACGGTTAGGTTGAAGAATCCGAGCCGTCTCCTTCACCGCCGCCTTCGCCGTCTTGCTTATCTTGGTCGGAGGAGCCTTCATCGCCACCGCCGCCTTCTTCTTGCGATTTCTTGTCAACCTTTTCGTCCGGCTTAGGTTTAAGCTCTTCCTGTACCGCTTTTTTCATTAGATCGAGAACTTCCAGACGGAAGAGAGGGTTTTGCATCGATTCCTGCATTAGAGACATGACTTGTTTTTTATATTGCGTGCTTTGCAGCACTTCGAGAATCATTTTGTCCATTTCGGGCGTTTTGAACGCTTTGATCATTTGCTCCTGGTACGTCGGGTCCTTCATCAATTCCTTGTGGATATCCTTATTTTGCTTGTTTACGGCTTTAGCGAATTCGCCGGCAAAACGGGTATCCGTCATTAATGTCCGGATAACCTTGTCATATTCCGGAGAAACCATGACATCCTTTACCGCAAGGCGTACCTGTTCTTGATCCTGTACAGACAACAGCTTGGTTCCGCTGCCGTTGTAGCCGGACATTTGCTGGGCGGATTCCTGCAAGGCTTTTTGAGCGTCTTCGGTTTTCAGGATGTCAATAACCATCGATTTCATATCCTTGTAGCTGATCTGTTGGTTATTGCTTCCTGAAGATTCCGCACCGCAGCTTGTTAAGACAAATGTTAGGGCGGAAAGCGCCGTTAATAAAGCCAATCGCATGCGCATGCTCCCACGATCTCCCTTCTATGATTACCATTGCTGAATTTAAACGTAGTATGCGTTAATGTTCACGGGATTATCATGGCTTCGCAGTTAGCTTTTTATGACGAACGTGGTAAAATAATGGTTGGCACAGGTAAGTGCTTACAATGGCACAGTCCTCGCCAAACATGAAGGAGGATAACGGAATTATGAATTTGAAAAGATGGTTTTTTCTTTTTTGGACCTGCATGGCCGTCGGGGCTGTCGTTACCATCGTTAGCGGGTCGATCATGCAATGGACGGACCAGTCCTTCGGATTTATGGGGCTTGAGGCAGCCGGATTCAACGCCTTTATGATGGCGATGGTCGGCTTATTGATAGGCGCATTCAGCCAAATGGGGTTCTTTGCATACTTGACCCTGAATTACATTGCATTAAGCATTTTCCGCAAAAGCTATCTCTGGAACGCTCTCCAGGGTTATACGACGTTATTTGCCGTATTTGGCCTCGGTTACATGCTTTACGAGCAGCGGACCAACAATTGGTTCTTCTGGGTACTGCCGCTTGTCCTTTTGGTCTGCTCGTTGGCAGTTGCCTACGTCAAGATCAAGCAAACAAAGCCAAGCGCATTTGTGCCCACCACGTTTCTGATGTTCTTCGTGACCTTCGTGGAAGCATGGCCGGCTCTGCAAGGGGAAACCAACATTTCGGCTATCGTCTTTATGATTATCCCTTTGTTTGTCTGCAATGCTTACCAAATCTTAATGCTGCACCGCTTGCTTCATAAAAATACAACGACCGACTCTGCAACATCCGCAAAGCCGGTCGCGTAATAATCAATAGCCAGTATCCGCAGCTGCCATAGCATCCTCGAGTCCAAGCATCGTAAGAGAGGTCGTTTTGTCCTGTACGGCACGGCCTTCCGACTCGGTTTGGTTAATCAGCTCCGATACGGTTACGAATTCGTAGCCTTTCGCGCGAAGCTCATCGATGATGACAGGCAGTGCTTCATGCGTTTGCTTCACCGAATCGCTGGCATGCATAAGAATAATGTCTCCGTTATGCGCACGGCTTACGACACGGTTGATAATCTTGTCCGTTCCAATGTTCAGCCAGTCCATGGAGTCGGTATCCCATTGAATAACCTTGTAGTTGAGCTCTTCCGCGATACGGAGCACCCGTTTGTCGAAATCTCCGTTAGGGAGGCGGATGAGGTTCGGCTGCTTGCCTGTCAGGTCGGTGAGAATCGAATGCGCGGTTGTGATCTGCGTACGGATCTCTTCATCGCTAAGCTTACTGTAGTTATCGTGCTTGTGGCCATGGCTGCCGATCTCAAAGCCGTCATTCACGATATCCTTGACGATGTCGGGATGGGACTGGCTCCAAGGGGAGGATAGGAAGAAGGTTGCCTGCGTAACCCCTTTGTCTTTCAATACCTTCAGAATCGGTTCCGTACGCTTGTCCCCCCAACTGATGTCGAATGTCAGGGCTACTACTTTCTTATCCGTAGGGACACTGTATATAGCGGCCGGCTGTTGTGGTGAGAATACCGTGATGTTGTCTCTTTCTGCGTAAATAACCCCTACAGAGAAGACCAGTGCGAGAACAAGAAGGAAGTTGCGTTTTAATTTTCGTCCGTTCAGTACATAAAAAAAGTTCATCTGTTAAGGCTCCTTTCTATTGGAAGCTTGTTCTAGTACAATCCTATGCTCGTACATCCAAGATATTCATGCTTGTTCAACCGAATAAACAAGAAGTTGCAAAAGGAGGGGAGAGGCATGTTTCGCTGGTCTGAAATAAAAGCCCATTTCAAAATCATGAATCCCTACATCGCGTTTGGATTCATTTTGTTTTTTGCAGGGCTTGTCGTCGGGGGTACTAACAGCGCATTCAGCGATTATCTCGAGCAGCAGCTGAGGGCACTCGGCAGTGTGGCGGAATCACTGGATAATGCGGAGAATCCAACGCTTGCCTTTATGGTCTTTATCTTTTTAAACAATGCGATCAAGTCCATTTTCATCATCTATATAGGGGCGGTCTTCGGGATCATCCCGATTTTCTTCCTTGTTCTGAACGGCATGGTTGTAGGCTTCCTGCTCCAGCATGTGGCTGAGACGCAGGGAACGGGCGATATGCTTACGGTTGTATTGGGGCTTCTGCCTCACGGCATTATTGAGATTCCGGCGATTGTGGTGGCATGCGCTTACGGCATGAAGTTTGGCGTTCTCTTGCTCAAGGCAATTGGAAGGATCGTTATTCCGGGGAAGGAAGCGGGCAAATCCGGACGGGAAATCGAATATTTCATGATTAGATCCGTTCCGGTGGTCGTTATTTTAACGGTAGCGTTGCTTGTTGCGGCGATTATCGAAAGTACAGTTAGCGTTTGGGTAAGTTCGTTGTAATATTTTTCCGATTAATTGAGCATAACAGTAAGGCGGCGTCGTGATGCGTTATCGCAAGACGCCGCTTTTGCTTTCGATTGCCGCAGCAAAACTTAGCTGCAGGGCCAATACAGCTTAGGAGGGCGCACATTAGTTATGCTAGGAATTCTATTCAACGACAAAGAATGCAAAGAACTCGATTACGTCCTGCGCAAAGAATTGGATGAGATGCTGCTTGATCTGAATGACAACCGTTTAGATGGAGATATTAAGCAAGCTATAACCAGACGGTACAAGATCATTTTCCGTATGTATGCCCGCATTGCATCTCCGAAAGAGCTGTCCCGGTATGCTTTAAATGTGCGAAATTACAGGTAGAAAAATCCAGTAAAAAAAGTTTAAAAAAAGGGTTGCAATCCTATAGACGTCCATGATATATTATCTCTTGTCGCCGCTGAGAAACGCGGTAACGACACGAAAAAAGAATTGTTCTTTGAAAACTGAACAACGAGCGAAACTGCCCCGTTAGAAATAACGGAAAAGCGATAAAACAAGTAATGAGCAAGTCAAACACCATTC
>NZ_JAASRQ010000010.1:0-77138 GCF_011761545.1 Paenibacillus sp. BK720 | reverse complement strand
GACCCCTTGAAGACGACGAGGTTGATAGGTTCGGGGTGGAAGCACAGCAATGTGTGGAGCTGACGAATACTAATCGGTCGAGGGCTTATCCTAAAGGATACCCCACAAAGTGAAGCAAATGCTTCGGAGTTACTTCCGAGTACTTTGCGGGGGCCCCATAAATGAACTTAAGGAATTCAAACTTTCGCATCCAGTTTTCAAGGCGCAAACCTTGAATAAGCCTAGAGCTTACGTTTGGTGGCGATGGCGGAGGGGAACCACGCGTTCCCATACCGAACACGACCGTTAAGCCCTCCAGCGCCGATGGTACTTGGACCGCAGGGTCCTGGGAGAGTAGGACGTCGCCAAGCAATGAAAGAGCCTGCCGCATTTCGCGGCAGGTTTTTTTGTGTTATTTCGGTGTTTTATTGATGGTAGTAAGAGGCCTCGTTTTTTTGGAGGCGGAGAATGCCGTCTTTGCGCTGCTTGCTGAAGGCAAGAGATAAGAGCATACGAGGGACGATAAGCCATAAATGCCAGAAGAGGATGCTGATCAATAGGGATGGCTGAATCCATGGATACAGAACCGCTACCGCGCATAGACCAACCCAGAAGAGATGACGGTGTACGCGGCGGTATAGGGCAAGACGGATATCGTTGGCAGGTTTGAAGCCAAACCATGGCGGTGTAATTCCCCAAACCCAGCGGCGGTCAACGGCATCGTCTACGCGTATAAAGGCAAGCAGCAGGATAACAAGATGAATGACTTGCACGATAGCGAATCCAAGAAGCCAACTGAACAGGCCATCCATGCGGTACATCAGCAGCTGGAAAGCCAGCAGGATGACAGCACTGAGAATATGGCTTTGGACAAGCTCGGGACGGATTACTTTCTTTTTGATTAACTTGTATTGGTATATGGTGGCTGCTTGCTGGTCCACTAAAGATTGACGCATATTTGTACTTCCCTTCTTTATTACTCAGGTAGTATATCGGCAGTTTTGGATTCACCAATTAGGCGGATGCTGCATACGATATAGAAATATTTGAAATGGGCTATGAAACAAGTATAAACCGCTAGAATATATGCCATAATAATAGCTATATAGGATGACAGAAAGGCGGGATAGGTATGTCGGAAGAACGCGCGCTTCATTGCATTATATGCGGGGAGCATAAAGCAGAGGGTGAAGGAATCCGCATTGTGTCCGAGTTTATATGCGAAGCATGTGAATCCGAGATGGTTCGTACGGATGTGAAGGATGCCAAATACCCTTTCTTTATTCATCAAATGAAACAGATTTTTATCGAGAAAAACGCCTGAGCGGAATCCCTTTAATAGGATGCCGCTCTTTTTTTGTGCCTAAATCCGTTACAATAGACGAATAATAGATAGAAGGGAAGCTTTTAGACCATGAATCGAATGCAGGCCCCTTTGTTTGAGGCATTGGTACGCCATTATGAGACGGATCCGGTTGGTTTTCACGTACCCGGGCACGGATATGGACATATATATGAGCAGGAACAATTCCATGCGATGAATTGGCTGTCTGGGATAATGAAGCTGGACGTGACGGAGCTGTCTTCCACGGATGATCTGCATCATCCGGAAGCATCCATAGCCGAAGCGCAAAAGCTCGCCGCGCAATGCTTTGGGGCGGATGAGACTTTTTTTCTTATAGGAGGAAGCACCTCCGGAAATCTGGCAATGATCCTCGGTGTATGCGAGCCCGGCGATCTCTTGATTGTTCAGCGGAATGTTCATAAGTCGGTTATTAACGGATTAAAGCTGGCAGGGGCAAGAACGGTTTTTGTCACACCTAGAATGGATGAGGAAACAGGGCTGTCAACAACTCCTTCGTTGGAAGCCATTGAAGAGGCGCTCAAGCTGTATCCCGAAGCTAAAGGGGTCATGCTGACCAATCCAAATTATTACGGCATGACTACGAATCTGACAAGCTATGCGGAACTTGTACACCGCTATAATAGCCTGCTGCTCGTAGATGAAGCGCATGGCGCGCATTACGGATTACATCCTTTATTCCCGGAGACGGCAATTCAGGCCGGCGCGGATGCCGTCGTGCAGTCTACCCATAAGACGTTGTCCGCCCTAACGATGGGGGCAATGCTGCATCTGAAGGGAGACCGGATTCCAAGGGACCCGATAAAGGAAGCGTTAGCCGCGATTCAAAGCTCAAGCCCTTCCTTTCCGATTATGGCTTCCCTAGATGTTGCACGAGTTATGGTAGACCGGTATGGGGCTGCATGGTTTGAACCGGGAGTTGCTTCCGTACAGGCATTCCGGGCCTGGATAGCCCAAGAGAACGGGGCTTTGAAGGTACTACCGGCTGATCAAGGGTCAGCGGCTTACGATAGCTTGGATCCGCTAAGAGTTGTTTTATGGGATCGTACAGGGACCGTTACAGGCTTTGAACTGCAGAAGCTGCTGGAGGAGCAGGGCTGCTGGGCGGAGATGGCGGATATGAAGCATGTCGTGCTGGTGTGGGGAAGCCGGACAGGGGAGGCATCGAGGTTAGAGCTTCAGGCTGCTTGCAAACAGATCGAACAAATTATCGATGCCAGTCCTTGTAAGGACGGAAAAGTTTCTACGGGCTATTATCCGGTTATTGGATCACCTAATCAATTGCAGCCGATAGAATGGAGCCGGAAAAAGAGGAAGCATCAAAGATTGCCTTTAGTAGAATCGGAAGGCTATGAGGTCGCGGAGATGGTTATACCTTATCCTCCGGGGATACCTATTCTATACCCGGGGGAAGTGTTGACCAATGAAATGATTGGGTACATCTCGTCACTAGCCGGGACTGGCGCCAAGTTTCAGGGAGCCGTCGACAGCAGGATGCTGACAATTGCCGTATATTCGCGATAATTAGGCGAAAATAAGTAGGACAAGGGTATTCGCTTTGTTAGAACTTTGTTAAAATATATACTATACCCAACTATAGTGGTGGGTAGTAACAGTTAGGAGCCATACGAAGTTGAATAAGGGAATCTTTATTACGATAGAAGGCGGCGAAGGCGCCGGCAAAACAACACTGATTGAGCAGCTCGCGCATACGATGCAGCAGCGGGGCAAGACAGTCGTTACGACCCGCGAGCCAGGCGGCATCCCGATTGCGGAGCAGATCCGTTCGGTCATCCTGGACCGTAACCATACGGGAATGGATGCGCGTACGGAAGCCTTGCTGTATGCGGCATCAAGACGCCAGCATTTAGTCGAGAAGGTAATGCCGGCGCTTGCGGACGGTCAGATCGTCATCTGCGACCGTTTCGTGGACAGCAGCCTCGC
This sequence comes from Paenibacillus sp. BK720, assembly GCF_011761545.1. Classification (NCBI taxonomy): domain Bacteria; kingdom Bacillati; phylum Bacillota; class Bacilli; order Caryophanales; family Paenibacillaceae; genus Paenibacillus; species Paenibacillus sp. BK720. The sequence goes on along the minus strand of NZ_JAASRQ010000010.1, from coordinate 73,852 downwards.
TTATCAGGGCCATGCCAGAGGACTTGGCATGGAGGAGGTATGGTCAATCAACCGTTTTGCGGTGGATGGAGCAATGCCTCAGCTTACGATTTACATGGATATTGATCCGGAAGTGGGATTAGCCCGGATCAGGTCCGCAGGCGAACGCGAAGTCAACCGCTTGGACCTGGAGTCGCTTGCTTTTCACCAGCTTGTGCGGGAAGGCTACCGGAAGCTGCTGGAGCAGTTTCCGGAGCGAATGGTGCGGGTTGATGCGGGAAAAGCCGCAAATGCTGTACTGGAAGAAGTTATTTTGACGATTGACCGCAGATTTAAAGGGTTTTTCGCAGCCGATGTGCAATAAACAACGTAGGAATGACTTCGTGCCTGTTCTATTAACCTAACCAAATGGGAGGAATGAGGATGAAATTAGTCATTGCGATTGTACAAGATAAGGACAGCAACCGTTTGTCGAATGCTCTTGTGAAGGATGGCTTCCGCGCAACCAAGCTTGCAAGTACAGGAGGATTCCTTCGAGCAGGCAATACAACGTTTATGATTGGCATAGAAGACGAACGCGTTCATGAGGTTCTGCAGGTCATCAGCTCGAACTGCAAGGTGAGAGATCAATTGGTTACGCCTGTTTCTCCAATTGGCGGCTCGACCGATTCGTATATTCCTTTCCCTGTAGAAGTGCAAGTTGGGGGAGCGGCAGTCTTTGTCGTACCTGTTGAGCGTTTCGAACATTTCTGATTGGACGTGAATAGCGATGAAAATCGATCAAAGCTGGCGTCCGCTTGGCCAAAACCGAGCAGGCGGGGACACGGCGACGAAGCCGGCTCCTGCCAGAAGCTTCTCGGATGCCTTGGTACAGCAGGATGCTTTGCGGACGCAGGAGCAGCTGCAGCAGAAGCTTACGGAAATTCATAATCAAGGCGAGCGTCTGGCCAGAACGATGACGGTTCGTGAGCTGAAGATGTACCGGCAGATGGTGAAGCGGTTTCTGGAGGATACCGTCAAACGCGGGATCGGACTGAAGGAGCTGCGCGGCTTTGATCGAAGAGGCCGGACCAAGCGATACAAGCTGCTGGATGAGATTGATTCGGCGCTTGTATCCATGGCGGAGGAGCTGCTGGAGTCGGAACAAGGCAGAATCGAGCTGCTTGGCCGGATCGGTGAAATTCGCGGACTTCTTATTAATTTATTGTTTTAGAAAGAAAGGGTAAGCAGCAATGAGCATGGAACAAGTAGCCGGCCAATGGAAAGCAAAACGAATCTTAAAGCATGCGTTGCAGAGCGGAAAAGTATCGCATGCTTATTTGTTCTACGGCCCTTCCGGCACAGGGAGAAAGGCTATGGCCAGAGCTTTCGCCAAGGCCCTCTTCTGCACCTCTGGCGGGGATGACGCCTGCGATCATTGCTTGGAATGCCGGAAATTCGAGAATGGGAATCAGCCGGATCTGCTCACTATTACGCCGGATGGGCAATCCATCAAGATCGATCAAATACGCGAGCTCCAGCGCGAGCTTGCTTACCGGGGAAGCGGAACTTCGCGGAAGGTATATATTGTCGAGCGTGCGGAGACAATGACCCTTCAGGCAGCTAACAGTCTGCTTAAATTTCTAGAGGAGCCGCTTTCCCCCATTGTTGCCATATTAATTACGGATAATGGACAAGCCGTGCTTCCGACCATTCGTTCAAGAGCGCAGTGGGTGCCATTCCTGCCGTTCTCGTCAAACGAAATGCTGCAGTCTCTGGTCGATGAAGGAGCGCCGCCGACTCTGGCCCGCGCAGCCGTTCAACTGAGCTCCGGACTGGAAGGCGCTAGAGAGATTATCCAACAGAATCAGTTTGCAGAAATCAGAAACGTAGTGATACAATTAGGGAAGGAGAGTCTGACCCGATTCACCGCGGGAATGCTCACCGCCCAGCAGCAATTTTTCAAAACGGACCTTGCGGGTGAAGCGCAGCTCATGCTGTCGTTACTTGTATTATGGTTCAAAGACATGATTCAATTTCAGGCCGGAAGGCAGGAAAGCATTGTTTATATAGATCAGTTGGACTGGATTAGCAAGCATGCGTTTAACCGCCCGATCGAGAACTGGATTTCTTGTATCGAGCATACGCTTGAAGCGGGTAAGAAGATACGTTCCAACGTATCTCCGCAGCTTGCTGTCGAGCAACTATTGGTAAACCTACAGGAGGGCTAAATCCTTGTATAACGTTGTCGGTGTCCGCTTTAAGAAGGCGGGCAAGATTTATTACTTTGATCCAGCCCTGCACCCCGTGGACAAGGACCAGCATGTGATTGTCGAAACGGCCAGGGGGATCGAATATGGTAAAGTCGTGGTCGGACAGAAAGAAGTCGGTGAAGAAGACGTTGTCCTTCCGCTGAAGAAAGTGATCCGGATTGCCAGCGAGGTAGATGCGAAGGTCGTGGAGGAGAACCGCGCTGCCGCGAAGAACGCATTTGCCACCTGTTTGGACAAGATAAGAGATCATCAGCTCAAGATGAAGCTGGTTGATGTGGAATTCACGTTCGACCGGAACAAAATCATTTTCTATTTTACGGCTGAAGGAAGGGTCGACTTCCGGGAATTGGTAAAAGACTTGGCTAGTGTGTTTCGTACGCGCATTGAGCTTAGGCAAATCGGCGTACGCGACGAAGCGAAGATGCTGGGGGGCATCGGGCCATGCGGGCGTGTATTATGCTGCTCCTCTTGGCTCGGGGATTTCGAACCGGTATCGATCAAGATGGCCAAGGATCAGAACTTATCGCTCAATCCTACGAAGATTTCGGGATTATGCGGCCGTCTTATGTGCTGCTTGAAATATGAGCATGACAATTACGAAAGCGTGCGGGAGGAGCTTCCTTCCGTTGGCAAAATCGTCGTCACGTCTTATGGCGAAGGCAAAGTAACGGGCATCAACGCTTCCACGAAGTCTGTGTACGTGCAGTTGTTCGATGTGTCGGGTAAACCGAAGGAGCTGCCGCTCGACGATGTGGTTGTGAAGGAAAATTGAACGACTACGTTTGAAAGCTCTGGGGTGAAAGCTTGGAGAACAAAGAAATCTTTAATCAAATGGACGAATTAGAAAGCCGGATGGGCGATTTCCACGTCCATCTTGGCGTTCTGAAGCAGCGGGTCAAAGAACTGCTGGAGGAAAATCAGCAGCTGAGCATGGAAAATGAACGGCTGCGCAAAATATTGAAACGCGAGACGTCGCCGAAGCCAAGAACAGCTGTAAGCCGCCAGGTAGGACAAGCCGTCCAGCCTGCCCGCCGGGAGGTTGCAGTACATGCGGAGGAAGATACGGTTCACGATACATCGCAGCAAGCCGGTCTCGTCGGTGAGGCGCATGATAATTTGGCTAGGCTGTACCACGAAGGATTCCACATTTGCAACGTGTATTACGGGCATTTGAGGACAGAAGGAGATTGCCTGTTCTGCTTATCCTTCCTCAATAAATAATAGAACATTGTATGTATACCGTCCTCGTCTATGTAGGGCGGTATCTTTATGTCAGGGGAGTTAGGTCAAAGGTGCGGGATGTAAAACTGGAACCAAATGAACGAATTGATGATTTGATGACGGAGACGGGCCTCCGTATCATCCAAAGCCGGGAAGTATTCAGCTTCTCTCTGGATGCGGTGCTGCTATCGAAGTTCGCAACGATTCCAAAGAGAGGACGGATTCTTGATCTATGCACAGGAAACGGGGTAATCCCGATGCTGCTGACGACAAGGACCGATGCGAAGATCGACGCGGTTGAGATCCAACCAAGATTGGCCGATATGGCAAGGCGCAGCGTGACAATGAATAATCTGTCTGAGCAGGTTTCCATCATAGAGGCGGATCTGAAAATATACATGAAAGAAGCGGGCAATGGTATTTATGACGCCGTAACGGTCAATCCTCCATACATGGCGGTAAAAGCGGGCGACTCGAACGAGAATGATCATTACGCCATCGCGCGCCATGAAATTCATTGCACGTTAGATGATGTCGTTCATGCCTGTGCAAGGCTTGTCCGTTCGGGAGGAAAGGTGGCTATGGTTCATCGTCCTTCGCGGTTTATCGATATTATGGAGACGATGCGGAAATACCGGCTTGAGCCAAAGCGCGTGCAATTCATCCATCCGAATGCGCAAGGAGAGGCCAATATGGTATTAATAGAAGCGATACGCGACGGCAAGCCGGAGCTTAGGCTGCTGCCGCCGGTCTTCGTATACGAATAAGCCATTTACGGATAGGAGGGAGCAAGGATATGATACAAATTCAAAAAAGCTTTAAAGATCAAGCGGATAGCGATTACGGTATCTTATATTTGGTCGGCACTCCAATCGGCAATCTGGAGGATATGACCTACCGGGCAATCCGGACGTTAAAGGAAGTGCAGCTTATCGCGGCTGAGGATACAAGACAGACCCGAAAGCTTCTGACTCATTTCGAAATCTCTACGAGATTGGTTAGCTACCATGAGCATAATAAGCAGGCTAGCGGAAGCGAGCTCATCCGTTTATTAATAGAAGGGCAGTCTATTGCGCTTGTCAGCGATGCAGGCTTGCCTGCCGTCAGCGATCCAGGGGCCGACCTTGTTAAGGATGCCGTAGAAGCGGGTATTAAGGTAGTGCCGATACCGGGAGCAAATGCGGCTTTATCGGCTCTGATCATATCGGGTCTTCCGACCGATCGGTTCATGTTCACGGGATTCCCTCCGCGAGATAAAAAGCCGCTTGCCGAATGGCTGGCCCGTCTTGCCCGCCAAGAAGGGACGCTTATGACGTATGAATCTCCCCATCGCCTGAAGAAGACGCTGGAAGCCATGCTGGAGCACTGGGGCGACCGGAGGATTGCAATGGTTAGAGAGCTTACGAAGCGCCATGAAGAAGCCGCACGCGGCAGCATATCCGAATGTCTAGCTTTTCTTGAAGAGAACCCTCCCCTGGGCGAATACTGCCTCATAATTGAGGGGGCAGCTGCAGGAGCGGGAGACGCGTCAGATAACGGAGAGAATTGGTGGACGCTGCTTGAGCTTGAAGAGCATGTGGCCCACTACGAGAACGAAGGAATCGACCGCAAGGAGGCTATTAAAAAAACGGCTCAGGACAGAGGCCTGCCGAAGAGGGAAGTGTATAACGCAGTCAATCGATAGATTACTGCGTTATTTGGGCAAAAAAAGACCTTCCTGGCCGGGTTCTAGCACAGGAAGGCATCAAGGAGTATAAAAAGGTTAGAATTAACAAGTTGGTGTATTTCTATTATAACCTATATTTCTTATTTTGTCACAGGAGAAGGCATTTCAGATAAACAAATATGGCAAACAATTTTGCCTTTGAAGTAAGATACGTTTTCTGCATTGCCGCAGAAGATACATGCAGGCTCGTATTTCTTAAGCATGATACGCTCGCCGTCTACATAGATCTCCAGAGCATCTTTCTCGCCAATACCAAGCGTACGACGCAATTCGATTGGAATAACAACACGACCCAATTCGTCGACTTTACGTACAATACCAGTAGATTTCATCATGATTTTGTTTCTCCTCTCAGGAAATAACATTTCGTCACTATTCGACATAGTTTTTCTTTTTATGGCTACTATAATACCAACGATTCCCATAATAGTCAACCGAGAATGTCTCTGATAGACCTTATCAGACCTATATTTATGGGAATTTGACTCTATAGCAAGGTCATATTAATCTTACTATAGAATACAACAGCTTCGACAATTTGGAAACTATATTACGACACTATTCGACATTCTATCAGAGTTTTGTGTCGAAACCATGAACAAAGGAGTTGAAAGGGCGAATGAATCAGCAGCTGACCGAAGAGAAGGTTTTTAAGGATCCGGTACACAAATATATTTACGTGCAGGATCAGACGGTGTGGGATTTGATCAATACGAAGGAGTTTCAGAGGCTTAGACGAATTCGCCAGCTTGGAACCTCTTATTTGACGTTTCATGGCGCAGAACACAGCCGATTCTCCCACTCCCTTGGGGTTTATGAAATAACGAGGAAAATCATCTCGCAATTCGAGCGTAACGAATATCCGGGCTGGCCGATGGAGGAAAGACTTCTGGCGCTCTGCGCAGCGCTCCTGCACGACGTTGGCCACGGGCCTTTTTCCCATTCGCTGGAGCAGGTATTTGACACCCATCATGAGCAGTGGACCTGTGCAATCCTGCTGGAGGATACGGAAGTGAACCGCGTGCTGCGCCGCGTCTCGGAGGATTTCCCGGAGAAGGTAGCCTCGGTAATCAGCAAAACGTACCCAAACCCCATTGTAGTAAGCCTGATCTCCAGCCAGATGGATGCGGACCGAATGGATTATCTGCTTCGGGACGCTTATTTTACGGGGGTCAACTACGGTAACTTCGACCTGGAGCGAATTTTGCGCGTCCTTCGTCCTGTTCAGGGCAAGATTGTCGTGAAAGAGAGCGGGATGCACGCCATTGAGCATTATTTGATGTCCCGTTACCAGATGTATTGGCAAATTTATTTCCATCCGGTTACCCGAAGCTCGGAGATTATCCTAAGACAGATTACGCGCCGCGCCAAGGAGCTGTACGACAATGGTTACGCATTCTCCTGGATGCCGGGACCAATCAATAAGCTGCTGGACGGCAGCATTACGGTAACGGATTACTTGAAGCTGGACGAGGCCTACATGCAGACCATCTTCTCGTTATGGACCGAAGAGGAGGATGCTCTGCTGGCGGGATTATGCGACCGTTTCCTTAATCGCCAGTTATACAAATACATTACGCTGGATGATCCGGGGGACTCTTTATTGGAACAAGCAGCCCGGGAGTTCATCGCAATCGGCCTTAATCCGGACTACCATATGGAAATCGATTTTCCTTTTGACCAGCCCTACGACATTTATCGCCCGGATGCGAAAAAAGGCGGGAAAGAGGAAAAAGCGCCGATTCTGCTGCTGAGCGACGAGAACAGCTTAAGCGAAATATCGGTAAAATCCGACATTGTCCGTTCCATCAGCGGCCTGCATCAAGGCCAGTATCATATCTATTATCCGATTGAACCGCTTCTTGCCGCAGCTGACCGGCTAAGCCCGGGCGTTCGGCAATTGTTTAAAATTTAACTCTTTATATAGAAGGAGCTTGCAGCTAAGATGATATCTTTATTCGACACGCATACCCACCTGGACTCCCCGCAATTCGACAGCGACCGTGAAGAAGTTATCGAAAGAGCGCGCGCTTCCGGTGTCGATTTAATGATCAATATCGGCTTCAACCGGGAGACAATTCCAACGACGATGGAGCTCGCGGAAAAATACGATTTTATTTACGCAGCGGTAGGCTGGCATCCGGTAGACAGCGTTTTTATGGAGCCGGGGGACCTGGAGTGGATTGAGCAGCTTTGTTCCCATCCGAAGGTTGTAGCCATAGGAGAAATCGGTCTTGATTACCACTGGGATACCTCTCCGAAGGAGGTGCAGCACCGGGTATTTCGGGAGCAAATCCGCCTTGCCCGGAAGCTGGGTAAGCCGATTGTCATTCATAACCGGGATGCGCATGAGGACATTGTCCGTATTCTGAGGGAAGAGAAGGCGTCTGAAGTCGGAGGAGTCATGCACTGCTATTCGGGCAGCTGGGAAACGGCCAAAATGTGCCTCGATATGAACTTTTATATATCGTTTGGCGGACCGGTCACGTTCAAGAATGCAAGGGTGCCAAAAGAGGTGCTTGCGAAGGTTCCGCTTGATCGTCTTCTCATCGAAACGGACTCCCCGTATCTGTCTCCTCATCCATTTAGAGGGAAGAGAAACGAGAGCTCTTATGTGTCTTTAGTCGCAGAGGCCGCAGCGGACATAACAGGAAAATCCAAGGAGGAAATCGCTGTTATTACAAGCGCAAACGGTAAAAAATGTTTTGGTATTGTTTAAAAACGGTCTAAAACCGCTGAAATAAAGACTATTGCGGCGATAAAACTCTTTTTACTTGTTGGAATCGCCCCTATTTGCCTTCAGAATCCTAAAATTTCGTTAAAATCGTCTTTTAACGCATCTTTACAATTCTGTGGTCAGGAATGTATGATTTTTCTCAGAGCTTTAACTTTTGTATTGGATTTCCAGTTTGCGCTTAATCTCCGAAAGCCGGAGAGCGGGGGAACCAACGCCAGCGGATGCATCGTTAAGACGTCATGAAGCATCTGCCGCGTATGAATTCTTCAGGGGTGAATTTTGCGGCGATTGCCATGAGCATTCGTTCCGTGGATAGGGCAGCTCTCTCGTCCGAACCCGTCAGCTAACCTCGTAAGCGATTATAGAGAGCGATCAACCTCGTGTATTCACCTTTTCCTGAATGTTTGATTACCCAGGAAGCCACGATCAGATCCTCTGTCGAAGGCTTCTTTTTATTTTCGATTTCGCTATTCGGAAATAGTCTTTACAGGGTAAATCTTGGAGGTGGGAGGCCGTAACACTGGAGCGTGCTTGTCACGCCAATATACTCAATAGTCGCGTCAATAGTATCATGCGTAACAGATTGGCGGCGGGGCTATGAAGGAGGACCGATAGAAGTGGGCATGATCCAGGCTAAGGAGACCCATGGGAAGCGATCATCCAGCATGACTTTCGCAATGCGATGGAAGCATGAAAATTTGCGTTTAATTGTTCTGAGTGCAATTATCTCAATCGCTATGACTTTCATGTTTTTGGTGTTGTTGTACGGATCGGCTGATAAGAGCGTATCCGTAGTGGTGAATGGACAAGAAACTGTCGTAAAGACAAAACAATGGGTCCTGCAACGCCTACTGGATGAACAAGCTATAACGGTTGGACCTTATGACGAGGTATCACACCCTCTGAATGCGTCCATCAAAGACGGAGACCGCATCGAAATCAAGTACGCGGTTCCGGTTACCGTAAAAGCAGATGGCAAAACATCGACGGTGTACACGACAGAGAAAACAGTACAGGCGGCGATCGGGAAATTAAATATTCCTGTCCGCGATCAAGATAAAGTTATCCCGTCTCTCGATACTCAGATTTCGAAGGCAATGACGGTTACCGTTACCCGCGTCGATACGAAAGTAGCAGAGACCGAACGGACTTTGCCGTTCTCGATCGTGAAGAAACAAGATCCAACCCTTGAGCAAGGGAAGGAGAAGCTGGTGCAAACCGGTAAAAACGGCGTCGTAATCGAGCGCGTGGAGAAGAAGTACGAGAACGGAGTTCTTGTCTCCTCCAAGCTGGTCGACAAGGTCGTTCAGAAGCATACGGTCAGTCAGGTCGTAGCGGTAGGCTCGAAGAAGGACGTACATACGCTCTCGGCCGCGAGCACAGCCTCGTATACAAAGAGCGGCGTAACGTTTAAGCCGAAGAAGATTCTCAAGAATGTAACCTTAACCGCCTATTCGGCAGGTGTAGCTTCCACGGGCAAGGATGAGAGTCATCCGGGCTACGGCATTACGGCTTCCGGCGCAAAGGTGAAGGAAGGCCGTACCATTGCGGTGGATCCCGATGTTATTCCAATCGGCTGGTGGGTGTACATCGAAGGAATTGGCTTCCGCAGAGCGGAAGACACGGGCAGTGCCATCAATGGCAACAAGATCGACGTTTACTTTGACAGCACAAGCTATGCCAATAAGTTCGGCCGGAAAAAAGGATATACCGTATACGTGCTTGGTCCGACCAAGCCATCCGCAAGCTAATGGCTTACCGCTATCGTATTTCATTGTTAAATATGCCATTATAAGAAGAGGCGCTGCCTCTTCTTTTTGTGTGCATGGAGATGCTAAGCAGGCTGCATATTATTGACGGTGAAAGAAGAGCGGAAGTTGCTGCTTTTTAGAAAGGAATGTTCGCTTGTGATTAAGGAAATTATTGTGGTGGAAGGCAAAGACGATACGGTTGCCGTGAAGAGAGCCGTTGAAGCGGATACGATCGAAACCAACGGTTCTGCGGTCGGCGAGGAAGTGCTGCGCCGGATCGAGCTGGCGATGGAACGCAGAGGCGTTATAATATTTACGGATCCTGATCATGCGGGCGAGAGAATACGCAAAATTGTGGCGCGGCGGGTGCCGGGCTGCAAGCATGCTTTTCTGCCGCAGGAGAAGGCGATGTACAAAGGCGATATCGGAATTGAGAACGCAAGCCCCGAGGCGATTCGCCAGGCGCTCTCCGAGCTTCGGACGGAAATGGCGGCCGGAGAAGGGAATATTACCTGGGAGGACTTGATGGAAGCGGGTCTTATCGTTCATCCGGACGCGGCAAACCGCCGGCTTCAAATGGGCAAGCTGCTGGGGATCGGGTATGCGAACGGCAAGCAGTTTTTCAAAAGGTGTACAAGCTTCCGTATTTCCCGCGAAGAATTCGCGGAGGCTCTGCGCACGATGGAACAGGGATAGGAGATAGGAGTGAACGGCATGAGCGGAAACGATATAAAGGCGATTGAAGTGGCAACGCCGAAGCGCACGAAGGAAATTATCGCGAAGTATGGCTTTCAGTTTAAGAAAAGCTTGGGCCAGAACTTCCTGATTGATCAAAATATTTTGCACAAGATCGTAAGCGCGGCCGGACTCGACAAGACGAAGGGCGCGCTTGAGATCGGTCCGGGCATCGGGGCGCTTACGCAGCATTTGGCTGCCGCCGCGGGCACGGTAACGGCTATCGAGATCGATAACCGGCTTATTCCGATTCTAGGCGACATTCTGGCGGGCGAGGAGCACGTGAAGGTCGTGCACGGCGACGTGCTTAAGCTGGATCTGAAAAAGCTGTTCGAGGAGCGTTTCGCGGATGTGAGCGGCGTAAGCGTAGTGGCGAACCTGCCGTATTACGTGACGACTCCGATCCTGATGAAGCTGCTGGAAGAGCGTCTGCCGCTCGAAAACATCGTCGTCATGATCCAGAAGGAAGTCGCGGAGCGGATGGCGGCAAAGCCGGGCGGCAAGGAGTATGGCAGCCTGAGCGTAGCCGTGCAGTATTATTGCGAGCCGCAGCTTGTCTGCATCGTGCCGCATACGGTGTTCATCCCGCAGCCGAATGTCGACTCGGCTGTCATCAAGCTGGCGGTGCGCGAGAAGCCGCCGGTAGAGGTTGAGGACGAGGCGCATTTCTTCCGCATCGTTCAGGCGAGCTTCGCCCAGCGCCGCAAGACGCTGGCGAACAATCTGACGGCGTTCGTGGGCAAGGAACGCCGCGAGGAAATGACGCAGCTGCTTGTCAGCTGCGAGATAGACCCTGGCCGTCGAGGGGAGACCTTGTCCCTCGACGAGTTCGCCCGCATCAGCCGCGCCTTTCTGGCGGCGGGCTGGCGGGGTTAGCTCGGCCTGCTGCGGCGGCCGAGCCTGGTTTGAGCCGGCGGCGAGCGGTTAGCGCCGCCGACTTTGTTGTAGGCGCGCCCGCCGCCGGAGTGGCGGGCGGAGAGGGCCACGGCACGGCTGCGAAGCGCCGTGCGGTCCTCGGCGCTTACAGCGGCTTTCCAGGCCCGAGCAACCCTCTAATCGGTTCAGACCACCCGAAAAGCATTCCGTCGTCTACCTGATGCCTTGTAACACGGGATTTTCCTTTTACTGTCCATTAAAACCGCTAAACGCACTAAACGCACCCTCTAACGCACCTTGTACATGATTCACTCCACCATTACCCGGGCAATACATATATAGTCATTCTCCGCATGCAACTCTGTCTTAGGCAGGCGCAACTACGCTATTACGCTGCTTGGAGCAGCCATGGGTCACGCTTATAAGCACACGAGCCCGCCAGCTCAGCGGGCGTAGTCATGCGGTCAGGCAACGCCGCTGCCCGCCCGCCATAACGCCGCGCCTGGCGCAGTAGCGCGGCAGCCTCGGCCTCCCACAAGGAATGTGGGGAGGCAATTGGGAGGCGCAGGCTACCCGCAAGAGGGTAAGGGGTAACTCCGATAAGGAGCGGAGCGTCCGCCTTTGCCGATACATTGCCACCCATGTGGCATAAGTTCAAAGCAATGTACAGGCAACAGCGGCCGTTGGGAGTTACCCCGTCCCTCAAATGCGGCAGCCGGAGCCACCCGTGGCCTTTCCCCAACCATTCGTCCACACCCATCCGCACAATTTTCTCCGCACATTCCGCCCCCTCCACCCATACGATAGACGAAGAGGTGATTTACCCATGAAGCAAGGGGACCTGGTCGTCCGCAATTCCTATGGCGGTGACGTGCTGTTCCGAGTTGAAGAGATGCGATCCGATCAAGCGCTGTTGAAAGGCACGGATTACCGTTTGCTTGCGGATGCGCCAATTCCCGACTTGTCGGTCGTCCGCGATCCGGAATCGACAAGCGCGCGGCAGCAAGTGAAAATTAAAGTAAACGACTCTCTTAGACGGATGCGGCAGGAGAAGGCGCATCTTACCGTTTTATCCAGCCACGATCGGGCTACTTTGCAGCAGCAAAGTCAGTCTTATTTTGAATTGCCGGGCAAGGTGCTTCATCTGGACGGAGACGGCAATTACTTGCGCAAAAGCATGCAGCTGTACCAAACGATGAAGGTACCCGCGCATGGCGTGCATGCTCACGAATCGCAAATGGCCCAGTTGCTTTACCGTTTGCTGCCGCAGGTAAAGCCGGATATTGTCGTGATTACCGGTCATGACGGAGTCCTCAAGAACCGCGAGGGTGAAGATCTGTACAGCTTGAGCAGCTACAAGAATTCGCAGCATTTCGTAAATGCTGTGCGCGTTGCGCGTCAATACGAAAAGAATATGGATGGGCTTGTTGTGGTGGCCGGCGCATGCCAATCGCATTTCGAAGCGCTGCTGCAATCGGGTTCGAACTTCGCTAGCTCCCCGGGAAGAATATTGATCCATGCGCTGGATCCTGTTTATATTGCAATTAAAGCAAGCTATACCTCCGTCAGGGAATCCATCAACCTCTCGGACGTGATTCACGGGACCATCAGCGGGATTGACGGGGTAGGGGGAATTGAGACGATGGGACGGCACAGGATGGGACTGCCGAAGCCCAAAAAAGTGACTCACTCCACGGCGAGTATGAAGATAACGTCTTAATATGTACATTTTTTACGTGAATATGCATCAAATTCGATAAAATGGGCGAAAAAACCGTTGACAAGAAAATAACAACGCTGATATAATATTTTGCTTCATTTGACAAACCTCCTCTTTCTGGTTATAATGGACAAGGAAAGAGGTGGTAGTGGACAATGGCAAAAAACGCGCTATTGGAAATTAAACGCAATTTGGAAGCCCACGTAGGCTCCAAAATCCGTCTTCGAGCTAACGGTGGCCGGCGAAAGACCATCGAACGCACCGGCACGTTAGAAGAAATCTACCCTTCTGTTTTCATTGTCAAACTGGACCAGGAGTCTCACGCGTTTAAGCGCGTTTCCTACAGTTATGCGGATATACTGACAGAGTCTGTTGAAGTGACCGTATGCAATGATGAAGGTCAAGTCCGAATCACCCATATTCAACAATAGATGCATGCAGCAGCTTAAACGCGAATCAACCGGATTCGCGTTTTTTTTCGCCATTTTTCATATCGAGGGCTTTCAAACGATCTTTCTGAATAAGCGACTGCCGGCGCGGCACATACTATACCGCAATCACATACCTTTCTAAGGACAGGAGGTGCACGGAACATGGGCCGCAGAAGAAGTGTCATGTCCGAGCAACTGAAATACGAACTGGCGAAGGACCTGGGTTTCATCAACAAGGTAGAAACAGAAGGCTGGGGCGGTATTAGCACCAAGGACGCCGGGAATATGGTGAAACGGGCCATCCAGTTGGCGGAGCAAGCCGCAGCCAGAAATCATGGACAGCAATAAACAGGAAATTTAGACGTTAGAAAGCTAAGAGAGCAAGGCGGTTAAAGCCGGCATTGACCTCTTAGCTTTTCTTGTGCCCGTTTGTTATAATGTTGCTTAGCTAACAACGAACGGGAGAGCTTGCCATGAAAATTTACGAAAAGGCTCCGGCAAAAATCAACCTGCTGCTCGATGTCCTGCGAAAGCGGGAGGATGGATTCCACGAAGTCGAGATGATCATGACGATGGTCGATCTGGCTGACCGTCTTGAGCTGGAGGAGCTGCCGAGGGATACGATTATTATATCGAGCCAGGCTGGATACATACCGCTTGACGAGAAGAACCTGGCCTTTCAGGCTGCGCGTTTGATTAAAGAGCGTTACGACGTCCGCAAAGGCGTATATATACATTTGGATAAAAAGATACCGGTAGCCGCGGGGCTCGCCGGAGGCAGCAGCGACGCAGCCGCCGCTCTGCGCGGGCTGAACCGTCTGTGGCAGCTCAATATCTCGGAGGACGAGCTGTGCCGCCTTGGGGCGGAGCTTGGTTCCGACGTCCCGTTCTGCGTAACGGGCGGTACAGCGATAGCGACCGGACGAGGAGAGAAGCTGGAGCGGATCGGCAATCCGCCCCAGTGCTGGGTCGTTTTGGCCAAGCCTCCGATTAACGTATCGACGGCCGACGTATACGGCAAGCTGCGCGCCAATGAGCTGAAGAACCATCCTTCAACGAGGGATATGGTATCGGCCATCGAACGCGGCTCGTTCTCGGATATTTGCGCCGGGCTAGGCAATGTGCTCGAGAATGTGACTTTGGATTTATATCCGGAAGTGCTGCAGCTGAAAGAAAGCATGCAAAAGCTAGGTGCCGATGGCGTCCTCATGTCGGGCAGCGGACCAACCGTTTTTGGTCTAGTCTCGAAGGAAGCCAAGCTTCCACGTATCTATAATGGACTTCGCGGGTTCTGCAAAGAGGTCTACGTGGTAAGAATGCTGACATAATGCTGACGTTTTTCTTGATTAAATCCGTATAAAAATGTTATATTGACTTTATATTATTCGGATTTAGTGGGGGGAATGGCTTTGAAAAAATTGAAGCGAAGTGCAAGACTGGTAGAGATGACGCAATATTTGCTGAGTCGTCCCCACACGTTAATTTCGCTCACAGCATTTGCTGATCGCTATCAGTCTGCAAAGTCTTCCATCAGCGAAGATTTGGCCATTATAAAAGAGGTCTTCGAAGAAGAAGGCTTCGGTGAATTAAATACGCTTGCCGGTGCTGCAGGGGGCGTGAAATACACGCCTAAGATGCATACCTCCACAGCTTTATCGATTATGGACAACATTTGCCGCCAACTGGAACAGCCTGAGAGGGTACTTCCGGGCGGTTATTTGTATATGACCGATATGCTGGGACAACCGGAGCTGCTGGCCGATGTTGGACGAATGTTTGCGACAGCTTTTGCTGACCGAAATATTGACGTGATTATGACGGTTGAGACCAAAGGGATTCCTCTTGCCTACGCAACGGCGGCTTGCCTCAACCTGCCGGTTGTGATTGTAAGGCGAGATAATAAAGTGACGGAAGGCTCGGCGGTAAGCATCAACTACGTTTCCGGCTCCAATAAGCGGATCCAGACGATGTCCCTTGCCAGACGCGCCCTCAAGGAGCAGTCCCGGGTCCTTATTATTGACGATTTCATGAAGGCCGGCGGTACGATTCAGGGGATGATGGATTTGCTTTACGAATTCAAAGCGACCGTTGCGGGCGTCGGCGTATTCGTAGAATCGGGCGAGGTGGAGCATGAAGAGCGCCTGCTCGAGGATTACGTATCGCTTGCGACGTTGACGGCCGTTGATCTGAAGACCAAGCAGACAAAGGTTATTCCGGGCAACTATTTCAAGGTATAAGACGGAAAGGTTGGGAATTCGCAATGACAGACAAGAAGCTGCAAGTAATCGCCACAGATAAAGCACCGGCTGCGATCGGGCCGTATTCGCAGGCTATTAGAGTAGGTGACCTGCTGTTCACATCCGGTCAAATTCCATTGGATGCTTCGGGCCAACTGGTTGAAGGCGGAATTGAGGAACAGACGCATCAGGTTTTCCGTAATTTACAGGCAGTATTAGAAGAAGCAGGAGTAACATTAAATAATGTTGTAAAAGCAACAGTATTTATGAAAGATATGAATCAATTTGCAACGGTTAACGGTATCTATTCTTCCTACTTCGGCGACCACAAGCCAGCACGCTCCGCGGTAGAAGTGGCGCGGCTTCCGAAGGATGTTCTTGTCGAAATCGAGCTCATTGCATCGACTGTTGTCGAATAGAAACGAAAAAAAATTATCTGTAAAAAAATATTTTAAATATCGCATATTTTTCCAAAAAAATAGAAGGAATTTGCACAAAAATGTGGAAGTATACACCAAGTCTCAGATAGGCAAAGGTGGTGAACACAAATGCAAATTACTGATGTCAGACTCCGCCGTGTAAATTCGGAAGGGCGTATGAAAGCTATTGCTTCCATCACGATTGACAATGAATTCGTCGTTCACGATATTCGCGTCATCGATGGTAACAACGGCATGTTTGTGGCTATGCCTAGCAAACGTACGCCGGATGGAGAATTCCGGGATATCGCTCACCCAATCTCTTCGACGACCCGGGAGAAAATCCAAGCTGCTGTACTCGCTGAATACGAGCGTGCGGCAGTGGAAGAAGTGGCAATTGAAGAAGGAGCTTAAGCCTATCCTTTAAGTAACGGAATTGCGTCCTTTTGCCGGGACGGCGCGTGCCGTTCCGGCAAAGGGATAATAGAAAAGAGGGCCGCGAGGCTCTCTTTTCTTTTTGTGTATAATGGGATATAGTCTTTAACAAGGTGAACCGATGACGCCCAACCATGCGGCGTAACGCGGGTTGCATGCGTAAGTTATTCATAGGATATCAAAACTTATAAATATCAATTATTCAAATCAGGTCGTGTAGGAGGAATTACAGTTGAAGGTAATGACGATTGTATTGGCTGCCGGTCAAGGCAAGCGGATGAAATCGAAACTATATAAGGTTCTTCATCAAGTGAGCGGCAAACCGATGGTTGGCCATGTGCTCGATACGGTAAACGAAGCAAAGAGCGAGCGGACCGTAGTTATCGTTGGCCACGGGGCGGAAATGGTAAAAGGCTACCTCGGCGACCGCGCGGAATACGTACTGCAGGAGCAGCAGCTTGGCACCGGCCATGCTGTACGCCAAGCAGAAACGCTGCTTGGTTCGGAGGATGGCACAACGATCGTCATTTGCGGCGATACTCCGCTTGTACGTGCGGAGACGATTCAATCGATGCTGGCGCTTCATGCGTCCAGCGGCGCGGCGGCAACGGTTCTGACGGCATCCTTCGATAATCCGACGGGTTACGGGCGCGTTATTCGCGGCGCAGACGGTGCTGTACAGCGCATTGTCGAGCAGAAGGATTGCTCGGCCGAAGAAGCCGCCGTGAAGGAAATCAACACGGGTACGTATTGCTTCGACAACAAGAAGCTGTTCGCGGCCTTGGCGCAAGTAAAGAACGAGAACGCGCAAGGCGAATACTATTTGACCGATGTCATCGGTATTTTCCGCGGCGCGGGCGATACGGTTCAAGCTTACTGCACGCCGGACCTCGCGGAAGCGATTGGGGTAAATGACCGCGTAGCGCTGGCGGATGCCGAGCGTTTCATGCGCGAGCGCATTAACCGCAGGCATCTGATCGAAGGAGTAACGATTATCGACCCTGCTAATACGTACATTGAAGCCGATGTGCGCATTGGAGCAGATACGGTTATATATCCGGGCACCGTTCTGCGCGGCAATACGGTTATCGGCGAGGACTGTGAAATCGGACCTCAGGCCGATATTACCGATTCCGAGATTCAAAGCGGCGCCGCCGTAAAATATTCGACGGTTGCCGATTCCGTTGTGGGCAAGGACAGCACGGTTGGTCCGTACGCGAACCTGCGTCCGGGCTCGAAGCTTGGCGAGGGCTGCAAAGTCGGCGATTTCGTTGAGCTGAAGAACGCAACGCTTGGCGATGGAAGCAAAGTGTCGCATTTGAGCTATGTTGGGGATGCCGTAGTCGGCAGAGACGTTAACATCGGCTGCGGAGCGATTACGGTCAATTACGACGGCTTCAACAAAGCGATTACGGAAATCGGCGACAACGCTTTTGTAGGCAGCAACGTCAATCTGATCGCGCCGGTGAAGCTTGGCGATGGCGCGTATGTCGTGGCGGGCTCGACGATTACGCAGGATGTTCCGTCCGGCGATTTGGCTATTGCGCGGGAGCGCCAGGTGAACAAGCCGGGCTATGCGGACAAGATCCGCGCCCGCGCGAAAGCGAAGAAAGAAAGAAGCAAGAAAGAATAGGTTTTCCAGCAGTTGGGCAAAGTGATATGGAAATTGACTTTTTAGGAGGTTCCTATCCCGATGTCCATAGCAATGACGGCAGAACAAAGAAATACAACCATGAAGAGCGAACTCCGCAGCTTGAGGGCAAGCGGCCGGGTGCCCGGCGTCGTTTACGGCAAGCAGCTTGCTTCCCCGGCTTCCGTTGCCATTGAGGAGAAGCAGCTGCTCGCTTTGCTGCGTTCCCACCCGAATGCGGTTATCGACCTGGACATTCCGGGCGCGGGCAAACAGTCGGTCATGATTGCGGGCATACAGCGCGAGAAGCTGTCGCATAAGCTGCTACACGTTGATTTCCAGCAAATCAATATGAATGAGGAAGTAACAACGCATGTCCGTATCGACCTGGTTGGCGACTCGCAGGGCGAGCGCGAGGGCGGTATCGTGCAGGCTTTGCTGCATGAGCTGGAGGTGCGTTGTCTGCCGGGGAGCATTCCGGATTCGATTCCGGTCGATGTAACGGGCCTTCTGATGGGCAGCAGCTATCTGGTCGGAGACGTTCAGACTCCGGCTGGCGTAACGATCTTGACCGATCCTTCGGCGGTGCTCGTGACGGTCCTGGTACCTCAGAAGGACCTGACGGCCGAGGAAGCGGAGGCGCAGGAAGTGGAAGCGAAGGAAGCGGTATCGCGTTCCACGGAAGCGCAAATGCACGAGGTTGATTTCGCAAAATAGAGCAATGGATAAACGGTATCTGCCCTCCGCGGGAAGATACCGTTTCTTCCTTTCGTGCAGGGAATATTGTCCATCGTGTAGAATGAATAAAGACATACGCAAAATGAGATTGGAGAGCAGGATAGCATGAAGTGGATTGTAGGGCTGGGGAATCCCGGCACAACCTATCAAAGCACGCGGCATAATGTAGGCTTTATGGTCATAGACGAATTGGCTCGGCGTTGGAATATCCAGGTGACGCAGAGCAAGTGCAAGGCTTTGATTGGCGAAGGAAACGTACAGGGTACGAAGGTTGTCCTCATCAAGCCGATGACTTATATGAACCTGTCCGGGGAATCGGTACGGGGGTTCATGGATTACTTCAAGGCTGATCTGGAAGACGGACTTATTGTTTACGATGATATGGATACGGAGGTCGGCAAAATCCGGCTTCGTTACCAGGGCAGCGCGGGAGGCCATAACGGCATCAAATCGCTTATTCAGCATTTGGGCACGCAGCAGTTCAACCGGATCCGCATGGGCGTCTCGCGTCCGCAGCCGGGCCGCAATATTGCCGACTACGTGCTCGATAACTTCCCGAAGAGCGAGCAGGAAGCTTTGAAGAGCATGATTGAACAGGCCTGCGACGCAGTGGAGTTTAGCCTCAAGGCCAGCTTCGACAATACAATGGCCAAGTTTAACAAGTAACCGCCTAAGCTTGGGCAAAACGGGCATACTGAAGGGTATAACTATTCTTCAGGAGGCATACATATGGCTGTAAACTATATTTGCCGGCACTGCCGGACGCCGATGGGGACGATAGAGGAAAAGGAAATCTCCGAGTCGAGGCTTGGTTTCCATTTCTTGACCCCCGAAGAGCGCAGCGATATAATAGCGTATAACTCGAACGGCGATATTACGGTTAAAGTGGTCTGCGATTACTGCCGCGAGGCACTGGAAGCAAACCCGGAGCTTGTGCTCGTCGTAAATCCGCTGCAGTAACGGGAGCACAATAGCGTGCGTAGCCTTGGCATTCGGCTGAGGCTTCTTTTCGATGGTTCCTATAGTAAAATAATGCTTCTATTTCTTTGCCTTTTGTCTTGTGTATAGAAACGGGGTGCCTTCACGATTGAAAGCGTTAGTACAGGCTTTTGCCGCGGATCCGGATGTACAGTCGATTATAGCCGGCGTCCGCAAAGGAATGCGCGAACAGATGATATCGGGACTTGCGGGTTCTTCCAGGCAAGTACTCGTAGCGGCGGTGAAGGATGATCTGGACCGTCCGCTGCTTGTTGTCACGCATAATATGTATGCCGCACAGAAAATTGCAGAAGATTTGCAGGAATGCATCTCTGCCGATGATGTATTGTTATATCCCGCGAATGAGCTGGTAGCTGCCGAAGCGGCGATCTCGAGTCCCGAGACGCTGGCGCAGCGCATGGATGTGCTGATCAAGCTGTCCGAAGGCTTCCGCGGGATTATTGTCGTTCCGTTCTCCGGTATTCGGCGCTATCAGCCGATTAAAGGGGTTATGTCGAATGCAAAGATTTCGGTAAAGGTTGGCGACACGCTCGAACTGGATGATTTCCTGCGCCAGATGACCGGACTTGGCTACGTCCGGGCGGACCGGGTGGAATCCAAAGGCGAGATGAGCGTACGCGGCGGTATTGTCGACTTCTATCCGCTTACGGAGGAGCTCGCGTACCGGATCGAGTGGTTTGGGGACGAGATCGATTCGATCCGTACGTTCGATCCTTCCGACCAGCGTTCGCTTGATAACCTGCAGTCCTTTACCGTAACGCCTTGCCAGGAGATCGTTGCCGACCAGCAGCGCTTTAGCGCTGCAGCGGAGCATGCGGCAGCACTTCTCGCCCAGCAGCTCGACAAAATGACGGACCGCATGGCAAAGGACCGCCTCCGTCAAGAAATCGGCGGCGAGATCGAGAAGTTGCGGGAGCAAGTCTATTTTCCTGAAATTTATAAATATATATCCATGCTGTACCCGGAAAGACAGACGATTCTGGACTATATGCCGGAGGATACGGTTCTTATCCTGGATGAGCCGACAAGGCTGATCGAGACCGCGCGGCAGCTGGAGCGGGATGAGGCGGAATGGTCGACCCATCTGCTCTCCAACGGCAAATCTCTGCCAAGCTTTACGCTTGCCCGGGAATCGGATGAGATTCTGCATCACCGGAAATTCCAA
Organism: Paenibacillus sp. BK720; assembly: GCF_011761545.1. NCBI lineage: Bacteria > Bacillati > Bacillota > Bacilli > Caryophanales > Paenibacillaceae > Paenibacillus > Paenibacillus sp. BK720. The sequence goes on along the minus strand of NZ_JAASRQ010000010.1, from coordinate 52,801 downwards.
ACGCTGTTTATGTCGCTCTTCCTGCGGCAGATCCCGCATTCGCAGCCTCAAAATATCCTGAATATGACGAGCCGCGCCATGCAGAACTTCCACGGACAGATGAATGTGCTCAAAGCGGAGATGGAGCGGTGGAAAAAGACGGGCGCGAAGGTGATGATGCTGGGCGGCAACGCCGAACGGCTCGACCGGATTAGGCGCGTGCTGCAGGATTATCATATTGAGCCTCCGATCCTGATTGAGGGTAATCTTCAATCCGGCTTTGAGCTGCCTTCCTCGCATCTTGTCATTATTACGGAAGGCGAGATGTTCTCTCAGAAGCAGCGCAAGGCGCGCCGGATGGATAAGAAGATCGATAACGCCGAGCGGATCAAGAGCTATACCGAGCTGAAAGTCGGCGATTACGTCGTTCACCAGAACCACGGCATCGGCAAATACGTCGGGATCGGCACGCTCGAGATCGGCGGCATTCACAAGGACTACCTGCATATCCTGTATGCCGGCGGCGATAAGCTGTCCGTGCCCGTTGAGCAGGTCGACATGATTCAGAAGTATGTCGGTTCCGAAGAGAAGGAGCCGAAAATCAATAAGCTGGGCGGCAGCGAATGGGTTCGGGCGAAAAATAAAGTCCGCGCTTCCGTCCAAGATATAGCCGATGACCTGATCAAGTTGTATGCGGAGCGCCAGTCGGCGCCCGGATTTGCTTTCGGTCAGGATACGGCCTATCAGAACGAGTTCGAAGCGATGTTCCCTTACGATGAGACGCGAGATCAGCTGCGGGCTATCGAAGAGATTAAGAAGGATATGCAGAAGCCCCAGCCGATGGACCGGCTCCTGTGCGGCGACGTCGGCTACGGCAAGACCGAGGTGGCGGTTCGCGCCGCTTTCAAGGCTGCAATCGAAGGGAAGCAGGTAGCTATTCTTGTCCCAACGACCATTCTCGCCCAGCAGCATTACGAGACCTTCCGCGAGCGTTTCTCCGGCTATCCGTTCAACATTCAGGTATTAAGCCGGTTCCGTTCCCGCAAGGAGCAGAATGATACGATGAAGGGCCTGAAAGCGGGTACGGTTGATGTGGTGATTGGCACGCACCGCTTACTGTCGCAGGACGTCATCTTCAAAGATCTGGGATTGCTGATCGTCGACGAGGAGCAGCGGTTTGGCGTATCGCATAAGGAGAAGCTCAAGAAGCTCAAGACCAATGTCGACGTGCTGACGCTGACCGCTACGCCTATTCCGCGGACCTTGCATATGTCTATGCTGGGCGTTCGCGATTTGTCGGTCATCGAGACGCCACCGGAGAACCGTTTCCCGGTGCAGACTTATGTCGTCGAATACAGTACCTCGCTTGTGCGCGAAGCCATTGAACGGGAGCTGGCTCGCGGCGGGCAGGTATATTACCTGTATAACCGCGTGCAAGGGATATATCAGATGGCCGAGCAGATCAATGCGCTTGTGCCGGACGCCAAGGTTGCGGTCGGCCACGGCCAGATGTCGGAGCAGGAGCTTGAGAAGACGATTCTGGATTTCCTGGACGGCGAGTCCGACGTGCTTGTCAGCACGAGCATTATCGAGACCGGCGTCGATATCCCTAACGTAAATACGCTGATCGTGCACGATGCGGACAAAATGGGCCTCTCCCAGCTGTATCAGCTGAGGGGCAGGGTTGGCCGTTCGAACCGGATTGCCTACGCCTACTTCACCTACCAACGGGACAAGGTACTCACCGAGGTGGCGGAGAAGCGCCTGCAGTCGATTAAGGAATTTACGGAGCTGGGCTCCGGCTTCAAGATCGCAATGCGCGACCTTTCCATCCGCGGAGCGGGCAATCTGCTCGGTGCGGAGCAGCACGGCTTTATTGCCTCCGTCGGCTTTGATCTGTATTCGCAGATGCTGGCTGACGAGATCGCCAAGCGTAAGGCGGAGATGGAAGGCGTGGAGGTGAAGGAAGAGCGTCGCGTCAGCACGCTGATCGATGTCAGCATCGACGCTTATCTGCCTTCCGACTATATTTACGACAGCATCCAGAAGATCGAGATTTACAAGAAGGTGGCTACCGTTACGTCCATAGACGATGCGGAGGATTTGGCGGAGGAGCTGATCGACCGTTTCGGCAATCTGCCGCAGGCCGTCGACAATCTGCTCTCGGTTGCGCGGCTTAAGGTTTACGGCTCCCAATACGGCATTGAACAGATCAGCCAGAAGGGCGATGACCTTATCGTCCGCTTCAACGAACGCGAGAAGAAGCGGATTGACCGCAAGCTGGTGGACCAGCTATGCATGCAGTACGAGAACCGGTTCCGCCAAGGAGCGATACAGGATGAATATCCGACGCTTCTGCTGCGGGGCAAAGGGCTCGAGATGGATCAGAAGGTTCAGCTTCTGGAGGGCTTCCTGAAGAAGTTCAAGGATGCAAGAAAAGGCGAAGAAGCGCTGCAGGACGCAAAAAGCTAAGGGTAGATTAGCGTGTTATTCGCTCGATAATTGACGGGCTGCTCCTCCTTGCGCGGGGCAGCTGTTACAACCTTGTGGTCAAGCCTTGTCGTTTTCTGTTACAATACAATAAACTTCTCAAATTGAAAGGGGATTCAACATGTTGCACACAAAACGCAAATCGACATGGCGCAGAAGCGCACTGCTCGTAATCGCGGCAGTGCTGGTCATGACGATCATGGCGGCTTGCGGTGGCAAGAAAGATAACGAGGGCGGCTCCTCGGGCCTCACTTTCGCAGGGGCGGGCAAAGGTACTGTCGTTGCAACCTACAAAGACGGCACCGTCACAGAAGCGGAGTTCAACAAGTACCTGGATATCTTCAACATCATGCAGCCGGGCTACGAGCAAGTGATTGCAATCCCGCAGTTCAAAGAACAATTGCTCCAGCAATTCGTTTCGTATAAGATCCTTGCCAAGCAAGCTACAGAAGCAACGCTTAAAAAAGCAGGCGATGAAACGAACGATCAGATGAAGAGCTTCGAAGATACGCTCAAAACGAACGCCGACGTGAAAAAGACGCTCGACGAGAAAAAAGTATCTACAGCTGACGTAAGAACCTACCTCAACCTGATGCTGGTTGTGGTTGAGCATATGAATTCGAAAGTAACGGAAGACGAGATGAAAGCCGAGTACGAGAAAAACATCGGCAACTACAACCCGGTAACCGTTCGCCATATTCTCGTAGCAACAACGGATCCAGCGGATTCCACGAAGACGCTTCGCACGAAAGAGGAAGCTCTCGCCCGTGCAAAAGAAGTTAAAGCGAAGCTTGACGCTGGCGGAGATTGGACAGCCCTTGCTAAACAGTACTCCGACGATACGGGCTCGAAGGATAGCGGCGGCGAATACAAGGACGCGAAGGCTTCCGATTGGGTGGAGGGCTTCAAAAATGCGGCCCTGACTCAGCCTGTCGGCAAAATCGGCGATCCGGTCGAGACCGAATACGGCTATCATGTGATCCTGGTTGAGAAACGGGACCAAGTAGCTTACGACAAAATTACGGACGAGCAGAAGCAAGAGGTACAAAGCGTGGTGGCTTACAACCACATGAATACGTTCATGACGGATGAAATGCCGAAGCAAGACGTGAAAATCACGCTTCCGGAAGCTTCGGCTTCGCCAGGCGCATCCGCATCGCCAGGCGCTTCGGAGTCGCCAGCGGCGTCCGAATCTCCGGCGGCATCGGAATCCCCGGCAGCCAGCGAGTCTCCTGCAGCCAAATAAACGCCTTTAATGAAGAGCTGGTCCATCATGCAAATGATCGGACCAGCTTTTTTCTGTAATGGGACTTTCTTGTTTTTGTAAAAAGTGATATCATAATTATATCAAAACAATATAAGGGGTGTACTTATGAAGGAATATAAAGCCTGGCACGTCAACGGATTCCTCGCATTGCTCGCCGCGATTATTTCCTTTGCCGGAGGAATCGCACTTATTATATTTGGCTCGGATCAGTTGGATCCGAACGTATTTCTGATCGTGCTCGGCATATTGCTTGAGGTGATCTTTATCGTAGCCGTATCCTCGCTCACAATCGTTCAGCCAAACGAAGCGAAGGTTATTACGTTCTTCGGCACGTATGTAGGTACGGTTCGCGACAGCGGCTTGTGGATTGTAGTACCGTTCACGAACAAGAAGAAGGTGTCGATGAAGGTCCGCAACTTCAATAGCCAGACCCTAAAGGTGAATGACGCGGAGGGCAATCCGGTGGAGATTGGCGCCGTTGTTGTATTTAAAGTAACGGAGATGGCGAAAGCCTCCTTCGACGTGGATAACTACGAGCGCTTCGTGGAAATCCAGAGCGAGACGGCCGTTCGCCATATCGCGGCCCAATATCCTTACGATACCTTCTCCGATTCTGCGCAGCAGTCGCTGCGCGGCAATGCGGATGAAGTAGCGGCGGAAATGATGAAGGAGCTTCAGAATCGTCTGGCCGTAGCCGGCGTGGAAGTGCTTGAGACCCGCCTCACGCATCTGGCTTACGCGCCGGAAATCGCAAATGCGATGCTCCAACGCCAGCAGGCGATTGCCATCGTCTCGGCTCGCCAAAGAATTGTGGAAGGCGCGGTTGGCATGGTGGATTCCGCTTTGAAGCAGCTGGCGGAGAACGGAATCGAGCTGGATGAGGAGCGCCGCGCGGCAATGGTGAACAATCTGATGGTTGCCATTGTATCCGACCGCGGAGCAACGCCGGTTATTAATACGGGCTCGCTGTACTCCTAAGGGGACAGTCCAATGGGGAAAGAAAAGAAAGCTTTCGCGCTCCGGCTCGATCCAGATTTACACCGTGCCATCGAGCAATGGGCAAATGATGAATTTCGCAGCGTAAATGGACATATCGAGTTTCTGCTTCGGGAAGCGCTTGGCAAAGCCGGAAGGCTGCCTAAGCGGGCGCCAAATAATCCGGTTGATAGCGAGTGAGTGTGGCAGCCGTCGTTCCATCCTTTTAGGGGGAACGGCGGCTTTTTGAATGAAGATTTTTTTCACGTGGAACAATTAGCGGGGTTAATTATTAAAAAGAAGGAAATGAAGCAAGGTTTTTGGCATAGAAGGGAATGCTTTAAATGGTGCTTTACGGATTGCCTTACCACATCTGTCCGATATTGCCTGGCTTCAGCAGGAAACCCGCGGGAAGCGGCGGATAGCCGTGCATAAGAAATTGGGAGCCGATGAATACTATGGTCAGAATCACAAAAGAATTCGTTATCGAACGCGCTAGACAAAAGAGCAGCCGAATCACAACCAGCATAACGGCAGCTTTAGAATAGGCGCTCCGCTAGCTGAATCATTCTTTTTCCGCGAGAACGCTTTAATCCTTGACTTATAACGGGGACGGCGGCAATCGCTTGTTATGAAGGCTAATCGTATCCAGTGACTTAAAATCCTCTAGGAAAGTGGGGCAACAAGAAATGAAAGCAACTGGAATTGTACGTCGCATCGATGATCTCGGGCGTGTGGTGATTCCGAAGGAGATCCGCCGTACTTTACGTATTCGTGAAGGAGATCCGCTCGAAATATTTGTTGACCGCGATGGCGAAGTAATCCTGAAGAAATACTCTCCAATCGGCGAGCTTGGTGACTTCGCCAAAGAGTATGCCGAATCCTTATTCGAGAGCACCAACCATGTTACCCTCATTACCGACCGCGATACGGTTATTGCCGTAGCCGGCGCTTCGAAAAAAGAACTGCTGGAGAAGCAGATCGGATCGATTCTGGAAGGATGCATGGATAACCGCAAGACGATTGAAGGCACTTCCGGCACATACGAGATCGTTAAGGATATGCACGACACATACTCCGCTTACGTAGCAGCACCAATCGTTGCAGGCGGAGATCCAATCGGCACCGTGGTCCTGCTCAGCAAAGACGATGCGGTAAAAATGTCGCAGATGGAAACCAAAATGGTGGAGACGGCGGCAGGCTTCCTGGCGAAACAAATGGAACAATAATAAGGCGAAAAATAAGGCTTGGTTCCCGATAAACGATTGCAGGTTGCATCGTAACGGAAACCAGGCCTTTTCATGTGGTGGTCGCGCGGTTGATATGATCCCGGGATGCCCGGGGGGAGCTGCCGATCACTCTTTTGAACATTTTCGAGAACAGGAAAGGGTCGGTATAGCCGACGGAGCGTGCAATGTCGCCAATGGTAAGCTCCTGATGATGCAGAAGCTCAACGGCCCGGTTCATCCGGAAACGGAGCAGGAAGGCCTGCAACGAGACACCCAGCTGCGCTTTGAATAAGCCGGACAGGTACGTGCGGTCGAGCCCGACGAAATTCGCGATATCCTGAACGGAGATCGGAAGGCTGTAGCTGTTCTCGATAAAAGCAACCGCCTTGTTGATGTAGGCTTCTTTCGTATTGACGGCATGCGCCGGAGCAGAGGGCTGCTTGTTGCAGGCAACCAGCCGGGCCATGTACTGGTACAGAAGGCTTTGACTGAATAGATCACCGCTGCCGGGAAGATCATCAAGGGCCTGATGAAATTGCTCATAGACGGTTTCGAAAAAGTCCTTCTGCTCCGTTGCGTCGAATATCGGATTTGCAGGATTAAGGCCGGCCCTCTGCAGCAGAGATTTCGCATGAAGCCCTTTGAGTCCGACCCAGGAGTAGGTCCAGGGGTCGGACTCATCTGCTTTGTAATACACAAGCGTACCCGGAATAATAAGAAAGCCTTGACCGGCATGCAGCTCATAGCTGAGCTCGCCTAACCGGAATTGACCGGTGCCGCTGTGGATGTAATGAACGATGTACATATCGCGAAGACCAGGACCCCAATAATGCCCGGGATCGCAATCCTGCTTGCCCCAAAAGAGCAGGCTTAAGTCCATATAACGCTCTGTTGCCGGACTGGGCAGATAAATTTCGGATAACGGCATAGGGCGGTTCCCTCCAGTATGGATGGTACACAGCTTATATCTTTATTATAAACCCGGCAGCCCGGCTCGTCATAAGGAAATGGGATTATGACAAATAAATAAGAGGCTTTGCCATGTTCGCTTATCCGCTTCGGAGATATAGTGGAGGAGTCAATTCCTTTTTAGAAAACGGAGGCGGAAGCTAAGATGTCTAAAATTACTTTTCTAGGTGCGGGAAGCACGGTATTCGCGAAAAATGTACTGGGTGACGTAATGTTGACGGAGCCGCTGCAAGGCTTCGAGCTTGCCTTATTCGATATTGACGCAGGGCGTCTGCGCGATTCCGAGCAGTTACTGTTGAATATGAAACAATCGCTTGGCAGCAACTGCGCGGTGAAGGCTTATTCGGACCGCAAGGAAGCGCTGCGCGGCGCGAAATATGTAATCAACGCTATTCAAGTAGGCGGCTACGATCCTTGTACGATTACGGATTTTGAAATTCCGAAGAAATACGGGCTGCGCCAGACGATTGCCGATACGGTTGGCATCGGCGGTATTTTCCGCAACCTGCGCACGATTCCGGTTGTTCTTGATTTTGCGAGGGATATGCGCGAGGTTTGTCCGGACGCTCTGTTCCTGAACTATACGAATCCGATGGCGGTACTGACGAATGTGCTGTCGACGGCGGGCGGCGTTAGAACGGTTGGCTTGTGTCACAGCGTGCAGGTATGCGTGTCCGATCTGTTCAAAAACCTGGGGATGGACGCTACGGGCGTGGAATCCAAGATTGCGGGCATCAACCATATGGCTTGGCTGCTTGAAGTGAAGAAGGACGGCGTGGATCTGTATCCGGAGATCAAACGCCGCGCGGCGGAGAAGCAGAAGGAGAAGCATCATGACATGGTTCGCCTCGAAATGATGCTCAAGTTCGGCTATTACATCACGGAGTCGTCCGAGCATAATGCCGAGTATCATCCGTACTTCATCAAGCGTAATTATCCGGAGCTGATCGACCGCTTCAATATTCCGCTGGATGAATATCCGCGCCGCTGCATCGAGCAGATCAAAGGCTGGAACAGCATGCGGGAATCGCTGCTCGCGAACAGCAATATCGAGCATAAGCGCAGCCATGAGTACGCGTCGCATATCATGGAAGCGATTGAAACCGGCAAGCCGTTCAAAATCGGCGGCAACGTCATGAACACGGGCCTGATCACCAACCTGCCGAAGGAAGCCTGCGTAGAGGTGCCGTGCCTAGTAGACCGCACGGGCATCAACCCGACGTACGTCGGCGATCTGCCGCCGCAGCTGGCTGCGCTCAACCGCACGAACATTAATACGCAGCTGCTGACGATTGAAGCGGCGCTGACGCAGAAGAAAGAGCATATCTACCATGCCGCTATGCTGGATCCTCATACTTCGGCGGAGCTTTCAATGGATGATATTGTGGCTTTGTGCGACGATTTGATCGAGGCTCACGGGGATTGGCTGCCCGCATTCAAATGATGCTTAGTGATCGATGGCGGGCGGGGGCAGGGTATGTAGCTCCTTCCGGTTGCTGTTGCGGCCCCGAATTTTGAATGAACTCGTATAACGAGTATTCGGGGCCACAAAGGCAAACGCTGCGCTCCTCCACGAGCTACATACCCTTTCCTTATCTATCGATCGCAACCCGATCAAAAACCGCGCAAAGCGCGGTTTTTATAGGAAATAAGGCCGCCCACTCCATATTGGGGCGGCCTTATTTTTTGTCATGATGGCCTGTTCGACCTCAGGCCACCTCTAAAACAGCTAGGCTGCCTGGGTTAGTGGGCAGCCTATTGCGGTTTATATAGCAATTGATTGAGGGGAGGAAATGTATCTCTGGAGGAGCGGAGCGTTTGCCTTTGCTATTTTAAAGCCTCGTATAATCAAGTTAGTTCAAGCTTTAAAAGGGCAACAGCAACCGGAAGAGATACAATTCTGAACTGAGATTGTCATGCGTCCTCAGGAAAGAACGAAACGTGAGTCAGTTGCGTCCCGCCTGAAAACGGAGAACGGTTTTGAGCTTGTCCGGTTGCGTTCTTCTAGCATCCGAGATGTAGATTTCTTTATGCAGCTTGGAGATTCGTTTCAGCCCTTGTTCCTCGCAATATTGCTCCATCTTTTCGAAGCTGGCAGGTTCTTCATCGTAAGGACCGCGATGCATCATTTGAACGCAGAGGCCTTCCTCCAGCTTGCCAAACGCTACGTTGCTTAGGAGAGGATGAGGCTTTTTCTTGCTGACGGCCTCAATGACTTCTTGTGCCAATGCCTCCGTTACGAAGTCGGGTTGTCTGATCATGATGGTGTAGATAAGCTTATCCTTATCGAGAACGGCAGCTTGTCTGGCCTCTTCTTCCAGATCCCATATACCCTCCAGCGGAAAAACGGTGTAATCGTAATATCTCTCTGGCGCAGCTCCTTTTTTGGGCAGCATTTTTACCGTGTAAGCCAAGGAGTATAACGCTCCTACAGCTTCTACGAATTCCGAATGATTAGGATTGCCTTTGCCTTTTAGCATGAAGTAGTTCATTGCGGGCACCTCGATGACGGAAGGGACATTTTTGGGCAGATAAAGCGGTTTGTCATTCTTTTTCCACTCATATTTCATTTTAAAATACCTCCGGTCTTTTACAGTATGCGTACGCGCCCCGCAAGGAAGGTGCGGATAACTTGCTCAGCTGCCTGCTCAAGCAGGACGGGAGCATACTCCATCGCTTCCTTCAGGGTCATCGGCGAGCTTATGATGCTGTGCACGCTGTGGATACCCTCCGCGTATAAAGCTTCAATGCCGGTTCCCACTGATCCGGCGAGCGCAATGGCGGGGATACCGTGCTTTCTGGCCAGTTGGGCGACGCCCATCGGCGCTTTGCCGGAGGCCGTCTGATGATCGATACGGCCTTCTCCGGTGATGACCAGATCAGCCTCCTTCAGATGCTCCTCCAGACGGACATGCTCCAGAACCACATCGATGCCGCGGCGAATGGAGGCGGGGAAGAAGGCCAGATAGGCGCCGCATAAGCCCCCAGCGGCCCCAGCGCCTGGACGGTCGTGGAGTCGGATTCCCGTTTTCTCTTGGATTCGATCAGCCCACGCCGTCATCCCATGCTCAAGCTGGTTCACGATCGTGGTAGTCGCGCCTTTTTGCGGACCAAAGACGCGTGATGCCCCTTGTTCGCCGATAAGAGGATTTTGCACGTCGGTGGCGATAACAAAAGAAGATTCCGCTATTCGCGGATCCCATGAGCTGTCGTCGATCGTTACGATATCCACCAGATTTCCTCCGCCAGCAGGGACGGGATTGCCCAGCCGATCCAGCAGCCGCATCCCAAGCGCCTGGAGCATGCCGGTTCCTCCGTCATTAGTGGCGCTGCCGCCAACGGTAAGCAGAAAACGCCGGCAGCCCCGGTCAAGCGCATGGCGGATAAGCTCGCCAGTCCCGTATGTCGTCGTAAGTGACGGATTGCGCTCTTCCTCCTTCAGCAAGCACAGGCCGGATGCCTCCGCCATTTCGATGACGGCCGTTTGCCCAAGCAGCCCGTAGGAGGCCTCCACGGGCCTTTCAAGCGGACCGGCCACGCTAACGTTCACGCGCTCGCCGCCCGCAGCGGTGAGAAGGCTGTCGAGCGTTCCTTCGCCGCCGTCGGCGATCGGAAGCTTGATGATTTGGGCATCGGGCACACATCTCCGGACGCCTTGAGCGATTGCTTCCGCCGACGAGGCGGCGGACAAACTGCCTTTGAAAGAATCCGGAGCTACAACGATTTTCATGGACAGCCATCTCCTTCCAACTCTTTGTGCTTTTATTATACCTAAAGTTCCGGTCGCCGAGATGTCTCGCCATCCATGAAATTGTACGCCACGCCCTCGAATTATTAATCCTCATGCAAGAAATGGTATACTACACTGTAGAATCTGCATGTAGCAGGGAGGAGCATTGCGAATATGGCACAAACGATAACGGTAGTTGGCCTGGGATCGGGCGATCCCGATCAATTAACGCTTGGCGTGTGGCGGAGGCTGCAGGAGGCGGGGACGATTTATGTCCGTACGGAGCGGCATCCGGTGATGTCGCTGCTGCGGGAGCATCAGCTGGCTTATACGTCGTTTGACAGCGTTTATGAACAGCATGACACCTTTCCGGAGGTTTATGATACAATAGCGGATACGCTTGTCCGCAAGGCGCAGGAAGCATCCGCGCCAATCCTGTATGCCGTGCCGGGGCATCCGATGGTAGCGGAGCGCACGGTGCAGCTGCTGCGCGAGCGCTGCTCGCCGCTCGGTATAACGCTCGAGATTATCGGCGGCGAAAGCTTCCTTGACCAGGCTTTTACCCGTCTTGGCATTGATCCGATCGAGGGCTTTGCGCTGCTTGATGCGGCTGACCTGAAGGCGTCTCATGTGCAGCCGCGCGTACATACGATTATCGGGCAGGTCTATGACGCTTACACGGCATCGGATGTAAAGCTTGCGCTGATGGAGCGTTACCCGGATGACTACGAGGTTGTCGTTGGCCATGCGCTTGGAGTAACGGGCGAGGAACAGATTCTCAAGGTTCCGTTGTACGAGCTCGACCGGACGCCGGGCTTCGGCAATTTGTCGCTGATCTGGGTGCCGCGTACGGAGGATGATGCCGTTCTTAACCGTACGTTCGACCGTCTGCACGAGATCGTTGCTATTCTGCGCAGCCCTGAAGGCTGTCCATGGGATCGTGAGCAGACGCATCAGTCCATCCGCAAGAATTTCATCGAAGAGCTGTATGAAGCGCTTGAGGCCATCGATAACGATGATCCCGACCATATGCGGGAGGAGTTTGGCGACGTAATCCTGCAGGTGATGCTGCACAGCCAGATGGAAGAGGAGACGGGAGCCTTTTCCGTCTATGACGTGATCGAAAGCCTGAACGAGAAGCTGATCTTCCGCCATCCGCATGTGTTTGGCGACCGCAGCGCCGGAGATGCCAGCGAGGCCCTTGGCAACTGGGAGCAGATGAAGGCGGAGGAGAAGAAGCGCAAAGGCGAAGACGATGCCCGCAAGTCGCAGTTGGACGGCATTCCGAAGGATCTGCCGGCGCTTATGAAGGCCTATCATCTTCAGAAGAAAGCGGCGAAGGTTGGCTTTGATTGGGACGAGCTGGAACCGGTTCTGACCAAAATAGAAGAGGAGCTGCGCGAGCTGCGCGAGGCGATAGATTCGAAGGATTCGGAGGAGCAGGCCGGGGAACTGGGAGATTTGCTGTTTGCGGTCGTGAACGCTTCCCGCTTTATCCACGCGGATCCCGAGGAGGCGCTCTCTCGCACGAATGCAAAATTTAAGAGCCGATTCTCTTATATTGAGGAACAGCTTCGTATAAACGGCAAAACTTTTGACCAGACTGATTTAACAGAAATGGATCGTTGGTGGGAGGAAGCGAAGCGACAATAGAGCCTCGGATTCGCCACGAATCGCAACATTTCTGCATCTTTCGGTAAATTTTTTTACTCGTGCAGCAGGATTTTTTTACTGACAAGCAGAATAAGTATCAACGTGTTTGTGTTTATGCTTAAAATTACCAAACAAACGGCAGCGCCCATTAGGAGCGTTGACCGAACAAAACAGGCGAATTGAATTTAGGAGGATATTAATAATGAACAAAACAGATCTGATCAACAACATTGCAACAAAAAGCGGTTTGACTAAACGTGACGTAGAAGCGGTATTGAACGGCTTCCTCGGCGAAGTGACTGACGCGCTTGCAGGCGGAGATAAAGTACAACTGATCGGCTTCGGTACTTTCGAAACTCGTAAACGTTCCGGCCGCGTTGGCCGCAACCCGCAAACGGGCAAAGAAATCTCCATCCCAGAATCCAAAGTTCCTGCATTCAAAGCAGGCAACAAGCTGAAAGACGCTATCAAGTAATTCATGCGTCTGGATAAATTCCTCAAAGTATCCCGGTTGATCAAGCGCCGTACGGTGGCAAAGGACGTGTCCGAGCAAGGGCGCGTATGGATCAACGGCCGTGAGGCGAAAGCTAGCAGCACGGTTAAACCAGGGGATGAGCTTACGATCCAATACGGACAGAAGACGGTAACCGTTCGCGTCGAACGGATTGCCGAAACTACCCGCAAGGATGAAGCCGGTGAGCTTTACACTTTGATCAAGGAAGAACAACGCCCGCGCGAGGATAACCTCGGCTGGTAAACAACAAAGGGCTGTCACCTCAAGTGGCAGCTCTTTTTTTCCATTCTAAGAGTTAATATTTCTTTTCATACATAGCTTAGAATTCTCCGGACTGAAACGCTCCCCGTCTAAGGACGGCGAAGCCGGTTCACCTTGATGCTCAGGAGGTAGGCACCTGTGATTGCAACCATGACGAATTTGCCCGAAATCCGTCCTTCAAAAGGCGGCGTATTAGGGATGACTTTTTCTCTCTTTGTTAAAAATGCCGCGGTGCTGCTGCTCATAACGGCCATTACGATTGTACCGGTCGAACTCATCGTCTGTTACGGTTTTTCTAACCTGTCTATTGATAGTATCCTCAAGGACATTGTTATCTCTCAGCTCTTTCTAACCTTATTGACCCCTGTTGCGGTTCATTATCTGGTTGAGAGACTTCGCGGCGACAAGGGCAGCGTTGCCGATGCTTACCGCTGGGGGCTTCGCAAGTGGCTGCGGATGATCATGTATAATTTTTTGCAAGGCGTCATTTTTACGGCGGGGCTTCTGTTGTTCGTCATTCCGGGTTTGTTCATGTACGTAAGGCTTCTGCTGCTTCCCGCCGTCGTCTCCATCGAGAATACCTCCGTGACGAATCCGCTCGAGAGCAGCCGCAATATGGCCGCAGGGCAATTCTGGCGTTTTATCGGACTTGGCGTTGTAGTCAATCTATTTAGCTTTCTCATAGGGCTTGGCGCAAGCAAATTGCTGCTAGAGTCGGGGATGATCAACGGGATTACGGTTACGCTTTATTATTTGTTCATAGATTGGGTATCGCTGATTAGCGTTATTCTATCTCTTGTGTTGTATCTCACGATCAGAACGGAGCAATTTGGAGCGTCCGCTCGGGCGGCTGAAGAAGCTGCCGTAACAGCGTAACCGAACCGGCAAAGAGTAAGAGCGTTTCTCTCAAGGGAGATACGCTCTTTTTGTTTTCTATAAACAAACATATCAATGATATCATTAAAAATTTATTGTAAAACGATAAATACTGTGATACTTTAAGGGTGATTTTTCACTATGCAGAGGAGGGGCACACTTATGGAATTGCAGCCCTTATGGAATGCCGTTTTGTTACGCCGCATCCGGCAGCTTTTTATTTTTGGTTATCAGCAGGCCATGTCCTGTATTTTTCCGGTTATTATATTCGCGTCGCTCGCTTTAACGAAAGTTATATCCATACCCTACGTTCATCGTTACGATCTGCTGCTGCTGATCTGCCTGATTGCCCAAGTTGGTATGGTTGCATTGAAATTGGAGACCGTCGACGAACTCAAAGTAATATGCATGTTCCATCTCATCGGATTGATGCTTGAACTGTACAAAGTGCACATGGGCTCCTGGTCTTATCCGGGCGAAGGCTGGTCGAAGCTGTACGGAGTGCCGCTCTACAGCGGATTTATGTACGCCAGCGTTGCGAGCTACATCTGCCAGGCGTGGAGGCGGCTGTCGATTTCCGTCTACGGTTGGCCGAGGCAGCGTTATACCGTCATGGTCTGCGCAGCTATTTATTTGAACTTTTTTACCCATCACTATTTATGGGATTTGCGGTGGGTGCTGACGGTTCTTTTGGTTGCCGTCTTTTACCGGACATCCTTTACGTACAAGGTGGGGGGCAGGGAATACCGCATGCATGTTGTGCTGTCCTTCCTGCTAATCGGCTTCTTCATCTGGCTCGCGGAAAATATTTCGACGTTTATGGGGGCATGGGCTTACCCGGATCAGGAGCATGCCTGGCATATCGTCCATCTGGGGAAAATTAGCTCCTGGTTCCTGCTCGTTGTCATCAGCGTCATTATCGTGGCGCAGCTAAAGCGCGTAAAAAGCGCGAGGGACGGAGGCAATCCCGCGCTCTAGCGAAAGCGAATATGAAAGAGTAGAATTGCCCCGCGCGGATGTTCTAAAGTTCGTCCAACCCCCATAAGCTAGTCTCAAGCTATGCTTTCGAAGTGGAGGGACGGGTCAATGGTTGAACAAAGCAAAGGGCAGAAGCGGCAGGAAGTCAAAATGCTGAACCGCAAGCTGCTTGAAATCACCGGTGTGCTGAATGTGGAAAGTTTCGACAGCGAAGAGTTTCTGCTCGATACCGATCTTGGCTTCCTGATGATAAAAGGGCAAAACCTGCATATCAAGCATCTCAATCTGGAGCAAAACCTCGTTGCCATCGAGGGGTATGTCCATTCACTCGCCTACTTGGACGCCAATACCTCTACCAAAACAAAAGGCTTATTCGGAAAGCTGTTTAAGTGACCTCCTTAAGCCTTCAGTTCCTCACGATGGGGATGATGCTGCTGTCAGGCATCGGGATGGGCGTAATCTTCGACGGCTACCGGGTGGTGTCGAACGAATTGCGCTTTCCGCGGTGGACGCTGCCGGTACTCGATATGGCGTACTGGCTGGCCGCATCGCTCCTTGTGTTTCGTGTGCTGTACGCCAGCAACTATGGCGAGGTGCGGGCGTATGTATTCCTCGGCTTGCTTATTGGCGTGCTATGCTACTATTGGCTGCTGAGCAAACCGGTCATCCGTACGGTAAAATGGCTGATTGATGCGGTACGAGCCCTCATCCGGTTCACTGTGCGGACATTCGACCTTCTAATTGTGAAGCCGGTCGTTCTGTTATACAGGTTTATCCGCGTATTAATCGGATTTGGGACTGCACTCACTATATTCCTTCTAAAAATTGTGCTACAATTGGTTCGTCCGTTCTGGCTTTTGCTGCGTTTTCTGCTTGGTCCGCTTACGCGCCCGTTATGGCGATGGCTTGGACCAAAGCTTTCCAGCCTGCAGCTCAAGGAAAGAGGGGACAAGATCCTATCAGGCGTTATAAAATTATGGAAACGCCTGTTTTAACGTAGCCCAAGCTTTCCAACCATGAATCATCGCAATGGCCCGGCAACGGCCGATGGGGTGATCATTCATTTTAGGAGGATTACCGTTATGACGACTGCCACAGCCAATCAATCGACAGGGAACGCAGGATCCAAACGCCGTCTGCGCATATGGGCCATGTGCATCACTCTATTTTTGTGCTGGGCGGCTTATACCTTTATTGGTCAGATCAAGGATGCGCGTGCCACGCAGGCGCAATTGACGGAGATCAAGAAGCAGGTAGATGAATCCACCTTGCAGTCCAAGCAGCTTCAACAACAGATCGATCGGCTTAACGATCCGGAATATATCAGACAACTTGCAACGAAGGAACAAGGAATGGTAACACCTGGAGAACAGCAGATTCAGGTCATTAAATAGACGCTACAACGGGTGAACGTCTGTTGACCTTACTTTGACGATTCGGTTATAATCACGATAGTAACGCTATTTAGCTTAGGGAGGAACATTTTATTTTATGGCAATTGAAGTAGGGGCCAAGTTAGAAGGCAAAGTGACAGGCATAACGCATTTCGGAGCATTCGTTGATTTGTCCGGGGGTGTCACAGGGCTCGTTCACATCTCGGAAATTGCCGATAACTACGTCAAAGACGTGAAGGATCACCTGAAAATTGACGATGTTGTTAAAGTCAAAGTGATCAACGTTGATAAAGACGGTAAGATCGGACTTTCCATTAAACAGGCAGTTGACCGGCCTGAGGGCCAAGCAGCGCCACAGCGCGAACCACGCGCAGGCGGTGGCGGCGGTTTTAACCGTGGAGGCGGCGGCGGTCAAGATCGCGGTGGACGTCCTTTCAACAAGCAGTCGGCTGGCAGACCGTCTTACAACAAACCGTCATTCGAGGATAAAATGTCTCGCTTCCTGAAAGATAGCGAAGAACGTATCTCCTCCCTCAAGAAAAATACCGAAGGCAAACGCGGCGGCCGCGGTGCTAAACGGGTCTAAGCTGGATTTTATACAATCATATGAGGGCAGAACCTAAACGGTTCTGCCTTTTTTACCGCAAAAGACCTTATAAATTCCGAGAGTCGGAATTTATAAGGTCTTTTTGGCGATAAAACCTACAGCTAAACGCGGTCGCCCATCTTCGATTTGCATCGATCCGGGATTTCTCACGGCAGCACGCCTTCTCGCTACTCCCCAAAATCTGTGTTTATCAAAAACGCAAGCAGGGTATTAAAGCTCATCCCGTACGGAGCGACAAACTTCCTCATAAAAGCAGGCTCCAGCATTTTCTGACGAAGCAGCTCAATGGTGTTTATCTGCGCCCAATTCGGTCCCGCAAGCAAGCAAAAGACGACTAATCCCCGTTTTTTAACCCCCGCTATGCGCTTTTTTCAAAAAATATACCTCATTTCAAAAAAAGTTTCAGCTTGTTTCCCCGATACTCCCTGCAATCCCGACAGCAGAAAACAAAGATTTCGCTGGCAGTCCGCGGCGCGGCGCGACGGTTTTTGTTGAAGCGGCAGTAGTGCCAATAGTCACGTGTCAGGTTTAAACCCAGTAACGGTGCGGATTTGAAAGCGTTGACAATTTGTGGATGAAGGATTTGGCTTTTGTCGGAAAAAACTTCGGCACACCCACGGTAAACTGACAAACTTCATACGGACATGCTCCTATAATGAGAACCACAACAAAACGAAATGGGTGGTGTTCGAAATGAAAAAAGAAAATGTCATTATGTTTCCTGCGGGTGAGCAACAAATGGGATGGGGACGTTCCATGATGGAGAAGGGCCGCGGATGGTTATCTTCGAGAAGGCTGGTTCAGCTGGTGCTCGCGAAAAAATGGACAATCATGCTCGTGGGGCTTGGCTTCCTGCTCGGAAGGGCGGTGATCTTGGAATCCCTGATGCCCTTCGCTGCGGCTTACTTTGCGGTCGTCTACTTTCTTCGAAAAGACGCGTTCGCCTGGACAGCCGTTTCGCTGGTCGCCGGGAGCTGGTTCGCGGTTACGCCCGCACCCTTATGGATCGGGATGGAGCTCGCCGTTCTATTCTTATTATTTAAAGGCCTGGAGGCTTACGAGAAGGCGGAGCTCGGGTCTGCTCCCTTACTCGTCTTTATCTCCACCTTACTTGTGCAGCTATTTGGACTCTTCATAGGAGATACGATGAGCTGGTATGGATTCATGATGGTGGTGGTGGAGGCAGCGCTCAGCTTTGTGCTTACGCTTGTCTTTATTCAGGCCATACCGGTTCTGACCATGGCGAAGAAGACCGCCTCTCTCAAGAATGAAGAGATTATCTGCCTGATGATTCTGCTTGCCTCCGTTATGACCGGAGCGGTAGGCTGGCAAATTTACGGTCTGTCCGTTGAACATATTATGTCGCGCTTCCTGCTCTTGTTGTTTGCCCTTGCGGGCGGTGCTCCGCTTGGGGCCTGTGTAGGCGTAGTTGCCGGACTCATCCTTAGTCTCGCCGACTTTAACGCGGTTGTGCAAATGAGTCTGCTTGCTTTCGCGGGGCTATTGGCCGGCCTTCTGCGCGAAGGCGGCAAAGCGGCGGTTGCCTTCGGCATGCTGCTCGGCACTTCAATCCTTGCCATCTATGTGGGAAGCGGATCGGATGTGATGACCTCGACATGGGAGTCGGTCACCGCGGCTGTCCTGCTTATGCTTACCCCCAAAATTATGATTCGAACCATCGCCCGCTATGTTCCGGGTACAAACGAGCATGCCAAATCGCAGCATGAGTATGCCAAGCGCGTGCGGGACGTAACGGCGGAGCGGGTATCCCAATATTCGGAGGTGTTCCGCCAGCTCTCGAAGAGCTTTGGCCAGCTGAATAACAACAACACGGCAGGGGCCGTGAAGCAGGAGGAGGAGCTTAATCATTTCATGCAGGCGGTATCGGCGCGCAGCTGCGCGGACTGCCATAGGAATAAAGCTTGCTGGGAGGGCAAGTATTTCCAAACCTATCAAATGATGAAGGACATGATCTCGGCGGTGGACGAGGACCGCATTCCAACGCATAATATGCCGCGCACATGGGCGTCCCATTGCGCTAAGCCGGCTCAGGTGCTTGGCATTATCGAGCAGGAGTACGAGCTTTATAAGAATGATATGCACTGGAAAAAACAAATATTCGATTCCCGCCAGCTTGTCGCGGATCAATTATCAGGCGTATCGCAGGTGATGGAGGACCTGGCGCACGAAATTAAAAGGGAGGGGCAGACCCTGCATCTGCAGGAGGAACAGATCCGCGAAGCATTGGAGGGACTAGGATTATCCATACAGGAGATTGAGGTTATTAACCTGGAGGAGGGGAACGTGGAAATCGAGCTGTACCATCATTTTGCCAGGGGGTATGACGAATGCCGCAAAATTATCGCTCCGCTCTTATCGGATATACTGGGCGAGCATGTGGCCGTCAAATCAGAGCGTCCGGCGGAAAAGAATGGGGAACCAACCCTTGTCGTATTTGGTTCGGCCAAGGAATTTGAGGTAGAGACAGGCATTGCCGGTGCCGCCAAAGGTGGCGATCTGCTGTCGGGAGACAGCTTCAGTATGCTCGAGCTTGGCAATGGCAAATTCGCCGTAGCCATTAGTGACGGCATGGGCAATGGAGAACGCGCGCGCCAGGAGAGCAGCGCTGCCCTGTCGATTTTGCAGCAGCTTCTAAAGTCCGGGATGGATGAGAAGCTTGCCATCAAATCGGTTAATTCGATTCTTCTCTTAAGGTCGCCGGACGAGGTGTTCGCGACGATCGACCTGGCGATGATCGACTTATATACGGCGAGGACGACCTTCATGAAGATTGGCTCGACGCCAAGCTTTATTAAACGCGGAAACGAGGTGATTCCGGTAACGGCGAATAATTTGCCGGTCGGTATTTTGCAGGATATCGAATTCGACTTGATTTCGATGCCGCTGCAGCCGGGCGACACGATCGTCATGATGAGCGACGGCATTTATGATGCGCCGGGCCATGCGGTTAATAAGGAGATGTGGATGAAGAGGATTATCCAGGAGCTGAAGACCGATGAACCGCAGGACATGGCGGATGCCTTGCTGGAGACGGTGGTGAGGTACCATGAGGGCGATATTAAAGACGATATGACGGTGCTTGTCGCAAGGATCGATAAGCATTTGCCGGAGTGGGCGTCATTCCGTTGGCCGGGAATCAACCGGATGGAGCGGCCGCGGACGGTTAGCTGAAGGAGGCAGATGACAAATGGGCGGATGCAGGCTCTTAGACCGAAGCGCGGCAGTTTGCGCTTTGGCTCAAGAGCCTTTTTGCGCGGTTAAAGCCCGAATAATAAATTTTTCTTTGCAAAGGCTGCATAATTTCTCGGGAAATAGGGCAATCTAGCGGTTTATCCCTCGCTCCAAACGGCAAAACTGATAGAGAGGTCATGCTTGTTTGAAGAGGAGGCAAGAAATAATGAAACAAATATTGCTGGTAACGGACGGCTGCTCCAACGTCGGAATGAGTCCGGTTGTAGCGGCGGCGCACGCGAAGGCGGAAGGCATCGCAGTCAACGTGGTAGGTATTCTTGATTATGGTGATGTGGGAGAGCTTGGCGCATCGGAAATAGAAGAGATTGCCCGTGCCGGAGGCGGTCTGAGCAGGCTTGTGAATATGCGGCAGCTGTCGCAGACGGTTCAAATGATGACGAGAAAAACGGCGGTTCAAACGATTCAGCTGGCAGTCCAAAAGGAATTGAAGCAGGTGCTTGGCAACGGTTCGATCGAGGCGCTCCCACCCGAGAAGCGGAGCGAGGTCGTCCGCGTTATCGACGAGCTTGGCGAGACGTCCAAGCTGCAGGTTGCCCTGCTGATTGACGCAAGCGCCAGCATGAAGCCGAAGCTTCGCGCGGTGGAAGAAGCGATTCATGACCTTATGCTAAGCCTGCAGGCGCGACAGGGGCAAAGCGAGATTGCCGTATTCCATTTCCCAAGCAGCAAGCACGGCGAGGACTGCAAGCTGGATCTGGATTGGACCGATAATCTGAAAGGCATTTCTTCTATATTTACGAAATTCCCCATGAGCGGGACAACGCCAACGGGTCCGGCAATGATGCAGGTCATTGATTTTTACCGGCAGGGGGATTATGGTAAGAAGAGCAGAAACGATGAAACGGATGGGATGATGAGTGACTACGTCGTTTAAGTTGAATCTCCGACGCGGTGCGGTTGTAACGGGGAAATGGAAGCATTCCCGTTATCGAGTCGAGCGGCTGCTTGGAGAGGGAGCGAACGGCAAGGTTTATCTCGTTCATGCTGACCGCGGCTGGTGCGCGCTAAAGGTAGGGATGGACGCCGTTGATTTGCAGTCGGAGATTAATGTTCTGCAGGCGCTCGAGAAGCAGGACCGGAAGCAGACCTACCTTTATGAAGTAGATGACCTGCTTGGAGAGGGTGGCAAAGAGTATCCTTTCTATATTATGAGATACGTGCGCGGCGTAACGATTTCCGAGTTCCTGGAGAAAAACGGGCCCGAGTGGTTTCCGCTCATTGGTCTTAACCTGCTTGGCAAGCTGGCCGAGCTTCACCGTAAGGGCTGGGTGTTTGGCGATCTGAAGATCGATAACGTGCTGGTTGCCGATTACGGATACGTAGAGCTGGTTGATTACGGCGGCGTTACGGCGATGGGCAAAGGGATCCGCCAGTTTACCGAAATCTATGACCGCGGGTTCTGGAATGCAGGGTCGCGATCGGCGGATGCCAGATACGATCTGTTTTCCTTCGCCGTGCTATGCATCATGCTCCATGAGCCGAAGAAGCTTCACGCGCTGACGGGAGGGCTGCCGCAAATCCGTTCAACCGAAGAGCTGGAACGCTTAATTGGCGAGTGCAAAGGGCTGGTTCCCGTAGCGGGCTGGCTGAGGCAGGCGCTCGGCGGGCAATTTTTTGACGCTTCGGAAGGAGCGGAGGCCTGGCGAAGACTGCTGCACCGCAAGGATACGCGGGTGAAGAGCGCGAAGACGCCAGGCTGGCTGAAGGGGCTCGCCGCCGTTTCGGCGGTTGTGCTCGGCCTTTCGGTTTACTGGCTGCTTCGAAGTGGTATATAGCTGATATATAGAAGAAACATATACTAAAAGGGGAATGGGGAGATACATACGCATATGGAAACGGGAGACCATAAGCTGCTGACCGACATGATGAAATACGCAGCAACCGAACAGCTATGGTCAAAGGGCGACCGGATCGTGGCTGCCGTATCCGGCGGTCCCGATTCGATGGCTCTGCTGCATCTGCTTTGGCTGGCAGCCCGGCAGGATCAGCTCACGCTTATTGCGGCTCATGTTAATCATGGCTTCCGCAAGGAGGCTTCCCGGCAGGAGGCGGAGGTTGTCCGCCGATATGCGGAGAGGCTGGGCGTACCCTTCGAGATGATCGAGCTCGACATGCCCGCATACATAGAGGAAACGGGAATGAACGCGCAATCCGCGGCGCGGGAGAGGCGTTATGCCTTTCTGCATGAAATTGCGGTAAAATACGGAGCATCCGCCATCGCGCTTGCCCATCATGCGGATGACCAGGCGGAGACGGTGCTGATGCGCGTCATCCGCGGAGCGGGCTTAACCGGACTCGCGGGAATAGCCGCGAAACGGAAAGAAAAAAACGTGGAACTTATTCGACCATTACTTCGTATGAACAAGTCAGACATTGTGCGCTACTGCTCCGGGCAGGATGTTCCGTATTGCCTCGACAGCAGCAACAATGAGCGATATTACTTTCGGAATGTCGTTCGGCTGGATGTTATTCCCTATCTTTCACGATTTAATCCTCAGCTTAATCAGTCTCTAAGGCGGATCGCCGATGTGGCGGGGGCGGAGGACGAATGGATGGAGCTGGAAGGACAGCGGCTCTTTACATCGCTTGTTACGTTGGCGCCGGATGAATGCAAGCTTAATGCCGGTGAACTGACCGGTCTTCATGTCGCTTTACAAAGAAGATTGATTAAACTAATATTAAATTATCTTTCGAAGGATGCAGATATTGCCTCCTTTGACGCGATTGAGACGATGCGGCTTGCGGCAGCCCCTGCAGCCCCGAGTACCTGGCGATACGATGCAGGCTCGGGTGTTCGGTGCATCCGAGAGTATGGCAGCATCCGATGGGTGCGAGTGCTTAACGCATCGGGAACGTCCGAAGACGGCTATGCCTTTTCCATTTCCGGGGATTCGAGGTCGGTGCGTATGACAGCCGGCGGAAGAGTACTTCATATCGAGCGGCTGAAGCGGGGTGAAGCGGTAAAACCTGCGGGACGGAGCGAGGTGTGCTTTGACGCAGATCAGCTTGTATTTCCGCTTACGGTGCGTAATCGGCAGCCTGGCGACCGAATTCAGGTTTTAGGATTAAATGGGTCCAAAAAAGTGCAAGATATGTTCGTTGACGAAAAGATCGCGCCGTCCGAGCGTGAGCGATATCCGCTGCTTGTTGATGCGAATAACCGCCTGCTCTGGATTCCGGGGATACGACGTTCAAGCCATGCTCAAACCGGCCATGAGACAACGGACTTCCTGTTCATTCGGATGGAGAACGAATAAGAAGCACTGCTGTATTCATAATTATAAAGTGAAAGATATGGGAGGATTTACATTTTGTTGAACGATATTAAAGAGGTGCTCTACGACGAAGGACAAATCAAGGCGAAGGTGAAGGAGCTTGGCGAAACGTTAAGCCGCGACTTCGATGGGCGTAATCCGCTCGTTATTTGCGTCCTCAAAGGTGCATTTATTTTCATGTCTGACCTGGTCAAAGAGATGCCGATTAAACTTGAGATCGATTTTATGGCGGTATCGAGCTACGGGGCTTCGACCAAATCGTCGGGCGTCGTAAAGATTATTAAAGATCTTGATGCTTCCGTGGAAGGGCGCGACGTCCTGATCGTCGAAGATATTATTGACAGCGGTCTGACGCTGAGCTACCTGATCGATGTGCTGGAGCGCCGCAATGCCAAGTCGGTAACGGTTGCCACGCTGTTCGACAAGCCTGCACGCCGTTCGGTTGATCTCGAAGCGGACTACACCGGCTTCTCGCTGCCGGATGAGTTTGTTGTCGGCTACGGCCTCGATTACGCAGAGAAATACCGCAACCTTCCGTTCATCGGAATTCTGAAGCCGGAAGTTTACGAGAAATAGAATTTGCGGTTAAACCGGCATGTCTCCCCTCACTCTTGGTTCTATTGAGATGGAAAGTCATGCTATGTTAAAATATTAAAAGCGTCTTGAGAGGAGGTAGGGGATGAATCGGATCATCCGTAATACTGGATTTTATTTGATCATCTTTTTAGTAACGGTTGGGATTATTCAGTTTATCAGCAGCCAAAATAATACTACCGTCGGAATTCGATACGATCAGCTTCGCCAAGCAATCAGTTCCAACAACGTGGAAGAGCTGACCGTGAAGTACGATGGTTATACTTATTTGGTTTCAGGTAAATATAAAGAACCGCCTGCGGACTCCAAAAACGGAGAAAAGAACTTCTCCTCGCGTATCGGTCTAGAAGCGGGGCAGGATATTCTTGATGCAGAGAAGCAATACGGATTTAAGCTGAACTACAAGCCAATGGATACACCCAGCATCTGGCTTACGTTCCTTACTTCCATAATTCCGTTTGTGATCATATTTATTTTGTTCTTCTTCCTGATGAATCAAGCTCAGGGCGGCGGCGGCAAAGTAATGAACTTTGGCAAAAGCCGTGCAAGGCTGTACAACGAAGAGAAGAAGCGCATTACATTTGAGGATGTGGCGGGTGCCGACGAAGAGAAGCAGGAGCTTGTCGAAGTCGTTGACTTCCTGAAGGATCCTCGCAAATTCAACGTCGTGGGCGCGCGTATTCCGAAGGGCGTATTGCTTGTGGGTCCTCCGGGTACCGGTAAAACGCTCCTTGCCCGCGCGGTAGCCGGCGAGGCTGGCGTACCGTTCTTCAGCATCTCCGGTTCGGACTTCGTGGAAATGTTCGTCGGCGTCGGCGCATCCCGCGTCCGCGACTTGTTCGAGAATGCGAAGAAAAACGCTCCGTGCATCATCTTTATCGACGAGATCGATGCGGTTGGCCGTCAGCGCGGCGCCGGACTTGGCGGCGGACATGACGAACGCGAGCAAACGCTCAACCAATTGCTCGTCGAGATGGACGGCTTTGGCGCCAACGAAGGCATTATCATCGTCGCTGCGACGAACCGTCCGGATATTCTTGACCCGGCGCTTCTTCGTCCGGGACGCTTCGACCGCCAAATTACGGTTGACCGTCCAGACGTGAAAGGCCGCGAAGCGGTACTGAAAGTCCATGCGCGCAACAAGCCGCTGGCAAAAGACGTGAAGCTAGATGTGATTGCGAAACGTACGACAGGCTTTACCGGCGCGGATCTCGAGAACCTGCTGAACGAAGCAGCGCTTCTTGCAGCCCGTCGCAACAAGAAAGACATTGCCATGCAAGAGGTTGACGAGGCGATTGACCGCGTAATCGTTGGTACGGAGAAGAAGAGCCGTGTCATCAGCGATCGCGAGAAACGCATCGTCGCTTACCACGAAGCAGGCCACACCATCGTCGGCTACTTCCTGGAGCATGCGGACATGGTACACAAAGTCACGATTATTCCGCGCGGCCGTGCCGGCGGTTACGTCATCATGCTTCCGAAGGAAGACCGTATGCTCGTAACGAAGCAGGAGCTGCTTGATAAAGTAACGGGTCTGCTTGGCGGACGCGTTGCGGAAGAATTGTTTATCGGCGAGATTGGTACTGGCGCATACAGCGATTTCAAGCAAGCGACCGGTATCGTTCGCAGCATGATCATGGAATACGGTATGAGCGACAAGCTTGGCCCGATGCAGTTCGGCCAATCGCAAGGCCAAGTATTCCTGGGCAGAGATCTTGGGCATGAGCAGAACTATTCCGATAAGATCGCTTACGAGATTGATCAGGAAATGCAATTCTTCATTAATGATTGCTACAACCGTGCGAAGCAGTTATTAACGGAGAAAAGCCGAGAAGTACATCTGATCGCTCAAACGCTTCTTAAAGAAGAAACGCTCGAGCTTGAGCAAATCAAGAATTTGATTGAATCCGGCGGCCTTGAAGGCGGAGATGAGTCTGCAGGAGAAGGCAGCGGTGCGGCGGAATCCTCTTCCGAACCAATCGTTGATACGATCGGCGGCGTGAAGGTCCGTATTCAGACCCGCGATGCAGGCGAGATTACACCTCCTGAGCTGGATGAACAAAAACCAGACGACGAAGATCCGAACAAAGGATCTTAATAAGAATCAGCTGTCCGATGTTTGCCTGATAGCAAACGAAGGACAGCTGTTTTTGTTTGCCGTTTGGGTTTTAGGGGTATTAACCAGAGACGTATCCTGGAGATGTAAGATTCTTATCCGAAAATTCAGAAAATTCATAGCACAAATGTTACATAAACAGCGTGGTTCCTTTTGAACAAAATTTCTGTGTCAAATTAGTTGACATAATATGATTGACGGCTGTTAGATTGTAATTATAATTAAGGAGAATAGTGGCGCTGGACATCAAGAATAATAAAGATAGTGCATTTGCCCTAAACACAAATAAAAAGCAGGGGAGAGAACAGGTATGAAGAAACAAGTTGGTTTAATGCTTATGATCATCCTGGCGTTGACATTCGTCTTGTCCGCATGCGGCAGCAAGAGTCATGACAACACCAATAACTCTAACAAAGGCAGCAACGAAGGTGCTGCATCCCCGGGAACTTCTGGAGCGGCCTCTAAACTTAAAATTGGCATGGCAACGGACGTTGGTGGCGTTAACGACAAATCCTTTAACCAAAGCGCTTGGGAAGCTCTGAAGAAAGTAACGGCTGATACCGGCGCCGAAACAAAATACCTTGAATCCAAAGGCGATGCCGACATGGAGCCGAACCTGAAGGCTTTCGTATCGGAGAAATATGATCTGACTTGGGGGATCGGCTTCCTGTTTACGGATGCGATGACCAAGGTTGCAACCGAAAATCCAAACTCCAAATTCGCGCTTATCGATGCCGAAGTGGATCTGCCTAACGTTGAATCCGTATCTTTCGCGGAAAATGAAGGCTCCTTCCTGGTTGGCGTTGTTGCCGGCTTGATGACGAAAACAAACAAAATCGGTTTCGTAGGCGGCATGGAAATTCCGGTTATCAAAAAATTCGAAGCCGGCTTTAAAGCAGGCGTAGAAGCGGTTAACCCTGAAGCTGCGAAAAGCATGAAAATCAACTATGTAGGCGACTTCTCGAAGCCTGACCTTGGCAAGCAAGCCGCTGCAACGATGTATGACGCTGGCGTCGACATCATCTTCCACGCTTCCGGCGCATCCGGCAACGGCGTATTCAACGAAGCGAAATCCCGTAAAGACGCTGGTAAAGACGTATGGGTAATCGGCGTAGACAAAGACCAATCGCTTGAATTCGGCGACGAAATTACGCTGACTTCCATGATGAAGGGCGTAGAAGCGGCTGTATATAAAGTCTCGACGGATCTGATTAACGGTACATGGCAAGGCGGTAAAGTGGTTACGCTTGGTCTGAAAGACAATGGCGTAGGTTTGCCTGAGACTTCGACGAAAAACGTTCCGGCTGATGTTCTTGCGAAAGTGGAAGAGTACAAACAAAAAATCATCAGCGGCGAGATTACGGTGCCAGTTAAATAATTTTCCTTGCGAAAATGATTTAATGTCGCTGTGTCAAGGCAAGGCCGGCAGTAAGCCGGTCTTGTCCTTTTTTGCCATACAGGTAGAAACCCCGGGGGGATGATGAAAGAATGGACCGGAGCACAACGGCTGTTGAACTAAAAGGGATAACGAAACGTTTTCCAGGGTTAGTGGCCAATGACAACATCAATTTTGAATTGAAAAAAGGCGAGATTCATGCACTGCTCGGCGAGAACGGGGCGGGCAAATCGACGCTGATGAACATTCTGTTCGGCTTGTATCAGCCTGAAGAAGGCGAGATTTGGGTTAACGGCAACAAGACCGTCATTGACGGAGCGGGCAAAGCAATTGAACTTGGGATCGGCATGGTCCATCAGCATTTCAAGCTTGTGCAGCCATTTACGGTTGCAGAGAATATCGTGCTCGGCAACGAGCCGTCGAAATTTGGGTTTCTGAAATATAGACAAGCAAACCACAGAGTTCGGGAGCTCTCCGAACGTTACGGATTGAAAGTAGATCCGCAAATGCGGATTCAAGATATTACGGTTGGCATGCAGCAGCGGGTAGAGATTCTGAAAACCTTGTACCGCGGCGCCGATATTCTGATCTTCGATGAACCGACAGCCGTACTGACGGTTCAGGAAATCGAAGAGTTGATCGAAATTTTGCGCAACCTGTCGGCGGAGGGCAAGTCGATTATTCTGATTACCCATAAGCTGAAGGAAGTTATGGCGCTGGCGGATACGGTAACCGTTATTCGCAGAGGCAAGGTTATTCGCACCCTTCCAACGTCGGAAACAAACGAGCGGCATTTGGCCGAGTTGATGGTCGGCAGAGACGTCACCTTCGAGATCGAGAAATCGAAAAAGGAGCCTGGCGAGGTTGTACTGTCCGTTGATTCGCTGCGCATGAAAGGCGATCAGGGCAAGCAGGTTCTCGATGGCCTCAGCTTTGATGTTCGCGCCGGCGAGATTCTTGGCATCGCAGGGGTTGACGGCAACGGCCAAAGCGAGCTTATCTACGCGATTACGGGAATGCGCGGCGTAAACGGCGGAAGCGTAAGCCTGAACGGCAAGGATATTACAAATCGAACGCCGCGCGAGATATCTCTAGCCGGCGTAAGCCATATTCCTGAGGATCGGCACAAGCATGGTCTCGTCCTTGATTTCACGCTAAGCGAGAACATGATTCTGGGCAATTATTTCGACCCGCAGTTCGGCAAGAACGGTTTTATCGATTTTAAGGCAATGGATACGCTGGCCGATAAGCTGGTCAACGAGTTTGACGTTCGCGGCTCCGGTATCCATGCGAAAGCGCGCTCGCTCTCCGGCGGTAACCAGCAGAAGGCGATTATCGCCCGTGAGCTGTGGAAGAACCCGGATTTGCTTATTGCCGTTCAACCAACGCGCGGTCTCGATATCGGCGCGATTGAATATGTACATAAGCGGCTGGTCGAAGCGCGGAATGAAGGCAAAGCGATTCTGCTCGTTTCCTTTGAGCTCGATGAGCTGTATTCCTTGTCCGACCGGATCGCGGTTATGTACGAAGGCCGCTTGATGGGCGAAGTGGATGCCGATCATCGCGATGATCAGCAGCTTGGACTCATGATGGCGGGCGATGCATCCGCTGCCGCCGCTACTGCAGAAGGGAGGAAGTAGAACGAAATGAACACGATGAGAAAAATATTCGACAAGTCTTCCTTCCTTGTGCCTCTTGTGGCGATCATCCTAGGTCTCATCTGCGGCGCGCTTGCGATGCTCGCGGGCGGATACGATCCTTGGATGGCTTATACCGCTTTGGTGAAGAAGCTGTTCGGCAGTCCTTACGATATCGGTGAAGCAATCCGTGCGATTACGCCGCTTATCTTTACCGGTATTGCGGTAGCCTTTGCTTTCCGTACGGGTCTTTTCAACATTGGTGCCGACGGTCAGTTCCTGATGGGGATGACGGGGGCCACGATTATCGGGGTAACGCTTGATTTGCCATGGTATATCCACGCGCCGCTTGCGATTATCGTAGGCGGACTGTTTGGCGGCCTGTGGGCGGCGCTCGCCGGTTACCTGAAGGCGGCCCGAGGCGTTAACGAGGTTATCTCCTCCATTATGCTGAACTGGATTGCCCTCTTCCTGTCCAACTATATCGTAGGCACGTATCTCGTTATGGAAGGCCAGCAGAAATCGAAGCCGGTTCACGAATCGGCGCTTGTATCGATCAAGTGGCTGTCCGAAAGCATGGGCAATGCCCGCATGCATTGGGGGACGCTCATCGCAATCATCGGTTTGATTGTGTTTTACGTCATTTTGTGGCGCACGAAGAAAGGCTACGAGCTCCGGGCGGTTGGCCTCAACCCGAATGCCGCGCTGTATGCGGGAATGAACGTAAACCGTACGATCATTACCTCGATGTTTATCAGCGGCGTATTCGCCGGACTTGGCGGCGTATTCGAGATTCTTGGCGTCTTTGGTTACCAGACGGTTATGGCCGCGTCATGGGGTTATGGCTTCGACGGCATCGCGGTTGCCCTTCTTGGCGGCAATACGCCAATCGGCGTATTCCTTGGCGCCGTGCTGTTCGGCGGTTTAAGCTACGGCT
The DNA here is from genome assembly GCF_011761545.1 of Paenibacillus sp. BK720. Taxonomy (NCBI): domain Bacteria; kingdom Bacillati; phylum Bacillota; class Bacilli; order Caryophanales; family Paenibacillaceae; genus Paenibacillus; species Paenibacillus sp. BK720. The sequence continues at coordinate 22,651 of NZ_JAASRQ010000010.1, read as the reverse complement.
CGGCCGGCATGAGCTTCGGAGCGAATGTACCACCGGAGATCGTACGGATCGTTATCGGATCCATCATCTTCTTTGTCGCTTCGCACGGTCTCGTGAAGTTCTTCCTGAAGCCGTTTATGGCTCGCCGTTCGAATAAAGGCAAGTCGGAAGGAGGCAGTGCCCTGTGAACGCACTAGATACAATCGGACAGTTAATCAGCATTACGCTTGTCTTCTCAACCGCTTTGATCTTCACCGGACTAGGCGGCGTGTTCTCGGAGCGATCCGGGGTCGTGAACATCGGTCTTGAGGGACTTATGATCGCGGGCGCTTTTGGGGCTGCCGTATTCGCCGATCAAGCCATTCAGGGCGGAATGAAGCATGGCGCGCCATGGATCGGACTGCTTGCCGGTCTGGTGCTTGGACTTGTGGTATCTTTGCTGCACGCGGTTGCCACGATAACGTTCAAAGCCGACCAGACCATTGTAGGCGTCGTTATTAATATTTTGGCGGCGGGTCTTGCCATCTATCTGACGAAGAGCCTCTATGAGGGCTCGGGACAAACAACCACGCTGGAATATGTATTTAATCCGGTCGCCATACCGGGGCTGTCGGATATTCCTTTGCTCGGCAAAGGTATTTTCACCGCTTACCCAACCACTTATATCGTGATCGGGGTTGTTATTCTCAGCTATATCGTGCTATACCGTACAACCTTCGGCCTTCGCCTCCGAGCGGTGGGCGAGCATCCAAGCTCGGCCGATACGGTTGGCATCAGCGTAACGAAGTACCGTTATATCGGCGTGATGCTGAGCGGCGCTTTGGCCGGTCTTGGCGGAGCAACGATCGCCCTGACAACAACAAGCAACTTTGCCCATAATACGATTTCCGGGCAGGGCTTTATCGCGATTGCGGCCGTTATTTTCGGCAAATGGAATCCGCTTGGCGTAGCCGGAGCGGCGATCTTCTTCGGGATGGCGCAGGCGCTCCGGAACTGGGCGCAGCTGTTCGAATGGTCGCATCATATTCCGAATGAATTTTTCTACATGCTGCCGTATCTGCTGACGCTTCTTGTGCTTGCGGGCGCGGTGGGACGCTCGGCGGCGCCGGGCGCGCTTGGCGAGCCGTACGATCCGGCCAAAAGGTAGCCGAAAATCGTATTCCGGCAGCGGTTTACGTCCTCTTCTCCACTTCATGCAAAATTTGCTGTGGAGAAGAGGTTTTTTTATTGTCTAAATACATTGACAGCATCCTGCGCCTGGAGTAAATTAAACCTTAACAAAAGAATCATAAATAGCCATTGACTTTAAAATAGTTTGTGCATCAATTCACAAAGTCTGGGTAGCCATAATCGGAATGGGACTTATCGCCCATCCCTCATAAGAGGAGAGGATCAACTGTGGAAGCACTGGCGCTGGAACGCAAGGCGGAACAGAATCGTGAACTGCGTGAAAGGCTCATGCAATTGAAGAAGGAACGCAATGCCATCATTCTTGCCCATTATTATCAACGAGACGAAATTCAAGAGGTGGCCGATTTCCGCGGGGACTCGTTCCTGCTTGCGCAAAAGGCTGCACAAACCGACGCGGACGTTATTGTTTTTTGCGGCGTTCATTTTATGGGAGAGAGCGCCAAAATTCTGGCTCCTAACAAAACCGTCATTATTCCCGACGAACGCGCCGGCTGCCCGATGGCCGACATGGTTAACGTGGACGGTCTGCGCAAGCTGAAGGCGCAGCATCCGAACGCGACCGTCGTTACGTATATTAACTCTTCCGCGGAGATCAAGGCGGAAACGGATATTTGCTGTACCTCGGCCAACGCCGTTAAAGTGGTGAACTCGGTTGAGGGCGATGAAGTAATCTGGGTACCGGACAAAAACCTTGGCCATTACGTGCAGCAGAACACCGACAAGAAAATGATTATCTGGGAAGGCTACTGCAACACCCATGATATGCTTACCGTGAAAGACGTTGAAGAAATGAAGGCGAAGTATCCGAACGCGCAATTCGTCGTGCATCCGGAATGCCGCCCCGAGGTTGTGGAGCTTGGCGATTTCGTCGGCAGCACGACAGCCATTATTAAATATTGCAAGGAGTCGGATTGTCAGGAGTTTATCGTCGGCACGGAAGACGGTACCGGCTACCAGCTGCGTCTGGACAGCCCGAATAAGACCTTCCATTTTGCATCCAAATATTTGGTTTGCCCGAACATGAAAGTGAACAACTTGAAGAAGCTGGTGAAATGCCTGGAAACCATGCAGCCTCAAATTTACGTTCCCGATCATGTAGCGGAACAAGCTCGTAAGTCCCTGGAGCGCATGTTACTCGTTAAATAGGAGGAGCATGCGCTACTCCTATGCTTGGAGGCGCATTACGAAGATGATGATACCAAGATATCTTGTTGATCTGTCGCTCGAGGACTTGCCGGTAATAGAGAAGGACGTTATCGTGATTGGGGCTGGCATCGCCGGTCTTTTCACCGCGCTCCGGGCAAGCGAGAATAATCAGTCCGTCTTAATGATTACGAAAAAATCACTGCTCGACAGCAATACGCGTTACGCGCAAGGCGGAATCGCGGCTGTAATCTCGGATGACGATTCCCCGGCTTATCACCGCGAGGACACGCTTATTGCGGGGGCAGGCCTCTGCTCCGAGGATGCCGTTAACGTTCTGGTTCACGAAGGACCGGAAGGGGTTAACAACCTGATCCGAATGGGGACGCAGTTCGACCTGGAGAACGGCGAGTTCGCGCTGACCAAGGAGGGCGCGCATAGCCAGCGCCGCATCCTTCATGCCAATGGCGATGCGACGGGTTATGAAATTGTACGCGCTCTTTCCGAGAAGGCGACCGCCGACCCGGGCATTGACGTGTGGGATGATCACTTTGTGATCGATCTGGTCACGCAGGACGGCGAATGCTGCGGGGCTATCGTGCAGAAGCCGGACGGACACCGCTTGTACGTGCGCGGCAAAGCGACGATTCTGTGCTCCGGCGGGACGGGCCAATTATACCGGTACACAACAAACCCGGATGTCGCAACCGGCGACGGAATTGCGATGGCGTATCGGGCTGGCGCGCTCATTCAGGATATGGAGTTTGTGCAATTCCATCCGACTTCGCTATGTTATCCGGGCGCTCCGCGCTTTCTGATCTCGGAAGCCGTTCGCGGAGAAGGCGCGTATCTGCGAAATATCCGGGGCGAGCGGTTTATGGAGCGTTATCATCATCAGCTGGAGCTGGCGCCGCGCGATGTCGTGGCACGCGCTATTGTCAGCGAGATGGAAGAGACGAAGTCGACCTTCGTCTATCTGGATATTACGCATGAATCGCCTGAAATGGTGAAGCATCGTTTCCCTACGATTTACGAGTTCTGCCTGCAGTACGGGCTGGATCTGGCAACCGACTGGATTCCGGTTGCGCCGGCCGCCCATTATATGATGGGCGGAGTCAAAACCGATCTGTTCGGGGAAACCAATATAAGAAGACTGTTTGCTTGCGGGGAAGTATCCTCAACCGGCGTTCATGGCGCGAACCGTCTTGCCAGCAACTCGCTGTCAGAGGCTATTGTGTTTGGCAAACGGATTGTGGACAGCATCATGAAGCTGCCTAAGCTGCAGACGAAGCCGGTCCTCGTGAACGACCAGCCGCGCAGCAGCGCGCCTATGCAGGCGGTAGTCGAGAAGAGACTGAAGCTGCAGAAGGTGATGGTGCGGTATGCGGGGCTTCGCCGCGACGCGCACGGTCTTGAGAGAGGGCTTGAGGAACTGAAGCGGCAGCTGCCGTTCTTCCAATCCGTTCTGACCAAACGCGAGGAGTACGAATTCGCTAACCTGCTGACCTGCGCGATTCTAACCACGGAATCCGCGTTGCAGCGGGAGGAAAGCCGGGGCGGGCATTACCGGGAGGACTTTCCGGAGAAGAATGACGAGGCATGGCGCAAGCATACCGTGATGCAACGGCTGCAAGGAACGACGGAGGAGCGAATTATTCATGTTTGATACAACGTTTGGCACATATAACCATGCCCTGCGCGAGCAAATCCGCGGCTGGCTGGCCGAAGATATCGGCAGCGGCGATATTACGACGGCAACGACCATTCCGATGGGCTCGCAGTCTACGGCGGTGATCCATGTGAAGGAGAGCGGGATTATTGCCGGTCTCCCGGTTGCGCGGATCGTTTTCGAGATTGTGGATCCGTCGCTTCGGTTTGAAGCAAAAGTGATAGACGGGGAGCGCGTAGAGAAGGGGACGGTCATCGCAACCGTGGAAGGCAGCACTCACAGCCTGCTTACGGGCGAGCGACTGGCGCTGAACCTGATGCAGCGTTTGTCCGGCATCGCAACAAAGACCAATGCTTTTGTAACGGCGCTGGAAGGCTTGCCTGTCCGTCTCGTGGATACGCGCAAAACAACGCCCGGCCACCGCATGCTGGAGAAGTACGCAGTCCGTGTCGGCGGGGGAGCGAATCACCGCTTTGGTTTATACGACGCCGTAATGATCAAAGATAATCATATCAAGGGCGCGGGCGGCATCCGCCAGGCTGTTGAGGCATCCCGCGCGGCGATTCCACATACAATGAAAATCGAAGTAGAGGCGGAGTGTATTGAGCAGGTGGAAGAAGCGCTGGCCTGCGGAGCGGATATTATCATGCTCGACAATATGGCACCGGCGCTGATGACGGAGGCAGTAAGCCTCATTAAGTCGCGCTCGCCTCATGTTATAGTAGAAGCGTCCGGCAACGTGCGTTTGGATACGGTCCGCAGCATTGCGGCCTGCGGCGTGGATGTCATTTCCGTCGGGGGCTTGACCTATTCCTTTAACGCTCTTGATATCAGTCTGGATTTGAATGAGAAAAAAGGAGGCGCGCGGGCGTGATTTTAGTAATCGATGTGGGCAACACAAACATCGTTCTGGGCGTCTATAAGGGCAAGGACCTGCTGCATCACTGGCGGCTCAGCACGAACCGCTCGGCGACCGTTGACGAATACGGCATGAATATTCATAATTTGTTCCACTATGCGGGTATCCGGATGGAGCAGATCGAAGGCGTAATTATCTCCTCCGTTGTGCCGCCGCTCATGCGCGCCCTGGAACAGCTTTGCATGAAATATTTGCGCAAAACGCCGCTTGTCGTTGGACCCGGCATTAAAACCGGGCTTAATATACGCTACGAGAATCCGCGCGAGGTTGGCGCCGACCGGATCGTAAACTCCGTTGCCGGTATCGTCAAATACGGCGCGCCGCTGATCGTTGTTGATTTCGGCACGGCCACAACGTTTGATTATATCGATGCTTCGGGAAGCTATCTGGGCGGAGCGATTGTGCCGGGCATCGGCATTTCCACGGAAGCCTTGTACCAGCGCGCGGCTAAGCTGCCGCGCATTGAGCTGGTCAAGCCGAAGAGCGTTATCGGCCGCAATCCCGTTACGTCCATGCAAGCCGGTATCATCTATGGTTATGCGGGACAAGTTGACGGTATCGTGAACCGGATTAGAAAAGAGTTTCAGGTAAGCCCCCGCGTTGTGGCAACGGGAGGGCTGGCGGAGTTAATTAGCACGGAATCGGAAACGATAGAAGAAGTCGATCCACTTCTGACGTTGGAAGGATTGCGCATTATTTACGAACGGAATCAGGAGGGATAAACATGGAGCAGTTACCAGACGTTCTCGTCCGGGGGACGGCGTGGGGAGGCAAGATCCGCGTATTCGCAGCCTGCACAACGCAGCTTGTAAATGAGCTTCAGCGGCGCCACCACACAATGCCCACCGCAACGGCAGCCTTCGGGCGCACGGCAACAGCCGCCGCGATTATGGGCGCAATGCTGAAAGGCGAAGAGCAGCTGACGGTTAAAGTAAAAGGCGACGGTCCGATCGGACAAATCGTGGTTGACGCGAATGCGCACGGCGAAGTGCGCGGGTATGTCGATAATCCCGATGTCCTGCTGCCAAGCAACGAACAGGGGAAAATCGATGTTGCCGGCGGCGTTGGCCGTAACGGCTATCTTCACATTATAAAGGATCTCGGCCTCAAGGATCCTTATCTCGGCAGCGTCCCGATTGTATCGGGCGAGCTGGGCGAGGATTTCACTTATTACTTTGCCGTATCCGAACAGACGCCTTCCGCAGTTGGACTTGGCGTGCTTGTTGAGCCGGAAGGAAGAGTCACTCATGCGGGCGGCTTTATTTTACAGCTTCTGCCCGGTCTTACCGATGAGGAGATTACCCGTCTTGAGCAGACTATCGGCTCCATTCCGCATGTGACCAAGCTGATGGAGCAGGGCGAAACGCCGGAGGGCATCCTTCGCAGGCTGGTAGGCGACGATCTGCATATCCATGATACGCTGGAGCTGAAGTTCCAATGCAAATGCTCGCGGGATCGGGTCGAGCAGACGCTGATTAGCCTAGGGGCATCGGAGCTGGAGCAGATTATCGAGGAAGACGGCAAGGCAGAGGTTGTCTGCCATTATTGCAATGAGGCTTACACGTTTGACCGGGAGCAGCTGCAAGAGCTGCTTGACCAGGCGAAGCCAAAGCTTGTGCAATAACGCCGGAAGCATGGGGGAATGAAGAAATACGGGGTATTAAAAGCAGTTGTTGTACTTCAAGCGATCTGCATGATCGTCCTAAGCGTGGCGGTTATCGTGAAGCTGTCTCCGTTCTCGGACGATCCCGAGAAGCATGATTCCGATTCGGAGACAAAAGCGCAAGCCGGGGATACGCCTAGCGATTCCGATCCTTCCCGGAGCGAAGGAATTGCTGCGACGGTAGGAGGCTTCCCGATAACGGCCGCGGAGCTGGCCGATCAGCTTAAACGGCAGTATGGCGATAATGTGCTGAGGACATTGATGGTCCATAAGGCGATAGATCTGGAAGCAGAGGCGCAGCGGCTAACCCTGTCCTCCGAGGAGGAGGAGCGGGAGCTTGCCGCTATGATGGACGGCTATGACAGCGAGGAAGTTTTTTATGAAGTAATGAAAGAACAGCTTGGCATGACGAAGAGTGATGTAGAAGAAGACGTAAAGTACCGTCTGCTGCTCGAGAAGATTGCCATTCTGACCGTTAATCTGTCCGAAGTGGAGATCGAGAATTACATAGCGGCTCATCCGGAGCAGTTTGCGGACCGGCTAAGGCTTCATTTGCAATGGATTGTCACGGATACGAAGAACGAAGCAAGCGATGTTCTCGATAAGCTCGCTGCCGGCGATTCGTTCGAACAGCTTGCGCTGGAGTATTCGAAGGATGCGAATACATCGGGTTCGGGCGGCGACCTTGGACTTATCGATTTGGACGATCCGTTTTACGATGCCGATATGCTGGAGGAAGCGGGCAGGCTGCAGACCGGCGAGTCAACCGGTCCCATCAAGGTTCCGGAGGGCTATGCGGTTATCCGCGTACTGGAGCGGCAGAAGACCGAGGGGCTGACGGGACATGTCCTGTACGATACGGCCCGCAAGGAGCTGGCGCTGTCCAAAGCCAAGCCGCTTAGTGAGATCGAGGATGATTTGCTCAAGAAATACAACGCGGAGATTACCCCTTAGAGCACTTATCAATTATCAGGGAGAAGTCGCCTACCGGGCGGCTTCTCCCTTTTCCTGTCAATTCAAGAAAGAAACTATTGACAACGGATGCGAGAGATTGATAAGATGTTAGTAGTGAAAAAACCAACTGAATTAGTCGGAATAAGGGAGGCAATTATTCTCATGGCTAGAATCGTTAACAGCGTAACTGAACTTATTGGTGATACACCGCTTGTCCGTTTGAACCGTCTTGTACCGGAAGACAGCGCGGAAATCTATGTGAAGCTTGAGTACCAGAACCCTGGCGCAAGCGTTAAAGACCGTATCGCGATCAGCATGATCGAGGTAGCGGAGCAAGAGGGCATTCTGAAGCCCGGCGATACGATTGTCGAGCCTACAAGCGGCAACACGGGTATCGGTCTTGCAATGGTAGCTGCGGCAAAAGGCTACAAAGCGATCCTCGTTATGCCTGAAACAATGAGTATCGAGCGCCGCAACCTGCTTCGCGCTTACGGTGCCGAGCTTGTTCTGACTCCAGGATCCGAAGGCATGAACGGTGCCGTTCGCAAAGCGGAAGAGCTGGCGAAGGAGAACCCGTCTTACTTCATCCCGCAACAATTCAAGAACCAAGCCAACGTGAAAGTACACCGTGAAACAACAGGTCCGGAGATCGTCGAAGCGATTAACTCGCTGGACGGCAAGCTGGATGCTTTTGTTGCCGGCATCGGTACTGGCGGAACAATCTCGGGCACGGGCGAAGTGCTGAAGAAGAACTTCGAAGGCATCAAGATTTACGCGGTTGAGCCTGCTGCATCCCCGATCCTGTCGGGCGGCAACCCGGGTCCTCACAAAATCCAAGGCATCGGCGCTAACTTCGTGCCGGATATCCTGAATCGCGAGATCTACGACGGCGTTATTACCGTTGAGAATGAAGAAGCTTTCGAATTTGCACGCCGTGCTGCAAAAGAAGAAGGTCTTCTGGTCGGTATTTCTTCCGGTGCAGCAATCTATGCCGCTCTGAAAGTAGCGAAGGAACTCGGCAAAGGAAAACGCGTTATTGCGATTATTCCATCCAACGGCGAGCGTTACCTGTCTACGCCTCTGTTCAACTTCGAGAACTAATATTGTCGCCAAAAAGCCCCCCGTTCTTAGGAACGGGGGGCTTTTTGACGTTTGTTTAGGCTTTTTGTATACTTAGCAAATCATACCTGATCGGAGGAAATTGACATGTTCACCGCACTAGGGCAGTGGGCTTTATGGCAGGCAGAGCGCAAATACACCACCTTGCCGCTGCTGAAGCGCATTCCGCTTCATGCCATTACGGTTGATTCATGGGAGTCGGCATGGCGCGAGGCTTCCCCGCATGCATTCGTTTTGGAGAGCGGTAAGGATGGACGTTATACCTATTTGGGGCTTCATCCGGAAGGGGTTATCCGCGGCAAAGGACACCATGCCCAGTCATCGGAATGGGACCGGGAGGGACAGGTTCTCTCGGAGCAGCTCTGGGAGGGCAAGCCGCTTGAGGTTGTCCGGCGCTGGATGGAGCCGCACCGCGCACCTAAGCTTGCTGGGGGACCAAAGTGGACAGGGGGCTGCGTAGGCTTCTGGAGCTATGATGTGATCCGTTCTATCGAACGGCTGCCCGAGCTTGCGGCGGACGACACGGGACTTCCGGATTATCTGTTCCTGCGGATGAACCGGATCTGGATCGTGGATCAGCAGGAGAAGATGCTGTACTGCGCGGTCCATAAGGCGGTTACCGGGGAAGAGAACGAAGCGCAGCTGCAGGCCAAATACGACGAGGCCGTTGTTGAAGCTGAGGAGATGGAGATATTTTGGCAGCAGCATATTCAGCCTCAGGGCGGCGAGGCGTCAGCCGTGCGCGAGGAACGAAGACAATTCACAGCAGGCGACAGTCTTCACATTGACGTAGAGTCGGTAGAAGGCATCACTTCTCCATTCCGGAAGGAAGCATTTATGGAGGCAGTCCGCCGGATTCAGCAGTATATCAGCCAGGGAGACGTATTCCAGGTGAACCTGTCGCAGCGGCAGAGCAGGCAGGTCAGCTCCCCGCCGGAGGAGCTGTACGAATGGCTGCGTATTTTCAATCCGTCGCCTTATATGGGCTTTCTCCGCTGTCCGGACTTCCAGCTGGTTTCTGCCTCTCCGGAGCTTCTGGTCGAGCAGAACGGCGGCAAGCTGGCAACACGACCGATAGCGGGCACTCGACGCCGGGGACGCTCGGAGGCGGAAGACGGCGTGATGGCAGAGGAGCTCCGAGCTAGCGAGAAGGAGCGGGCCGAGCATATTATGCTGGTTGACCTGGAGCGGAACGATCTTGGACGAATATCGGAATTCGGAACCGTTAAAGTGGAAGAGCTTATGGTTATCGAATATTATTCCCACGTGATGCATCTGGTCTCGCAGGTGGAAGGACGCCTTGCCGAAGGAAAGGATGCCTTTGACGTCATTGCCGCAACTTTCCCGGGAGGAACGATTACCGGCGCGCCGAAGATCCGGACGATGGAGATTATCGAGGAGCTTGAGCCCGTGCGGCGGGGAGCTTATACGGGATCGCTCGGATGGATTGACTATAATGGCGATATGGAATTTAATATAATAATAAGAACGATGGCGGTGAAGGACGGTATCGTTAATATTCAAGCCGGAGCGGGCATCGTTATTGATTCCGATCCGGAACGGGAATATTACGAATCGTTAAATAAAGCAAAGGCGTTGTGGAAGGCCATTCAGTACAGCGAAAGGTTTGCGGAGCGGGCGAGCCGGACATAGCGCGGAGCGACATACAAAGGGGGAGCAGGAGCGATGATTCTAGTAATTGATAATTATGATTCGTTTACGTACAACTTGGTGCAATATTTGGGTGAACTGGGCGAAGAGGTTGTCGTGAAACGGAATGACGAGATTGATCTTGCGGGCATTGAGGCGCTGAAGCCCGACCATATCCTGATCTCGCCAGGGCCTTGCTCTCCGAACGAAGCGGGGATTAGCCTGTCAGTCATCGAGCATTTCAAAGGCGTTATTCCGATCTTTGGCGTGTGTCTTGGTCACCAGTCGATCGGACAAGCCTTTGGCGGCGATGTAGTGCGCGCGGAAAAGCTCATGCACGGCAAGACATCCGAAATTCTGCATGACGGCAAAACGATTTTTGAAGGGATCCCATCGCCGTATACGGCTACTCGCTACCACTCTCTTATCGTGAAGCGCGAAACGCTTCCGGATTGCCTGGAGATCACCGCGGAAACGGCCGAAGGCGAAATTATGGGGCTGCGCCATAAGGAATATCCGATTGAAGGCGTACAGTTCCATCCCGAATCGATCATCACGCAGCACGGTCATGACATGCTGCGCAATTTCTTGAAAATCCGAACGGGCGCGGCGCGATGAAGATCGGGCTGAACGGAGCGGTAATGGAATCTGGCGAAGCTGTGATCTCGGTATACGATCACGGCTTTTTGTACGGTATGGGGTTATTTGAGACGTTCCGCACGTACGGCGGCAAGCCGTATTTGCTGGAGCGGCATATGAAGCGCCTGGCGGAGGGCTGCGAAGCGATCGGTATCCGTTACAAGCCGGATCCGGATGCGGTCCGGGGGATGATAGACGCTCTGTTGAGAGAGAACGGGCTTGCGGAAGGTTACATCCGTCTGACCGTTACGGCGGGAACCGGGGAACTGGGACTTCCGCCGGGGGATTACGAGCAGCCTACGGAGTTTATGCTCGTTAAGGCGCTTCCGCCCCATAGCGAAAGCCTGTACAGTGAAGGCAAGGAATTGCGGCTGCTTAATACGGCAAGAAATACCCCGGAAGGTACCATTCGATTAAAATCGCTCCATTATATGAACAATATAATTGCAAAGCGGGAATTGCTGGCAAGCGATGCTTCGCCTTCGGCGGAGGGACTTATGCTGAGCCACGAGGGACTCCTCGCGGAAGGCATCGTCAGCAACGTGTTTTTCGTGCAGGAGGATACGATTTATACTCCTTCGACAGATATCGGTATTTTGCCGGGGATTACCAGACAGCGGGTTATCGAACTGGCACGCGGGCTTGGCTATGCCGTGAGGGAGGGGCATTATTTGTTTGAGGAGCTTCTTGCCGCGAATGAAGTGTGGCTGACGACTTCTATACAGGAGCTTGTACCGGTAACGCGAGTAACCGATCATCACGGCGGCAGTACGGTGGTTGGTTCCGGAACGGCAGGACCCGTTCTGCGGGAGCTGCTGCTCGCCTACCGCGAAGATACGGAGGAACAACAACGATGAGCGAACAAGAACAGGGACAGGAACTTAGAGGTTATAAGCCGACCTTTTGGAATAGAAGCTATGAGCTTGACGGCGGAATGAAGCTGGAGCTTGGGAAGCGGACGCTGATTATGGGCATTCTGAACGCCACGCCGGATTCTTTCTCGGATGGCGGCCGGTATAACCATGCGGAGGCAGCTGCTGCCCGCGCAGCCGCAATGGTCGAAGAAGGCGTGGACATTATCGATATCGGCGCGGAATCGACCCGCCCCGGCTTTGAGCCGGTCAGCGTGGAAGAAGAGCTCCGCCGTCTGCTGCCCGTTATCCGGGCCGTACGCGAAGCGGCGCCACGCGTGCCTATCTCCATCGACACGTACAAGGCCGAGACGGCGCGCCAGGCGCTTGAAGCGGGCGCGCATATCATCAACGACATCTGGGGTCTGAAGCATGACCCCTTTATGGCGGCCGTGGCGGCCGAATACGGCTGTCCGGTTATTATCAGCCACAACCGCCCTGCCCGGGACTACGGCGACCTCGTCCCGGATGTGCTCGCCGACCTGCGGGCGAGCGTGGCTATTGCTCTTCAGGCTGGCGTTGAAGCGAGCCGGATCTGGCTCGACCCGGGTCTTGGCTTCGCCAAGGACCATGACGACAACCTCGAATTTATGGGCCGGTTGTCGGAACTGACCGCGCTTGGTTACCCGGTGCTGCTTGGCACCTCGCGCAAACGGTTTATCCGGCAGACGCTCAACCTGCCGGTGGACGATCTTGCGGAAGGCACGGCGGCTACTACGGCGCTTGGCATTGCCCAAGGCTGCCAAATCGTGCGGGTGCATGATGTGCGCGCGAATAAGCGGACTGCGATGATGACCGACGCGATTATGTACAATTCTAAGAAAGTATAAGTTACTGTTTGATTGGCGAAACGTCTGCTGCCCCTCTAAGGACCGCAGTCGTTTACGCTTGAGCCACTCTACCTAGAAAGCGGGGAAGCTAAAAGCATGGACAGCATGATCATGAGGGGCATGCAATTTTACGGTTATCACGGCGTTTTTCCGGAGGAGAACAGGCTGGGACAGAAGTTTATCGTTGATCTTGACCTGAAGCTGGACCTGGAGAAAGCGGCGGAAACCGATGATTTGGATGCAACGGTCAACTATGCCGAGCTGTACGAGCAGGTCAAATCCGTCGTGCAGGGAGAGCCTTACAAATTAATCGAAGCTTTGGCCGGCGGCATTGCAACGCGGGTTTTGGAAGCTTATACTATGATAAATGAAGTGACGGTTCGCGTAACGAAGCCAAATCCGCCGTTCGAGATCCATTTTGACGGGGTTACGATTGAGCTCCGCCGCAAGCGGGACGGGAATGGGCGTGTTGTCCGTGCCTAACATCGCGACGCAGGCGTACATTGCTCTAGGCTCCAATCTTAACGATCGCGAGGGACTGCTTCGGCAGGCGGTGGAACACCTCCGGCAACAGCCAGGCGTTCAAGTTTTAGGGATATCCGGTATTTACGAGACTGCCCCTGTCGGGTATACGGATCAGCCGGCTTTTCTGAATATGGCGATGGCCGTTCTGACTACTCTTTCGCCTATTGAGCTTCTTCACGTGTTATTCAAGGTCGAACAGCTTCTTGGACGAGTAAGAGATATACGCTGGGGACCGCGCACCATAGATCTAGATCTGCTGTTATATGGAGATGTTGCGATGGATGGCGAGGAGCTGACGCTTCCTCACCCCCGTATGATGGAGCGGGCTTTCGTGCTTGTTCCGCTTGCGGATGTCATCGATCCGTCGCATCCTCTGCAGGACCTTGTTTCGGCTTCTGCGGCAGCGGCGCTTCAGGATGGAAAGGAAGGCATCACGTTATGGAAAATCACCAATTGGCTCAGCGGGTCCGGGCATTCCGGAAGCTGAAGGGCTACACCCAGCAGGAGCTGGCAAAGGTATTAGGCGTATCGGTTGCGGTCCTTGGATCGCTGGAGCGGGGAACCCGCAAGCCCGATGCCCGGCTTATGATGAATATAGCGAATACGCTTGGCATCAGCTATGAAGAACTAATGGATACGGAATCATAACGTACCTTTCATATGACGCGATAGAACTTCATTACGTCGTCAATAAGGCGGTCAATCGGTTTAAGAGGAGGAACAAAAGCAGCATGTTGAAAATCGGAGACATCGAGATGAAAAATAAAGTCGTGCTCGCGCCGATGGCCGGTGTCTGCAACCCTGCTTTCCGTCTGATTGCCAAAGAATTCGGAACCGGCCTCGTATGCGCGGAGATGGTCAGCGATAAAGCGATCCTGCACGGCAATAAGCGTACGATGGAAATGCTGTTTGTAGACGAGCGCGAAAAACCGCTTAGCCTGCAAATTTTCGGCGGCGACCGCGAGTCGCTCGTCGAAGCGGCCAAGGTCGTGGACCAGCAGACCAATGCCGATATTATTGATATCAATATGGGGTGCCCGGTGCCAAAGGTTACAAATTGCGACGCTGGTGCGCGCTGGCTGCTTGATCCCAACAAAATTTACGAGATGGTGTCGGCGGTAACCGCCGCAGTCAGCAAGCCGGTAACCGTAAAGATGCGGATCGGCTGGGACGACGAGCATATTTACGCGGTAGACAACGCGAAGGCTGTCGAAAGCGCGGGCGGCAAAGCGGTCAGCGTTCATGGCCGCACCCGCGAGCAGCAATACACCGGCAAAGCGAACTGGGATATTATCCGCGACGTGAAGCAAGCCGTCTCCATTCCGGTCATCGGCAATGGCGATGTCTTCTCGCCGGAGGACGCCCGCCGGCTGCTAGACCATACCGGCTGCGACGGGGTTATGATCGGACGCGGAGCGCTCGGCAACCCTTGGATGCTGTACCGGACGATTCAATACCTGGAAACGGGCGAGCTGCTGCCGGATCCGCTTCCGCGCGAGAAGCTGGAAGTTGCGATTTTGCACATGGACCGTCTTATAGCCTTGAGAGGCGAAGCGACAGCCGTACGCGAAATGCGCAAGCATATGGCCTGGTACCTCAAAGGGCTTCCGGGCGCGGCACGCGTGAAAGATGTCATTATGGAAGAGACAGGACGCGACAAGCTTGTCGAAATTATGGAGCAGTACATCGCTTCTTTGGATGAGGAAGCTCTTGCCGGCATGGCCGGAAGCTCTAACAAAGCACATTAAGAGAGCGAAGAGGATTATCGGTCTGCAAACCGATAATCCTCTTAAGTCTCTTTCCGATAAAGCGGTTACACCACAAATTTGGCTTTGATTGACATTCGGGGTGTCTTTGAAATATAATCTTGCAATATACATCAACGACATCGTCGTTTCCGCGCTGGCTGCCCCGCAACTTGGCATGAGGAACGGGGAATGCAATATATTAAATACAGTGAATTCATACGCCGTATGAATAATATGTCACACGACAGGAGAATCGGAAGATGAGCGATAAGGAAATCATTCTGACTCAGGACGGGTTAAAGAAACTTGAAGAGGAACTGGAAAACCTCAAGTCGGTCAAGCGTCGTGAAGTAGCGGAACGTATTAAGGTGGCCATTGGCTACGGCGACATCAGCGAGAACTCGGAATATGAGGATGCCAAGAATGAACAGGCTTTCATCGAAGGCCGTATCATTACGCTTGAGAAAATGCTCCGCAACGCGCGGATTATTAATAATGATGAGATTGATACCGATACGGTAAGTATTGGATCGGTCGTAACGGTGGAAGATTTGGAATTCGGTGATACAATGGAATATGCAATCGTAGGAACAGCCGAGTCCGACCCTCTTCACAATAAAATCTCGAATGAGAGCCCCGTAGGCAAAGCGATACTGGGCAAGAAGAAAGGTACTGTCGTGGACGTTAGCGTGCCTGCCGGCATCATTCAATATAAAATCGTCGATATTAAAAAATAAGGTCTGCACTGCCATTTGCGCATATTTTTCGAAAGCTTCCTTATCGGAAGCTTTTTGAACGTTAAATATAAGAAAGTATAGGTTTTCTCTATACTGTGCTTATATTTCACTCGCGAAGCGTCTGCTGCCCCTCCCCGGGACGGCGCAGCCGTTTACGCTTGAGCAGTGCCTTTCATTTAGGAGATGAATAAAGTGGATCAGCAAAACACGGGAGTGGAACAAGAACAAGAACTAAGCGAACTTCTGCAAATCCGCAGGGACAAATTGGACGAGCTGAGAGCCCTTGGCGTTGACCCGTTCGGCGTCAAATTCGAGCGTACGCACAATGCGAAAGACATTGTGTCCGCTTATGAAGAACTCAGCAAGGAAGAGCTGGAAGAGAAAGCAATCAAGGTAAGCATTGCGGGCCGCATTATGCAAAAGCGCGGCATGGGCAAAGCTTCTTTTGCGCATATTCAGGATCTTTCCGGCAAAATCCAGATCTACGTCCGTAAGGATACGGTTGAAGCGAACAAATACGCGGCTTTTGAACTGCTTGATATCGGCGATATCGTTGGCATCACGGGCGTCGTGTTCAAGACAAACACCGGCGAAGTATCGGTAAAAGCTTACGAAGTGGAAGTGTTGACGAAGTCTTTGCTTCCGCTGCCCGATAAATATCACGGCTTGAAGGACGTAGAGCTGCGCTACCGCCAGCGTTACGTCGATCTGATCGTGAACCCTGACGTACAGCAAACGTTCATTACGCGTTCCCGCATTATTCAATCGATGCGCCGTTACCTTGATTCGAAGGGCTATCTCGAAGTGGAAACGCCAACGCTGCATTCCATTGCCGGCGGTGCTGCGGCTCGTCCGTTCATCACTCACCACAATGCGCTTGATATGCAGCTGTACATGCGTATCGCGATTGAACTTCACTTGAAACGCCTTATCGTAGGCGGTCTGGAGAAGGTATACGAGATCGGCCGCGTTTACCGGAACGAAGGCATCTCGACGCGCCATAATCCGGAGTTTACCATGATCGAGCTGTACGAGGCATATGCCGATTACAAGGACATCATGGCGCTGACGGAGAACCTTATTGCCCATATCGCGCAAGAGGTTCTAGGCACGATGAAAATTTCTTACCAAGGCCAAGAGATCGATCTGACGCCGCAGTGGCGCCGTGTTTCCATGGTAGACCTGGTTAAAGAGGTTACCGGCGTTGACTTCAGCGTAGAGATGAGCGACGAGGAGGCTCATGCCCTGGCGAAGGAGCATAAAGTACCGGTTGAGCCTCATATGACGTTTGGCCATATTTTGAATGCATTCTTCGAAACGCATTGCGAGCATACTTTGATTCAGCCGACATTCGTTACGGGACATCCGGTTGCGATCTCGCCGCTGGCGAAAAAGAACCCGGCAGACCCGCGCTTTACGGACCGCTTCGAGCTGTTTATCGTAGCGCGCGAGCATGCGAACGCGTTCACCGAGCTGAACGATCCAATTGACCAGCGTCAGCGCTTTGAAGCTCAGCTCGTCGAGAAGGAACAAGGCAATGACGAAGCGCATGAGATGGATGACGACTTCATCCGCGCCCTCGAGTACGGCATGCCGCCTACCGGCGGACTTGGCATTGGCGTTGACCGCCTTGTTATGCTGCTTACCGATGCGCCTTCCATCCGTGACGTACTGCTGTTCCCGCATATGCGCGAGCGTGCGGGCGAATAAGAGGCTAACGACAGCACCGCTTGGACTAACAGGTCCGGGCGGTGTTTTTTTATACCGTGCTTCGATTTCATTCGCGAAATGCAAGCTGCCTCTCCTATGGAGGGCGAAACCGTTTTCACTTGGATAGGAGTACACATTGACTTTTGATAGGGAAAGTGAGAATGTATTTTACAGGAAAAACAAGCTCGAGAAACTTAACGTTTGAGGTGAACCGCGGAAAATGTGGAAGAGTGGCTTGCGTGCAATCATTTGTTTATTATTTGTTCTCGTTGTTGGTCTTTTGCCTGCCATGAACGGTTATGTTTCAGCTGAGGGGAGTCCCGGCGCGGAAACTAACGCCTTAGGCAATATTGCGACAGAAGCTTTCTCGCCTGTCATTACTCTGCAGTCGGAACAGACCGCCTCGGCGACACCTCAAAATCAGGAAAAAATAGACCCGAAGAAAATATCGGCCTTTTCGGTATTATCGATATCGGCTTTGTTTGGCGCCTTATTCGCATACCTGTACAGCAGATGGCTGCGTGCCCGGGAATTCGCGGCGAGCGGCAAGCCTCTAGCTGCCGGCGACAAATCATCCCTGAACGGACTGTGGATTGCGCTTTTAGCGGCATTCGCTTTCCGTTTCTATATAGCAGCCACGAATCCCGGCTATACGAATGATATTAATACGTTTATTTATTGGGCGAATCATGCCTTCAAGGACGGCCTCGGCAACTTCTATCAGGAAGGCCTCTTTGCCGATTATCCGCCCGGCTATATTTATGTGCTTTATGTCATGGGGGCGCTGCAATCGTGGTTCGGCATCGGGTCTACCAGCGATGCAGCGATAGTGTTTTACAAGCTTCCGGCTATTTTCACGGATCTTATTACCGGTTATCTCATTTATCGCACGGCCGTAAAAAAACTCGATCACCGGGCTGCCTTCGGCCTGGCGATGATTTTCGTCTGGAACCCTGCCGTCTGGATCAATTCCGCCGGATGGGGGCAGGTGGATTCCTTTTTCGCACTGATTCTGGTGTTGGGTATTCGAGCCATTACGGACGGCAAGCTGGAGCGTGGGTCGGTCTGGTTTGCGCTGGCCGTGCTTGTGAAACCGCAGGCGCTGATTTTTACGCCGGTTATGCTGCTCGCTTACGGTTACAACCTCAGGCACTGGAAGCGTGTTGCCGCGGGTGTCGGCTACGGGGCTGTTGCGTTCCTGCTGCTTGCCGCACCGTTTATTTGGAAGAACGGCGGATTGTCCGCGCTCTATCATCTTTATAAATCAACCCTGTCTTCTTATCCGTACGCCACGTTGAACGCGTTTAATCTCTATGCTTTAACCGGCGGCAACTGGGCGAAGCTGGATGCGCATTGGCTTGGTCTGGAGTACTCCTCCTGGGGGAACATCGGAATCGTCCTTGCGACGGTGGTTTCGGTCCTCTTCTTTGCCTTCCGCAAGCAGCAAAAGGACCTGACGGGCTCCTTCTATATGGCTTTGATTCTAATCGTTACGGTTTTTATGTTTGCTGCCAAAATGCACGAGCGCTACATGTTCCCGGCACTCCTTCTGATGATCTTCGCTTACATAGAGGCGAAGGACCGCCGGATTCTGCAGCTGCTGCTTGGCTTTAGCATCACCCATTTTATTAATGTCGGCTATGTCCTGGCCTTCAGTCAGGAGAACACGTTCCTGCCTTCTTCGAACGGCATTATGATCGTGACTTCGCTTGTTAATATCGGCTTGTATTTGTACATGATTTATATTGGCTATGATAGATATATCAAGGGTCGCCTGCAGCCGGTTCCCGCTTTGACGAAAGACGAGCTAGCCTTGTCCGAGGATCGGCTGCTTCAGAGCGTAAGGGCGCAGGAACAGCCGGCTCGCAGGCTGCAGCGCAGGGATTGGCTGTGGATGTCCGCCATCACGGGGATTTATGCCGTTATCGCGCTTGTAAATCTGGGCTCCACGGTTAGCTTCGACAGCGGTTGGAAGGCTGAACGGGATGGCCAGAGCTTTTACGTGGATTTTGGCAAGCAGGTTCAAATTGGCCGGATCAACAGTTTTAATGGGGTTGGCGTTGGCAAATACAAATGGGAATTCAGCGGCAGCACGCCGGATCAATGGAGCAATCCCGTTGAGATCGAGCAGAAGGTTGGCGACGACCTGAAGTGGACGGTTAACCCGGTCAACCAGACGGTCAGGTATGCAAAGCTGACGGTAACCCAGTGGGGCTTCTCCATGCAGGAGGTTGCTTTCTATCCGGAGGGCAGCGACAAGCCGATCCCAATCGAGCGTGTTGTTGATCTTGGAGATGCAAGCGAGGTGCGGGAGGACGCGGCTCTTGCGGGCAGCCGGTTGTTTGATGAGCAGCAGGATGCCGTGTATAAACCGAACTATTTGAACAGCTCTTATTTTGACGAGATTTACCATGCCCGCACCGCTTACGAGAATCTTCATGGCATGAAGGCTTACGAGAATACGCATCCGCCGCTCGGCAAGCTGCTCATAGCGGTAGGGATAAAAGTATTCGGGCTTAGCCCGTTTGGCTGGCGGATCGTAGGGACGCTGTTTGGCATTGCAATGCTGCCCATTATATATCTGTTTGCCTTGCAGTTGTTCCGGAAAACGGGCTTCGCGGCAACCGCAGCCATCCTGTTTGCGGCAGACTTTATGCATTTCACGCAGACGCGGATTGCAACCATTGACGTATACGGCGTCTTTTTCATTATGCTGATGTTCTACTTCATGAATAAATACAGGGAAATGAGCTTCTACCGCTCTCCGCTGCGTAAAACGTTAGTACCATTATTCTGGGCCGGGCTGATGTTCGGAATCGGGGTTGCTTCCAAGTGGATTGTCATCTATGGCGGCGCAGGACTGGCGGTTATGCTGGCGCTTGTCCTGATTGAACGTTACCGGGAGCATGCAGCGGCTAAACGCGTTTTGGCGGACGGGGAAGAAGGCTATCCTTATGAAGATAACGAAGCTTATCAAAAGGCTTCCCGCGGGTTTATACGCAACACGGTACTGACTCTTGCAAGCTGTCTAGTCTTTTTCGTCGCGATCCCGCTAGTTATCTATTGCTTGTCTTATATTCCCGTTCTCCACGTTAAGGGAGATACGTATACCGCGGAACGGCTTATCGAGTACCAGGAGCATATGTACGATTACCACAGCAAGCTTGTCGCTACTCATCCGTATTCGTCCCAGTGGTGGGAGTGGCCGTTCATGAAGCGACCGGTGTGGTACTACAACGGCAAGAACCTGGAGCCGGGACAGGTCTCCTCCATATCGGCGTTTGGCAATCCGTTGATTTGGTGGACGGGGATCTTCGCCGTAATCGCTGCTTTGTATATAAGCGTGAAGCGCAAGGATAAGAGAATGTACGTGCTATGGATCGCTTACTTATCGCAATACCTGCCATGGATGCTCGTGCCGCGGCTGACGTTCTTGTATCATTATTTTGCAATGGTGCCATTCATGATTCTGGCTATCGTTTATATATTTACCCGTATCGAAGAAGGCCGCGACAATAAAAAATGGATTCGATGGGTCTATGCCGGCATAGCGGTCGTTCTGTTTATAATGTATTATCCGGTCATTTCCGGTATGGAAGTAAGCAAGGAATATGTGATGATTGCTTTAAGACATTTTGACTCATGGGTCTTTTACAGCTGACGAACGGAAGGGGTAGACGGGCGTGAAGGCGAGATACAGCATTATAGTGCCGATGTATAACGAAGAAGAAGTGATTCGCCATACGTATGCGAAGCTGAAAGAAGTGATGGACGGTTACGGAGAGCCTTACGAGCTTATATTCGTTAACGATGGCAGCAAAGACCGTACGGTCGAGATCGTGGGTGTCATCTGTCAGGAGGACGGCAATGTCCGTCTTGTCAATTTTTCGCGCAATTTTGGCCATCAGATTGCCATTACCGCCGGTATGGATTTCGCGCAAGGCGAAGCCATTATCATTATAGATGCGGATCTTCAGGATCCGCCGGAAGTGATGCTCGATATGATCGCCAAGTGGAAGGAAGGCTACGAGGTTGTCTACGGCAAGCGGCTGAAGCGCAAAGGCGAAACGGTCTTCAAGAAGCTGACGGCGATGATGTTCTACCGCACGATGCGGAGCTTGACGAATTTCGATATTCCGATGGACACCGGCGATTTCCGCCTGATCGACCGTAAAGTTTGCGATGTACTGCGCGGGTTGAAGGAGAAGAACCGTTTCGTGCGTGGTCTTGTCAGCTGGGTAGGCTTCCGCCAGACGATGGTGGAGTATGTACGCGAGGAGCGATTTGCGGGCGAAACCAAGTATCCGCTCAAAAAAATGATTAATTTTGCGGTGGACGGCATCACCTCCTTCTCTTATAAGCCGCTCAAAATCGCCAGCTATATCGGCTTTACCCTGTCGGCAACAAGCTTCGTTTACTTATTGGTCGTACTGTGCCAGCGTCTCTTTACCTCAAGCACGGTAGCGGGATGGACAACCATTGTCGCCATTAACCTATTGTTTAACGGTATTATTCTGATGCTGCTTGGACTCATCGGCGAATACATTGGCCGAATCTATGACGAATCCAAGAACCGTCCTCTATATATCGTAAGAGAAGCAAGAGGGTTCGGCGAAGAGAAGGAGCAAGAGGAGAAGGAGGAGAAGGATCGCGAATATGTCCATTGAGCAGCCTCGGCAGCAAATTAGCCCTAAAAAACAAAAGCTTGGCGCGTTAAAGCAATTCGTCTTATTTAATATGGTCGGTTTGCTCAACACCCTCGTAGACTTTATTGTCTATAGCATACTGGTGTGGGCGGGACTGTACGTCCTTCCCGCGCAGGTTATCTCTTATAGTGCCGGCATGGCGAACAGCTATGCGCTCAATTCTCTCATTACCTTTAAAGGGGCTTCAAAAAAAGAGGGAGCAGTCAAAGCGGGAAGCGGAAGAGCCGTACGCTTTATTCTGCTGAACGCAGCCGTACTGGGAGTGTCTATGCTGCTCCTCTATGAGTTGACGGAAACAGCGGGATTAGGTCCGTTAACGGCCAAGCTGCTAGCAACGGTAGTAACCGTTGTGCTTAACTTCGCGGGCAGCAAGTGGTGGGTATTCAAGGAGTCTTAAAACGCGAGTTAGCTAGTCTCAAATAAAACTTTAAAAAAATGCTTGCAATCCAATAGGCGTTCATGATATATTATCTCTTGTCGCCGCTGAGAAATACGGTGATGAACGAAAAACAAATTGTTCTTTGAAAACTGAACAACGAGCGAAACTGCCCCGTTAGA
>NZ_JAASRQ010000009.1:0-86752 GCF_011761545.1 Paenibacillus sp. BK720 | reverse complement strand
CCATTTTTACGGAGGGTTAGCGAAGTGGCCAAACGCGGGAGACTGTAAATCTCTTCCTAACGGTTCGGTGGTTCGAATCCATCACCCTCCACCATATAGGGGCATAGTTTAAAGGTAGAACAAAGGTCTCCAAAACCTTTGGTGTGGGTTCAATTCCTGCTGCCCCTGCCAAACTATTTTAAGTGAATATGGCGGTCGTGGCGAAGTGGTTAACGCATCGGATTGTGGCTCCGAGATTCGAGGGTTCGATTCCCTTCGATCGCCCCATTATTTACTTGAAGAACAGATTTACTTGTTGGGGATTAGCCAAGCGGTAAGGCAACGGACTTTGACTCCGTCACTCCAAGGTTCGAATCCTTGATCCCCAGCCATTTATGCGGAAGTGGCTCAGCGGTAGAGCATCGCCTTGCCAAGGCGAGGGTCGCGGGTTCGATTCCCGTCTTCCGCTCCATAACGAGGTGGCGCCATAGCCAAGTGGTAAGGCAGAGCTCTGCAAAAGCTTTACCCCCAGTTCGAGTCTGGGTGGCGCCTCCAAAATTATTTCAATAAATATGTGCCCTTAGCTCAGCTGGATAGAGCGTTTGACTACGAATCAAAAGGTCAGGAGTTCGAATCTCTTAGGGCACGCCATATTTACCAAATGCCGGTGTGGCGGAATGGCAGACGCGCGCGACTCAAAATCGTGAGGGAAACCGTGGAGGTTCGAGTCCTCTCACCGGCACCATATATTGAAATGATTACGCTGATTGTACTTTGTACAGTTAGCGTTTTTTGTTCATATCAAGAATAATAAGCACCTGACGGACTAACCTCCGACGGGTGCTTTTTTTGTTTATATTGAATGGGGATGACTATACTGATTACAGTCAAATACGGGTGATGTGATGCAGCATGAATCAATGAGGCATTGCAACAATTATAGAAACTTTCGGAAAAAGTGCTGATATTTTTTTAAAAGAAATTCCATATGGAATTCTCTGGCCGGACGCAGAAAAAGTGAACTTGTTTTATTCGGATGGCCTGGTGGATACAGGAGCGGTTCGAGAGTTTATATTGCACGGAATGACTCTGTACCAATACGGCATTGAAACGCAGTAAAATCAAAAATCGAATTTGCGGGTCGAAAGTATTCAACTTGGCAAAATGTCTCAAACGGATATATCGATTATGTACATTAACGGTGTTGTAACAGACAAGATTGTCGATGAGGTGCGTAACCGATTATCCAGGATAGACATTGACGGGATTCTGGAAAGCGACTATATGGAGGAGTTGATTCAGGATTCCGCCTACAGTCCGTTTCCGACTATATACAACTCCGAACGTCCGGACGTCATCGCTGCAGAAATTCTTGAAGGCAAATTGGCGATTTTGGTGGATGGCACACCTCATGTACTAGTGGTTCCAGCCTTATTTATTTCTTCCATGCATTCGGCAAGGAGTACTAGCAGCGGGCCAATATCAGCTCGCTAATAAGGATTCTCCGTTTCGTCGGCATTTTTATTGCCCTGTTATTGTTTTATATCCCCATAACGACCTTTCATCAGGAGATGCTAAACCATAAAGATTGTCGCGTATAAGGAGAAAACCTTTGGCGTAAAAGTCCGATAAGCAGCTGAGTTGGGGTGGGGCTGCTTGGCATGGATGCTTTCCGTTTCAGCTTCAAGGGGCACCATTCTTCATCATGAGGCGCTGACTCTTGGATAAGGGTACGGCGCTTTTTTACGTTTCCGGTCAGGTTTCGACCCTTAAGGCGGAAGAGCGACTCGACCTAGGTCTAGCATAGAAACCGCCGTTGGTCCGTTTTAGAAAGCGCGGATTCGATCTACAATAGGAACATAAGCAAGAGAGATTCACAAGAAGAGAAAAACAAAGCAATCTTTGAGAGGCGGTGGAAGAAGCAATGGATGGTAAAAAAGCGTTAGGCTTATTGCTTGCAGTTGCAGGCGGTATCATGGTACTTAAATTCTTCGGCATCCATCTTGGTGCGTTGGTAGGTACCCTGTTCGCAATCGTATTAATCGGACTCGGGGTAGTTGCCTGGAGAAGCAACAGAAAGATAATCGGCGGAATCGTTGGCGCAATTGGTATTCTGATGCTGCTGCCGGCATTGTCGAAGCTGATTATGCTGGGTATTGCGGTCGTGCTGATCCTGTTTGGTATTTCAATGGTAAAAAGCAAAAACAATAATCGACATTTCTAATAAAAAAAGTTGGGAGGGCCATACATGAGCATTATGCGGCGAGTGCGCGACATTACAGTGGCAAATTTAAATGAAAGACTGGAGAAAGCAGAAGATCCGGTTCGCCTGATCGATCAGTTCCTCTGGTCGACACGCGAAGAGATTATTCAAGCGGAACGGCTGCACCAGCAATATCTGGGACATAGCAATCATCTGAAAGCGCAATGGCTGCAAGCAGAGCAGCAGAAGGAAAAACGCGAGCAGCAAGCGCTGACCGCTCTGAAAGCCGGCGAAGAGCAGCTTGCACGAATCGCCCTTCACGAGAAAACAACAAGCGAGGAACGATCGAATCAATACCGCGAGCTTTATGAGCAAAGCCGTCAGAATACGATGGACCTGGAAGACCAGCTTCGCGAAATGCGGAGCGAATACCAGCTCGTCTATGACAAACGCGAATACTACGCTGCAAGAATGGAGTCGCTCAGACTTCAGCAGCGCATGAATGCGCGGTATACGGAAGGCGGCCAAGCGGGCGGCATTCAGCCAGGCTCGATGTTCCGCAGACTGGAAGACCGGATCGGCGATATGGAGATGGAGGCAAAAAGCCTGCATGATCTTCGCCGGATGGGCAAAGAGTTCATCACTGAAGCCGGCAATCAGGTACAATCCGTAATCGAACGCGAGCTGCAGCAATTGAAGAAGAAGCTTGAGAAGGAAGGATGGTCGTCTTGAAAAAACTGTACCGCTCCACCCGCGACAAGAAGCTGTTTGGTCTTTGCGGCGGACTCGCGGAAATGATCAATGTCGATGCGACTCTTATCCGTATCCTGCTAATCGTAGTTACCATCTTTACGAGCGGTTTCGCAATTCCTGTCTATATCATTGCCGGACTTATCGTTCCTAAGGAGCCAACGTTTTATAACGGTCACGGCTTCGGACCTGGCGGGTTTGGAGGCGGCTACGGCGGCAGCGGTTACGGCAACGGGTTTAACGGTGGGCAAGGCGGCCAAGGCGGCTTCGGTTCCTCCTTTGGCGGTCCATACAAAAACCCTCCGCAAGGACAGTGGGACAGCTTCTCGCAAGCACGTCCCGGCCAGCAAGCCTCGTCGTCGCAATTCGATAGCATGATGGATGATTTGGAGAAAAAAGCACTCCGCAAAGAAGTCGAAGAATTACGCGCCAAATTGGCTAAATACGAGAAGGGAGAGATTTAACAATGGGAATCTTTAAAAGAATGAAGGATCTGACTAAGGCATCGGTGAATGAGGTATTGGATAAAATGGAAGATCCGGTAGTCATGCTGAATCAATATCTGCGTGATATGGAATCGGAAATTCATCAAGCGGAAGTAACGGTAGCGAAACAAATGGCGAACGAGCGCCGTCTGAAGCAACGTCTGGATGAAGCCGTACGCAGCATCGCCGACCGTGAGTCGAAGGCAGAAGCAGCGCTTCGCGCCGGCCAAGAAGAGTTCGCTCGCAAGCTGCTCGAGGAAAAGCTTTATTTCGACCAAAAGGTGAATGAATACAGCGAGCTTCATGCGCAAGCGAAAACGCAAGCTGAAGAGTTGATGCAGCAATTGCACGGTATGAAGGATGAGTTCTACCAGCTTCGCAATAAACGCAATGAGCTCGCATCCCGCGCTCAAATCGCTAAAGCGCAAAAGCAAATGGCTCAAAATTCTTCCAACCATACGATCGACAGCGGTACCGCATCGAGAGGCTTCTACCGTATGGAAGAGAAAATCATGCAGCTTGAAGCCGAAGCGGATGTGCTTCGCACTCCTTACGCGGCGGCATACAGCGGCACAGGCAGCACTACAGGCTCCTTCAGCGCCGCAGACATGGAGAAAAAGCTGAAGGTTGACGAGCAGCTTGAAGCGTTAAAAAGCAAGCTGAACAAACCGGAAGAAGTATAATCAACTAGAAGTATGCGTAAGACAAGAAGAGCGGACCGGGTAACCGCAATTTCATTAAGCTTTAACTTAATGAAATTGTCGGTAGAACCGGTCTGCTCTTCCCTGCGTACGTATTAGAAGGAGTGGACCTAAGATGGCTGAAGGACAAGCGAATGAGCACCATCGTGCGGATAGGCCCAATAAAGAAGCTAGACGCAAAAATGTGACCGAGACCGTATTATGGCTCATTATTATCGTGAGTCTTGTCATCATTGTGCTGCAGGCGATTGGTTACGTGCGGCTGTATACGTTTCAAGGCAAGTGGGCTATCTTAGGACTCACCGTAATCGGAGCAGCAATGGCAGCAGCGGCGATCGTTGGTTTTCTTCAGAATTCCAAGCTTAAGCAGGCAGTTGAACGGCTTAGCGAACAGCAACGCCGGCGAAGCTATCGGGTAACGCTGAATTCGTCGGAGGAGGAAGGCGGTGTTCCGGTGTCCGAACAGGAGCAAAGCGACGCGATCTGGACGGAGAAGGTCAAATTCTCGGCCGTTATAGAGGAACGCCAGCGTCTTGCAAGAGAACTGCATGACGCTGTTAGTCAGCAGCTGTTCGCGATCTCGATGACGGCTACGGCGGTCAGCCGTACGATTGAGCGGGACTGGGAGCGGGCGAAGAGACAGGTACAGCTCATCGAGGAGATGGCGTCTGTAGCGCAGTCCGAAATGCGCGCGCTGCTGCTGCATTTAAGACCCGTTCATCTGGACGGGAAAAATCTCGCAGCCGCATTAACCGCGCTGGTGGACGAGCTTAAGCAGAAGGTTCCGATGGCGATTGATCTGGACGTTGACGATTCGATTACGATGAAGCCCGAAACGGAAGATCATCTGTTCCGGATCGCGCAAGAAGCTTTGTCGAATACCCTCCGGCACTCAAAAGCGGAAAGCATGGAAATTAAGCTGCATCGGAAAGGCCCCGAAGTACGTATGTTATTAAAAGATACCGGCATAGGATTCGACCTGGAAGCGAAGAAACAAACCTCTTACGGATTATTAACGATGGAAGAGCGTGTGAATGAGCTTGGCGGCTATTTACATATGATCTCGAAACCGGGAGAGGGAACAAGCATCGATATCCGGGTTCCGATTGACGGCGAATAGAGATGCAGGGCCATGTACAAGTTGAAGGAAGCGGTGAATAAGGTGGAACCGATCGAGCAACTGAATGAACGGATAAAGGTTTTGTTAGTGGATGATCATGAGATGGTGCGTATCGGACTCGCTGCGGTGCTCGATACCGAAGAGGGGATCGAGGTCGTAGGGGAAGCAAGCAACGGCTATGACGGAATCAGGCTGGCTCAGGCCTACAAGCCTGACATCGTGCTTATGGATCTTGTTATGGATGGCATGGATGGCGTGGAAACAACGCAAAAGCTGCTTGAGCTGTACCCGGAATGCAAGGTTATCGTATTAACCAGCTTTATTGACGATAGCAAGCTGTATCCCGTGATTGAAGCAGGGGCGTTCAGCTATCTTCTCAAGACGGCTAGGGCAACGGAAATTGCGGATGCGATCCGGGCAGCGGCACGCGGACAATCGGTACTGGAGTCGCAGGTTGCCGCAAAGATGATGAACCGGCTCCGCAAACCAAAGCAGCCGGTACAGGCCGCGCTTCATGATGATTTGACGGAGCGGGAGATGGACGTGCTGAAGCGGGTAGCGCAAGGAATGTCCAACCAGGAAATAGCGGACGAGCTGTTTATCGGCGTAAAGACCGTGAAATTCCACATTACGAACATCTTTAACAAGCTTGACGTTGAGGATCGTACGCAAGCGGCGATCTATGCGCATAAGCAAGGAATTGCGGATTAATAAGCATGTTTTCATCTGAAAGGGGCTAGCCTGAAGCTAAACTTTAGGAAGGCCCCTTTTTTCGTATGGCGTCTGGAGGGAAAGCCCAGTTTTTGCTAAAATAAGTTAAAGGCGGCGGTTAAGAAGCATTCCGCTTGCAGGAAACGGCCAATAGGTTGCCATGGAATTGTAGTAACAGCTATAAGGCTGCAGTAACGGAATATCTTTGCGCAGCAAATCCAATACTCTCCCAGAAAGAGGCTCTTCCAGCGCTTTATGAAGACTGGTGAGCCAGCCTTTTGGACCTATGAGCAGCTGAACGGAGGATTCGTTCTTGCAGGAAGCAGGGAGTTGGAGCTGCCAGGTGCCGTTCTCATGCAAAAGCCCAAATTCAGCCGCAGCGGAATGGGACATTGCTTGTTCAATAGAGAACCTAAGCTGCGGACTCAGGAAGGCTTCAGCCTCTTTAAAGTAAGCAAGCAGTCCGTTTACGGTCGAAGCTACTGTCTGCAGCTCTTCATCAATGACAGGCAAAGCAGGGTTTTGTTTGATTTTACGGGCGGAGAGCCTGATCCTGAGCTGGGCTTGTCTGCTGAGCCGAAGCCATCCTGCCGCCGTTTCGGCAGCATGACGGTAAGGGGCGCCCCAATCAAAGCTGTCAAATAGAGCAGATCCGGGAGGCAGCCTTGTCGGCTCTTCTTCACGGAACGAACTTTTGCCGTAAGGCCGAACCGCAGCAGCGGGATGCAGCCGATCGGTTCGTCTGGCAGGCGATATAGACATCGTCATTGGCATTTAAGCGGCCTCCTTTGCGGTTGGTAAGATCAGCTTACGATGTTCTCGCGGCAAAGGCTGGCGAATGGTGTCTGTCAGAACAAAAGAAATAAAAAGGCAATCAGCGCAAAGTCCAGCGTAATCAAATCGCGGAACGGATAATACGGGCGAGGTTCGTAGTAGTAAGGGTCAAACGGGTAGGATTGCGTCTGTACGGGCTGCTCCGGTTTGCTTGATTTCGCTTTCTGCTGCAATTTGGATTTCGAGCTTTTTTTGCCCTTTTTCAAGGATTTAACCGGAACAGCCTCCGGCTCATCGGCAGCGGAAACGTTGGGATCTCCGTTAAGCGTAAGCTTTCCGCCAGCGCATCTGCTCAGCATGCCGATATGCCTCGATCCATCCTTCATAATGATATACACCGGCATCCCGCAAAACCGCGATACGTTATCTTCCTCAAGAGGATAAATCTGTTCCATTTCAGGCTCCTCCTTATGTTTACTTGCAATAGGCTTTGCAACCAGTGTATTCACCCAGAGGCGAATAGGTATGGTCAAACACCTAGCGGTAATAGATGGTCAAGGGAGGTTAATATCATCGTGGCGAATCGATTTGTTCAAAAGACAGCCGAGCAGTCCAATCGGCAGAAAGCACGTCGGGCGGTTATTTTGGCGGCAGCGGTGCTGGTTACCGGCATGGTCTGGGCGATCTTCAACAGGGATCAGCTCCGGTCCGATGAAAATCCGGGTATCGTAACCCATGATCTCGCTCTGCTATGGCAGTGGACGGACAAGCTATACAGCAAAGGCGCAGCGGATTCCGAATGGACCATAAGATGGGATATCGAAGGGGAAGCAGCGGGCCTAGAGCAGGCGGAACAACAGCTTCAGGCGGATGAAAAGGGTCGGGAGCAGGGAACACTGTCCATATTCCCGTTAACGTCGGACCGTCAGGCAATGCTTGTATTTACGACCAATCAAAAGGCGGATAAGGAGCAGCTGCTTGCTGTTGTGAAACGCACGGAAGACGTACTGAAGAAGGCGGGCATTTCCTATTCCGGAGGTATGACGGTTCGGGGATTGACGGAATATAATAACGCAGCGGAGCGTCTGGCCCAGGCCTCGGGGGGCAAACGGGTTGACCGGTACAAGGACGAGAGTGGAACGGTCAGCGAGGCTTACTATTCGGAAAAGCTGTTCTCTTCCGTAGAAGCGGGAGCGGGGAAGAAGGCGAATCTGCAAATTGCCGAGCATCGGGAAACGGAGTCCGGGGCGCTGTCCCTGATCGTCGGAACCCCGTTAATAACGGGAGATTACACGGTTTCGGAAGCAGGAAACGATTAGAAGAAATATGATGGCCAATTAGTTTTTTTTATGATTGGATGAATAGCAGTTTAAGGATTAATATGCTAAACTACATAAATAAAAATAAAAAAATATATGGAAAGAATGAGGGAACTGAACTGTTATGAACCTTGAAACAAATGCGCAAGGCGCTATTTATTATATCTTCGGGGCGACAGGCGATTTGGCGAAGCGCAAGCTGTTTCCCGCCTTGTTCAGCTTATATAAAGAAGGAAAGCTGTCTGAAAATTTCGCCGTTGTAGGCCTCGCACGCAGAGAGCGTACAAACGAACAGTTCCGCGCCGACCTGTACGAGTCGATCGTGGAATTTTGCCGTTACAAAGCAGATGACGTAGAGCTCTGGAACCGCTTCGCGGAGCACTTCGAATATATGCCGCTTGACATTAACAATGTGGAAGCATTCCGCGGCCTGGCTACACTGTCCGATCAATTGGATGCCAAATTCGATATTCCGGGCAACCGTCTGTTCTATCTGGCGCTTGCACCGTCGCTGTTCGGACCTGTATCCTTCAGCCTACGCGATGGCGGACTGCTTGAATCCAAGGGCTGGCACCGCGTCGTAATCGAGAAGCCGTTCGGCTATGATCTGGAATCGGCGCAAAAGCTGAATGACCAAATCACGCAAGTATTCAAGGAAGAAGAAATCTATCGCATTGACCACTACCTCGGCAAAGAGATGGTGCAAAATATTCAAGTCATCCGTTTCGCGAATGCGTTTTTTGAGCCGCTGTGGAACAATAACCATATCGCAAACGTGCAAATTACGCTCTCCGAAACGGTTGGCGTGGAAGAACGAGGCGGTTACTACGATAAATCCGGCGCCCTGCGCGACATGGGTCAGAACCATATGCTTCAAATGCTGACAATGATCGCAATGGAGCCGCCTAGCCGTCTGCACGGCGAAGATATCCGCGACGAGAAGGTTAAGGTGCTTCGTTCCCTTCGTCCGTACAAATCGAGCGACGAAGTGCGCAATCTGGTTGTACGCGGCCAATACAGCGAAGGCTCCCTCAACGGGAAGGAGCTTCCCGGCTACCGCCAAGAGGACTCGGTTGGCGAGAACTCCAACACGGAAACGTATTTTGCGGCCAAGCTGGCGGTTGACAACTTCCGCTGGGCGGGAGTACCGTTCTACATCCGCACAGGCAAACGTCTTCCGGTGAAAACAACGGAAGTGGTAATCGAATTCAAATCGATGCCGCAAAACGTCCTGTTCGCGCAGCGCCACGACCTGCAGCCTAACCTGCTCGTTATCCGCGTTAACCCGATGGAAGGCATCTACATTAAAGTAAATGCGAAGACTCCGGGCGAAGACAATTCCGTACAGCCAGTTAATATGGAATTCTGCCAAAGCTGCCAGATCGGCATCAATACGCCGGAAGCTTACGAGCGCTTGATCCATGACGCGGTTCGCGGCGATTCGACGTATTTCACCCGTTGGGATGAAGTAGCTCAAGCATGGGAATTCGTTGACCGCATTGCGGCCGCATGGCGCGAGGATTCTTCGGACCTCCAGCATTATCCCGCAGGCTCGTGGGGCCCTGAGAAAGCCGACAAGCTGCTGGCGGAAGACGGCTTCAAATGGTGGCCGGTTAACGGGCAAGCGGAAGACAATGTGATTTGGGTGTCGAATAGCGGCAAGTAATTTATTCCTAGCGCACCGCTGACGGAGGGATATGCCTTTATGTTTAAGGTTTACGATATTTCGATGACAATCGAAAAGGGCATGCCGGTATGGGGCAACCATGACGGCAAGCAGCCGGAAATCAACTCTCAGCCTACCTCTCCAGACGGCGTTAACGAATCGCGCATCGATATGGATGTCCATTGCGGCACCCATGTCGATGCGCCTCTGCATATGCTGGAGGATGGCGCAACAATCGAGACGCTTGGTCTCGAGGAGCTCGTCGGCAACGCCCGGGTTCTGGACTTCACGGATGTGAACGACAGCATCACAAGAGAAGACCTGGAGAAGCACGGCTTGCAAAAGGGCGATTTCATCCTCGTAAAAACGAAGAACTCATTTACGGATTCCTTTGAATCCGATTTTGTATTCTTGCGGGACGATGGCGCCCGTTATCTCGTTGAGGTAGGGATTCGCGGGATTGGAACGGACGGACTCGGAATTGAACGCTCCCAGGCGGAGTATCCAACGCACCGGACGCTGTTCCGCAACAATGTCATTATTGTAGAAGGGCTTCGCCTGAAGGAAGTGCCTCCCGGCTCTTATTTCATGGTGATTGCGCCTTTGAAATTGACCGGTATCGAAGCTGCGCCGGCACGCGCGCTGCTGATCGGGAATGGATAAAGGAGCGTTGCTTCGCGGCAACGCCATGAAGGGAAGGCAAGCATGAGCCAAACGTTAAGTAATGAAATCACACAGGAAGTAGATAAGCGCCGCACCTTTGCGATTATCTCTCACCCTGACGCCGGCAAAACCACGTTAACGGAGAAGCTCCTCTTATTCGGGGGAGCTATTCGTCTTGCAGGGTCGGTAAAAGCCCGCAAAGCAAGCCGCCATGCTACATCCGACTGGATGGAGATCGAGAAGCAGCGCGGTATCTCCGTTACGTCCAGCGTGATGCAGTTCGATTATTTAGGTCACCGGGTTAACATTCTGGATACGCCTGGTCACCAGGATTTCTCGGAGGACACGTACCGTACGCTGACGGCGGCGGACAGCGCGGTCATGCTGATCGACGTTGCGAAAGGCGTCGAGGCGCAGACGATCAAGCTGTTCCAGGTGTGCCGCAAACGCGGCATTCCAATCTTTACCTTCATTAACAAGCTTGACCGTGAAGGTCAAAGCCCGTTCGAGCTGATGGAAGAGCTGGAGCGGGTCCTTGGCATCCGTTCGGTGCCTATGAACTGGCCAATCGGCATGGGCCGCGAGCTGTGCGGCGTATACGACCGGATGAAAAATCAGGTTGAGCTGTTCCAGGGCAATGACCACAGCACGATCGAGGTTCGCAAAGTCGAAGACTATAATGATCCGGGTATTCGCGAAATGGCTGGCGACTACCTGCATGATCAGCTTATCCAGGACCTGGAGCTGCTTGATGTAGCGGGCGACCCATTCGATTTCGATAAGGTTCGGGCCGGCGAATTGACGCCGATCTTCTTCGGAAGCGCCGTGAACAACTTCGGCGTTCAAACCTTCCTGGAGAACTTCCTGGAGCTTGCGCCAAAGCCGGCTCCCCGGATGAGCACAAGCGGTTCGGTCGACCCGACAAACGAGAAATTTTCCGGTTATGTCTTCAAGATTCAAGCCAACATGAATCCGGCGCACCGCGACCGTATCGCCTTCCTTCGGATTTGCTCCGGACGTTTCGAACGCGGCATGAGCGTCCGCCATGTCCGTGCGGGCAAGGACATTAAGCTGTCCCAGCCGCAGCAGTTCCTGGCGCAGGACCGCGATATTGTCGAGACGGCTTATCCGGGCGATATTATCGGTTTGTTCGACCCGGGCATTTTCCGGATTGGCGATTCCTTGTCGCAAGGCTCCGAGGTTGTATTCGACGAGCTTCCCACGTTCTCTCCGGAGATCTTTGCCAAGGTTACCGTCAAGAACGCCTTGAAGCATAAGCAGTATCAGAAGGGGATCGATCAGCTGACCGAGGAGGGTACCATTCAGGTGTTCTACTCTGCAAGCGGCTTTGCTGACGAAACGATTCTTGGCGTAGTCGGCCACCTGCAGTTCGAGGTGTTCGAGTACCGGATGAAGGGCGAGTACGGCGTTGATATTCAGCTGCACCGGATGCCATTCCAATTCGCGCGCTGGATCATTGACGATAAGATCGATCCTTCGAAGTTCCGGATCAACTCTACCCTTGTGAAGGACAAGAAAGGCAATTACGTTGTTCTCTTCGAGAATGAATACGCGATGCGTACGGCGATGGATAAGAATCCAACGATGAAATTCCTGGAGACCGCCCCATAAACGGAAACACGCTCATAAAAAATCCCCTGATCGGTTGAGATCAGGGGATTTTTTGCATAGTTATTTTCGGTAGCGGATAATTTGCTCAATCAAATCACGTTCGACTTCCTTGTTGTACGCTTTGACCATGCGGGAGATCAAGAAGAGATCCACGATAACCCAGATGAACAAGGCAGCAGCGGGAAGAGCGAATAGGATGGTGCTGATAATTAGCAAGGCCTTTTGTTCAGCTGCGGAAGCAATACTGAGTAATATATAGGCTGGAGTTGCGATGAGAAAGAGAACCAGCTGGAAAATGGCTGTTTTCTTGCGCTTCAGATAAAAGCGGTGTACGCCGAGGTGACCGCCTAGAAGCATCAGATAAGCGATAGCCGCTGATTTCTCGCTACTGCGCATCTCGGAGTTGAATACCATCAGCTCATTAAGCGTAAGGTCTTGTCGGTTCATGACAACCTCCTAGAACGAGCCACCGTGGAAATGCTTGTGAGCCATAATTTCATCAATAAGCTGACCCTCGACAGCGCGGTTGCGGTCTCTCACCCATTGGTGCAGGAGGAAGGCATCCACGATCCACCAGATAGAAGTCACAATCAGACCGATAACGGAAATGCTTAGAATAAGCTGTGCAATCGCGGAGCCCGTACGCCCGAGATAGAAGCGGTGACCGCCAAACATGCCGAGGAAATACCAGAGCACGTAAGCGATGACCATATTTTTGCCCCGATCCTTCACTTCCTGCTCCAGCAGAAGTAACTCCCTGGCGTCTAGTTGGCTTTTTTGCGCGATGTTAAATGACATGTACTGCTCCCCTTTATCTAAATTGTAGTCCACCAGCTAAAGTATAGGGGTTATGTAAAAATCATACAACCCAAATTTTCGTAAAAATAGTGGAAATCTTTATTGGATTACCCGGTTGACGGAACAGCGCTTTCATGACATAATGTACGCGTGTACATTACAGAGAAACAGCAGCAAATGACTTAAGCAATAAGTGCAATAACAGGAGGCGCCGACTATCAGCAGGAAAGAAGTAGCGAAGCTGGCCGGTGTATCGGAGGCAACGGTATCCCGGGTACTTAACAATGTAGGGCCTATTAAGGAAGAAACACGAATCCGCGTGCTGGAGGCGGCCAAAGAGCTGGGTTACGTGCCTAATGCGCTTGCCCAGCGTTTTGCCAGAAGGAAAAGCGGGAATGTTGGCGTCATTCTTCCGTTTGTGCCGAAGGTTCATCTGTTCTCGACCTATTACTTCGCGGAAATATTAAGCGGGATCGGCGAGGCGGCGAAAGCCTGCAACTATGATCTGCTGCTGATCTTCCGGGAGCCGGATAGTCCGCGCGATTATGCAAAGCTGTTCCGGACGCAGAAGGTGGATGCCTGTATCGTGCTGGGTGCTCAAAATGTGGCCGAGGAACGTGCCGCGTTAGCCGAGCTTCAGGAGGAAGGATATCCGTTCTGCCTTGTAAACCAACGGTTTGACGAGGAAGGATACCTGACCGTAGATGCGGACCATGAATCGGGAAGCTATACGGCTGTTCAGCATCTGATTGCAAACGGATTCAAGCGGATAGCCTTCCTAAACGGGCCGGACGCTTTCTCGAGCAGCGGGGACAG
This sequence comes from Paenibacillus sp. BK720, assembly GCF_011761545.1. Taxonomy (NCBI): domain Bacteria; kingdom Bacillati; phylum Bacillota; class Bacilli; order Caryophanales; family Paenibacillaceae; genus Paenibacillus; species Paenibacillus sp. BK720. The sequence goes on along the minus strand of NZ_JAASRQ010000009.1, from coordinate 73,135 downwards.
GCTTGCCGGCTATAAGCGCGCACTGGAGGAAGCCGAAGTTCCGTTCGCGGCCGAGCGGATCTTCACCGGTAACTACAGCAGGAAGAGCGGGTATGAAGCGGCCTCACGGTTAGCGGAGGGAATCAAGGGCAAGCAGATCGACGCTGTCTTTGCGGCTAACGACCGGATGGCGATTGGCTTGATGGACGGCCTCCGGGAGCATGGCATTGAAGCAGGCAAGGATATCGCTCTGATCGGTTACGATGATTCGGACAGCTCCAGAATTGTAACGCCCAAGCTTTCGACGGTATCGGTTCCCTTTTACGAGATGGGACGGCGAGCGGCCATGAAGCTGCTGGCACAGGAAGCCGAACAGCCGGGGAATACGATTCTTCCCGTTCAACTGATTAAGCGAGAAACAACCTAAAATACGTATTCGAGAGGCGGTAGTTTAAGAATGAGCAAACTTCGTGTCGGCATGGTTGGCTATAAATTTATGGGCAAGGCGCACAGCAACGCGTACCGCGCGCTGCCGATGTTTTTCCCGGAAACCGCGGCATTGCCTGAAATGACGGCGATCTGCGGCCGCGATCCGGTCGGTCTGGAGAAAGCGCGGACGCAATTCGGCTGGCAGAGCAGCGAGACGGATTGGCGCAAGCTGGTCGCACGCCAGGATATTGATCTGATCGACATTAACGCGCCAAGCGATGCTCATAAGAAGATTACGATTGCGGCCGCCGAAGCGGGCAAGCATCTGTTCTGCGAGAAGCCGCTGGCATTGACGCTGGAGGATGCTAACGAAATGCTGGCTGCTGCCGAAAAAGCCGGCGTTAAGCATATGGTTGGCTTTAACTACCGCTTTGCTCCGGCTGTCCAATTGGCTAAGAAGCTGGTCTCGGAAGGCCGTATCGGCAAAATCCATCATTTCCGCGCCGTTTTCCTGCAGGATTGGATACTTGATCCGGAGTTCCCCCTCGTATGGCGCCTGAAGAAGGAAATCGCCGGCTCGGGCTCGCATGGCGATCTTGGCGCTCACTTGATCGATATGGCCCGTTTCCTCGTTGGCGAGTTCAAGGAAGTCATCGGAATGGAAGAGACGTTCGTCAAGGAACGTCCGGTTTCCGAATCGATGACGGGACTTAGCGCGACGAAGAGCGGTGCGGATGCGCCGCGCGGAGAGGTAACGGTTGATGACGCGACGCTGTTCCTGACAAGGTTCGAGAACGGGGCGCTTGGCAGCTTCGAGGCCACCCGCTTTGCGGCAGGTCACCGTTGCACGAACGCATTCGAGATTAACGGCAGCAAAGGCAGCATCAAGTTCGACTTCGAGCGGATGAACGAGCTTGAGGTGTACTTCACGGAGGATGCCGACGATGTGCAAGGCTTCCGCCGCGTACTGGCAACCGATGCCTCCCATGCTTACATGGATGCCTGGTGGCCGGCCGGTCACACGATCGGGTACGAGCATACGTTCACCCATGAGATTCATGAGCTGATGACGGCGATCGCCGAAGACCGCCAGCCGGTTCCGAACTTCCATGACGGCGTGAGATGCCAAGAGGTGCTTGTTGCGGTAGAGCGTTCGATTGCCGAACGGCGCTGGGTTGCACTGAAAGAGTTTCAATAAATTCTGCGGACAGAGGAGACAAGCGAAGACGATGAGAAAAGCACTGATCGTATGGGGCGGCTGGGACGGTCATCAGCCGAAGGAAGTTGCGGGGATTTTTCAAGACGTGCTGGTGAAGGAAGGCTACGAGGTTGAGGTATCGGATACGCTTGACGCGTTTGCGGACGGGGAAAAGCTGAAGGGCCTCGATCTGATCGTTCCGATCTGGACGATGGACAAGATTAAGCCGGAGTATGTGCAAAACGTATCGGAAGCCGTTCAAAGCGGCGTTGGGCTTGCCGGCTGCCACGGCGGCATGTGCGATGCTTTCCGGGAAAACGTGGACTGGCAGTTCATGACCGGCGGCCAATGGGTCGCGCATCCGGGCAATGACGGCACGGATTATGTCGTAAACATCAAGCATAGCTCCAGCCCTCTGACGGAAGGCATCGAGGACTTTGAAGTCAGCACCGAGCAGTATTACATGCATGTCGATCCGGCCGTTGAAGTGCTTGCCACAACCCGGTTCCCTGTTGTCGAAGGACCTCATTCCCTGAACAAGGCGGTTGATATGCCGGTTGCCTGGACGAAACGTTGGGGAGTTGGACGCGTCTATTACAACTCGCTTGGCCATCAAGCGAACATTATCGATATTCCCGTTGTCAAGGAGATGATGCGCCGGGGCTTCAACTGGTGCGCGGAAGGCAAAACGGCAGCGGTAAACGGAGGGACTCACGCTCATGCAAAAGCTTAAGGTCGGCGTTATCGGAACAGGCAATATCAGCAGCGCGTATTTGAACAACGGCAATAAATTCGATTCGATGGAAATTGTCGCTTGCGCGGATCTGGATGTAGAACGCGCGAAGGCAAAGGCTGAGGAATTCGGCATCCGCGGCTGCTCGGTGGAAGAACTGCTCGCCGATCCGGAGATCGGAATGGTCATTAACCTTACGATTCCGCAGGCGCATGCGGCGGTATGCCTGCAGGCACTCGAAGCCGGCAAGCATGTGTACGTAGAGAAGCCATTTGCGGTGACCCGCGAAGAAGCGCAGGCCGTGCTTGAGCTTGCGGCACGCAAAGGGCTGCTTGTAGGCAGCGCGCCGGATACGTTCCTAGGCGGCGGTATCCAGACCAGCATTAAGCTGATCGAAGACGGCTGGATCGGTACGCCTATCGGCGCAACGGCCTTTATGATGTCGGGCGGACATGAGATGTGGCATCCGGCTCCGGAGTTTTATTATCAGAAGGGCGGCGGCCCGATGTTTGATATGGGGCCATACTATCTGACCGCTATGGTAGCTATGCTTGGACCTATCAGCCGCGTAACCGGCATGGCCCGCGCTTCGTTCCCGGAACGGACGATTACCAGCCAGCCGAAGTTTGGTCAAAAAATTCAGGTTGAGGTTCCGACCCATGTCGCTGGCATTATCGAGTTTGCATCCGGTCCGATTGGAACGATTCTGCAAACCTTTGACGTGAGAGGCGGATCCACTTTGCCTCGCATTGAAGTATACGGCTCCGCAGGTACTTTGCTTGTGCCGGATCCGAATACGTTTGGCGGTCCAATCAAGTTCAAACGCGCGGGCTCTCATGAGTGGTCGGAAATTCCGCTCGTGTATCCGAACACGGATAACGTACGCGGTCTAGGTGCTGCCGATCTTGCGAAAGCGGCGCTTACCGGACGCAAAGCGCGTCCAAGCGGCGAGCTTGCTTATCACGTGCTAGAAGCGATGCACGGCTTCTTCGATGCGGCAGAGCAAGGCGTACATTACACGATGAAGAGCAGCTGCGAGAAGCCGGCTCCGTTTACGCTTGGTCTTCAACCGAACAGCTTGGACTAATCTCTTATACTCTCTGAAACAAGTCGGCGGCTAAACCCGCCGGCTTTTTTTTCGCCGGGACCCTCTTATGAAGAAAGTTAAATTATGGTATCTTTTGGGGAGAAGCATGAAAGGGGTTATGGCCTGATGACTGCTCAAACGAAAAACCGTCTTCTTATCCGGAACGGGGTTGTTGTGCTTGAAGACCGGCTCGTTTCGAAAGCGATCGCCGTGAAGGACGGAATCATCGACGCGCTTCTGTCGGATGACGAAGCTATTCGGCAATATGAGCATAGCTGCGGCGATGAAGCTCTGCATCAGATTGATGCAGCAGGGCGATATGTTCTCCCCGGCATGATCGATATCCATAACGATGCGATCGAGAAGGAAGTGCAGCCAAGACCTAATACCTTATTTCCCCTCGCCATGGCGTTCCTGGAATTTGAACGCAAAATGCCGCTTCACGGCATTACTACGATGTATCATTCTTTGTCGCTTGGCGTTGGCTTAAGCCTGCGGGGGGATCATCTGTTAACCGGAATGGTTGAATGTATTGATCAGTACCGCAAAGAGCGCTCGGTTATCCGCAATAAAATTCATTTGCGTTACGAGGTTTCTTATTTGGCAGGCTATTCCATCGTGGAGCAGTATATCAACGAGGGGAAAATCGATTATTTATCCTTCATGGATCATTCCCCGGGTCAAGGACAATATCGGGCACCGGGTTCTTTTGAACGATATGTGATGAAAAATCAAGGCGTAGGCATGGAAGAAGTACAGGTTATCGTGGAAGAGCTGCTTATGCGCCGAAACCAGATTGATTGGGAGAATCTCCGCGAGCTTAGCCGTTTGGCTGAACGGCAGGGCATTCGATTGGCCTCTCATGATGATGATTCGGTTGAACAGGTAGAGCGTTCGAGGGCCTTTGGCGTTTCGGTAACGGAATTTCCGATTAATATGGAAACGGCCCGCTATGCCGCAAATTCAGGCCTATTCGTATGCGTGGGAGCGCCTAATCTCGTCAGGGGAGGATCCCAAGATCATAACCTGCGCGCATTGGATGTCATTAAGGAAGGTAAGGCCGCTATTATTTGCTCGGATTATCATCCGTCCTCTATATTAAAGGCTATCTTTATGCTTGCAGAGCAGGGAGTGTTGGATTTGCCGGCGGCTGTACGATTGGGGACGCTCTACCCGGCGCAGGCGCTTGGCATTGCCGATCATTACGGAACGATTGCGCCGGGTAAAGCAGCAGATTTAATACTCGTTGATCAATACCAGGGTCATCCTTGGGTTACGCATACCCTTGTAGGCGGTAAAACGGTCTATACAGCGGATGTGCTTTAGGTCGCAGCCGGCTTCAGTTGCTGAAGCTTAGAATGCAAGGCATCAACAAGCCTTGACTGCTCCTCGGCGGATATCTCATTCCAGATCAGCTCGAACAATACACCAAGTCCGGGGAGCGTTTTTTCCTCATTGCCGATGGAGTCCTCAATAACGTCCTTTATTTCTTCTTTTGTGTTGTTTCCGACGTTGTTGATTATGGCTTGACGCAAATCCAGATTAATCAATCGGATTCCCTCCAAGTCTTCTTTAAATTGTACTTCTTTACTGTTTCCGAATCGGGCGATTTTCATCCGGGCGCGGTGGATATGCTATAATAATCGGGATTAGGCAGTGTCGTAAACGCATCTTGCAGGTTTTTTGAAGGGAGTAGGATGAAACGAAATGGCCAAGAAACAGTTTGCAGTTATCGGAATGGGGCGGTTCGGCTCCAGTATCGCCAGTTCGCTAACGGAAATGGGCTTTGAGGTGCTGGCTATCGATTCGAGCGAAGACAAAATCCAGGACGCCATTAATAAAGTTACCCATGCCGTATCGGCGGATTCGACGGATGAAGAAGCGCTTCGTTCGCTTGGCATCCGCAACTTTGACGTTGTCGTGGTGGCCATCGGGGAAGATATTCAGGCAAGCATTCTGACTACGCTGATCCTGAAGGATCTCGGCGTTAAAATGATTGTCGTCAAAGCGCAAAACGATTTGCACGGCAAAGTGCTAACGAAGATTGGCGCGGATAAAGTGGTCTTTCCGGAGCGGGATATGGGTCTGCGCGTCGCTCATCATTTAATTTCCCCCAATATTCTCGAGTATATCGAAATTTCGGAGGATCATAGCATTATTGATCTGAAAGCACCGGAAGCCATGATCGGGAAGAGCTTGAAGCAGCTGGATATCCGGGCGAAATTCAAATGCAATGTAATGGCGATCAAGACTAATGGTCAAATGAACATCGCTCCTTATGCCGACGATCTTATCCGTCAGGAGGATGTATTGGTTATCGTTGGAAGAAACGCGGATTTATCCAATTTGGAAATAGCTTATTCGGAAGGCTGAGCGGAATTATGAATCATTTATTATTAACCTCCATCCAAAATGACCGGGTGAAGCAATGGGCTTCCTTGTTGGATAAAAAATACCGGGACCGGACAGGCCTCTTTATCATTGAAGGCGTCCATCTTGTGCTAGAAGCATTCAAGTCCTCCGCTGCCGTGCAAAGCGTCGTGTATAATACGGAGCGCGGCATTCCGCATGAGCTTGAGCAGCTCGCCCGGGAAGGCGGAGCGGAATGGGTGCAGGCAACGACCCAAGTGATGGCGAAATGCACGGGGACCGATACGCCGCCGCCGGTGTTCGCCGTGCTGGAGAAGCTGAAGCGGGACGATACCGCTTTGTTTCGCAATGACAGCCTTGTTGTTGTCCTGGACGGTGTACGCGATCCGGGCAACGTCGGCACCATCATCCGCAGCGCCGATGCGGTGGGCGCGGATGCGGTCGTGCTGGGCAAAGGCAGCGTTGATCTGTATAACCCGAAGACGGTGCGTTCCACGATGGGCTCTTTATTTCATCTGCCGATTATCGAGGCGGATCTTGCGGAGCTGCTGCCCGAGGCGCAGAGCAAAGGAATCAAGCTTGTTGGGACAAGCCTGCAAGCTACGCATACCTGCTATACCTATGACTGGACCGTCGGCACTTGGCTCCTGATGGGCAATGAATCGGAGGGGCTGTCCGAAGCGCTGAGACAGACGGTTGATGAGTCGGTTATTATTCCGATGCAAGGCGAAGCGGAATCGCTGAACGTTGCGATGGCCGCGACCGTGCTGCTGTACGAGGCTTTGAGACAGCGGAAATTTAACAAATAAACAATAATTGATTTGGCAGAAATAACAGGGCTATACTTACTTGCAGTCGTCTTGTCGGTATTTCACTTTGTTCAGCCAGGTAGGCTATTGGAGTAGTAACACCAGCGGAGATTTCTTCATACGTATATGTCATGAACGATTATCGGCATATGTCCAACTTAGGCTGTATCTTTTGCCTATTTTGCGGGGGGCTGATGATCATTACATGAACATATACGGAGGCTAATAAGATGAATGAGTTTAAGAACAATCTTCAAAATCTGAATACGGATGCGTTTAAAGCGAGCAGTTTGAAGCCTAATGCGGGGCAAGGTCAAGTGGATCCCAATAATGCTCGTCTATGTATAGGTTTTTGCATCGGATTTTGTATCGGGTTTTGTTCTTGCGGAGGTTGCGGGGGTTGTGGCGGCTGTGCGAGATGCGGAGGCTTTGGCGTCTGCGGTGGCTGCGCACGTTGCGGTGGCTGTGCCCGTTGCGGCGGCTGTGCCCGTTGTCGCTAAGAATTATCTATGGAATGTAAATAAAGCTTCAAGACACCTCTGCAAACGATTTAGGTTTGCGGAGGTGTCTTTTTGTGCATGCGCGGGCATGACGGACAAGTGGAATCACATACCATTGTAAAGGAAGTCATGTTTCGAATAGTTAGATTTCATCATGTAAGGAGGAATGAAATTTGGATCCTTCTACGCGTCTAAAAGTAAGAGGAGATACTTTTTTTCTCCCCGGCTCGGACGGAAGTGTCTTTTTTCGCAACAATATCGGTTCATTGCGGATGGAAGGCAGTACAATCGATCAATGGATTGAAAAATTAATACCCGTATTTAATGGCGAGCATACGATGCATGATTTAACGGATGGATTGCCGGAACAACACCGTAATCATGTTTATGAGATTGCTAAAGTATTGTATGCGAACGGTTATGTCCAAGATGTAAGTCGGGATCGTCCGCATCAGCTGCCGGAGAGCGTTGTTAAGAGATATGACTCTCAGATTGAATTTTTGGACAGCTTTGACGGGTCAGGTGCATACCGATTTCAATTGTATCGTCAGTCCAGCGTGCTTGTCGTTGGAACTGGCACTTTTTTGGTTTCTCTTGTCAAATCATTGTTTGAATCCGGCTTGCCGCAATTCCACTTTGTAGGCTTGAACTTGGAAACGGCGAATCGAACACGGATATGGGAGCTGGAACAGCATTATCGTAAGTCTGATTCAGAGGTCAAGGTGGACGAGATCGGACTGCCGAAGAATGCGGCTGTGGATTGGTCTTCCATCGTAGAGCCTTATGCTGCTGTATTATTCGTCTCGGATCGAAATGGAGAACCGGAGCTAAGATTGCTTAATGAGGTTTGCCGACAAAAAAACAAGGATCTACTGCTGGCTGTTATTTTTGAGCAAGCTGGGTTAGCGGCTCCATTTTCGTATTCTAATTCGGAAGGCGATTGGGAATCAGCATGGCGCAGAGTTCATCATTCCGCGATTTATAAGGATACGGATGTTCATGCTGCTTCATCCGTTGCGGAAGCGCTGCTCGCTAATGTAATCGTCTTCGAATGGTTGAAAACAGCAGCAGAGGTAACGAAACTTGAGAAAAACAATAAGCTGTTTCTACTTAATTTAGAGACGTTGGAAGGGAATTGGCATCCGTTTCTTCCCCATCCTTTAGTTAATGGTCACCGATTCATCGAGAGGATCGAGGATGCCCGGCTGCAAGCGGGAACGGATGCAGAGAAACCGGCTTCAAGCGATTTGCTGCCTTTTCTCAGCCAGCTGACATCAACGGAGACAGGCATCTTCCATATTTGGGAAGAAGGGGAGCTAGGGCAGCTTCCGCTTTCGCAGTGCTGTGTTCAGCCTGTTGATCCGCTATCAGTCGGCCCTGCGCTTCTTCTTCCTGAAATAATATGCAATGGTTATAAGCATGAAGAGGCACGAAGGGAAGCCGGTCTTAGGGGAATCGAGGCTTACGTGTCGCGAATGGCGAATTTTGATGAGATTGCTCATGTAGGTGCTGGCGAGACGATGGAGGAAGGCGTTTGCCGCGCTTTGCAAAAGTATTTAATGAATGCACGAATAAAATCATATGAAGCTCATACACCGTCGATCTCGCCGGTGAAGCTGAGTCATGTGGCCGATGAACGATGCCGTTATTATTTGAATGCCCTGACAACGATGCAGGGGGCCCCAACGCTTGGACTGGGTGAGGACGTATTAGGTTTTCCTGTCGTATGGTTACAGGCAAATGACCGGTGGTATGATGCCGCTGATCTTAATGTAACTCGGGCGCTTCGGAGCGTGTTAATGCATGCCTTATTTGATGCTCAAAATAATGCCGCTCAAATTGCGGGGAAAGCGGAACATGTTGCAATAAACGCAAAAGAATCTAATGTGGAATCTATTTTGATACCCGCGTGCGATCCATTCGAGCATCGAGGGGTATTGCAGATGGCCGTGAAGCAATTGAATCGCATCCACAAGCGTCTGCTCGTATTTGACTTAACACCGGAACCTTTTTTGAGAGAGGGACTGGCGGGCGTATACGGCGTCTCGCTTCGAGAGGTGGTAGAAGAATGAGCGCTATTGTGGCGATTGTTGGCGTAGGTCAGCTTGCGGACTATGTACACGATATTTTATCTGCAAGTTGTCAGCTTGTAGTGGTGAACGATCTGGCTTCCGAATTGCCGGAAACGACTGAGCTTGCGCTCGTGCTTAGTGATGGCAACGATGCATACTCTCATTTTACCGCTGAGAACGTATTTAAGAAATCGGGTATTCCTTGGCTGCGCGGGTTCGTAGCATTTGGTGAAGGCGTTATTGGTCCGCTTGTCGTTCAAGGGAAGGCAGGCTGCTCGCAATGCGCTGATTTGCGGCGTTTAATGGCAGGAAATGATCGGAGGGACATGTGGGAGCTGCAACAGTTTATGCATGGGGAAGCTCTCCCTGATATTTGGTCATCCCGCAACGGACTATTGCATATGGCTCATCTGATTGCAGCGGAAGCCCAAAATTTTCTTGTTCGTCATACGGCCTATCTTGAAAATCATATTAAGCTCATACACTTGCAAACGTTCAACAGCTCTGCCCATTTTTTTTTGCCGGATCCTCAGTGCACCGTATGCGGGGAAATACCGGATGATACTGCCATAGCTTCGCGAATAAAGCTGCAGTCCAGCCCGAAAGTCAGTGAAAGCAGCTACCGCACCCGTTCAATGGTTGAGCTCACGGCGGTTCTATCCAAAGATTATCTGGACAATCGAAGCGGCCTCCTGAACGGAAAAATGATTGACCTTATGTCGCCATTTGCCGACGCCAGCATCATTTTACCGATGTTCTCAGGTGATGAAGGCTGCGCAGGGCGTACGCATTCTTTTGCGGTCAGTGAAATGACAGCGATATTGGAAGGATTGGAACGTTATTGCGGCATATCGCCGCGAGGAAAGAAGACTGTGGTTCATGACAGTTACAATCATTTAACAGAGTTTGCGCTGGACCCAACTCGGGTAGGAACGCATGATAAGGCGCAGTATGAGCGGTCCGATTTTCCGTTTCAACCATTTGACCCAAGCAGGAACATCGATTGGGTTTGGGGATATTCGTTCTTGCGGGAGAAGCCGATTCTCGTGCCAGAGCTGCTCGCTTATTACAGCTCCGGCTGCGGTCACGGCTTTGTATATGAGACCTCAAATGGCTGCGCTCTAGGAGGAAGCTTGGAGGAAGCTATATTTTACGGCATATTGGAGGTTGTAGAACGGGATTCTTTCCTAATGACATGGTACGCGCAGCTGCCGCTCGTTCCTTTAGATCCCTATTCCTCGGGTGATCTTGAAATGAATTTAATGGTGGAGCGACTACGCGATGTCGTCGGTTACGATGTGCATTTATTCGATTCGACGATGGAGCACGGCATTCCAAGCGTGTGGGCGCTTGCTAAAAACAGAACGAATCAAGGCATAAATATGATTTGCGCCGCAGGGGCGCATCTTGATCCCGTGAGGGCTGCAAAAGGCGCAATTCACGAGATAGCGGGTATGCTGCTCGCATTCAACGAAAAGTTAGAGACCAACCGCGAGCACTATCAACAAATGCTGCATGATCCTTATCTCGTTCGGCAAATGGAAGACCACTCCATGTTGTACGGCTTGAAGGAAGCAGAAGAACGCCTGAGTTTCTTGCTCGATAATGATCGTCCGGTCCTTTCGTTTAAAGAAGCTTTTAAACCAAAGGCACGGCATGCGGATTTAACGGATGAATTAAACCTGTTGATCAAGACTTTCAGCAATCTTAATCTAGAGGTCATTGTTGTGAATCAGTCAACTCCAGAGACGCTGAGAAACGGACTTCATTGTGTGAAAGTGCTCATTCCCGGCATGCTTCCCATGACGTTCGGTCAACACCTTGTCCGCTTGACTGGCCTAGAGAGGGTGCTGCGAATACCGGCAGAGTTAGGTTACGTGAAGGGGCAGCTTAAGCAAGAAGAGCTTAATCGTCATCCGCATCCGTTTCCGTAAGTAATTTCTTCTCATATGCGTTCGTTTTCCTTGTGCCGGGACTTAGGAGGGGGAGAAATGAGTCTGAAGGAATTTTTGTACCACTTGCAATACGAGCCTGACAAAACGAAACCGCAAGACATGGAGGTGGATTGGGAGAACGCGCCTCTGCCGTATAAGTTGTACCGTCATTTGCCTGTATTTCCTCTCCCTTCCGATGTTCCGTTAGATCTGACGGGTAAGCAAGGGCAAGAGAAAGAGAAACCAACTCTCCGGGATATCGGGTATTTTCTTTGGCACACCTTCGGTCTGGCACAGCTTAGTCAATCGGTTATTGAGCAATATACGGGGGAGAAATGGGAAAGCTCATTGCAGCTTTGCAGACGATTTGTTCCTTCGGGCGGAGGTCTTTATCCGAGCGAAATGTATATGTATTTGAAGCTGGAGGAATTGCCTTGCGGCATTTATCATTATGATGCGGCTCATCATCGTTTGATTTTATTGCGTGAAGGTCACTTTGATTCCTATGTGGGCAAGGCCTTAGGCAATCGCTGCGACGTAACAAGCTGCTTCGCGGTTGCTTTCGTATCGACTGTATTTTGGAAAAACTTTTTTAAATACAATAATTTCTCGTATCGTTTACAGGGGTTGGACGCAGGTTTGTTATTGGGCCAGCTGCATGAGGTGGCGAAGCGATTTGACTTTGAGACAGGAGTGTACTTTCAGTTTCTTGACCGTGCGATCAACCATTTGCTTGGATTACCTGAAGCAGAGGAAAGCGTATATGCTGTAATTCCGCTTGCGGTAGATTCAAGCATGGAATGGTTCCACCATGACATTGACCATAAAAATCGGATTTCGTCAGCAGAGTTATGCAGTCAGCTTCCAATCATTAGGCACGATCATTTTATGCGTTCAAGAAAAGTACTGGATTACCCAATGCTGACCCAATTGAATGAAGCGTCCCTGATGGATACCACCTTTTCATTTAAACGGCTTGGAAGAAAGCAAGAGACAGTCCCTCAAACCGATGTTCATGTTTTGCCTCAAGTAAACAGACTGACGTATGATTTAGCAGAGGTATGCAGGCAGCGTTACTCGCCAGAAATTGAATTTGTATTGGAAGCAGTGAGTCAGTCGGATTTAGCGGCACTATTGCAAGAGGTTATGATTTCCTATCGCTATCGAAATGATTTGGATGGTTCGATCCAGAGTCCAATGTCTCGAGTAAAACTGTTCGGGTGCTTTTATGGCGTTGAGGGCATTCGTGACGGTGCCTATCTTTATGATGAAAAAGCGCATACGTTGCAGCTGGTTAGGGCTGGTGATCAACGGCCATGGCTTCAGAATGGGATGTCGCTGGATAACTTGAACTTATTCCAGGTGCCGCTGAGTTTTCATGTGGCGGGTGATCGGGGACATCTTCACGCCGAGCTTGGTTATCGCGGTTATCGGATTCAACAAATGGAAACGGGAATGTTGGTTCAGCGCTTGCTGCTCGCTGCTTGCGCGTCCGGAATGGAAGGACGTCCGCTGCTAGGCTTTGACGTTAGCTCCATGAACGAACTTTATGGATTAACTCCGTTCGGCCAAACGAGTTTGATCCAAATTCCAGTCGGCCCATGCCGGAGTCGTTCACGGCTTGAGGGTAGTTTATCGCAATAACTGAAATAAAAGGCAGATTGAATGTCATTGCCATTCAATCTGCCTTTTATAATTTTTAACCTTAAGGCTGGTGAACTGCTGTCTTCTTCTGGAACTCACCGACTGGGTGATGCAGATGATGATGCACATGCATTATAGGATGGAACCAAGCATGATGATAATCTAATGTTTCGAGCTCCCATCCATCGTGATGATGATCGTAGTGCATGTGGTCATCCCACATTTCATGCATCATCGGATGATAGTCATGCATCATCGGATGATAGTCATGCATCATCGGATAATAGTCATGCATCATGGGATGGTAATAATGCATGTAGTGGAAGTCGTCGTACATGTAAGGAAAGTGATGCATGTGATTAGAATCAACGTCGTAATGATGAGAAGGGAGAACAGGCTGTTCATGAATGGCTTGAGGTCCCCAATTGGACTGGCTTGGACTTGATTGCATTTGAGGACTCCAATTGGCCTGATTCGGGCTTGATTGCATCACTTGTGGTCCCCAGTTGGCCTGATTCGGACTTGATTTCATCTGTTGGTAATAATCGGGCTTAACAGCCGATTGTGGCGTATAAGGTTGATTGCTTATCATGGTGCGCCTCCTTTTAATTATACACTACAATATGCTTTGAACGAAAAAGGGGCACTTATCCCTATAAAATGGGCGAGTAGATGTTGCGAAAACGGTAAACTCAAACAGCTAGTTTATTTAAAAAAATATTTTATTTTACAACGCATAAATTTCCATCCATTCCACAAAATAACCTCACATCCAAGAAGGAGTTGACTATTATGGCTAACCAATCCAACAATTTAGTTGTACCGCAAGCGAAAGAAGCTTTGAACCGCATGAAATACGAAATTGCTACTGAGCACGGCATTCCGCTCTCCGAAGGTTACAACGGCAATCTGATGACTCGCGAAGCGGGTACAATTGGCGGCAACATTACGAGACGTCTTGTTCAGATGGCAGAACAAACTTTAAGCGGAGCACAATTCTCCAATACAAGAAGATAGCAAGCAACACAGTCATTCCCCTCCATCTCGCGCATCACTTACCATCGGCTAGCAGTAAAGGGCGATGATATAATGGTGAGATGAGAGGGGAATGTTTATGTTCATCTCGCCTATGCTGCCTATGAAAGCCGAGGAGCCCTTCGACTCGGAGGAGTATTTATTCGAGCCCAAATTGAACGGTCATCGGCTAATGGTTTCTTTTATTAACGGCCAAGTGAATATGTACACCAGGAATAACAATGAAGTGACAAGACAGTACCCCGAGCTGTTTAATGTTCCGGTGGACAGCGGTATGGATGTCGTTTTCGACGGAGAGGTTATACGGCTCAGGGAAGACGGAACGAATGATTTCGATGAACTTATACAAAGATTCCGGATTGGCAAAGCAACCAAAATAAAGGAAGCGTCCCGAACTCGTCCCGTGCATTATTACGTCTTTGACATTTTGTATCTGAACGGAAAAAGCTTGGCTCATCTGCCTCTTGTGAAACGAAAAGAGATTTTGGCCAAGATCCTGCAACCAAGCATTTATTACCATGCAACCATGTCGATTGAGAACCGGGGCAGAGCGTTGTTCAAAGTAATGGAGGACAAAGGTCTGGAAGGCATGGTGGCAAAGAAGAAGAACTCGAAGTACGTGGGCAAAAAGTCCGAGAATTGGCTCAAGGTCCTTCACTATCGATACCTTGAGGTTTCCATCAGCGCTTACAGGCGCAAACAATTCGGCTGGCTCGTCGAGCATGAAGGAAAAACGGTCGGCTGTATTGAAGAGACGATTCCGACGGAGGACAGGAAAGTCTTTTACAAACTGGCTCAATCGCTTGTTACCGGGCAGGACAAACACTTTGTATATGTAAAACCCGTACTTAAGGTAAGGATAAGGTTCCGTGACTGGACCGCCAATCATATGCTTCGGACCCCCGAATATGTGGAATTTACCGGAGAAAAGATAAAAAGCCTCTAAGATAGATGGTATCTTGGAGGCTTTTTGCTGTGCATGCGTGGTTAGAGCTTTGCTTTCCTGCCTTCAATGAGTATGGTCAAGCTTACAAGCGTAACAAATATGGTGGCGCCCATATCCGAGAGGATGGCGATCCATAAGGTCAACCAGCCCGGGATGGTGAGCAATAACGCAATGATTTTCAAGCCGAGGGCAACGATAATGTTGAAGCGAATAATATAGTTAACGCGCTTGGCGACCGTAACGGCAGCCGGCAGCTTGCCTAAGTGATCCTGCATCAGTACAATATCTGCCGTCTCGATGGCGCTGTCCGTGCCTTTCCCCATGGCAATGCCAAGCTGGGCGGAAGCTAGAGCAGGGGCATCGTTGATCCCATCCCCGATCATGGCCACGACTCCCTTTGAGGACAGCTCCTTGATGCGATGGACTTTGTCTTCCGGAAGCAATCCCCCGTAGAAACTTGTGACGCCAACCGCCGAAGCAACCTTTTCCGCTGTTTTCCGATGATCTCCGGTAAGCATAACCGTCTTCCTGATTCCGAGTCTGTGCAGGGCGGCAATAACCGTTTTGCTTTCCTGACGGATCTCGTCCGCAATTCCGAATATCCCGAGTATTCGTTGTTCATCTGCCACCGCAACAAGCGTTAAACCATTTTCTTTAAAGAGATTGATTTGTTTTTGAACAGACTCGGGTATCGCGATATGCTCCATGCTTTTTTCATTCCCGAGCCAATAAGACTCGCCATTCACTTTTGCTTTTACTCCGCGGCCGGTCATCGTTTCAATCTCGTCAGGGTCGGGAGCCGTAATGTTTCTATCGGCCAATTCCTTCATGATTGCCTTGGCCAGCGGGTGAGAAGAGGACTTTTCGATAGCACCTGCTACGGTCAAGAAACGGTCCTCATCAAAAATCTCTAATTGCTCGACATGCGGCTCGCCTTTCGTTAACGTACCGGTTTTGTCAAACGCAAGGGTATCGATCTTGCCAAGCTGCTCCAGAAAAACGCCGCCTTTAACGAGAATACCGTTTTTTGCCGTACGCGTAATGCCGGAAACAATCGCGATCGGCGAGGATAAGATTAGCGCGCAGGGACAGCCAACGATTAAGACCGACAGTCCCTGATACAGCCATGCGATCCAGCTTCCATGAAAAAGAAGAGGAGGGACCACGGTTACCAGCGCCGCAACGATCATAATAAGGGGCGTATAGAATTTGGCAAATTTATTGATAAACAATTCCGTAGGGGTTTTTGTTTCCTGCGCTTCTTGAACGAGATGAAGAATCTTCGCCAAGGACGAATCGTTATAGGCCTTTTCGATCTTTACGATAAGCAAGCCTTCGTTGTTAATACTGCCGCCAAAAACAGGTTTGCCGGTCTCCTTCTCGATCGGCAGCGACTCGCCCGTAATAGCAGCTTCGTTAACCGAGCTTTTCCCTTCTACTACTATGCCATCGGACGGAATTTTTGCGCCGGGTTTAATCTTTACCAGATCGCCAGCCTGCAAGGAGGCAATAGGGACAACGCTTTCTTGACCATTCTCGAGCCTTATGGCTTCCCTAGGGGCCACTTGCAGCAAAGCTTCCATCGATTGCCGGGCTTTTTCCATGCCGTAGCCTTCAAGGAGTTCGTTCAAGCCGAATAAGATCGCAACTAGCGTAGCCTCTCT
Source organism: Paenibacillus sp. BK720 (assembly GCF_011761545.1). Lineage (NCBI taxonomy): Bacteria > Bacillati > Bacillota > Bacilli > Caryophanales > Paenibacillaceae > Paenibacillus > Paenibacillus sp. BK720. The sequence continues at coordinate 56,735 of NZ_JAASRQ010000009.1, read as the reverse complement.
CCACTCGCCAATCGCAACCGCGCCAACTAATGCGATGGTCATGAGCGTATCAATATTAAAGGTAAGCTTGATCAGGTTTTTTAATCCGCGAAAAAAAGTGGGATATCCGCTTATAACGGCGGCAATGAAATAAAGGATAATAACAGGCCATTTCGGCAGAACACCATCCAACAAGATTGCCGCTGCATAAAGAATTCCGGAGGCAATAAGGAGCTTTAACGTTTGGTTGCCATCGCCATGCTCATGATTATGATCGCCATGCTCATGATTATGATCGCCATGACTGTGGTTATGACTATCGCGACTGTGCGCATGGCTATCCGCTTGCCTATTTAGCTGCTCGGAGACATAGGCTCCATCAGATTTAAGAATGCGATTAACCTCAGGCATTGAGATCTCCGGACTAATCTTCAGCTTGCCTGAGTTGTAGCTGAGAGTCGCGTCTTCACCGTGATCAAGCTGCTTGATCTCCTTTTCGATTCTTTGCGCGCAGCCGGCGCAGGACAGTCCTTTAATGCGGTATTCATTCATAAGAACTTCCTTCCTTCTTTATATGAATACTTGCTCATATATTATGTTGCGTGGCGGGAATTGTCAAACCTATTTTGCCCAAAAGAAGGAAAGCTGCTTCTGGAATTGAAGGTTATAATGAATAAACAGATCCTTTGGTTAGAAATCCACGATCAGGAGGACATGCAAAAAAGGATGATTGGACAATGGACGCTAAAACGAATGAAACAAAGCAGCCCCTGCTTTATAAATGGAAGGCGATGGCGAAGAAGCTGAAAGCAAACCTCATGGTCATGTATTTAGCCTATCGGGACCCCCGAGTACCGTTATTTGCGAAGATAGTTGCGATTTGCGTTGTTGCGTATGCCTTTAGCCCTGTTGATTTGATTCCGGATTTTATACCCGTTCTCGGATATCTGGATGATATCGTTCTTGTTCCGCTAGGCATCTATATCGCACTGCGGCTGTTTCCCAAAGAAGTGCTTGAGGAATACCGTGCCAAGGCAGAGGAGCAAAGAAAATTAGGCAAACCGAGGAATTGGCTTACAGGCACGCTTATCATAGCCGTTTGGGTTGTATTAGCCGCGTTGTGCGGCTGGTATATTTTGAATTAATGTAAATAGATATCGGAAACTGCAAACAACCCGCCGGCTAGCCGGCGGGTTGTTCCATTGTTCATTATGGATTAACGAATTTGACGATTTCCTCGTTGAATTTGTCTTTTTCTTCGTAGAAGAGACCGTGGCCGCTGTTTTGGAACGGAACAAGCGTAGAGTTCCGAATGCCCTTATGCAGCTGTTCCGCGATGGCGAACGGGACCGCGTTATCGTGAACGCCGTGCAAGATAAGGGTAGGTACGCTGATTGTTTTCAAGCCGGCGCGCAGATCCGTTTCGGCGACCGATTGAATGCTTTCGATCGTCGCGCGGGCATCCGAAGATTGACCCATTTGATCAAACCATGCCCGGAATGCCGGACTTGGCTGCTTGTAGAAGAAGTCGTCGCCGAAGCTTTTCAGCATGTTCGGGCGATCCGCCTTCAGATTGGCTACGATGTTATCGATATCCTTCCGCATAATGCCGTATGGATAGCCTTCGCGCTGGCTCCAGCTGGGGGAAGCGGCTCCGAACAGCATCAGCTTGGACACCGCATGTCCTTTATGTCTAATCATGTAATTTGTCGCAACCGTACCGCCCATCGAGAAGCCGGCAAGCGTTACGTCCTTTAATTCCAGCTTGTCGATAACCTGGCGCACGTCGTCCGCGAAGGTATCCATATCGTAACCATCGTAAGGATGATCGGATTTACCGAAACCGCGCAGGTCGATTCCGATGAATCGAATGCCTTTTTCAGGCAGCTCGGTTTGCTGGTATTCGTACATTTCGTGATTGGCCGGCCATCCGTGAATGAAGACAACGGGTTTACCTTCGCCTACGTCTTCGACGTACAGCTTCACGTTGCTGCCAACCGTTACATAATGGCCGCTGCCCGTATTTACGACACCGGACGAATAATGCTGCGCTTCCGCGACATGCGGTTTCATGAGGCTGGCTCCGATTCCCGTTCCCGTACCGATAAGCGCAATTGCGAGCGACAGTGTTAATACCTTATTGCTTGTTAGCCTTTTCATCATAATTTCCTCCTTAGAAATGTGGATTGTACGAACCGAAAAATTGCGCCTCCTTGCCGTGGTAAGTTTTGGTTTGTTTGCTCCTTCATATTATTTGCATACAAATCATTTGTCAACAAATTAAATTAAAAAGTTTTGCCGATAAAGCACTTTAATGTAGGGATAAAAATATGGATATTTGAGCAGTTGGGCTGCATTCGAATTTAAGTTGTTTAAAATTAATTTGTTGACAAAATAATTCGGAATGAGTATGATTGGTTCATAAGATTTGTGCGCAAATAATTTGCTGGCAAATGAAAATGAGGAGGAATACATGATGCATCAACAAACGGTTATTATCGGAACAGGTCCTGCGGGACTAACGGCAGCGATTTACTTGGCTAGGGCGAACCTTTCTCCGCTTATTATCGAAGGATCGCAGCCGGGCGGACAATTAACAACAACGACGGAGGTCGAGAACTTCCCCGGTTTTCCCGACGGAATCACGGGACCGGAGCTCATGGATAATATGCGTAAGCAAGCCGAGCGATTCGGCGCGAGATTTCAATCCGGCTTCGTAACCCGCGTGGATGCCTCGAAACGTCCGTTCACGTTATACCTGGAAGGCGGCACCGAAATAACGGCGGACGCGGTAATCCTATCGACCGGCGCTTCCGCGAAAATGGTTGGCATTCCCGGCGAAGTCGAAAATATCGGCCAAGGGGTTAGCACATGCGCAACCTGCGACGGATTCTTTTTCCGCAACAAAAAAATTATCGTCATCGGCGGCGGCGACACCGCGATGGAGGAGGCGTTGTTCTTAACGCGATTCGCTTCCGAGGTTCGCGTCGTGCATCGCAGAGAGGATCTTCGGGCTTCCCAGATCATGCAGGATCGCGCGCGCGGAAACGCCAAAATCTCATGGAGCCTTAACGCGACCCCGCTGGAGGTATTGTCCGGCGACAAAGGGGTGACCGCTCTCAAAGTTCGCAACAACGCGACGGGTGAGGAAGAGGTGCTGGAAACCGACGGAATCTTCCTTGCAATCGGGCATCGTCCGAACACCGCGTTCTTAGGCGGGCAGATCCAAACCGACGAGCAAGGCTACGTGGAAGTCGTTCCGGGAACTTCCCGCACGAACGTTCCCGGCATATTCGCCTGCGGAGACGTTATGGATCCGATCTACCGTCAGGCGATCACGTCAGCGGGCAGCGGCTGCAAAGCGGCGTTGGATTGCGAAAGCTTCTTGTTTGAGCAGCACTAATTCAAACTTATAACAGCACATTAAAAAAATGATCTAATGGAGGTTATTTCTCATGACACAAGAACGCACAGGTAAAGCAACCGTAGGCGGACAACCGATTACGCTGGTAGGTCCGGAGTTGAAGGTCGGGGACAAGGCTCCCGCGTTCACCATTAATAAAGATCTTATGACCGAAGCAAGCCTCTCCGACTATACAGGCCACATCAAGCTTATTTCCGTCGTGCCTTCGCTGGACACCGACGTTTGCGACGCGCAAACGCGCCGGTTCAATCAAGAGGCGTCGAAGCTGGGCGATGGCGTGGTCGTATTGACGATCTCGGTTGACTTGCCGTTCGCGCAAAGCCGGTTTTGCGCAACTGCCGGCATCGAGCGCGTGATCACTTTGTCGGATTATAAACACCGCAGCTTCGGCGAGGCGTATGGCGTGCTGATCAAAGAACTGCAGCTGGATCAACGCGCCATCTTTATCGTCGACGCCGACGATACGATCCGCTATGTGGAGTATTTGGGTGAGATGTCGGATCATCCGAATTACGATGCCGCTCTTGCTGCGCTGCGCGAGCTGGCTCGGTAAGCGGCCAATCCGCAGGAAGATGCAGAGCCCTTTGACCGGCATTCGCTCAAAGGGCTTTTCTGTCATGGTTAAGCAGTATCCGTCTTGCAGCTTAGCGCTGCATTGTTTTTTTGGAAAAAGGGATGTAATATGAAGGGCGACAGACTGTCGAAGAACGAGGAAACGTTAGAGGAGGGATGACCGATGAAACAAGATAATCAAGGACCTCATATACCTTTGGATGCCCATTTATGTTTTTCGTTATATGCGTGCTCGAGAGCTATTTTCCGGATGTACCGTCCGCTGCTGGACGATTTGGACTTAACTTACCCTCAATACCTGGTGCTGCTTGCGTTATGGGAGCATGAGACGATGTCGGTCAAAGATATTAGCGAGCAATTGGTCTTGGATTCCGGTACGCTGACGCCGATGCTGAAACGAATGGAAGCTGCGGGACTTGTCCGGCGGGAACGTTCGAAGGAAGACGAGCGGGTCCTGCATATCCGGATTACCGACAAAGGAATTGCGCTTAAGGATCAATCGATGTGCGTGCCGATGTCGCTTCTTGAAGCGAGCGGGATGTCCGAAGCGGAAATCGGCGTATTGAACGGAGCGATCCAGAAGCTGCTTCATCAGATTAACGAAAGCTCATCGGCAAAATAAAATCCCTCGCGGAAGACAGCGCGGTCAGGTTGGGCAAACCTGAACACGGCTTTGTCGACCGGAGGGATTTTTGTGTCTATCTTTTTCGACATAAGTGAAGGAGGGGAGTTATATGCTTTACATATTTAGCGGGCTGCCGGGCGCCGGGAAGACAACTTTATCGTCGGCTTTGGCCAGGGAGCAGCGGGCTGCGTATCTCCGGGTAGATGTCGTGGAGCAGGCTATGCGGGAAGCGGGAATGCTCGTCGATGGACCTCAGGGTTACATGGTGTGTTATGCGATTGCATCGCAGAATCTCCGGTTGGGTCTTGACGTGATAGCGGATACGGTCAATCCCATCAAATAACGCGCGAGGCTTGGCGCAACGTGGCGGAATCTCTTGATACTCCGTTTGTGGAAATCGAAGTGGTCTGCTCCGACGAACGCGAACACAGGCATCGAGTCGAAACGCGCGAAGCCGATATTCCCGGCTTTGTTCTACCTGCATGGGAGCAGGTCAGGAACCGGCAGTACGACCCTTGGGACCGACATCATATCGTCATTGACACCGCTCATCAAACGGTTTCCGAAAGCTTAGAGACATTATATGAACAGTTAAACAACAGCCGGTCACAGTGACCGGCTGTTGTTCAAATAACTAAAGGAAGCTCAATGCAATGAATGATAATCAAAATCCGGCGGCCTATTCCCTTTCAAATGATTTTCGAACATATCGATAATTTCCAGGAAGCGCTCGGCTTCCCTATAAACATGATCGGCAAGCAAAGGATGAATGATACTCTTAATGCGGCAAGCCTCGATAAGATCCCGGGCCGTCTTCTTAAAATCACGAAGGCTGACAACGGAAACACGATTCTGATCCAAAAATTGAGTCAATAAGGGTTGGGTTTGTGACTGGGGTCTCATGGAGCTTAAATCCTGAGCCTGCCAAAGCAAGGTATCAAAATCATTGCTAAATTCCCGTGCTTGCTCGACTAATTTCCGTTCTGAAGGATCAAGTAAATGCCCTATGAATTTGGCGTGGTCAGCCATGATTTTCAAGAAGAATACATTCTCATCGATAATAGCATCATGCAGCGGTTCCAACTGACCGTTATTTAGTTCGGCGAGACGGTTTCTAAAGTAGTTGGCTTCTCTGCTGGTATGATCTACCAAGAGAGGGAAGTTGTTTGCGCCAGGGAGCTTGCAGTTAATGATTAAACCAAGCACCTTGCGTTTAAAAACATATATATGAACGGCTGCATTATAGACCTCTGCATTAAATGCCCTAATGGTTTGAGGGTCAGTGTTAGCATTATATTGATGCGCTTTGGTTTCAATCTGTTCAAACACGGAGTAATATCCGTTAGCCTCTTGAATGAGCTGGGTGTCATCGCAGCGAAATCCGAGTTTTAAGAAAAGCGAATGCTCTTTCATAATTCTGGACCAGAATCGAACCTCATCTAGCGAACGCGTTACAAATCCATTCAATTGTAACCACCCTCCCATATTTGCAGCTTATGAAGCCTATGATAGGCAGGCATTGTCCGATAACTGTAAAGTTTGGAAATATAAAAAGAGGCTCCAAGATGAAGGAGCCTCTTCGTACAAAATATTAATTTCAATCATCTAAAACTTATCCGGGAACTGCTTGATAATGCCTTCCGTCAGTATGTCCGCCAGATGGATCATATGTGTTTCATTCTTATCCGTGGCTGCAATATCTGCTTTCCAATCTCCCTTAATACAGTCCAGCACGATCTCCGTAATAAGCTGAAGGTGAGTGTACAGCATATCTTGCAGGGTTTTGAACGACCAGTTCGGATTTGCGGAGCTTAAAAATGCGGCGATATCATCCGCGTTTTTATGCCAATCCGCCTCTAACTTCTTCACTTCGTCTTGTTTGTTGGCTTTGGCAGCCGCTACGATTTTTGCTGCGATCATAATATGTTCTCTCAATATGTCAGCAAGCTTATTCCCGGCAGCTTCCCCATAGTAGGGCTTAATCACATTGCCTATGTCCTGTTGGTTTCTTAAAAGCCGGTCTAAAACGTCCTGCTGATCGTAACGATTCGATATCGCGCTTACGATATAGCTTCTCGTCCAAATCGTATGGTCGATCCAAACCCTCTGCATATCCGTTTTTAATTGGACCATTTGCGGAGTTATGCATTCCGCTTTCCGTTCCTTAGCGCCCTGAGCGGATATACCTGCCGGACTCAAGCTAATAACGAGCCCAAAGGTTAAAAGTAAGGCCAGCATCCATTTGATTTTCACGTTTATCTGCTCCTCTTATCCTTATGCATAATTAAATCATATTGCATGTATTATTATGGATAATTTATCCGGCCTTATGCACAGGGTATCCTACAAAAAGGAGCAACACAAAAACAGCTGGCCAGATGGCCAGCTGTTCTTCTTCAACCATTATTCAGCCGATGGAGCGGGAGCTTCACCGATATAAGCAAGCGCATTGTAAATGAGTACGGCTGCATCCGCGCGGGTAATATCGTCAGTAGGATTGAAGTTGCCATCCTGGTCAAGCTCGGCGATTTTCAGAACAAGCGCCCTTTGGATGGAACCGTCGTACGCGATGGATACCTCGTCTTGGTCGCTAAATTCCACCGGAGCAATCTTAATCATCGGCAGATTGCTATGCTGCTCAATGGCAAGGATAAGCTGGTGAGTGAATTCTTCTTTGGTCCATGTTTTGTTAGGATCCAGATCGTTCGGCAAGCCAATGTTATTGTTTGCCGCAATGATAAGCGCATCCGCATACCAGGCATTATCGTCCGCTTTCGGGAAATAGTCCGTAGCATGAGGCTCTTTGAAGAAACGAAGCGTATCGATGTTCAAATCAAGAGCATTGACAATAAGCTGAATACCTTGTGCTGCAGTTAGCGTTGCATCCGGGAAATAGCGGTCCTCGCCAACGCCTTGCACCAGGCCTTTATTTTGCAAAGCCGTAATTTTATCCTTAGCAGGTACATTGGCAATATCCGAGAACGGATTGGTTGCCGCAAAGCTCTGTCCTGCAATGGACAGGGTAAGTACGGCGGTAGCTGCTAAAGTAACGAATTTGAATTTTTTCGTCATGCTGGAATCACCTCATCAAGTTTTTGGAACGTTCCTTCCTCATAGACGGGCTATTCCAAGAAAGGTTGCAACACTACTTACCTTTTTTTATAAACTTAACAATACGTTAATAAACGATTGGGAGCAGCTGGCCTCCCTACATGGGGTGAAGTGGAGATGGAGGTCTGTGATGATTGTTTATTGAGAGATCAACCGGAATAAATGGGATCGCATCCGTACACTCGCGGCGGAGAAAGGCATTACCGTGAGCAGCTGGAGGATTCCTTAAAAGCCGATGAGATTCGTTTTACCGAAGCGGAATTGGCTTACCTGACTTTGCAGGACAAATAGACAAGGAAAAACCGCCAAGGCTTGGCGGTTTTATTATGCTTTGCTACTCCGTTCTGTTTTTACGGAATTCTTTAGGCGTAAGCTCGCGATCCTTTTTGAAGGCCTGGATATAATGGTTCACATGATTGAAGCCAACTTTGCTGGCGATTTCGGTTATCGTATATTCCGTCGACTGCAGCAGCTCGCAGCTTTTGTTAATCCGGTACTTCATGAGGTACGAGTAAGGAGTCATATGAATGCTGGTTTTAAAGCTGCGCGTACACTCCGACACGCTTAAATGCGCGGCATCGGCAATCTCTTTCAACGTTATCGGGTTGGAATAGTTCTGATGAATAAAGCTAAGCATGAGCTGGAGCCTCTCTTGCTTCAGCCGGTTACGCTTGGAGGATGCTTCCGACGGCAGCGATATATTCGAGATGAGAATCAACCATAACTGAACGGTTCTGATCGATATCCCATACTGCCATCCCCAGCTTTTTTTGATCTCGAATTCCGTTTTCATGGCCCAGAGAATGTGCAGAATTTGCTTTTGCCACTCCGTATCGCCTTTAATCTCGAAGGATAACAGATAAGAGTTGGTAAAAGGAAGGACGTAGTTTTTTTCCATGGCGCTATCGGAATAGAAGGCAAGCAGTTTCTCCGGGAAGTTAAAGCTGACGTACTCGCCTTCGGCGGTCAGGTGAGTCACGACGTGAAGGACGCTTTTGTTGATAAAAATTGCCTGGCCCGTACGTAAATGATAGTCGATTCCGTTAATCTGGATCGTTAAATTCCCTTTGGTCGCTAACGTGATTTGCAATTCTTCATGCCAGTGCAGATCGTTAAAACCCCTGCCTTCGGGAATCGAGCGGTGGATCGTATGCGTATACATGATGTACGGAAAGGTCTCATCCGGAAATCGTATCGCCTCGTACAGTTGTTTCCCCATAGCTATGCTCCTTAGTTGACGATATTTCGATATAAATGAAGGATATTATTACACTAAATAAACAACCGCGATGATATTATTATATCCAGCTTAGGCTTACCCTTACAATTCCCGTGCACGGGTTATTGTCTATATGCTTGGAGGAACCATGCGTAAATTATCGAAATCTTCTTTGCCTTCCCATCCGTTTATTTTGTTATTTATCAGTATTTTGTCTGTTTCGGTATCCTCAATCTTAATCAAATTTTCGGATACGCCAACCTCCGTGGCGGGGATGTACCGCTTGTTTATTACCGTTGTCATCATGCTGCCTTTTGTGCCATGGAGGCAGCTTCGATCCATAAAGCTGAACAAGAAAGATTGGAGTATCGTGATCCTGGCTGGCTTATTATTGGGTCTTCACTTTTTGTTCTGGATGGAATCCCTGGTGCATACCTCGGTCGCAAGTTCCATGGTCATCCTGGCTTTACAGCCGCTGTTTGTTATGATCGGTTCATACTTATTGTTTAAGGAGATGGCTAACGTACTTACGGTATCTTGCTTGATTGCGGCTCTCTGCGGTTCGATCCTCATCGCTTGGGGCGATATAGGCGTATCGAAAGAAGCGTTGCTTGGAGACGGTTTATCGTTAATCGGCACGCTAGCCGTGTCCGGCTACTTGCTGGCGGGGCAGAAAGTAAGCAGCAAAATCAATGCCAATGTCTACAGCATTATCGTGTTTTTCATCGGCGGCATCGTGCTGCTTATCCATAATTTGCTGAACGGCTGCTCTTTCACGGATTATAACCCGTCCGATTGGATTTACTTCTTGCTGCTATCGATTATCCCGACTATTTTTGGGCAATTGTTATTTAATGTGCTGTTAAAATCCATCGGGGCGACTACCGTCTCGGTAGGTATTATTGGAGAGCCGGTACTTGCCATTATTCTCGCGTATCTGCTGCTGGGAGAAAATATTTCTTTATTTCAGCTTGCAGGCGGCATGATCACCTTATTCGGCATGGGCATGTACTTCTGGTCAAAGTCATGGATTGGCGGGCGGAAAGTAGGCAGCCATGGATGAGAGTCGGATCAGGCTCCAATTTTGTTGCAAATGCAACAAAATTTCGATAATATTTAGGATAACAAAAGGGCTGTAATAGGCCTTCATCCTTAAAGGAGCCATGCTCAAATGACTGTCACCATTCATAAATGCGACCGTGAAGATCTGCCGTTACTTCAACAGATAAGCATTGAAACCTTCTATGATACATTCAAGGACCAGAATTCGCCTGATCAAATGAAGGCTTATTTGGAACGGGCCTTTAACGCGGAGAAGCTGGAAGAGGAATGGTCCAATCCGTCTTCGGAATTTTATTTCATTGTTTGCGATGAAGAAGCTGCCGGTTATTTAAAGGTAAACGTAGATGATGCCCAAACGGAAAAGATGGGGGAAGAAGCGCTTGAGATCGAAAGGATCTATATTCGTTCCGGCTTCCAGAGACAAGGGCTGGGCAAGCATCTTTTTGACAAGGCATTGGAAATCGCTATCGGTCATCACAAAAAAAAGATCTGGCTAGGGGTTTGGGAGAGGAACGAAAGCGCCATTGCGTTTTACCGGAAGGCGGGATTCGTTCAGACGGGGGCCCACTCGTTTTATATGGGCGATGAGGAGCAGATTGATTTTATTATGAGCAAGACGTTGACATAACCTTTATTCCCCGGAGCGGCTAATCTGAATGATTGGCTGCTTTTTTGTTGCGCTGCTCTCAACAAAATGTATAGGCACGAGTACCATAAATCGGCATATAGTAGTAAGGCATCAAGTTTTTGTGGCGCTTTCATGGCGCAAATTGGCGAAAAACGAGGTGGAAACATGCAAAACAGCAAGATTGCGTATTTCTCGGCGGAGTTTGGACTTGATGAATCCCTACCGATTTATTCGGGTGGCCTTGGCATATTGGCTGGCGACCATATCAAGGCGGCAGCAGACTTGAATATTCCGCTTACGGGCGTAGGCATATTTTACGGTAAAGGCTATTTCCAGCAGCATATTGACGAGGGCGGCTCGCAGCACCATTGGTATCCCGAGGTCGATCTGGAGGCGAGTGTTTATCCGGTTGAACTCGTGCGGGACGGCAATGGTCATCCTGTTATTATCGAGGTTCCGCTGGAAGGCAGAAAGGTTTATGCGAAAGCGTTCTCCGTGCAGGTAGGCTCTGTCACTCTGTACCTGCTCAATACCGACGTTGAATCAAACGGCGAGGCGGAGCGCCGCTTAACTGACACGTTGTATCCCGGGGCGCAAGATATTCGCATCAGCCAGGAGATTCTCCTCGGCATCGGCGGCACGAGATTGCTTGCCGCGCTGGGTATTCAGCCAGAAGTGTGGCATATGAACGAAGGGCATTGCGCTTTTCTTGCCCTGGAACGCATCCGCATGCTGTCCGCCGAAGGCGTGCCTTTCGAGACGGCGCTTGAAGCCGTTAAGGCAAGCACCGTCTTCACGACGCATACGCCGGTTCCGGCGGGGCACGACGTGTTCTCCGTTGAGATGATGGACCGTTTTTTTGGCGATTTCTACTGGCAGCTGGGAGCGGATAGGGATCGGGTGTTAGCGCTTGGCCGCATGAACGGCGTGTTCAACATGACGCGCCTTGCCGTCAGCGCGTCCTCGAAAGTAAACGGGGTAAGCAAGCTGCACGGTGAAGTGACCCGGGAAATGTTCCACAGGTGGATGCCGTATATTCCGGCAAAGGATATCCCCGTCGATTCGGTCACGAACGGCATCCACACGGGGACATGGCTGGCCGCTGGCCTGAAAGAACTGTTCGACCGATATCTCCCGTCCGACTGGTCCCTGCAAGCAGCGGAGCCGGAAGCATGGGCAGCGGTTCGGGAAATTCCGAGCATCGAGTTGTGGGAGGAGCATCAACGGGCGAAAGCCAAGATGCTGCAAGCTTTCGGACTGCCGATCGCCCCTTCGGACGGTGTTCCGCTCATCATCGGTTTTGCCAGACGGTTCGCGACGTATAAGCGGGCGCTCCTTATCTTCAACGACGCGGAGCGGATCGCGCGGATCCTTGGCAATCCGGATCGTCCGGTGGTTCTTGTGTTCGCAGGCAAGGCGCATCCCTCGGACGGACCGGGGCAGGATTTGATCCGCAAAATTGTAGAGCTTTCCCAGGATGAAAGGTTCAAAAACCGTGTGTTCATGATTGAGAACTACGCGATGGATAAAGCAAAGCTGCTCGTTCAAGGCGTGGACGTATGGCTCAATACCCCGCTGAAGCCAATGGAAGCCAGCGGCACAAGCGGGCAAAAGGCTGCCTTGAATGGCGTGCTTAACTGCAGCGTGCTGGACGGCTGGTGGGTGGAGGGCTACAACGGGCGAAACGGCTGGGCAATCGAGAGTACGGTCGATGGCGACCCGTGGCTGCAGGCAAAGCAGGACACCGAAGCGCTTTACCGGCTGCTCGAGGAAGAGATTATTCCGCTGTATTACAAGCGGGAGGATCGGAATGTCCCCGTGGAATGGGTCAACCTGATGAAGGAATCGATCTGCTCGCTTGCGCCGGTCTACAACACCCACAGAATGGTAACCGATTACTGGAACAAGATGTACGTGCCAACGAGCTTGAGAGGAAAGCGGTACGCCGCGGACAACTTCGAGGTTGCGTCAAGAGTAGCGGCTTACAAGCGATTCATCCGCAGCAAGTGGTCGGGCGTTCAGGTCAGGAACGTGAATATTCAAGAAGACAATGGCAACGGAAACGGGGTAAACCGTTTCCGCGCCGAGATTCAGCTAGGCGACATATGGCATGAGGATGTTCGCGTGGAAGCGGTTGGCTCCGATGGCCATCGCGGCATCTGGAAGGTGAAGCTAGAGCCAATTCGGCAGCAGGCGAAGGGACATTACGTCTTTGAGGGAGCCTCTGCCGATATCCCGACGGACAACATCTGGGAGGCCGACGTCAACGTGCGGGTTACTCCGATCAGCCCCGATTTCGCTAATGAATTCGAGCTGGAGCTTGCTGCTTGGGGGGAATAGCCGGCAGCCTTATTAAATAACGCGAAAAGCCGGATCCTTTGTGATTCGGCTTTTTTCATACCATTGATGAGTGGAGGTATTGGCTGTTTGGAATAGGTTAGAGGCAACAGATGGTTTTCCGTTATAATAGTACCCAGGCATACGGAGTAAAAACTTCATTCCTCGAGGTGACGAATTCATGATGGATACTGGCACTGGCAATTATCTCAAACCTTGGATTGTAAACCGGGCGGATCCTTATGTGCTTAAGCATACGGATGGCTTCTACTATTTTACCGCTTCGGTACCGGAGTATGACCGGCTTGTGCTGCGCAAAGCCGCTACGCTGGAGGAGCTTGCTCACGCAGAGGAAACCGTCATTTGGCGGAAGCATGAAACAGGCGAGATGGGCAGCCATATTTGGGCGCCCGAGCTGCATTCGATCGACGGCAAATGGTATATCTATTTCGCAGCGGGGACGGCAGAGGATCAATGGGCGATTCGACCGTATGCGCTGGAGTGCGGCGATGAAGATCCGATTACGGGCACATGGGTGGAAAAAGGCAAAATCGAGCTCGACTTCGAAAGCTTCTCCCTGGATGCGACAACGTTCCAGCATAACGGAGAACGCTATCTGATCTGGGCGCAATATAAAGAATCCGACAGCAATCTGTACATAGCCAAGCTGGCTAATCCCTGGACGATTATAGGTCCGCAAGTGTTAATCTCCACGCCGGAATACGACTGGGAGATTCAAGGCTACCGGGTGAATGAGGGACCGGCCGTCTTGCTGCGCCACGGGCGGATTTTCGTAGCTTATTCCGCTAGCGCGACCGATCACCGGTATTGCATGGGCTTATTGGAAGCTTCTTTGGAAGCGGATTTGCTCAACCCGGACAGCTGGATCAAGCATCCCGAGCCTGTGTTCGAGACCAACGAGGAAACGGAAAATTACGGACCGGGGCATAACAGCTTTACCGTAAGCGAGGACGGCTCGACCGATCTTATCGTGTATCATGCGAGGCCTTATAAAGAGCTTATCGGCAGTCCGCTCTCCGATCCTAACCGCCATGCCCGCATCCAAGCATTCACTTGGAAGGAAGACGGAACGCCTGACTTTGGGGTGCCGGGGAAATAATGCAAAAAAGACGTATGGGGGCGCCCGTACGTCTTTTTATTTTTAATGCGGACAAGAAACAAATCTCCCTTATCAACCGTCTCTATTTTCAACTAATCTGAATGAGTTAAGGGGAGGCAGATCGTGAACTGTTTAAGACTTACACTCATATTGCTTGGAGTACTGATTTTTACGGCTTGCAGCAACGTTATGGCGGAATCTCCAAAGAAAGCAGTTTACAAAGACGACCCTGTTCTAGCCTTCCAAAAAGAGGTTATACCCGTCCAGGAGGAAATCTATCATAGGTATTTTCCTGATGCAGCTGCTGAGGAGAGATTCTTTTCTCAAGCGGTAAGTTATTTCGATAACGATAATCTAAAGCTGGTCTATATGGTCTACCAGTTGGATTCCGCAGAAATAAAAGACTACTTTAAGGAGCTAAAAGTGAAGCTTGGCGATAAAGTGGCAATCAAACAAGCCAGATACAGTCCCAAATACCTTCAGGATACGGCTAATGAGGTTGCGGAGTTTGTCCATTTGATTTGCGAGAAAGGTCATTCGTTCACTGTAAGTTATAACCCGATAGATGAAGTTATCGATATTGAAATGTTGTTGACCTTGCAGCAAATTGCAGATTTATATAAGAAGTTTGACGCGGACATCTTGAGAATTACGAACAAGGAACCGGAGCCAGCGATTCCACTTTAGGGTTGCCAAAAGGCTCTCTCCGTTATTGACCGAGGATGGCAAACCGATCTGGAAGAGATGTGGCGTTTATTTTATAAGGTGTATCAAGAAATGATCACTGTTGCGGGAAGGAGCATCTATTCTTCTTTTGATCTGGATGAGAAGCTGCACATGCTTTATTATCTAAAAGCCGACATTGGCCATGACTATGAGGACTGGTACTCCGATTTATCCGAATAACCCTGCAACAATCCCCCTGCCGCAAGCAACAGGGGGATTGTATTTAACCTTTATAATCGATATTAATATCGTAGCTGTTCATCTCGATGGAGATTTCGCTTCTTGTCTCGAAGTTGATGCTCTTCAGCCAGGTTGTATCGAATTTATCCACGGTTTCCATCCGCAGCGTCTCATACTTTTTCTTCGCTTTATCGATCTCCTTGGCCAGCCAATACAAGTAAACAAAGCTGACGATAAAGACGGCGAGCAGGAAGATAAGGAAGGAACTGTTCATAATGCTCTCATACAAACTTGCAAAGCTGCCGTGAATGGTGCCGTTATTGCGGAAGTAGACAATGCCAAACATTAAAAAACAAAACAAGCATAGCAGTGCGCAAAAAGCGGCTCTTGATTTGTACGTTTCCCACTTTTTCTTACGGTCGATGAGTGTTTCGAATGTTTTTCTTGCATCGTTTGGTACGAGTTCACGCCAAGCCATGCCAGCCCCCTCCTTTCAAACTTACCTGTCCAATACATGTTATGCCTGTACGCATAAAGCAATGTCTGCCGGCAAACAACTAATAAGAAAAAATTGGATGCCGGAAGGAGCTTGCCCGATGATCACGCCGATTAAAGTAAGAGACGTGAAGGACATTGAACAAATCAACCATATCGTATCCCGTTACGACTTCGATATCTGGATTCACGGCAAAAGCGGGATGGCCGACGCCAAATCGATTCTTGGCTTGTTTGTCCTGAAGCTGAACGAGCCGTTAACGCTTGTCATCCCGGATGACGTGAACTACAAGAAGCTTTTCAAAGAGCTGGAGCCGTTTCTCGTCATTGGATAGTAAGACCGGTACACGCAGCCAGCGATGCTCAACAATTTAATACAACCCCATAAAGTTTGCTTTTACCCCCGTGCAATCCAAAATCGGGTCGTTTAGTATGGAGGTAGGCTTATACAGCCAAGCAGGATATAATGGTCGCATTGCAACATCGATCATGGGGAAGGGTTGAGCGGATGCTGCGTGTATTAATCGTAGATGACGAGTTCGAGATTCGCGAAGGTTTACGTAACCGCTTTCCGTGGAGCACGTACGGCATTGAAGAGGTGCTGGTCGCCGATGACGGCGATACGGCGCTGATGCTGGCGAAGGATGAACGTCCGGACCTCGTTGTAACGGATGTGAAAATGAACCGCATGTCCGGGCTGGAATTTTTAAACGCCTTGGAGCCGGTAAAGGATTATCATCCGGAAGCCGTTGTGGTGAGCGGTTACGATGATTTTGATCTGGTGAAGCAGGCGATGAAGACCGGAGCGATCGATTATATTCTTAAACCCATCAATATAAGCGAGCTGGAGCAAATTGTCCGCAAAGCGGTCGAGAATATTCAGCGGAAGCGGCTCGAGCAGCATAATGAGCAGCAGTTGATCAACCAGGTGAAGTTTGCGATTCCGAAAATGCGCGAAGAGCTGCTTCGGGAGATGGTGGAGCAGGAGCATGACCCGTATAAGGAAACAAGACGGCGTCACCGGCTGACCACGTTAAACATGGAATGGATGACTGTCGATCATATGACGGTTATGGTCATTGTCGCCGATGATCTGAAAGCCATTGAGAATCGGCGCGGCCAGGAGAAGGACCTGATTTTGTTCGGGATCGGCAATGTCGTGAATCAGACGCTGGAGGAGGATTATCCTTATCCTTACGCGATCTGCATGGACAGCTCGGGCAGATGGCTTGTTCTGTTAAGCTGCCTGCGTTCGGAGCAGGCTGAGCTGACCAGCGGAATCGCGCATCTGTGCATCAAGCGGATTAATGATTTTGTGAAGGTGAAGGCAAGCGTTGGACTCCGGACCAACCCATGCACCTTCGAGAATCTGCACGAGATGTATACGGAAGCGCTTAGCGTTCTGGAGCAGAAGGCCGTCTATGGAGGGAACCGCGTGTTTACGCTGCAAGGCGGTTTCGAAGAAAACGAGCATGCCGATCTAAAGCTGGCAGAGCCGGAAGAAGTGCTGGATCTGGTCAAGTTCGGATCCGACGAGGATATAACCGCGGCCATGGAACGGTTCGAATTAATGGTGCAGGCATGGCAGCTCACGCAGCTTCGGGATATTCAGCAGCATATTTTCGAATGGCTGTTCGAGATTGTCAGGAAAGCCGCCGCGGCCGGTATTCCGAATAAAAAATGGGGCAGCAATCCGATTGCGCTCTGGGAGCGGCTGGAGCAATACGATACGCTGCAGTCGCTCAGGGAGCAGGCCGAACGATGCTTGAAGGAAATCGCCGCCGATTTCCGGAGTCTCTCCGCTACGCCAAGCCAGATTATATCGGAGGCGGAGAAAATATTGCAGCGGGATTACGCGGAGAGCTTAACGCTGCAAAGCGTGGCAAGCGCCGTGCATGTTACTCCCGTATGGCTCAGCAAGCTGTTCAAGAAAGAGAAACGGCAGACGTTCCTTGAATATTTGACCGATATCCGGATCGAGAAGGCGAAGGAGATGCTTGGCGACATCCAGTACAAGGTGTACCAAATCTCTTATCAGGTGGGCTATAAAGACCCGGTTCATTTCTCGAAGCTGTTCAAGAAGCAGGTTGGCTGCACGCCCAAGGAATACCGCAGGCAGCGCGGCATTATAGACGAGTAACGCATAAAGGCAGTATCCAAGGTGAATAACGCTTTCCCTTTGGAACTGCCTTTTGCCGTATCTAGACAAGGCTTACAACTTGATGCCGACCGTTACGATTTTATAGCCTTCCACCGGAATGCTGCCGCCCTCCGGCTCGCTCGCGGCGTCTTCCATAATGTTGCTTAAGTAGGTTTCCGCCGCCGAATTCGGCTGAACGGCAAGTACTGCGGAATTACCCGACAGATTGTACCAGCGGGCCATCAGGTCGCCGCGCTCCTCGTTGATCTTCAGGCTGGAGAAGGCAAGGCCGTCTCCGTTCCAGGCGAGAAATTGCTCCGCGTGAGGAAGCTCGCCTTCTTGCAAGCATACGCCAACGGTCGTCAGCGGTACAGGGAAACGGTAGGCTTCTCGGTAGGCGTCAAAGCGCTCGCTCTCGCCGCCATAAGGGATGATCATCCATTCGGCAACATTAGAGCCAAGGCATTGCGCATCCGGAGTATGGAATACGCCCCAGTCGCCCAGCTCGCCAACGCAGCGGAGCAGCGTCAGCGCAATCGTATTCCGGCCATCCTGCAGGATTTCGTATTCGTTCAGGCCTTTGCCCGCAGCGGTCAGCCCTCTCGCTTTATCGTGAACGTCGATGAACGTCTGCAAATGCTGGCAGTTGCTTGGGTTCTCCCATACCGCGGACGGTGCCGTCTGGCGCTCGGCCACTTCAAAGATCGAATCGGCAAAATGCGTCGAGGCTATGGCATCGGAAGGCAAGAGTACCCGCAGCCGGTGATCTTTGGATCCGTTGTTGATTGTCGCATGGACGCGTACGCCCTTGCCGTTGCGGTCCAGGCTAAGCTTGGTGACGATAACGAGCGGGACCAGCTCGGCGGAGCGTCCGGCCTTCCGGTTGCGGAATTCCACCATCTCGCCGACCTCTCTGGCTAACCGTTCGTCAGCGCTTGCCGGGATGGCGAGCGAATGGATGATCTCGATGGACGCGCGGTACGGAGTATTCTCGATGATGTGAATAGCCGCTTTGAGGCCTTTGGTTGTAATAGCTTTATCGCCATTCGGCTGTTTGAAAATATATTCGTTGCCGATATCGCCCACGTCTTCATAGATGCCAAGCCCGCTGAAAATCTGGCCGCTGGTCTTGTGACAGACGGAATAGCTTCCGTCGTCTTCCACGGTCAGCCTCAGGTGGCGGTTCTCGATCACGCGGCCGCCGCGAAGGAGGGTTTTCGCTTCATCCGTACCAGCCTTTCCGCCAGCGGCACCGTCAAGGCTTGGAATCCAGGCGAACGTCTTATATCCGAGCTGAGGCAAGTTCACCGCTTCAAAGGTTAAACGAATGGCGCGGGCCATATAAGGCTGACGGAATTTATCGCTCGGCAGCTCGTAGCCGAAGCGTACGCCCAGATCTTCCGCGGAATGCGAAATCGCTGTGCCTTCTGTGTTGATGAGATAACCTTCGCCATGCGTACGCGCTTTTACCTCAGCGGCGATGGCTGCGGGATCCTCGCTTTGGTCGAAGAACCGGTGAGAGAATTCCAGCTCCAGCGTTACGACGGAGGAGCCTTCGTAGCCGCTTGTATGAAAGACGGCAAAAGGCACGGCTTCCGCGCTGTGCGCCGCGAACGAGGAGGTATCCATCTTGGAGGCGATGAACCGGACGCTTTCTTCCGTCAGCCGTTTGCCAACCTCCATGCTTTTGGCGAAACGCGTCTTCATCTCATCGTATACCTCATCCACGCTGCAGCCGCAGATGCTGTCATGCGGATGGTTCTGCATCAAGGTTTTCCAGGCATACTGCATCAGGCCGTGCGGATAAGGCTTGCCGAGCTGATGGGCCGCAGCGGCAAGAGGCTCGGCTACCTTTTCGAGCAGCGTCTGATTCTGCTGATTCAGCTGCTTGATATAGACGCGGGCGGAAGCGGTGTTCACGAGGGAGTACCAGCCGTCGGTCTGCTGGCCGCGGAGCTCGCCGCGCGTGACGCTAAGCGTAACCGGCCGCTCGCTCTCAACCGCCTGCACGTAATCGTCGAAGTTCGAATGAACAAACTCGTAATCCGGGAACAGCTCCCGTGCTACGCGAAGCGCTTCGGACAGATTGGTCTGCACCGGCTGATGGTCGCAGCCGTTCATCAGAAGCAAATGCCGGGTGGACGCGAACTGCTCGGCACGGGCGAGGCGATGCTCCCAATAAGGCTTTGCTTGATCCGGGTCAACCGGAATTTCCATGCCGTTGTTATACCAGTTGGCAAACAGGATACCCAGCACGGCTGAGCCGTCGGGCGACTGCCAGACCAGCTCGGAGAACGGAGATTCCAGTCCCGAGTCATCTACCCGGTTATTGAATCCGGTCGCTTTGACGCCCCTGCCAAATACAGCGGTGTCCATGCCGGCCTGCTTCAGAAGCTGCGCGGCCTGCCCCATATTGCCGAAGGAATCCGGGAAATAGCCAAGCTTCGAGATCGGCCCGAATTTCGCGGCGTCGCGGTGGCCGATCTGAAGATTGCGCACATTCGCTTCGCTGCTCGTCAGAAATTCGTCCTGCAGTATATACCAGGGGCCAAGAGAGAGCTTGCCTTCATCGCACAGCTTCTGGATTTGCTCCCGTTTCTCCGGGTACACCTGCAAATAATCGTCGAGAACAATCGTCTGCCCGTCGAGATAAAAGCTGCGAAAGTCCGGATCGGATTCGAAGGTCCGGAGCAGCGTATCCATCGTCTCGATCAGCTTGACGTGATGGGCTTCGTACGGCATATACCATTCCCGGTCCCAGTGGGTATGAGAGATGACATGAACAATGCGCTTGGAAGATGGCATGATGGTTCCTCTTTTCTCCTTTTCATGGAAGGTTAGTCATTACGGAACTAGTGTAAAGAATCGGGCATGCCGTCACAATGAGGGAAACGCAAACTTTTAGGGGGAATGTTAATGTTTTGAACTGGGAAGAAGGAATAGCAGAAGCGCATAGTGAATAAAGGGAGCTTTTCGTCCCTACAAGAAAGGCAGGTTAACCGTATGAGAAAAGTTTCGTTTCGGCTGGCGTCCTCCTTCCGCAATCGTATGATATTTATCTTCTTGCTTATTATCATTGTCCCGTTTCTGCTCTTCGCCTACTATTCCCATATCAAGTCGATTGAGGGGATATCCGAGACGAATACGAAGATGACCATGAGCTATCTTCTTCAGGCGAAGAAGAACTTCGAAATCTATTTAAATAATTTGAATGAACAGGTCAACGAGGTTATTGGCAATAAAAGCGTTCAAGACTTACTATACAAGGAGCCCGTTAACGAGCAGGATGAGGAATCGTTCGCGGTTAATATGCTGACGGCCCTGTATCACGCCACGCCGGTTATAGATGCGTTCCGGGTAAAGGTATATCCGATTAATCCAACGAAGTACCCTTCGTATATGCGGTCTATCGATGAATCCGTGCGGATTGGCGACCAATATTGGTTCCAGCGCTCCAAAGCAACGGTGGAGCCGACCTGGTATCTGACCATGCCGAAGCAGGGGAAATACGCAAAGCCTTTGCTCACTTACGTGAAACGGTTCTCCGGATTGTACGATTCCAAAGTGCGGGGACTTATCGCAACGGATCTTTCCGACGACTTTCTGGAGCGGTATTTCTCCCCCTCGGATCAGCTCAAGGATCAGAAGCTGCTGCTCGTGAACGACAAGGGCATTGTGCATTATGATTCGGCCGTCAATGAATGGACCGGTCAGCCGTTTCCTTCGGAGTCTTTCGTCAATTCTATGAAAAAAAGCGACGCCGGCTCGCAGTCCATCACCATCGGCGGACAAACCTACCTGGCAACCTACGTAGCGATGGCCAATCATCCGTGGACGATTGTCAGCTTGACTCCGCTGAAGGAGCTGACCGGCGCCATGAACGAGATTAACCGTGTCCTTATTATTTTTCTGATCGTGTATTTGCTGTGCTGCTTCAGCGTCGTTATTTATTTGACCGTAACCTATACGCAGCCGATTGCCCATCTTGTCCGCCTGATGCGCAAGCTGGAAGCGGATAATCTCCATTATTTATCGCCATGGTCCTCCCGCAAGGATGAGGTAGGCTGGCTGTTCCGGAGCGTTGGCAGCATGGTGCACCGGATAGACGGGCTTGTGAAGGAGGCCGCGCGTTCGGAGCGCAACAAGAAGGCGCTGGAATTCCAGGTACTCAGCCATCAGATCAATCCGCATTTTCTGTACAATACGCTGGAGTCGATCCGGTGGAAGGCGGAAAATCACGGCCGGAGCGACATAAGCGAAATGGTGTCGGCGCTTGGCAATCTGCTGCGTCTCAGCCTTAACCAAGGGAAAGAAATCACCACGCTGAAGCGGGAGTTTGATCAGGTGAAGGCGTACGTGGCGATCGAGCAGGCTAGAATGGGCAAAACCGTGCGGATCCTCTACGCCTGCGATGAGGAAACGATGGAGCTGCCGTTCCTTCGGCTGCTGCTGCAGCCCCTTGTAGAGAATGCGATCCAGCATAGCGTGCGGGATAACTTCGACAAAGGGAAGATCATGATTGCCGCAAGGCAAGAAGAGGGTGATATCGTTATGGATATCGCCGATAATGGGAAAGGCATTCCGCAGCATGTGCTCGACCAGCTGGAGCAGGCGGAGGAGCCGGCAGGCAGCAAGTTCTCGCCGTCGCGCCGGGGCGTAGGGCTGCGAAACGTGAACGACCGGCTGAAGCTGTATTTTGGCGAGGCTTATAAGCTGAAGATTGTGACGGGACCGGACATCGGGACAAAAATTACGTTAAAGCATCCTGTACTGAAAGAAGGCCAGGAGCTGGATTCGACCTTTGAGTGAATAAAAGGGGAGTACGGTTCCATGGCATGCTGCTATAAAAGGAGGAGTATCAATTGAATAACAGACGTTACGTTATTGGAAGTTTACTCCTGACGCTTGTATTGGTCCTTGGCGCATGCTCCGGCCGTACGCCAGAGTCTTCCGCCAAGACTCCGGAGCATGCTCCCGTTACGCTCAGGCTGCTTACCTGGGCGGATGACCGATACCGGCAGCTGTACGAGATGTTCCATGAGAAGTATCCCTGGATTACGATCGAACCGGTTAAGGTGGAAGCAAACGAGAAGGATATTACCGCGACAATCAAAGCGCTGCAGAAGGCCGGAACCCCGGCCGATCTGGCCTGGATCGACGGAGACCTGCTTGCCTACGAGCAGCAAGGACTATTGGAAAACCTCAAGCCCTATATGGATAAAGACACTTCCTTTCAAGACAAGGTGCTTCCGGACGGCTACTTCGATACGATGGATTTCCGCGGGCGCAGACTAGCCGTGCCGTTCGTGGATGTGCCGATGTGGATCGTCGTTAATAAGGATTTATTGGCCAAGCATGGGGTTGAGATGCCGCCAAACAGCTGGACCTTTGATGACTTCCGCTCTATCGCCAAGCAGGTGACCGATCCCGCGTTGGGCGAATACGGACTTACGACCAGCAATGAATTTGTCATGCGGCTGCTTCCGCTCAAGGCGGCAGCCGACGGGCATGCGCCGAACCTGGCCTATTTGAACGAGAGCATGACGCAAAGTCTGTTGAATACCCCGGCCGTTCTGGACGATATCCGTTGGCTGACCGAGTTTGTGACGGAAGACGGTTCGATGCTTTCCTGGTCCAAGGCCAAGGAACAGCATGATGTCGCGCGTAGTTTCCTGAACGGTAAAACCGCCTTCGAGGTCGGGGGGGATTGGCTGCTGCCGCGCTTGCAGAAGGAAGCGCAATTCAACTGGGATATCCTCCCGTTTCCGCGCGGGAAGCAGAACCAGTATTCCTTCCATATTTACGGCCCGCTGGCCATGCTCAGCGGTTCGCAGCATAAGGAGGAAGCCTACGAATGGATCAGCTTCCAGTTCGAGCTGGAAGCGCAGAAGTGGAAGATCGACGAAGGCGCCAACGCTTCCGTCATTGATCCGGAGCTGACCGATTATATCGACATGGCGCCAATCTGGCAGGGCCGCAATATCGAGGCCGTCAAGATGACCAAGGACAACGTCCTGGTCCTCCCGGGCGCTACCATTCCCGGCTTCTCGGAGTACAACTGGGTCAACATGATCAACGAGATTGTTTTCAACGGCTATGACATTAAGCATCTGATCCCCGAGACCGAGGCTTGGAATAAAAAAACGCTCCAACTGCGCGAGCAGTGGAAGCAGCAAGCCGTCAAATAAGCGAGAAGCCGTCCACTGAGGGCGGCTTTATTTTGTTTATGGACGGCTGTAAGCCCATTGACAACCCAACTACTTAGTGATACTTTATAGTTGTAGTAAGTGATACTGCATACCAGTCATACGGAATAGCGAGAGGTGATTGTGCTGGAAAACATAACGGAAATGCTTAAAGGAGTGCTCGAGGGCTGCGTCCTTGAAATTATAAGCCGCAATGAAACCTACGGCTATGAAATTACGAGGCAGCTAAACGCCCTCGGCTTTACGGATGTTGTAGAGGGAACGGTATATACGATTCTGATTCGGCTCGAGAAGAATAAGCTGGTGGAGATCACCAAGAAACCATCCGACATGGGACCGCCGCGAAAGTTTTTCGCAATCAACGATGCGGGGCGCGAGGAGCTGCAAAGGTTCTGGGCAAAGTGGGAGTTCGTATCCTCGAAAATTAACGAGTTAAAGGAGAGAGAGCAATGAATTTTTGGGAGAAAATCACCGGCAGCGACATGACTAAAGAATTCAAGGCTTTTGAATCGCGGGCCAATAAGCTGCCGGCAGATTATCAAACGGCATGGGAGAAAATCAAGGCCAATCTTTGGCCGCACGCAGATTTGACGGGCCGCAATCTGATGCCGATTCTGGACGGCGTGCTTGGACTGCTTGAAGAAGCGGCGGCGGACGGTCAGCGAGTCCACGAGGTGCTGGGGGACGATCTTAAGGGCTTCTGTTCAGCGCTGGCGGGCGAAGAAGGAGCAATAACGTTTCGAGACAAGTGGCGCCAGCAGCTCAACCATACGATTGCCAAAAAATTAGGCAAGTAGCTTAAGCTCATCGTGCCTATTAGGAGGGTAAACATGAGAATACAAGATATCATTCAAGGAAAAAAGGAGTGGCGAGCGCATGTGGCGCGGGTAAAAGCGCTTCCCCACGATTATCAGATCGTTTACAAAGAGATGCAAAAATATTTCTTTAAGGTTGGCCCTGTTGAGCTAACCGAGGGGACGGGGATGCTCTCCGGAATTGTCGATCTTTTTGAAGAGGGAGCGGCACGGGGAAAAGGCGCGCTCGAAGTGACGGGCAAGGACGTAGCGGCTTTCTGCGACGATTTGATTAAAGATTCAAAGACGTACGCTGATCTATATCAAGAATCCATCGACAAGAAGGGCAACAAGACCAAGAAATAAGACCTCTGCCCTTAGAGCATGCCTATCGAATAAGCGAGCGCCTTGAGGTACTTACCTCTCTTAGCCCTGCCTTAACACACAAAAGCCGTCCAATCAGGACGGCTTTTTGTGTTAAGGCAATCTTCAAAAATGACAACGCTTTCTTAAGAATGTTGGCTTTCGACGGCTTTGTCTGGAAGAGTAAACTGAGAACAAAGGAGGAGCAGATATGGAGTTGGATATTCGGGTAACGGGAAATACGGGAAAAACAGAACAACGATCGCAATTTTGGAAGCGGTTCAAAAAACAAAAAAC
This sequence comes from Paenibacillus sp. BK720, assembly GCF_011761545.1. NCBI lineage: Bacteria > Bacillati > Bacillota > Bacilli > Caryophanales > Paenibacillaceae > Paenibacillus > Paenibacillus sp. BK720. The sequence goes on along the minus strand of NZ_JAASRQ010000009.1, from coordinate 31,456 downwards.
GCTGCATCTGTTCGTCGGGCTCGGCATGATTTTTTTGTTGGTCTTCGCTTATACGCCGATGTTCGGCATTCTAATGGCCTTTAAGCAGTATTCCATCTCTACGGGGATTAAGGGCATTTTCACGAGCGATTGGGTGGGATTAAAGCATTTCAAGGAATTCGTGGGCGACTACCAATTCGGAACGATTGTCCGCAATACGCTGGCACTAAGTCTTCTAAAAGTCTTTTTCGCTTTTCCGGCTCCCATATTGCTGGCGATTCTATTAAGCGAAGTGAAAAATTTGAAATTTAAGCGGTTTGTCCAGACCATCAGCTATTTGCCCCATTTCATCTCGTGGGTCGTTGTTGCGGGGATTGCTTTCGCCTTCCTGTCAACCGATGTCGGGATGATTAATAAGGCGCTGCTAGGGTTGGGTTTGATAGACAAACCGATTGACGTATTAACGAATCCCAGCTACTTTTGGGGGTTTGCGACGGGAAGCGCCGTTTGGAAGGAAATGGGCTGGTGGACAATCATCTTCCTGGCCGCAATTGCCGGGATCAACCCGTCGCTGTACGAGGCCGCGCAGATCGACGGAGCTGGCCGTTTGGCCCGAATACGCCATATCACGTTCCCCGGAATGAAAGGAACGATTGTTGTCGTACTCATTCTGACCATCGGGAGCATTCTGGGCGGAGGGTTAGTCGGCTCCAACTTCGAGCAGGCGTTCCTGTTCGGCAACAGCATCAACAATCCGACTTCGGAGATCGTGCAAACCTACGCGTTTAAGGTTGGTTTAAGGGATGGAAGATTTTCCTATGCGGCTGCCATTGATTTGATTCAATCCGTCATTTCCGTCATTCTGATCTTCTCCAGCAATTTCATCGCCAAACGTTCTTCGGGCTCAAGTCTATTCTAGGAAAGGGGAGCGGGCATGCAGCTCAGCCAGAAACAAAAAGACCGCATCATGGATGCCTTGATTTATGCGTTATTAACCATTCTTACGTTATCGATGCTTTATCCGTTTTATTACGTTCTGATTCTTTCCTTTAATAAAGGAACCGATTCGCTTCTCGGAGGCGTTTATCTGTGGCCTAGAACCTTTACCGTTGAGAATTACGTCAGGTTTTTGGATGATCCCCACTGGTACCGCGCTTTTTTGGTCACGATTATGAGAACGCTTGCAGGAGCCGCCTTAGGCGTCTTATTTACCTGCTTGGTCGCTTACGGATTGTCGCACCGGGATCTGCTGTTTCGTAAAGGCTATTTCACGGTCATTATATTCGCGATGTACTTTTCCGGCGGCCTTATCCCGTATTACGTCGTGCTGCGCTCCGTTGGACTGTTGAACACGTTTGGGGTCTATGTGATTCCTTCCATGCTGAGTACGTTCTTCCTGTTGATAGCCATTTCGTTCTTTCAAGAGATTCCGGGCGAATTAAAGGAATCGGCTCATATGGACGGCGCCAGCGAGCTCGTTATTTTCTATCGGATCATTCTTCCCGTCTCGATGCCGCTCATTGCAACGATGTCGTTATTCCTGGGAGTTGGACAGTGGAACTCTTGGCTTGATTCCGCTTACTTCGTGCAATCGGAAGGTCTGCGGACGCTTGCCTTCCGGATGATGGAGGTCATCAACAAGAGCAACGCTCCGATGGACGCCATTGCCGTTGCGAACAGTGCCTCGGCGGGCGTTACCAGCTATTCGCTTCAGGTAGCGGCCATGGTGATCTCTATCGCGCCTATCGTATGCGTATATCCGTTTCTTCAAAGATTTTTTATTCAAGGCATTATGCTGGGTTCCGTGAAGGGCTGATTTTTAATTGGCATGATATTAAAGCGTTTGCTTTAATATAAACATCACTTGTTGGAGGGGTTACATTGAACAGATACAAAGGGAAGAAGGCTCTGCTCCTATCGCTCATCCTCATGATGACGATAACGTTAATGTCCGCATGCGGCGGAAACAACAACAACGACGGTCAGAAGAACAACGCAGTCGCCGCCGACTCTCCGGGGACAACCCCCGATTCGCCCGCAAAAAGCAACGAGGTGAAGGAGCTGTCCTTGTTTATCGATGCCTCCTGGTATCCGGTGAAGGAGTGGAAGGGGGCCGTTGCCGAGGAAATTACGAAAAAGACGGGAATTAAGCTGAACGTGACGGTCGCGACGGACGATAAGCAGCTTCCGCTGATGATCGCTTCCGGAGACCTTCCCGACTTGGTTTTCACTTATGCTAATATCGATCGGATGTCCGATTCAAAGCTTTCCTATCCCTGGAATGAACTGATCGAGAAATACGCGCCGGATTTTAAAATCGATCCGACAAGAATCGCGATACACACCATGGATGACGGCAACTTCTACACGGTGCGCAACTCCTTTGCCACTCAGGAGGAAATGGCGCAGAACAAATATTCGCTCGGAAGCGACGGCAACCCGGGTATCGCCGTGCGCGAGGATATTCTGAAAGAGCTTGGGAATCCCCCGATTGACACCATCGACAATTTTGTAAAGGTTTTGGGCATGGTTAAACAGAAATATCCGGACATGGTTCCTCTCATTATGGATAAGGATTGGATCGAGCAATACTTCCTGCAGCAGTTCGGCGTCGAGGGCCTTCTGGACGGCTGGTACGAGCGGGACGGAAAAGTGGACTATGCGATTAGACAACCCGAAATGCTGGAATTTTTCAAATTTATGAATCGTCTTTACCGCGAAGGCGATATTCTGGCCGAGAACTTCGCCTATACGAACGATCAAATCGACGATCAGTATGCGACAAGCGGGAAGGCGTTTGCGCATAGCCATACGGTCAGCGTAGCGGACATGGACAATATTAAGGTCAAAAACGCGGGCGGCTCGTATACGTTCCAGATGCTGCCTAGCGCCATTTCGAAAAATGCGAAAGCGGTCAGCTCGGGACTAGGCTTTGCAGGCACGTTTATCACGAAGAATAACAAGGACCCCGAAGCTTCGATCAAATTCCTTCAGTATCTGGCAAGCGACGAAGGAAAGAAATTGACCATGTTTGGCGTTGAAGGCGAGCATTGGACTTGGAATGAAGATGGTTATCCGAATTTGAAATACGATCCGTCCGATGCCGATTTCGTCAATACGAACGGAATTAAATGGTGGTACCTGTACAACGACGGCGTTACCGAAGGAATGCTGAGTTACGTGCCGGGGGCACAGAAGACGAAAGCGTTGATGGAGAAAAAAGCGTTCACGGTCTACAAGCCGGAGCTTGGTTTGATTCAATTGCAGCCGGATTCCGAAGAGAAGACGATTAAAACGAAGATTGACGAGATGATCAAGAACGAAAAGGTCAAAATTTACTTGGCGAAATCGGAAGAAGAGGCCGTTGCCAATTACGAGACCATGGTGAAAAATGCCGAGAAGATCGGTTTGAACCGCTTGGTGGATTGGGCAAACCAAACGTATCAGAAGAAGAAGGATTTGTTTAAAAAATAAGACCAAAGTCCGGCAGCAGCGCGATGCGTTGCCGCCGGACTTTGTATGCTATACCGCTGGTGGATTTGCTTTTGCGAAGGGAGGAAGCACAACGCTATGTTCATTTCGTTTCAACTGGACGAAGTCCGATTAACCGACGATGTTTTTGCTTCCAGGAGAGAACGTGCAAAAACATACCTGCGAGAGTTTGATCTGGAGCGTCTGATGCACACGTTCAAGATTAATGCGGGAATGGCATCCGCAGCGGAGCCGCTGGGCGGCTGGGAGGCGCCGGATTGCGGCTTGAGAGGACACTTCGTCGGACATTTTCTGTCCGCGTGCGCCAAATTCGCTTATGGCGATGGCGACGAAACGATGAAGACGATGGCGGGTGAAATTGTCGGCGTCATGCAGGCGTGCGCGCAGCCAAGCGGCTATTTGAGCGCCTTCGAGGAGGATAAGCTTGACGTACTGGAGCTCGAAGAGAACCGCAGCGTGTGGGCTCCCTACTATACCCTGCACAAAATTATGCAAGGCTTGATTGATTGCTATAAATATTTGCGTCATGCGCAAGCACTGGAGCTTGCGGTCAATCTTGCCCATTACATTCGGGGAAGATTCGAACGTCTTTCCCATTGGAAAATCGATGGCATTCTTCGCTGCACGAAAGTAAATCCCGTAAACGAGTTTGGCGGTTTGGGAGACTCCCTTTATACGTTATACGAGTTGACCGGAGATGCCAAGCTCCTCGGATTGGCCCGTATTTTTGACAGGGATTACTTGCTCGGGCCGCTTGCGGAAGGCCGGGATGTATTGGAGGACCTGCATGCCAACGCTCACCTTCCGATGATCATTGCAGCCATGCACCGCTACAAGATAGGAGAAGAGGATTCCTATAAAAAATCGGCACTCCGTTTCTACGATTTCTTGAAGGGGAGAACCTTCGCGAACGGAAACAACAGCTCCAAGGCGACGGCCTTTATCCGGGGCGGAGTATCGGAGAAAGCGGAGCATTGGGGCGGTTACGGTCGATTGGCGGATGCGCTGACCGGCGGGGAAAGCGAAAGCTGCTGCGCGCATAATACGGAAAAGATTGTGGAGCGCTTGCTGGAATGGTCCCCGGAGACCGGGTATTTGGACCATCTGGAATCCCTCAAGTATAACGCGGTCTTGAATAGCGCCAGCGCTAAAACGGGTCTTTCCCAATACCATCAGCCGCTCGGAACGAATGCGATGAAGAAATTCAGCGAACCGTATGATTCCTTCTGGTGCTGCACCGGGTCAGGGATCGAAGCCATGAGCGAACTGCAAAAAAACATCTGGTTCCGGAACGGAAACGCCATTCTTCTTAATGCTTTCGTTTCCTCGGAGGCAGCATGGAAGGATCGCAGAATCGTTATCCATCAGCGGACGAGTTTTCCGGACAGTCTGACTTCCACGTTGCATTTTGAAGCGGATGAGCCCGTGGAGCTTCGGATGATGTTCAAGGAGAAAGCTGTCAAGAACATAAGATTCAATGACGAAGTCATCCATCTCCAAAAGGAAGAAGGGTATATCGTAGTTGAACGCCTCTACCGTAATGGGGATCGGATCGACATTGAAATCGAAGCTTCCTTGAGGTTGATTCCGCTTCCGGGATCGGAAGCATCGGCAGCGCTCCTATACGGCAGCGTGCTCCTCGCCAGGGTTGATGATGACATGCCATTGACAGGAATATCCGATCGGAATCTAGAGGAGAAGCTGGCCGGCAGGATAAAGGATGGTAAGCTGGAGGTTATCGTCGAAGACGACGGGGGGACTCAAGCCAGATTTATCCCGCTGTTTAGAGTCGAGGACGAATCGTATTCCGTTTATATCGATTGGTCGGGTTTTGCGCTGCCTGAACGCGGCTTTTCCTTTGCGGCGGACGGAAGAGCGGCCTATGGAGGAAGCTAACGATCGGCCTGCAACCGATCGCTCCGGGGGAAATGCGACTCTAGCGGAATTCTTGAGTACGTGATACGTTAACGATATATGGATTCCTTATTGGAGGGAAATGCATCCGTGAGCATCATGCGCAAGATCGTGCTTGGTTACGTCATTATGATCTTTATCCCGGTTATCGCTTTCGGTTATCACTATTACACGCAAATCTACGGAAACTTGACCCAACAATTCGTAGAGAGCAGGCAAAAGATCCTCGAGCAGGCCTACGCCAATATGAAGACGGATTTCGCCAGGATTCAATCGGTTCACCGGGTGATGCAATACAATCCTTACCTGACCGATTATCTGGATGGCGTCTATGATTCCGACGCGGACAGCGTCTACGCATTGACACGGTATATTCTCCCGCTGTACACCCAATCCATGTTCGCCAATCCGGAGATCGAATCTATCGTGATCTATAAAATGAAGGACCGGGTGCTGCCCATAACCAATCTATTTCGGGACTGGTCCATGCTGGAGCCGCAAACAGAGGCCACCGTCGCGTCTCTGAAAGCCGGTCAGGGGATATGGCTGCGCGCCGATCCTCAAGTATCGGATCCGGACCTGATTTATTACCAGTACATCTACAATACGCAAATTACGGAGCGAATCGGTCTCCTTGAAATTCGGGTTAGCAATAGCTTAATCCGCAACTTTTATGCCGCTGCGGGCGTGGAGGGCAATTGGAAAGCCAATCTGCTTACCGGGCAAGGCGATTTGCTGAGGAACGAAGCGGCAGGATTGGACAATAAGACGCTGACTCTTCTGCAAGCGGAGAAGCGGAATTTTTTTATCAACCGCAATATGATTGTCAATCAGCTAAAGCTTGAGCCCCTGGGCGTTCGCGTAATCATCACCGGTCAGGTGGGAGACGTATTCCGTTCCGTGAAGCAGAAAGAGGCCGTATTGGTGACGATCATCGTGCTGCTGCTCATCGCCTTATCCATCGCCTATTATTTGCTGGCTTCTACGATTACGAAACGAATTCTCCGCTTGGCCCGGCATATGCGCACTCTGAGCGACAATAACCTAAGGCAGCTGTCGATCCAAAGCGGCAGGTTTGAAAAGGACGAGATCGGCTTCCTGATCGTTACCTACAACTCCATGGTTAGGAGAATGGACGAGCTCATTAATAATGTCCACCGGGCCGAGCTTCGCAACAAAGAAGCGGCATACCAGGTGCTGCAAGCGCAGATCAAGCCTCATTTTCTATACAACACGCTGGAAACGATCCGAATGGTCGCGGAAGCCAATAACGACAAGGAGGTTGCCGATATATCCTTCTGGTTCGGGAAGCTGATGCGGTACAGCTTGTCGTCCGCGCAGCAGGAAACGGTTCTCGCGAAGGAAATCGAGATGGTTGCCTTTTACATGAACATCCACAAAATGAGGCTTCAAAGCAGGCTGACCTACGAGATTGACGTTCAGCTCGAGGCCGACAGGCTGTCCTGTCCGCGCTTTCTCCTGCAGCCTCTTATTGAAAACAGCATCGTGCATGGGGCTTCCGCCGTTCTGCGTCCCGTCCATATCCGGCTGCAAGCAACGGAAACGGAATCGGAGGTCACGATCGAAGTCTCCGACAACGGAAACGGGATTCCGCCCGAGAGGCTTCTCGAGCTGCGTGAACGGCTGACCAGGCACGATGAATTCCGAAAATCGGATGAACCGGCCGGCGTAGGCTTAAAAAATGTCAACGAAAGAGTCAAGGGTTATTTCGGCGGAGATTCCCGATTGGAAATCCTCAGCGAGCCGGGTCAAGGAACCTGCTTGCGCATTATCATTGAGAAAAGGACGGCGGTGGACGATGAAGATCTTGATCGTAGACGACGAACCTTTGATTCTGAAAGGGTTAGTTAAAATCGTAGAAGAGGTCGCGCCGGCAGGGTCCGACATTTGCTCGGCCTTTAACGCATTGGAAGCGCTGGAAACCATGAAGCGCTTTATGCCCGATGTGACCGTAACCGATATTAACATGCCGGAGAAGAACGGTTTCGAATTGATTCGGGACGCCAGGCACGCGGGATTATGCGACCGATTCATTATCCTGACCGGATACGACGAGTTCGAATACGTCCGCCAGGCTCTTCGCTCGGGTGTTGTGGATTATTTGCTGAAGCCCTTGGACAAGAAGGAAATCGCCGTTCTGCTGAGCCGCGTTAAGGAAGAGCTGCCCGCCGCATCGGATTCGGAATACAGCCGGCACGCCGAACGCATTCTGGCCTATTTGCAGTTGAATTACATGAAGGATTTGTCTCTTGATCACCTGGCGGAACGAATGAGTCTGCATCCGAATTATATCAGCAGCCTGTTCAAGAAGGAGACGGGGGATACCTTTGTTAATTACTTGAATTCGCTGCGGATCCGGGAGGCGCAAAAACTATTGAAAACGCAGCCGCATCTGACGGTTTGCGCCATCAGTCAGCAGGTCGGCTTCGACACCAAGCATTACTTTGCGAAGGTGTTCAAAAAGTACGCGGGCACGACTCCCGGCGCTTATCGCGGAATTCAGGAAGAAGACGAAACGATTCCATCAATTAACGGAAGGGATTGAACGCAAATGCTGGAGAACAATCGCGAATACGAGGATACGCTGCTTTATCACACTCCTGCCGGGAAATGGGAAGAAGCCTTGCCGATCGGCAACGGACGCCTGGGAGCCATGATATTTGGTGATCCGCAAGCGGAACGCATGCAATTAAACGAGGATTCCTTATGGTACGGGGGCCCTAGAGATCGGCATAATCCGGATGCCCTGCCGAATTTGGCCGAAATTCGCAAGCTTATATTCGAGGGAAAGCTGCGGGAGGCCGAGCGTCTGGCCTCGATGGCCCTGACGGCCATTCCCGAGACCCAGCGTCATTATGTTCCGCTGGGCGATCTGTTCCTGCAATTCGAGCACGCCGGCGAAATTGAGAATTACGAAAGACGGCTTGATTTATCCGAGGCCATTGCTCGCGTTTCCTATAGGGCGGGAGAAACCCATTTCGTCCGCGAAATTTTCGCGAGCTATCCGGACAGAGCCATCGTGATTAGGCTTAAGGCGGATGTTCCCGGCCAGATTTCGTTTACCGCCAGAATGGGACGCGAACGGTTCCGCTATGTAGACCAGATTCGGGCCGAGGACGGTAAGATCGTCATGAGCGGGAACAGCGGCGGAGGCGTCCGGTATTGCGGGGTCCTTGCATGCAGGCCCGAGGGGGGGAGCATGCGCACGATTGGCGAGCACCTGGTCGTCTCGAATGCCGACGCCGTTCTTCTGGTCGTGACCGCGTCGACCGATTTCCGCGAAGCCGACCCCGAAGCTGCTGCGATTGGAGACGCCTTACGCGTTGCCGCAAGCGCTTATGCGCAATTGCGGGCTTCGCATGTCTCGGATTACCGCATACTGTACGATCGGGCAAGCCTCTCGTTAGGCGCCGAATCCGGCTTGAAGGCCAGGACGGAGGATACCTCTGAACGTCTCGCTAACGTTAAGGCCGGTCGCGAGGATCACGGTCTTACTGCTTTATATTTTCATTATGGCCGGTACCTTCTGATCGCCTCGAGCAGGCCCGGATCGCTGCCCGCTAATTTGCAAGGGATATGGAACAAAGATATGCTTCCCGCCTGGGACAGCAAATTCACAATCAATATCAATACCCAGATGAATTATTGGCCGGCAGAGAGCTGCCATTTGGCGGAGTGTCACTTGCCGCTCTTCGACCTGATCGAGCGCATGATTCCCAACGGCCGTCATACTGCCCGGACCATGTATGACTGCCGCGGAAGCGCCGCTCATCACAACACGGACATTTGGGCGGACACGGCTCCTCAGGATTTGTGGCCTTCGTCGACCTATTGGCCCCTTGGTCTCGCTTGGCTGTCCCTTCATCTTTGGGAGCATTACCGATACGGGGAAGACAAAGCGTTCCTGGGGCGCGCTTACCCGATGATGAAGGAGGCGGCGGTCTTCCTGCTTGATTATCTGGTCGAGCTTCCCGGCGGGGAATGGGTCACCTGCCCTTCCGTCTCTCCCGAGAATACCTATCGTCTGCCGAATGGGGAGACGGGTGTGCTGTGCTACGGGCCGTCCATGGACAGCCAAATCGCGCGCGAGCTGTTCCAGGCTTGTACAGCCGCGGGAGAGCTGCTCGGATCGGATGACAAAGACTTTCTGGAGGAGCTGAAGCAGGCCATTAGCAAGCTTCCTCCATCCCGTATCGGACGTCACGGCCAATTGCAGGAATGGTACGAGGATTACGAGGAGGTGGAGCTTGGGCATCGCCACATCTCGCATCTGTTCGCCCTGCACCCTGGAACCCAAATTACGCCGGATCATACGCCGGAACTTAGCGATGCCGCTCGCCGAACGCTGGAGCGCCGCTTGGAGAACGGGGGAGGGCATACCGGCTGGAGCCGGGCCTGGATCGTCAATTTCTGGGCAAGACTGCGAGACGCGGAAGAGGCGTATAGCAACGTAACCGCGTTATTGTCCCACTCTACGCTGCCGAATTTACTGGATAACCATCCGCCGTTTCAGATCGACGGCAATTTCGGCGGAACGGCAGGCATTGCGGAAATGCTACTGCAGAGCCACGAGGATTGCATGCATTTGCTGCCCGCCCTTCCAAAGGCATGGCCGGACGGCGAAGTCCGGGGACTGAGGGCCCGCGGCGGCGTGACGGTGGATATCGTTTGGAGAAAAGGGGTCATTCATCAGGCAATCCTAACGCCCGATCGTAAAGGGACTTACCACGTGCGCTGCGATCATCCCGTGCGTTTGTCGGAAGAAAGGTTAGCCTTTGAACCGGAGAAGCCGGGTGGCCATTTGTTGTCGGTTGACGGGGAAGCAGGAATTGCAATCGTCATCCATGCTATACCCAAGGATAGTAACTGATCTTCATATCACTTCTTTTCAGCGGTAAGACTCCCTCCTATAATGAAAGCAGGTTTTGCCTATGATCAAAGATGGCAGAATCGAATTCCCTGCGAAGAGGTGCAGTCTTGCTGTTGGTCAAACGAATCCTAACATTAGCGATCCCGTCTATCGCCACCTTCTCCTCCATGACTTTTACCGGATTGCTGGTGTTAATGATCGTCGGAAATCTTGGTGCGGCGTCCATTGCGGTTGTCGGCATTACGAACATTATCATTTACAATCTATGGGCCTTATTCTCCGGCGTGCAGGGAGCGATTAACTTTCTCGTCGCCCAAAACTATGGCTCCGGCAATATCCGGCAGGGAAACCAACGGATGCAGATTGCGCTGATCATTACGGCCGTACAGGGAATTACCCTGCTTATAGGCAGCTTCCTGCTTCCTTACGGTATTCTCTACCTGATGGGCTCGAACGAGACCATCCTCACCCTTGGCTCACCTTACTTGCTGGTGAGAATGATTGCGCTAATCTTTACGATGTTTAATACCGTATTCTTTGCTTATATGCGGGCGGTCGGGGATACGCGTACGCCAATGACGCTCTCGCTCATCAATAGCGGGCTGGTCGTAAGCTTGACCTATGTCCTTGCCTATGGAAAGTTCGGTTTTCCGGAGCTTGGGCTTCAAGGAGCGGCGTGGAGCATGGTAGCTGCGGAAGCGGTAACCTTTTTGCTAAGTTTAATCGTCTATTACGGTTTCATGAGCATCCCGTACGCAACAAGGGGCTGGATACGCATCGAGGCGCAACAGGTGCGCCTGCTGTTGTTCGAGAGCGTTAAGCTTGGCATAACGGAGCTGTCCAACAGCGTTGGGATGCTTGTGTTTACCGCATGCATTACAAGGCTTGGCACAACCGCTATCGCCGCCAATGAAATCGCGCTTAACATCTTGTCCTTCGGGTTTATGCCTTCGAATGGCTTCGGCGCTGCGGCTACGATCGGGATTGGACAGGAAGTGGGCAAGGGCAACAGCGCTGCTGCCCGAAGATTCGGGATTGTGACGGTTTATCTGGGCCTTATCTTTATGGCGTTGATCTCGGTCGTCTTTTTCTTGTTCGCATTGCCGATCGCCAAGCTGTATACCTCGGAGACGGCGGTGTACGAAACGGCGATTTCGCTTATCCATCTAACCGCTTGCGTTCAGCTGTTCACAGGAGCAAACATTATTTTCGGCGGCGGACTTCGAGGCATAGGGGACACGACGTTCTTGTCACGGACGGCGCTTATCTTAAACTGGCTGTTATTCATCCCGCTAACGATTCTGTTGACCAGAGTGCTCGATTGGGGGCAGACCGGCGCTTGGTCCGCGCTATGTTTGCTAATCGTGCTTTCGGCGGTTGCCAACGGGTGGCGCTATCTGACGCTCGACTGGTCCCGAGTAAAAGCGACGACAGGCAAAATACCAGCAGCATCAGCTGCCGGACATATGTAAAAATGAGCAAACAGCCGGTTATCTCGACCGGCTGTTTGTTCGTGCAATTTAAGTAATTAGTTGCAGCAACCCACGGCCCAGCCACCAAAGAATAACGACATAATATTCCCGATTAGAATCTTAATATTAACAAGCTTTTTTCACATGTACGTATTTTCTTGTCGTTTGTTTCAAGCTGAAAAGAGTAGCAGAGGTCGGGAATAGTGTGGCCCTCTCCGTTACACACGCACGCCCAATTGTATGACTATTTCGGCTTTGCGATCCCATGGATAATGATATTCCATACAGTATTGAAATTGTCATCAATCGAACTAGATGTCCAATCCTGAACATGAGCGGGATGATGAAACCGCGCGGTGGCTAAAATAATTCCCTACGCCACCATCTCGGGGAAAGATGCAGCAGATCAGAGTTTAATCCAAACATGAAGGATCTTGGTCAGTCAGATATGGTAAAATGGAGAATAAAAGCTAAGGTAAATCCTCAATGAACATTGTAAAAGAAATTAAAGCTCAAGGTCCTTATATCCGTTTTGAATTAGGACTCGAAAGTTTGACGGAAGAGGCGTACCGGAACGAAAGCCTTCGTCGCGCGAGTGCTATATATCGTTCAATCTTCGATCCCGAAGACGATGTGATTTTTATGCATAGGACCAGCTTTGGAATAAATGAAAAACGGAAAAGTAAGATACGATTAAAGCGTTTTTTCCTAACGCGGTTGAATAACACGACATCGAGCACTTTACCATATGAGTTTGATGAGTCTGATGTCGATTTCTACACTAAAGAATGGACCGTTGAAGTTAAAGCGAAAGAAATCAGAAAGTCGTATTTAATTGAATCCATTGAGAATGCCGACTTCATGCGCAAACCGAGCGCCGACGGTGGGATTTACCTGTATAACAAAACAAAAGGCATCTTGTTTCACATGTATGACGATCGTGGCTGCGATGTCTTTAGTTCGCAAATAGGTGCCCTGTTGCCTCTATACCATCTACACCGAAAATGGATCTTGGATTTTAACCGATACGAAATTGACAATCTTTTTGGTGAAGGACTCGCGGGTATCATCGAAACGGATGAAGAACTTAAGACTCGAATGGAACATAACAACAAGAAAATTACTAATTCCGGAATCAATCTAAGGCGAGTTAACACCTGTCACATAACACATCATTTTGAGATTCCGTTCGTATACGCTAAAGAATTTGAAAAAGAGATCGGGTTCACGTCATTCTCGATTAAGCAGATTTCAAAATTGGATGACCGGGTCAGGTTTATAGCTACTAAAACACAAGCTTTAGCACTAATCGGTTACCAAACGCACCTCATGAGTATGTACGGTAAAAAATATGGTGCTTATGAAGGTTGGAGCTTTGAAAGAACAGTTTGATTAGGGTGGCAGGTCTAGAAAATAACCTTACAAGAATATATTTCGCTAACGCAAATGATTAAGCCAGGGTAACTATAGTTCAATCAATAAAGCAGCAGCACATCTACCGGTCTGGTGCAGCTTTTGTTGAGTAAAGGGAGGATACTTTAATCACATCACGAATAAGTGTTAGAATTAGCGAGTTTTAAAAGAGGCGAAGATATTGCCCGAATTCGATCATTCAAGAATTAAAGGTATAACTACGAGTGGACTCCGTTACATGGATGATCAAGATAAAGAGGTCTTTATCGACTTTTTTGAATGTAAAAATAACTGTCAATTATGCAAATGAATCACATTCGTTTGCAGGAAACCATCGAAGTGTTGAATCAACTAATGATGTGATTTTTGTGGTCAAGGAGCGGACTGGACAGAACCAGTTTCCGATATTGATGAAAATGGTAAAGATATTGAGCTACGTTCCTGTTTAATGTGTTCGTTTGACGGAACAGGTAATGCAAGTAGGGAAGAGATTCAAGAAGTTATGAATCAGATGAAGAAAAACAAATAAACCAAGATAGCGATACTTCGGCAGTGTGCTACGAGGAATGATCATTCAGTAAAAAGGATGAGTTGGAAAGGAACGATTTTATTGGTTAAAGTACTCGTCAGTTTAGATCAATTAGTCAGCGAGATTGAGATTGGGATTGAGGATACGTTTACTTATATAGATGTAACAACAGGTGAAGTGATTACGTTAACTAGAGAAGAAATTCGAGCTGCTGAAGATGAACAGCCGCTTGAAAATTTCCCTGAATGGCAAAGAGAGAACATTCAAAGGGCAATTTGCATACTCGAGGATGAACAGGAAAAATATGCTGATTTCACGTTAAAAAACGACTACAACGAATATGAACTCATAGAAGAGTTCATTTCGACTCTTGAAGATGAAGAGATGAATGAAGCGCTAAATACCGCAATTATTGGGAAAGGTGCATTTCGCAGATTTAAAGATAAAATAATACAATTTGGCATAGATAAGCAATGGTATACCTACAAGGAAAACAAGATAAAGGAATTGGTGATTGAATGGTGCATCGAACATGACATTGAATTCCAAAAATAATAAACTAAAAATGAAAGCTGCCGTCATGGCAGCTTTATTATATTAAGGGCAGGATAGTGGGATGAACTATAGTTGAAAGAAACACTTTCTTTCATGTTAAAATTTTAAATAGAAAGATTTAAGGCTGAAACAACTTTGAGGTGAATTACATGGAATTTCGGTATCAAGTAGATAATTATGTAATGGAAGACATTAATCCAGAAGCCGATTTTGTTTACGGCTTCCTCTATCAAATGAACAATAGTACAAGCTCATTTTGTACACTATCTTTTAGTGATTCTTTATATATTCAATGTGCAGGTTCTAAGTCAAGAATGACAATAGAAATCAGAACACCAGATAAGTATGGATTTAGGCATTTTGTAGTCGGTGTAAAGAGTCTGTTAAAGACAAGCACAAAGGTTTCATACAGCGGTGGTGAAATAAAAGTTAAGTCTAATGAAGTCTTAAACCATAATCAGGCAGTTGAACTATTTAGAGCGTTTATTATTGAAAAAAGGATACCAGATGAATATACATTAAGAGAAACAACAGAAATGTTTAAAGATTAACGAGAATGGAGTATGTATTTGCTTGAACTTATGGAAAACGTTGATAACAACACGACAGCAGCTGGGCAGTGTTACAGTCATTGGCGAGGCAAGTTAGCCTTGAAAGCCGCTAAGTTTTCAAGATTTTTCACGTAATAGGAGGAAGAAGCGCAGATGAGCCATCCTTACCGGCCCTTGCATGCTCCCCAATTGCAGCCGCAGTTGCATATCCACTCGCACAACTTCCGGGAGTTTGCGCCAAGCCGTCGCCTGGCGTCGCATGTCGCTGCCTATTGGACGGTGGATTTCCTGCCGGTGCCGGGAAATCCGGGACATCGAGTCATCCCCGATGGCTGTGTCGATATTATAGTGGACCTGTTCGCTTCATCAAGCAGGCAGGCCGCTTATGTCGTAGGGCTAACGACACAAGTCGAAGTTTTGCAATTTGCAAAAGCACGCTCGGTATGGGGTATCCGGCTGTATTCGGAGTCGGCCCGCACGATCCTGAAGTCTCCAATATCGACATTAACGGCAAATCGTGTGTTTTTGGAGGATCTCTGGGGACAAGAGGCCCTCGATTGGGTCGAAAAGCTGCTGACTGCCCAATCGTTACCAGACAGGATCGAGGTCGTGGAGCAGCAATTGGGCCGAATACTGGCTGCGAGCGAGGTGCCTGCCCTCACTTTGGTCTACCAGAGCATGCAGTATATATACGAGGTCAAAGGTAATCTTTCCGTAACGGATTTGGCGGATAAGGTAAACTTTAGCGAGAGGCATCTGCGAAGATCCTTTGAACTGGAGCTTGGCCTCAGCCCGAAGGAGATGCTCGGCATCGTCCGCTTTCAAAGCGTGCTGGAGGAATTGTACAGAGGGGACTATTTCAGCTTGACGGATTTGGCACTTCAACACGGGTACTACGATCAGTCGCACTTCGCTGGCGTTTTTAAGCGATATTATGGACTTCCACTCAAAAGGCTGACCAAGCAGGAGTGAGGAAGTCCGTTTTTTACTATTTTGCAATGAAGGACAATTACTATAATGGGAGTGAAATCAAGCAAGGCGAGGGGAGCTGCATTACATGACGGTAAAGTTGAAACGAATCGCGATTTACGTAGAAGAGATGAAGAGGGCGTTGGATTTTTATCGTGTGTTGGGGCTGGATATTCCGGACGGCGCCGACGAAGATCATCACGTAGACGTGGAGCAAGAAGGAATTGTGTTTGCATTCGATATGGTGGAATCGGTAAAGCGTGTTTTTGAAGGCTGGGAAGATCCTGTCGGCTACCGGACCGAGCTCGCCTTTCAGTTCCCCAGCAACGAAGCGCTGGATGACGTGTACCGTCAGTTGACGACGCTTGGGTATGACGGCTTTCTCGAGCCGCAAGATGCACCGTGGGGAGAGCGATATGCGATCATAAAGGACCCCGATAACAATCTAATCAGTCTCGTCGCTTAACGAACTATCGGTGAACCATAGTTAAATAAAACAGTGGTAGTC
Organism: Paenibacillus sp. BK720; assembly: GCF_011761545.1. Taxonomy (NCBI): domain Bacteria; kingdom Bacillati; phylum Bacillota; class Bacilli; order Caryophanales; family Paenibacillaceae; genus Paenibacillus; species Paenibacillus sp. BK720. The sequence goes on along the minus strand of NZ_JAASRQ010000009.1, from coordinate 15,183 downwards.
TCGGACTTTGTTTTTTAGTCCTAGACTACCGCTGTTTCTTTATTCTGAACAGTATTTGTAACTTGCCGATCCAAATCAGGCGAATTGTGGCACGGTGGAAGCACTTGGGAGAGGGGCTGTTTGGGATTCAACGATTAACGAATCGATCAAGACTTGTTATGATCGTCTTAACTTGCGTTGCATGAAGTCTCATTTCAACAGCGTTTAACCGAGCAAGAGGTTCACGATCTTATTGCAAACAAAGAAAACGTAAAGAAATCTACACCGACCTATTACGGGGTGATTATCCGGTACGACAGGGGCGCGGGACAAAAACACCATATTGCACTAACTGGGAAGCTCAAAGGAATTTGTCTCCATGGGGAGCAGATCCCCTTTCTGCTTTATAAAATGCCGGAGAGAGGCTTTGTTTGGTTTGTGCTGTATTTTAACTCGGTAGCCATAGGATTGTTGGCTACTATTTTTATTAAGGTTTCAGCCGATAAACTAAAATAAGAGCGATTCTTACTACTAAGAATAGGATGTGTCACAATGTTCAAGAAGCTTATTGGTATATTGATAGTCCTCTGCATGGTCGTATCTACTCCACAAGTAGAGGGAGCTGCTTCTGTAAGTAAGCAAATTCAATTGGTAGTGAATAATAAAAAGATTACTGGTGTAAATCCGATTGTAAAATCGGGTGTTATGTACGTAGCTTTTCGCAAATTTTCTGACGCAATGGGTTATAGCAGATACTGGGATAATCTCGGGAAACATAAACGGTGTAGTCATTCGATTCGGTACCGGTGAAGATATTATTGAGTATAACGACGCTGGTAGTTACTATTTAACCAATGCAATTCTTGAAATTAAAGGACAAGCATATATCCCTCTTCGCGAATTTGGAGATATCGCGAAGTATTCGATTTATTATGATGAACCGAGGCTCACCGTAAGTATACAGACATATGGTTATGGTCAAGAAGCCGCTATTAAAGAGCTCATAACGAAATATTTCGAAGCATTTACTCCAAAATTACTGACATCTGATAATTTGACATTGGGATACCATAATCCTGAGTACGACTATGAAGCGAATCAAGTCAATAGTGAAATCCCAGTCCGAGAATCCAAGCTGAGCATCGATCGAATTGAATATACAGCTAAAGACCAAGCAACGCTTCAAGTAACTTATATAAAGAATACGGAAGAGTTGAATCGTAAAGATGTGGAAGTCTTCGTCATTCGGTATGAACAAGGACAATGGAAGATCGCACACGATGGCTGGTTTTATAACAAACTGGAACTTCCGGGGGATATCGACCAAAAGGCTGCAGCCATCTTAGAGGACCATTTTATTGGGCAAAATAACGTACTATCTGATTTAAGAAAATACTACGCAGCGTATAATGCAGAAAATCTTGATCAAACGATTTAATACACAGCCCCCTCATTCATTAAAGAATCGGAAGGTATTGTCATTGGGTCAAAAACCTGGAAAGACAACCTTAAAGAATTGTTCTCGCATAGCGACAATAGATACAAATTAACTAATGAACGAGTCGTCTTTCTTGGAAAAAAGGAAGCTGTGGTCCAAGGGACTCTTAGTTGGAGCGATATGACAGAAGGTGTTACAGAAGGTGATGAGGTATTCGAAGCTCTTATTTATATGGAAAACGCTAATGGACGATGGACGTATAATTACGAGCTTGATCTTGATCAGGATTTCGATACTCGCGAAGAGATCGCGGTATTCGATTGAGTGGTTGAGTAGTAGTTAATGTAAAGGGTTTGTTTCTCCAAGCTGATATTAAGCTAACGGGGTACGATAGTTCAATCAACAAAAGCTGCAGCGGATCGGAGAATCTACTGCAGCTTTTGTTGAAGTAAAGGGCAGAACGGTTCCAATATGTGGCTGCATTAGTTACAATCTCAGCAGTTGTTTTGACATCTTTTCAAATACATTAATTTATATGAAATAGATTTTGCGAGGTGTGCGTGTATTGAACGGAAATGAGCAATGGCATCGACATTTGGGGGCATATGGGATTTGTTTGAATGATGAAAAGTTATTAGTTATTCATTAGGGAGGCGGTCCATACTTCGGGCGATATGACCTGCCTGGTGGCACGGTTGAAGCTAACGCACTTTACAGCGACGAACTTGAAAATTCCCCCTCGCACGTGATTACATCAAATTGGAGGGGCTGAAAAGTCTCCTTCTTCAATTTGCTCGAAAACTTGCTTTCACACCAAATTCAAGATGTTGCTCATCAGAGGCTCCGCTATGGCGGAGCCTTTTCTGTCAGATTTCGATGACTTAAGCCTTTGGAATTTTTAGCACCGTGCCGGCTTTTACATCATCAATATTAGCAATATGATTGTAATTCGCGATGAACATCACATATTTGTCGGAGCCGTAATAGATTTTGGAGATGCTGTAGAGAGTCTCGCCACTCTTTACGGTATGATCGGATGTCTCGTTAACATCCGGCTTGTAGTTTTTTAGGGAAGGAATGATGAGATTGGTGCCAGCTTTCAAGCCTACATTTTTATCAAGCTTGTTTTCTTTCGCGATATAATCCACATATTCCACCGATTTGTAGAACATTCTGGAAACTCCTGACAGCGTGTCGCCTGCTTGGATTAGATAGGTAGCGGGCAAGTGTATTTTGGAATAGTCTTTAGTTCCTTGCTGGCCGCCATTTATCGATCCGGTTGTTGATGACAAGGCTGGGATCTTAAGAGTATCTCCGGCTTTCATATCATTAATAAACAAGATATGGTTATGCTCAGCAAGCAGATTATAATACTCCTTAGATTGATAAAACTTCTCTGATATCAATCTTAGCGTATCGCCTTTTTGGACCACATAGGTTGTCGGTAGCTTCACCGTTTTAGCAGGGGCTTCCGTAGGTTTTTCTATCTGTGCAGGCTTAGGCGTCTCCGTTGGCTTATCGCTTTCTCTGACTGGTGTGTTGGATGCAAGGGGAGCAGGTTCTTCTATTAAATCATTATAATCCTCTGCACGCTCTTGTTCCTCTTCGCTGTCAACGGATCCGGCGGTGATGGGGTCATCTTCCAATAGCTCGTTTCCGCCATTCCCATTATTAAGGGAATCTGAATCAGCTGGCTTGCCGATTCTGCTCTGCGCATTGGCTTGCTCGGCATCCCCGGCAGCTATCGGAAGTTTAGAATCAACTTTATTCGTATATTTGCCGTACAATACTCCGCAAATGCCAACAAGAATGATGACTATCGCCAGATAGATGATGAGATTTGTTTGTTTTAAAGATACCAATCTGCCTTTGGAATATTTGCTGCTGCGTGTGGATCTCTTATTCAAAACGTAATCTTCTCCTTTGTTCCTCCATTTAAACCTATTCTATCGGACTTATTGAACTCTGTGGAATGGGCCTTAATAGCCAATTCATTCTCAACGAGCACTGCTAGTATTGCAAATAGCCTGCTTTAAGTATGCCAATTTGAACAGTAGTCCTCTTTAGAAAATGTAGTTCTTTGGTGGCGCATGAGAATGAGGGTTAATATAGGTCTGCACGAATCTAGTTATTTCAGATATAATAGTAGACCTACATATCCTAAGAATATTAAAGGAGACTTATAGACTTCTATGAAAAAAATTGTATACCTGACAATTTTGATCTGTGGGTTGATTAGTATTTCTGGTTATATACCAAACCGGGCGGAAGCAAGCGGTAGTTATACGGCCAAGGTATACACCGACTCGTTAAATGTCCGCAGCGAGCCATCGCGTGATTCGTCGATCGTAGGCGGTTTGAAGAATGGCGAGATTGTAACGGTTTCAGATGAAGAGTACGGCTGGCTGCGCATCAAGTCGGACCGCGTCTCCGGTTGGGTGGCAGGACATTATTTGAAGAAAGTCGATGGCAACGTCGTTACGGCATCGGCGACAGATCAAGATGACAGCGTGCAGAACAGCTCTGCAGCCGCCCGTGCGACTGTGCTGGTAGATAGGCTTCGGCTCAGGGCAGGCGCCGGATTAAACCATAAAATTCTGGGATATCTAACAAAAGGTGAGGCTGTTACGATAATAGACAACCGGGAAGGATGGGTTCGGGTCAAGACCCGGGATAAGCAACTCGGCTGGGTATCGGATCGTTATATCGCGAAAGGCGAAACACAAACGGCGGCGGTTTCTTCGGGAAAATCGAAGAGCCTCAAGGGGAAAGTAATCGTAATCGACCCCGGTCACGGCGGAGACGATCCCGGAATGATCGGAACTACATATAAAACGATTGAGAAAAATCTTAATTTAAGCACTTCCTTCTACTTAGAGGATGAGCTTCGCAGTCGTGGAGCGCGCGTCCTCATGACAAGAACGAAGAATGAGGAGAAGCCCGGGCTGTCCGATAGGGTCAAGATAAGCGAATCCGCGGGTGCGGACGCATTCGTCAGCATCCATTATAATTCTTCGGAGAAAAACACGTCCGGTATACTTACCTTCTATTATTCGAATACAAAAGATCGGCCATTGGCCCGCGCGATAGAAAACAGGCTTGCGGACGGCATCGGCTTGAAGAGCAACGGGATCTCATACGGCAATCTTCACGTTTTGCGGGAAAACGATACGGTATCCGCACTCATAGAGCTCGGCTTCTTGTCCAACGCAAAAGATGAATCCATCGTCCGCGGCTCCAGCTATCAGAAAATAGCAGCCAAAGCAATTGCGAATGGGCTGGAGGATTACTTCAGCAGGTAACAGAGTGGTTCGTTATAGCGCAAGGCGTCAACAACTGCCTGTTTTATTTATTTCCCAGTCCGAATTCAATCTTATGCATAGTTTATTCTAATGCATTGAGTGATGTGGAAGGATGAGGGAAACGTGAAACAAAATCACAACTGGAAGAATAATACACACACGAAGAAAAAAAGGAAAAAAGAGGAGCTGCAACCCACAGGACAAAAGCTTGATTCAAATCTAAATGAGTTAGAATGGTTGGACGGGAAAGATGAATACAAAGTGAAGGAAAGACGAAGGGAAGAGTAATAATTTTGTTTTACGTAATATCGAATTGAGATTTTTTATATCACTATAGTACGAAGAACACGCCCGAAGCTATTGATATGTTCGGGGACAAGGGCTTCATCTAACGAAGAACGATAGCGCTATCCAGGAGCAGTTTGCCACCACGGCAGCTGCTCCTTCGTCATTAAGCTTAATAAGCAGGGTAGTTATTAAACCAATCGGGTAAATTAACTAAAAATTGATGGAGGATTTACCGATGCGGTGGAGATGTGTCCTGCTAATTTGTGTATATTGGGTTTAGTTATGGATTGTACAGAGGCTTACAGTGAAGACTGGCCAACAAGATATAATGACGAAAATCAGCTAATGGCCTTGGAAGAAGTCCTAATCATTGAACTTTTTCCAAAGTAAATGAAAGTGCTTGATAGCAACTATGATGATTTTCTCATGGACAGTGCTCATATTTTGCCAATGACGAAATCGCACTCATATCCTCAAAAAGAGTTTGTTCTTGAGGGAAGAGTACATACGAAAGATTCCTTAGAGTTAGTCCAATTTACTTTTACAGTTGATCATCATGACGGATATAGAGTGAGTCGCTTTAGTCATATGCCCTTGAACTAACGGTAAACGATAGTTGAAAAGCTCAAACTGATGAAGCTACCGGTAAACCATCGGCGGCTTTTGTTGCGTTAGAGGGAGAATTGTTCAATCATCTATAGAAACATTCGCAACAACAAATCATTTATCGGAATGGTTCAAATGGCGAAATATCAATGATTTATTGGGTTTGTTAGGTGAAATGAGGAATTTAATTGATTCGCCAAATACTAATGTCTTATGGTCGGGTGGAACTTGAAGATAAGAAAGTAATATCTGAACTTAAAATCTTATTCGCTCCAACTGGTTCAAGCTGACAGCAGTCTCGCCGCGACCTGCGAGGTTCCGCTGACTTCCGAGAAGTAGCCAAAGCAAAAACCCGGCAAAAAAGCCGTCGGGTTTTGGTTGAATATGATTCAAACCGTATTATACAAACCGTCATTGATAGCGCATGCATCGACAGCGGTACCCAAGTGATAATGAAGCAGGCATAGACCAAAGCCCTATGCTACTGTCGTGTGTTCAGACCGGAGCATTTTCTTTGTAAAATAGAAGGAGACCCTTCCGGTTGGATATTGTCCAGCCGGAAGGGTCCGCATTTTTCTGTTTACGCTTTTACTTAGCCAGATATTCGACGAACCTTACAAAGATAGTGGCTACTTCGGCGCGGGTGGCGGTGGCTGTGGGGTCAAAGAGGTTGTTCGGCTTGCCTGATACAATGCCGATGCCCTGCAGCGCCTGAACGGCATTGAGCGCCCATGAGCTGATCTCACTCTCGTCCGCGAAGGAGTTAGATTGGCTTTCAGGTATCTCATAGCCCTTGTACTTCATGAAGTTGTACAGGATCACCAGCATCTGTTCGCGCGTCAACGGTGAATTGGGGTCAAACAGGTCAGCGTTTATTCCGCTGACTATGCCGCTTTCGGCCGCCCACTCGACTGCTGCTGTGTACCACTGCCCGTCCGTCACGTCGCTAAAGCGGGAACTCGTATAGGCGGAGCGATTTACGTTCTCAAGATTTGCCAGTACCTGCACGAACATCGCGCGCGTCATTGAGGTGCCCGGTGAGAACATCGTGGACGCCGTGCCGTTGAAAAGGCCGTATGTGTAGGCTAAGTTTACGTAGCTGTAGAACCAGTTGTCCGTGTAGACATCCTTGAAAGGATTGCCCGACATCACGAGGAAGCCCAGCGGGGTGTCGTCATCGAACACAAGCTCCGCACCCTCATGGATGTTCAGCGACATGCCGTTGTTTAAGCCGACACTCGCGCCGCCCGGTCCTACCACAACCGCGCCGCCGCTCTGTATCTTCGAGCCGCTATGGATATCCATCTGGTTGCCGTTCGGCAGGTTCACATGCGCGTCTCCGCCGCCAACTGTGACTGTACCGTCGCCCACTATCGTCGAGCCGCCCGGAATGGTCACTGTGCTGTTGCCGCCAGGTAGTGCCACTTCGGCGCTCTTGCCCGCCGGAATGGTCACCTTATCGTTTGAGTCTATAGTTGTGCCTTCCGGTACCTTAATCTTCGTCCCACCCTTGATCGCGATCTCGCCGCCGCCGGGTAGGGTGGTGTTGCCGTTTTTGTCTGTGACCGCGGGCTTATCCTTAGGTGTATTCACAGTGTAGTTCGACTTCGATCCCGCGTCTGTCCCGTTGCCCGTATTTCCGCTGTTGCCACCAGAAGGATTGGGCACAGTAGGAGTTGTCGTCTTTGTCGGCGTAGCCGTTGCACGGATCTCCGCGCCTTCGCCCTTCGCATTTACAGCAACGATCTTGAAGGTGTAGGCTTGGTCGTTTGTCAGGCCCGTGAAGGTATATTTGGTCTCTGCCGCACCTAGTGTGACTAGCGTCACGCTGCCGTACCAGACCTTGTAACCCACTATCGCGCTGCCACCGTCGTCAGCCGGGGCAGTCCAGCTTAATGTGACCTGTCCGTCGCCCGCCGTTGCTTTGAAGTCGCCCGGAGCACCGGGCCCATCCGTTTTTCTCTGCGCGAACATCCAATCAAAGACGTCTGTGTAGTCATTGCTCCAAGCCGGCAAGTTAGGGGACTGCGCCGTTGGAGCTATGCTCCAAGTTCCCATCGTTATCTGGTTGTAAAGAACCGCAGCTTCAACCTCGTGCGCTATATAATCAGGCAGGGCAGGTGTGTTGTTTGGATTCGGCCGCTGACTCGGCTGATCATATTGATTGTAGGGCCATGTAAGAGCCTCATTGCTCTCAAAGCGGGAAGCTCTCGCGTTGGTCATTTTCGGCATATTGGTGTTTATGAAGGTAGCGAGGTTAGTCTGGTATATTCCAACGTTATTAGCATTGATAAACATCCAATAGGCCAGTTTGGCGTGAGCGTCGTTGGCGTTCGCGTTCGGTGATCCGTTTACCGGAGACATAGGTGCTGCGGCCGCGAAAAAGCCGGGGTAGTCGTTAACTAAGGTGTTCGTATACAGGCCGCCCCATGAGAAGCCCGCCGCGTAAATACGGTTAGGGTCTACTGCGCCGCTGGCAACCAGATCGTCTATAACCTTCTTAACATTGGCTGTGGAGGGAGTAGATACGCCATTATAGGAAATATTCAGGATATGGCTGGCGTATTTTTCGGGATTTTCTTCCATTTTTTTCATTAGAGCGACCGAGCCGTTGGCGGATTTCATGGCCGCTTTGGGGTCTGTTTCAGCGTTTGTGCCGCCGCGTGACCTGCCGTGGGTATACACATACAGCGGCAATCGTTGCACCACATTACCGTTGCCATCCTTGTGAAGGTAGAGCGCGCGATTGACCGAATCGCCCGTGGGTGTTGTAAACTTGTCAAGGATCGGATTCACAACTTTGTCCTGTTCAAAAACCACGTTGCGAAGCGAACTCCCATCTGTTAGTTGGAGCTCGTCGTTCTGGACGATGTTGTAAACTTGCTTTGTCGAGTTACTGTTGCCGTCCAGCGTTATATTGCCGCCGCTCTCTGAATAAAACTCAAACTCAACTACGATGTAACGGCCGCTTGCCAGTCCTTCTTGATAATCCGGTGAATGGCTTACCGTCCCCAGATAGCCGCGTACCTTTGGTTCGTTGTTGGCGTATACCCTTGTGATCTTGCGCGTCCCTTCAAAGGTCACCGAGTCGCCGCCGAGGGTCGTGTTCCTAGCCGAGACGGTAAACAAGCCCGGTTTAAGCGCGGAGCCTAAAGCCGCCTTCCCATCGCCTAAGTCAATGATGACGGCCGTCGTGTACTCGCCACGGGCGAAGTTGTCATTCCATACGATAAAGGGAAGCTGCTTCGCGTCCGGATCGTTTTTGAATGTCACGTGAATGGTATGGTCAGCCTCAACATTTGCAAAGGTATAAGTGCCAGCAGTTAGAGTCACGGCCTCGCCGTCTACCGTTACGGTATCCACAATTTTGCCGTGATTGGGGGTAAACGTAAATTGTTTGCTTGAGCCCTTAGCAAGTCTCAGAACATCGCCGGGTGGGTCCGGCGTTATTATACCGCCCGGTCCCGCCGTGGCGGTGATTGAGAATCTGGTGTCCGCTTCATTGGCTGAAGTGAGCTGCAGGCTGTCTGTAAATGAAGCATCGCTGGAATAACCCGCGTCCGGAACTCCGAAAGAGGAAACGACTTCATAGCGGTCACCGCCCTTTTCCGTCGAGTTATTGATATAGACCTCAAAGGTAAGCTTGCCTTCCTGTAAGGTCAAGGTTCCTTTGGGTATTCTCATCTCCACGATATATCCTGTATCCGTGATCTGGGTCCACGCAGCTCTGCCAGGAGCGGACTGTCCTGAAAACACGCCCGTCGCGCTGACGCGCCATTGGTTTGAGCCTCCGGATCCATTGCCGACATAAAACTCCAGGCTGTCGTACTGGTAATCTCCGCCGGCTCCCTGATAGAGATTGCTGTCCTTCACAACTACGCGGGCATACAGGTAGTCGTGGTCCCAAAGGATTCTGGCTGTGCCCGTGGCATGGGGTCTGGGGTCGTCGGGTACAGTGCTTTTGTTGATGGGATGTTCCATTGTCAAGGCCCACAGTGGGTCGTTTGACCCGAGTTCGGGAGTTCCGAAAATGGCGATCGGCGTATCATTCGCCTGCAAGGTTGTAAGAGTTGTAGAACCGAGGTCGCCATCACGTGCTTCTGCGTACTGGATGTTGCCAGAGGCGGCGGCAAAGCTGGCAGGCGTTAGCGACGCCACCATTATTACCAAGCAACAGAGGAACGAGAGCATTCTGCCAAATCGTTTTGACATCAAATGAAAATCCTCCTTATTTTTCGATCCGGTGCGCCCACGGCTTACCCGCATCGTATTCGGACACATTGTCAATTTGACAAACGCCCAACTATAGGATGTGGTATATTTACCAGGTTTTCAACCTGTCAAAATATAGAATCTATGGAAACGCTTGCTCCGAGAAATCTTTAACAATAATCATGATTCCATTCAAATAGATGCTGATGTTAAAGTGGCTTATTTATCACAGATTCAAGGCGAAACGCTACGATTTCGTTGTTCCATAAATCCTTGATAACACATAAATAGATCCGCTCATCCAACACAGGATATTGTGTAACGGTCGGTAACCCACTTTTGATTAGGGCCTTCTGCTGTAAAATTTCGTTGCAACTTATTCTCTGCATTTCTGCCTCTGAGACCGGCTGCATGATGGCTAGTCCGGTGGATGAATTTACGACGTAACCCTGTCCTGATCGTGGATATTAAAATGAGCAGTGATCTTTTTATAACTCCATCCAGGAGTCTACTGGATGCAGAATGCCGTTGTATCTGCTCTCTGTTTTTATTAGCTAAAGGGCAGATAGTGGGAATATTTACATGTGTTCGGTTATTGTTCGACCTGCTAGATTAGACATACTTGGGATAATTGGGAGATGTGATTCATCAGCATGAATAGTAAAAAAATTGTTATAGGAATTTTACTTTTGTCGATTGCCTTTAACATTTATCAATGGAAAACGTTAAAGTCAAACAAACAAACAGAGAAAGCCTTTATGAGCAGAAATATGTCGATTTTAGGCTCCGATTTCATACAGGCAAGGGGTTCTATTGAAGATATACTGACTGAAAAATACGACAGGGGCTTAAAGTTTGGAATAGCCTCTGCGGTGTTAATGGACGCTAGCTTTAGGGCAAATGAACCATTTGCTTATGAAGATAATTATCTGGTGTGGCATAAGATTGGTGCTACTATGGAAAGGGCTAATAATAAAGTGGGGCAATTAGTTAACAAAGCAACATTGGACGAGAATGATGTTACTCAACTAAATGACATCAAACAGATGCTGGATGTGTATATTGAAATGATGCAAAAAAGTAATGCGAATACTGGCTACATTGACGATCAATCTCTTCTCAAAGCTGAAAAAGCCGCTGATCAATTTAATGAGTAGTAAGCTTATAATTGAACTAACGGAAACATTAGCTCAAGAAAGAGAAAACGGCAGCTCATACTGTGAGTTGCCGTTTTGTCATCTAATTACTCATCTCTTAACCAAATCTAAGGTATTCTAAAGGGTTATTCGAGTGTTATTATATGAATATTTGATTGCAAAATAAAGGAGTTCAGCAGATGGGAAGCAAGTTTGCCAATCTTCAAATACAATACGTCGATCCTCTCATCGTAAAAGAAATAATACCCGGTTGTACGGTAAAAGAATTTTCCAGAGGTTGGGTTACTGTGCTACACGAAGACTTTCAAATCGGTACAATCGAACGGGAAGCCTACAAACTATCCAAGAACTTGGATAGACCTATATTGTCCGTCGGTTACTACGATGATGACATTCTCGTTCTGCGAGTTTATAAACAAGGGAAATCTGTTGCCTATCATGTTTCAAATGATGGTTATGGGTATGAGTCGAGGACCGGGAACCCTACTCATTTTCAACAAAGTTTAGGACTTGAAGAGAAGGATACATCAGTTATCAAGGAAATACTGAAATGCGAGAACCTAGAAAAGAAAGTTGTTCTGCTGGAAAACTTATTGGGAGTCACTTTATGGATCAATTATCGAAGTTTTGAAGAGTATGAGAAGGAACTTAGTGCACGAGTTTTCGATAAATCGATTATTTACGAATACATTGATGAATTAAAGGCAGCTGGCAGGGTAAAAAATCATACGGAGTTGAAAATGCGGGCAGAGATTGAAGCAATTCCGGAATGGTCCTGCGATGAGTGTTTCCGTTTGCCAGATGCGAACGGCGACTTTATTTTGAACAATTCCGATGTTTTTAAAATTCGAATGGATGGGAATTACGAACCGACAATAATTAATCAAGTAGGAACGAATTCTAGAGAAAATTCTATTCTCCATCTATTGCCTGATGGAGCAACTGTTCAAACGAGTTACGAACATAATCAACACTCAATTTTCCAATGTGATTCTACAGGTCATATGAAGTGGAAATTGGAAGTGGATTTTATTAAAGTTCCCCCAGTGCTTCATAATGATCATCTCTACATGCATGTGGATATTAACGCTGTTGCTTGCATTTTAAAAATAAATCGGGAGGGCGAGATTGTTTCTAGATTTGAGGCTCCCACTTGGGGTGGTTGTCATTGGAAAACCTTCCTGATCGATCATCAGAATCGAATTTTCTATTGCTGTACTCTCGATCAGAATGGAGAGAGACAGGCTCGTCTTTTTTGCTTTAATGAGGATCTTGCCGTACTGGAACAAAGGGATCTGGATGGGACCAGCTTCGATTTTGTTATGGATCATAAGCTTGGATTCTTGTACATTTACATTCACCTAAAAGAGATCATCAAAATCGATGTAACTACAGTTGACATAACTGGTCGGCTCAAATGTACGGATTATGTAAAATTAGTCTTTGTAGATCGCAAGAACCGCGTGTATATCCAAAAAGGGGAAAGTACCCTCGAACTAATGAGCCCAGTAATGCAGATAGTTTCTCGCCATCGGTTAAAGGGGCAGATACAATGGCATGATATCAATTTTGAGGGAAATCCCTGTTTCGTAACTTGGAACGGCAGGAATTGGGATTCTGGTAAGGAGAAGAGTCTTTTAAGGGTGTTTGAGATTACAGAATGAGAACTCGTTGAGCTAACGGGATACTATAGTTCAATTAATAAGGCTGCAACAGATCGGAGGATCTGCTGCAGCCTTTATTGAAGTAACGGGCAGGTTAACGCAACAAATGTTACTTCAAAACGTTTATAAATGTATTGCTGATTTATGAGGCAGGTTAGTTTACAGAGTGACAGGAGTTCCCCCGGTTTTTTTCAAAAGGAGAACGTCTATGAAGGTCTATGAAGTACCTAAAAAAGGAGGATGTGAAATGAAGTTTCGAATGATTATATTTTTCCTTGCCATTGTTACTGTTCTGACAAGTTGCACTAATGAGATTAAAAGTAAAGACTCTATAGATACAGGCACTGTAACTATAGACGGTGTAACGCAAGCACTGGAAGACCAAGGGCTAAAACTTCAACAAATTCACCCGAAGTGCGGTACATCACCATTTGAAAAGTTAAATGATGTTACGGCAGTAACGTTTGCCGTAAATTCGTCGCTTGTTTCAACTGTAAATGTATACATCTACGGTTTTAATTCCGAAGAAGCCCGAATTGAAGGACATAAAGACTTTGATAAAAAATTAGCAGTAGCTAAGTTATTAATTGAACCACGTGTTTACGAGAACAAAAATGTAATGATTGTCCATTTTGGAGAAAAAGCTGATTACGAAACAATAATTGAATCAACGATAAAATCGCTATAATTGAACTCCCTCGAAATGATTCACTTTCCTCACTCAGACTCATGAATTCGCAGGATTTCATCCTGTAGTTAAGTTGAAGAAAAGGATAATGGGGGAGCTGGAGGCTGGGAATGGGGAAACTGGGCATGCGGAAATAAAGGTGAATAGGAATCACCCATATTGTTCCATAATACGCACGTCTCCACTTCGCCCTAGAGATTCTCACTCCCATGTCTCAACGGGTCATAGCCCTTTCATTCCTTCGTCACATCTTAACTAAGGGGTGGAGGTCGGTCTTTCTAACGGAACGGGTCCGAGCCCTTTTGTTTAACGTATCCCGATACTCCGTGCTTCTTGTCATCCTGCGAATACTTGAGCTGGTGAGGATCTTTTAGTTTTATGCTGCTTGAGGGAATACCTTGGTCGGTTCGTAAATAATGCTGCTTTTAGTCAAAGCGACAAGCATACGTGCTACTTTTCCGATTATTTTCATGATGGATTTCACCTTCTTCATCTTCTTTTCCTCAACATTGTAGCGATGCGCCGCTCGAACTTCCGAATTTGTCATAACCATACTCATCGTCATGAGATAAAGAAAATGACGTAAGCGTGGTCGGCCTCGCTTACTAAGCACCATCTTTCCTCGCCATTTCCCAGAGCTAGCCTCCGCAAGATTTAACCCCGCGTGACGAAGCAAGGCATTGCCATGCGCATAGCCACTTAGATCGCCAGCTTCGCCGAGTATACAGGCTAGATTTGTTATATAAATACCTCGTATTTCAAGAAGTTTTTGTGCATAGGGGATGCGTTCAAGGATGATCTGGACCTCGTGCTCAATTTGTTCAAGCTGACGTTGAGCCAAGTCATACTCTTCAATTAATTGCCCAAGATGAAGCTTGTAAGCATGAAGTGCTTGAGTGGTACCACACTGACCTTTGCAAGTGAAATGAGCAGTTCAGCACGTTTGACACCAGCATGACGTTTTACATATTGCTTCCAACCGGCAAGGACTTGTTCCGTATCTAGCCGACTAATTTCTTTCGGTAGAGGAAAGAGTCTAAGAGTTGCAATTGCACTGGTGCAAGTAAGGATTTTAAAGACCTGGCGAAGTTCAGGGAAAACAATATCTACCCAGCGATGAATCTGATTAACAGCAGCGTTCAACCGTTTAGTAATGGTCTCTCGATTTGCCATTAGAATACGCAATTCCTCGTAGTCTTCAGGATGGAAACGAACAGGGGAGTAATACCCGTTTTTGACCATGTCTGCAATGACTAGTGCATCCTTATGATCACTTTTAGAGGGTGTATTATCCCGGTTTTCCTTGTTCTTTTTGACGAGATGAGGATTAACCAGAACGGGCTCAATGCCTTGATCGAGGAGCCATCGCGCTAAACTAAACCAGTAGTGACCAGTGGGCTCCATGCCAACGATGACGCTGCTAAGCTTGTAAGATTTGAGTAGATCTTGGATCCAGCGTTCGAACAGATTAAACCCTTCGCGATGGTTACCGAACTCAAGTGGCATTCCCAAAGCTATCCCTCGAAAGCTAACAGCGCGGGCCACATGGACTTCTTGAGCAATGTCTACACCAATGACCAAATGATGAGCGGTAATGTTTTCTATGAGTTGATTTTGCTTATCTTGTGCTTTAAACTTCATGATAGAGCGACCTCCTGATGTGGATTTTAAGGGCTTTTGACCCGTTGCGTAATCCCATCGTACAGAGGCGCTCGTTTTTGTTCAAACTCCAAATTATTCGGTTTACAGGAATTCTAAACAATCCTGTAGAGCTTAAGAAATGAGCTTTGTAAAAAAAGGAGCGCCTCGGTATGATGGGTTTGTCGACAACACATCAGGGAGGCGCTCT
>NZ_JAASRQ010000008.1:0-142500 GCF_011761545.1 Paenibacillus sp. BK720 | reverse complement strand
GGGGGTCGCATGTTCAAATCGTGTCATCCCGACCATTTCAATTCATTGGAAGTCAGCAGACGTACTTGATACGTAGGGCGGGCTTTTTTTAGTTTATGGACAATTTGGGACAACCTAAGAGTGAAGAGGTGAATTCTTATGCTGCGTATTGGTATTATTGGTTCTAACTTTATTACGGAAACGTTTATGAATGCGGCACGTCAGGTACACAAGGTTGAAGTGACTGCGCTATACTCGCGTACGGAGGAGCGTGCAAAGGCTTATGCGGAAGCACAGGGCATTCCTCATACCTTCACGGATCTCGAAACGATGGCGAAAAGCGATTTGATTGACGCGATTTACATAGCAAGTCCGAATTCGCTGCATGCGGAGTACGCGATAACGTTCATGAAGCATGGGAAGCATGTGCTATGCGAGAAGCCGCTGGCATCGAATGCCGCTGAAGTACAAGCGATGTTTGAAGCGGCGCGGGCGAATAAGGTACTGCTGATGGAAGCCATGAAATCGACGATGATGCCCAACTTTGACGCGGTTCGAGAGAACCTGCACAAGATTGGCAAAGTCCGTACTTTCTTTGCTTCGTTCTGCCAATACTCTTCCCGATATGACAAATACAAAGCGGGCGAAGTTTTGAATGCTTTTCTGCCGGAGTTGTCGAACGGATCGCTTATGGATATCGGCACATACTGCATCTATCCGCTTGTCGTGCTGTTTGGCAAGCCGGACAGCGTTAAAGCAAGTGCGGTTATGCTGGAGTCCGGCGTGGACGGCAAAGGCAGTCTGATCTTGAATTACGGGGATATGGAAGCTATATTGCTGCACTCGAAGATCTCCAATTCGAATATGCCTGCTGAAATTCAAGGCGAAGAAGGCAATATGATTATCGAAAGGATTAGCCAGCCGGCCAGCGTTCGGATTCAATACCGTGACGGTCGTCCTGAAGAAAACATCGGCAGACCGCAAGCCGATAATTCCATGGTATACGAAATTCAGGCTTTTGCCGAGATCATTGAGCGCGGAGAGCTTGAATCGCCGGTTAACTCCTACGCCAATTCTCTGGCCGTTATGGAGATTATGGATGAGGCGCGCCGCCAGATCGGGCTTGTGTACCCTGCGGACAGGAAGTAAGCTATAAAAAAGCAGGCTGTTCCGGATGGATAAATTCCGGAACAGCCTGTTCGATTATTGAGCAACCGCTTCAGGGGTTTGCTCGTTTTGCTCCAGCTGCTGCATAAGGAAGCCGGAAAGCTCCTGATAACGCTTGGTAATCGTAGCAGCGGATACTTCATATTTCTCGGCAAGATCGTTTTTGCTCTTACCGGACTCGGTAACCTCACAGACCATATATTCCAACGCGGCACAGAATGCGCCGGATTTGCGATACGATGGTTTCGTCATATTCGTGAAATCATGCCAGATCATAATCGCCATTGCGATATGGTTAGGCTTGTAATCCTGTTTCATGGAAGCAATAAGTTCATGCGCCAGTTCTGCATATTGCGGATTAGCCCACGTGGATTCGTGGTCAACCAAGTGAACCAGTTCAGCTTCTGTAAAATGACGAATTGCGGGGGAGGCTTTGCTTGCTCGAGCCGATTGTTCGTCCTTCGACATGCAGCACTTTTTGTATTTCAAGCCGCTGCCGCAGTGACATTGTTCATTTCTACCTAGTTTAGACATATGAGCTCCTTCGTGCGAAAATCTTTTATGCAAGAGTACATTCCTATATAATAACATAAAAAGAGGGTTGGAAAAACGAAAATCCTTCATTTTCCATTCCTTCGTCTGAGGGACATTCTTTTCATAGGCCCCGGACAAGAAGCAAACAATAGTCATTATACATATTCCGAAAGGTGTGAATGAGCGATGACAAACGTTGCATTCGTAAGCAATTTGACCAAGTACGCTGAACTAATCGTTCGGGTAGGCGTTAATGTACAGGAGAACCAGGAGGTATTTATTACAGGAGCTGTCGATCAAGCAGACCTTGTGCGACTTGTTGCCGAGCAGGCCTATTTGGCTGGGGCAAGCAATGTCCACGTCGATTGGACGGATGACAGCTTGTCCCGCCTCAAATACGAGAAGGCTGCAGATGAGGTATTTACCCGTTTCCCGGAATGGGAGACCGCCAAACGGAATTCCTTCGTTGAGCGTAACGCCGTATTTATCTCCATCGTTTCCTCCAGCCCGGATCTATTGTCCGGCATTGACTCGCAGCGAATTGCCAACTTCCAAAAGGCTGCAGGCCAAGGCCTGCAAGCATTCCGCAGAGCGGTTCAATCCGATAAAGTGAGCTGGACCGTAGTAGCCGCGGCCGGTAAAGCATGGGCTTCCAAAGTATTTCCGAACGTTAACGAAGAAGAAGCCGTCAAACAGCTTTGGGAAGCGATTTTCAAGGCGGTTCGTCTCCACTCGGAAGACCCGGTGAAAGCATGGGAAGAGCATGACGCTACGCTTCATTCCAAAGCGCAAGCGCTCAATGAGAATCATTTTGTGAAGCTGCATTATACGGCTCCTGGTACGGATCTGACTATCGAGCTTGCGGATAAGCACATTTGGGTTGCCGCAGGAAGCGAAAACCAGAACCACGTTTCTTTCATGGCTAACATGCCGACAGAGGAAGTATTTACGGTACCGCAAAAAACCGGGGTTAACGGTTATGTGTCCAGCACGAAGCCACTCAGCTACGGCGGCAATATTATTGATAACTTTAAGATTACGTTTGAAGACGGCCGGATCGTGAAGGTAGAAGCAGAGCAAGGCCAGGAGACTCTTCAAAAGCTTGTTGATACGGACGAAGGCTCGCATTACTTAGGCGAAGTTGCGCTTGTGCCGCATGAATCGCCGATTTCGCAATCGAATATTTTGTTCTATAATACTTTGTTTGACGAGAATGCATCGAACCATCTGGCAATTGGAAGCGGTTATGCGTTTAATATCGACGGCGGGAAACAAATGTCTCCGGAAGAGCTGGCTGAGAACGGCGTTAATGCCAGCATCACGCATGTTGATTTCATGATTGGCTCCGCGGAGATGGATATTGACGGCATCAAAGCCGATGGAACCATTGTGCCAATCTTCCGCAAAGGGAATTGGGCATTTTAAGAACGGTAGGTGAGGTTGAAATGGCGAAGAAGAAAAAAACGGCGCCTGCTGCGAATCACAGGGCGAACGCAAGCCCTCAGCAGGAGCAGGGGACAACGTTAAAGGATATGCTTAGCGCGGATGTCCTGCAGAAGCTTAAAGCCCAATCTGACGAGATGAAGGCGGCTGAGGAGCAGCGGAAGTTGAAAGCGCGGACGGAGGCCGAGGAGGCCCGGAAGAAGGAACAGAAGCGCTTGGAGAGCGATATGAGCTATCTGCTGGAGAACAGCAAGCTGGATTGGCGGAAATACAAATAAGAGCAGGAGAAGGGCCTCTAGGCCGCGAGACAACGCGGTTTAGAGGCCTTTTCTTTTTTTTGGTGAGGCAGAATCGTGCTTGTCATCATATAACTATTAATAATAATATACAACTCCTTTCGCATAGGCATGGTATAGAAGAACGGGATTTAGGCGATTGCTGAGAGAAAGGGCTGAAATGTACATTGTACAGGTGACGATGATGAGAAAAAATCAATGGGGCAGGCTACCGGAAGAGCTGCGGTTCCAGAACGTGACGGAGAGCAGGCTTACGATTCATGAGGTGTATGACCGCATATTGAATTTTATGGCAAGCGATCCAAGGGCGGCATATCATTTTGTCATTGGGACAGACAGTCAGGGGTTTAACGGATATACGAAGTTCGTAACAGGCATCATTATCCGGCGGATGGGGAAAGGCGCATGGGCCTGCTATAGGCAGGTTGTTGTCCCGCGCGAGCTAACCTCCTTGAAGGAGAAGCTGACGATGGAGACGGCTTTGTCCCAGGAGGTTGCCTATTATTTCGTGGATGGCGCCATCCAGCGGATGGAGGATATGCTGCTGCCCTTTGTTTATCAGGGAGCTTCGCTTGATTTGTTTATCGACATCGACGCGGGTACAGAGCCAACGATTAATAAGACGTCGCTTTACGTAGAAGAGATGATCGACCGGGTAAAAGGAATGGGAACCTATCTGGCAAGGGTGAAGCCAGACTCTTACGCGGCATCGGCTTATGCCAACCGTCATACGAAGAAGCCTGTCCGTTTCAAAAAGCGTCAGGGTCTTGTGTAAGCAGACGAACCGACGCGGGACAAGTTCATATGCATAATTCGCCGCAGGCCTTACGACCTGTGGCTTTTTTGCGTTTCGGAAGGTTTTTTTTCGATAGCTGTAGAATGAAATACGTATAGGGGAAGGATGGGATGTCATGGGAAAGGAAAGGACGTTAGTCATTAGCGATATTCACGGTTGTTATGATGCTTTCAACCGGCTGCTCGAGCGGGTAAATTATGAGCCGGTTAAAGATCAGCTGATTTTGCTTGGCGATTTCGTCAGCAAGGGACCGGACAGCAAAATGGTTGTTGAGCAATCCGTAAGCCTGGTTCAAGAGCATGGAGCCATTGCGGTTCAAGGCAATCACGACGAGCGATTCGTTGATATTGTCCGTAACAGAACCAAAGAGGCAAGGGAGAAATTCTTCCGTCATGGCGGCCGTCAGACGGTGTACAGCTATCTGAAGGGAAGCGATATGACGGGAAGCGAAGAGGATCTGCTGAATAGGCTCAGAGAGACGGTTCTCGAGCGGTATCCTTATCACGCCGACTTCCTGGAGCAGCTGCCGTACTATTACGAGGATAAGCATTTTATTTATGTGCATGCGGGGCTGAATCCCAAATACCCGAACTGGAAGGAGCAGCCGAAGAGAGATTTCTTGTATATCAAGGATTCGTTTCACAACGCGGATACGGTCGTTAACAAAATCGTCGTGTTTGGCCATACCAAAACCGTTGATCTGCATGGCAGAGCGGATGTCTGGTACGGCAAAGGCAAGATCGGGATCGACGGCGGCTGCGCAAGCGGCCTGCAGCTAAACGCGCTGGAGATTATCGGCGAAGAGGTGCATTCGGTTTCGGTACCGGCAAGAAGAGCGGCGATATCATAGATTAAACGGGGAGCGGATATTCCGCTCTTTTTTATTTTTAAGATTTTTATTATATAAGAGAAAGGTGAAGGATATGATCGAAAAATGTCGAACTAATGAGTAATAAGAACTATTTTCCAGTATTTGAGGTGTAAAGATGAAGGCCATTCTGAAGTATTCGATTTTCATTCTATTTTCCATAGTAGTCATCACTTCAATAAGCCCCACAAGCACCTTTGCGAATACAGATGAATCGGCGTCGAAAATAAGGATTACAGAGTGGCAGCTCCATCCGGGGAATGATGAGGATAGTAAGAGTCCGCCGGCCGACGGCTGGATGACCGTGAAAGAAAACGAGAAGGAGCCGGTGCTGCCGAAAGGGACAAGCTCGTTGTGGGTTAGGATTGAATTGCCTCTTATCACTCAGTCACATGCAGGGCTTCTGGTTTCCAAAGCTTACGCGCAAAATGTATTCGCCTATTTAAATGGAGAAATTGTATACGAGACGAACAGAAACCATTCTTACGATGTGAATCGCTTTGTAATACCGATTGAACGCACTTCTACTAATGAAACCCTTTACATACATTTGGTGAATCATACGGGCAACATTGGAATTGCCGGCCTTGTTATCGGAGAATATTCTAAGCTCTACAGAACGATGCTTATGAGTGATGTTGATAATATTATTCTTGGAACAGCGTTTATTTTCATAGCCGCTCTCATGTTTATCTGCATGATCTTTCTGAAAAGAATCCATGTATCCGGTTGGAAGTCACTTAGTTTAATTATTTTTTCAATAGGTTGCATGTTAATTTTCTACTCTCCGTTTTTGTACATGGTGAATGAAAAGTGCGGATGGCTTTACGCTACAGGCTTTGATCTATCCTCTAACCTCTTTCTGCCTGCTCTATTTTTCTTCTTGGAGACATTCTTTGGTAAAGGGAAGTTTGGAATCATTCGTATCTTCAAGATATATGCTTTAGGTTCAATGATATTATCTACGATTGGTTTAATTTTAAATATAATGACGAATAATGCTTTCTACTCTCTTTATTATTCGGTCGCGACAATACTGTTTGTGCTGGGAGTCTTGGGCGGATGCAGCATTGTAATTGGTGTTCTAGTTGTTCATTGCTTCAAGAAGAATAGAGATGCCATTATTCTGTCCGCGGGCCTGAGCTTTTTTATATTGTTCGCGGTAGCAGATATTATTCAATATTATTCCTTGTCGAAAAATTATGAGTTTGTATATTGGAAATGGGGAACCGTGTGCTTCGTGTTCACTTTAGTCGTTATGCTTGGCAGGCAGATTGTGATCGGCTTCGAAAAGGTTGTCACTTATTCTCGTCAGCTTGAGATTTTTAACAATGAACTTCAACGCTCAGAGAAGATGGATATGATCAGTCAACTTGCTGCTTCAGTTGCCCATGAAGTGCGAAATCCGTTGCAGGTTACACGGGGGTTTTTACAGCTCCTGGAAGAGAAAAGCGGCAGCAACAAGGAAAAAAATTATATGCTTCTTGCGATCAATGAGTTGGACCGGGCTTCCGAAATTATTACCGACTTCCTAACCTTTGCCAAGCCGCAGCTTGAGCATGTTTCCGTATTAAATATAGCTAATGAGTTTAAACACATTGGGACTATTCTGATACCTCTGGCAAACATGCAGGGCGGGCAAATCAGATTGAATATACCTGATCATTTACAAATTCATGGTAACTCTTCGAAATTTAAGCAAGCCTTTATTAATATGATTAAGAATAGTATCGAGGCTTTGAAAAATGAGGGCCGAATTGATATAAGCGGATATATGGAAGGGAATAGGGTTGTTATTTGCATAAAGGACAATGGAGAAGGCATGACGGAATCGGAACTCGCAAAGCTAGGGGAACCTTATTACTCCAATAAGTCTAAAGGTACAGGTCTCGGGCTTATGGTTACCTTCAGCATCATTGAGGTGATGCAGGGCGATATTACATTTAAGAGCCAAAAAGGGATTGGTACAGAAGTTACAATTACCTTTCCTACGGCGTAAAACAGTAAAACCACTCCCGTTAAGGAGTGGTTTTTTATGCGATTACCAAGATGGAAATTCTTCCGAAGATGCGGACTTTAATGCGGAGGGTTTCGGCGGGATCACCAGGTAGGCGTGATCTGGCGTTTCTTCTACGGCTGTTACTTCGATATCATCTGGAATCTCTACGCCAAACGCATCTTTGATAGCCGCTTTAGGGTCATTCAATAATTGTTGCTTGAATGCATCGTCTTCCCAAGCCTTTTGAATAATTTGATCCCTAGTAATCTGATTCGACAAACTAACCCCTCCAATTATGCTAATAAAATAGTACTCCAGTAATAGGATTATAGCATAACTTTTGGTTATATTATACTATTTATACTGAAAATTCGACAAAACGTAATCAAATCCGCCTGATAATAAAGTCCTCCTTGTATTCTCCACTCGATTCGTGAAGCCTGCTATACCCTCATAGATGAAATAGCTGAAAGAGAGCAGCGGCGCAATGCCTATTTCAGCGTTGTTTAGAATGCCGAAAACTTCTTTTCCGCGGTTGCAATACTCCGTCATGAGACTGCGGTCATAGATATACGATTCTGCCTCACTGGCCTGCAGCGGGTGAATAGACTGGCGTTTGGCGCGAATCAAGGATATTAGGCAGTTATAATTCCCCTCGGTCAAGTCATCCTCCCAATCGGTCAAATCATCCGCCATTTGAAGAAGTACAAGGCTGTAGTCAACCAGTTCTTCCACAGAGGCAATCTTCTCGGGACGATTGGCGAGCAGCAGAACACCGGTGCTGGCAAGTTTGAGGGGCGAAGCTTTTTTCGCGACTTGCACAATGTCTGTCATGAAATAATCATGTTTGTCTTCCTGCACAACGGCTGAAGCCCATTCGTTCATATAGCGCTGACGATAGCCCCAGAAGGGAGAACTGGCGGCAAACAGCTCCCGAAGGATGGCCTCCATCTCGAAATGGCATAAATGGGCGAGTGCAAGCTGTTCCTTCCAGGCAGCTGGCGTCTCGTCCATTACGTCGTCTTGCAGGAAGTAATACAGCATGCTGAATACATTGGATAGTGAGAGCATACGGCACTGATCGATGGGAATCGAAGAGGTCTCGTTAATCCAATAAGGCAGCAGATAACAAATATAGTTCTTTGAGCTCTCCCTCTCAAAGACATCAAACTTGCGAAGATACGCTAGTCCGGACTCGTTAAACGGCTCGGGGAAATGAGCGATTCGCCGCTTGGCTTCCGAGAATACCAGCTGCAGCTCTGTACGATACGGATCGAAATAATTCATCTTCCTGTTCCCCAATCGCGGACTCTATTCATCGCGCTTTATAACCTCCATCAGAGCAACAATCTTGACGGAGTTGAATTCCTCGGGAGTAAGCCGCGAGAGAAGAGTTTCTTTAATAGACTGCTTTTCCTCCGGCGTCAGGCCATCCTTCGCTTTATCGGCAAGTCCCGTCAGTTCCTTCATGGAGAACTTGCCGAGCAGCAGCTCGGCCGCTTCATCCTTGTTCTTCACAACAAGCTGGCCGCCTGTTAAGGGCTTGTCCGACGGCTTTGCGTCATCCTTAGCACCGGTAGCCGTGCTGCCGGAGGCAGAGCCCGATTTATCCGGCTTTGCGGGACTTGTATCTTCGGCTTTGCCGCCGGTGCCGGCATCCGCTGCGATGGAGCCTTGGAGAGCCTCAACGGCCTTTTTATCAAAATATTTGGAGTTATCGGCAATGATCTGCTGAACGGCGGGATCCTTCTTGAACGCATCGATTTCGTCGGTGGTCAGGATTTGATCGGCCATCTCATTCATCATTTTATTGGATAGGTAGTGGAGTCCGATCTTGTAGCCGGCAAATCCGACGAAACCAACGATTACGATGACGGTCAGCAGTCTTGTCCAAATAACCGTGCTTTTCTTTAATGGCTTTCTGGAGCCGCCGGGATACTTGATCCAGGCTCTGCCGTCCTTGCTTTTGTACTTTTGAATACCTACGAGACGGAGGGGCGTATTCACCTTTTTGAATTCCATTCGTATCGAAATCTCCTTTGTATCCCAGCTGTAATGTGGCTTATTATACCATATGAAAGAAGATTAATAGAAACGAGTCTAGTCCCAATGCCTCACATCATCATTCAAAAGAACTAGCGTCAAACTAATTTACACATTCCTTTTATTTTGTTAAGTTTTGATTGAGAAATACTAATAATTCCATTAAGATAGGAAGAAGTCTAGGTAAATTTTCCAGAACAGGACCAAGGTCGTGGATAGGACTGTACCTCAGCAGGTTAATGAAGCCATGGCTCCTGCATTAAAGTTAGATGAGAAGCGTTACTTCTTTAATGTGGAGGTTGTCGGGCATGACAAGAGAGTTGGAGGTTTATGTTGTCTTAACAGACACGGGAACATTATTTACGAAAACGATTAAGTGGTTTACGAAGGATCCGCTTAACCATGCGTCGATCGCGTTTGACAGCGGATTAAACGAGGTGTACAGCTTTGGCCGGAAAAACCCGCAGAATCCGTTCTTCGCCGGCTTCGTCAGGGAGAACATGCGCGGGCAGTTATTTGCCGAAGCCCGTTGTGCCTTGTACCGCTGCCGAATACACCCTGCCGCTTACGCCAAGATGCGAGGGGTTATCGCGGAGATGGAACGGAATAGGGAACTGTACCGATATAACCTGATCGGAGTTATCGGCCTGCTGTTCAACACAAGGCTCATAAAAAGAGATTACGCCTACTTCTGTTCGGAATTCGTGGCTTCGGTATTTGAGAAGAGCGGTGTCCATCTGGTTAATAAATCTTCTTTTCTCGTGACTCCCGGGGATCTAGAAAATACGCCAAAGCTGGAGCTTGTGTACGAGGGCAGGCTTCAGGACTTATTAAATAAATGCATAAACGAGGAAGTTGGAAAACGCCTTGCGTAATCGCCGCAAGGCGTTTTTGCTTTTCTTAACCGTTTACAACTTCGCCGCCGTTAATGTGGATGAATTGGCCGGTTACATAGCCGGAATCCTGGGAAGCCAGATATACGTAAGCAGGGGCAAGCTCATACGGCTGTCCGGCCCGTTTCATTGGCGTGTCGGAGCCAAAGGTGGATACGGACTGCTCATCGAAGGTGGACGGGATAAGCGGTGTCCAGATTGGACCCGGGGCAACGCCGTTGACCCTTATGCCGCGTCCGGCCAGGTTAGTTGCAAGCGCTCTTGTAAACGAGACGATGGCGCCTTTGGTTGCGGAATAATCAATTAAGGTCGGATTGCCTTTGTAGGCGGTGATCGAGGCTGTATTAATGACGGAAGCGCCTTGCTTCAGATGAGGAAGGGCGGCTCTTGTCAGAAAGAACATGCCAAATACGTTAGTCCGGAACGTCTTCTCAAGCTGCTTTGCCGTAATATCTTCAAGCCGCTGCTGCACATGCTGCTCGGCGGCATTATTAACGAGAATATCCAGCTTTCCAAAGGTCATCACCGTTTGCTCAACGGCATTACGGCAAAATGCTTCATCCCCGATATCTCCGGGAATTAACAGGCAGCGTCTTCCGGCTTGCTCGATCTCCTGTTGAACAAGCTTGGCATCCTCATGCTCATTATAATACACGATGCTTACGTCGCAGCCTTCCAGAGCGAACGCTACCGCTACCGCACGGCCGATACCGCTGTCTCCGCCGGTAATTAGGGCCGCTTTATTCTCCAGCTTGTTTGCCGCTTTGTACTGATCGTTTTTATAGACCGGAAGCGGGTTCATTTCGGATTCTATACCTGGCTGCTGATTCTGATGCTGGGGCGGAAAAACCGCAGTCTTATTGCTTGATGATTGTGTCACAGGGTAAAGCCTCCTTTTCTGGATATCCGTTCATGTCTATTAGTGTGGGATGTTCGAAGGCCTGCTATACACTATGCAGGAGCGGAGGCGGAGGAATAGGCGAAAGCCTGTCTATAGAAGACAGGTGTCTATTAAATGCAATGTGCTAAAAATGCTAATTGACAATGATTATCATTGTGAATATACTCATTGGTAGTTCATAACGGAGTTATATATTAATTGGATGAGGGGTTAAGGATTCATGAAAACCAAGTTAGCTGCTGTAATGCTGGCAAGCGCGGTCGTATTTGCGGGATGCGGCTCGAACAATAACGAAGCGGATAATGCTAAAGAGACTGCCGCGAATACGGCTAATACGGAGCAATCGGCTCCGAAGGTTGAGAACTGGGATGAGATTACCGGCCAATACCGAGAGTATGCTCTCGAACAAACCGATAAGCTGGTTGCCGAAACGGATAAATTCGTTCAAGCGGTGAAAAACGGCGATGTAGATACGGCAAAGTCGCTGTATGCGCCAACCCGGATGTATTACGAGAGAATCGAGCCGATCGCGGAAGCGCTTGGCGATCTGGATCCTAACATCGATGCCCGTGAGAATGATGTAGACGAGAAGGACTGGCGCGGCTTCCACCGCATCGAGCAGTCGCTGTGGGTGAACAACTCGACTGCCGGAGCGGAGGACTACGCTTCCCTGCTGCTTGATGATACGAAGACGCTTCGTGCCTTGATCGAAACGGTAGACGTAGAACCAAGCCTGCTCGTAACGGGAGCGGTAGAGCTGCTGAACGAAGTCTCCTCTTCGAAGGTAACGGGCGAGGAAGAGCGTTACTCGCATACGGATCTGTATGATTTTGCGGCAAACGTGGAAGGCGCGAAAAAAATCTACGAGCTGCTGAAGGCCGAGCTGAACAAACAGGATGCGGAATTGGAAGGACAAATCGGCACAAGCTTTGACAACCTGGAGCAGGCACTCGCAGCTTATAAGAGCGGAGACGGATACGTTTCTTATACCGACCTGAAAGAGGAAGATACCAAGAAGCTGAGCCAACTGCTTGATGCCTTGGCTGAACCGCTGTCGCAAATGGGAACGATCTTAGGAGCATAAAGCCATGACAACAGACAACAGCAAGAATAACCAAGCTGGAGACAGCATATTGGAGAAGCCGATCAGCCGCCGGGATATATTGCGGCTGGCCGGGGTTGGAGGCGCCGGGCTATTGCTTGGCGCTTCAGGCGTTGGTGCGATATTCGGAGCGAAGGGCCATGCCGTCTCGGGCGCTGCCAAGCTAAGCAGCGAGGACCGGATTGAATTTTACGGGAAGCATCAGGCCGGCATAACGACACCTGCGCAGGACTTTTTGATGTTTGCCGCCTTTGATCTGACGACCGAATCGGTCGATGACGTGCGAAAGCTTTTTAAGGCCTGGACGGAAGCCTCCGCATCCATGGCAAGAGGCGAAATGATCGGTGAAGTAAATGATAATTTGAATCTTCCCCCTGCGGACACGGGCGAAGCCGCGGGGCTGAACCCATCGAAAACAACGATTACGTTCGGAGTGGGGCCTTCCTTCTTTGACTCGAGGTTTGGTCTTGCCTCCAAACGGCCGGCTGCGCTTGTGGATTTGCCGGCCTTTGGCGGCGATGAGCTGCGCGAGGAATGGTGCGGGGGCGATATTGGCGTTCAAGTGAATGCGAACGACATGCAGACCGCCTTCCATGCGGTCCGCAATCTGGCCCGCATTGCAAGGGGCAAGGCTGTGCTGCGCTGGACGCAGGAAGGCTTCCAGCGTACCGGCGGCTCCGATCCGAAGGGGGCGACTCCCCGCAACCTGATGGGCTTCAAGGACGGTACCGGGAATCCGGATACGAAGGACGAAGCGTTGATGAACGACGTTGTATGGGCGCAGAGCGGAGACGGCACGCCGTGGATGGCCGGCGGCAGCTACATGGTTGTCCGCCGCATCCGGATCCGGGTCGAAGTATGGGACCGTTCAACCCTTGGCGATCAGGAAGCGACATTTGGCCGTCATCGCGGCAGCGGTGCGCCGATCGGCTCCAAGAACGAATTTGATCCGGTGGACCTCGCGAAGAAGGATGAGAAAGGAAAGCCGCTTATCCCGGTAAATTCCCATGTTGCGCTTGCGCGGGGGAACGGCTCGGTCAAGATTTTGCGCCGCTCCTATTCCTATTCCAGCGGGATGGATAACCGGACAGGTCAGTTTGACGCCGGACTCTTATTTATTTGTTATAACCGCGATACGAGAAAGCAGTTTATTCCGATGCAGCAGAAGCTTGGACAGATGGATGCCTTGAATGAATATATCGTTCACAACGGCAGCGCCGTATTTGCCTGCTTCCCTGGCGTACGCGAAGGCGGCTATATCGGCGATACGTTATTGTAGAAGGGAGAATGACTTGATATGGCTCGACAACATCAACCTAAAGCTTTAATCTCCCGGGTAATGCTGCTCTTTATCGCGATTTGGATTGGGACGGTTGCCGCGGCTTCCGCGATTAACTTCGACAGCACGGCTTTGGCGGCGGCATCATCGCCGTCCGAACAGCTCGACAAGCTGCTGCCGCTCGTTGGCGGCGCTCTTGCCGCGGCCGGAGAAGGAGATTGGCAGGATGCCAAGGATCATATCCGGCAGGCGGGTGAGAGCTGGGAGCAGCTGAAGACTGCGGCGAAGGCGGATTCCGCCGATGTATCCTCAGCCATTGCTCACGCCGCGAAAGCACTGGATCAGGCGGCGGATAAGCCGGATGAAGCGAAGGCGTCTCTATCGGCGCTGGCGAAAGCGATTAATACGTTTGTGAAAAGCGAGAAAGCAGCCGAGGTGCCGGCGCTTTCCGGGAAAGACGCTGCCGCAAGCCTTCTGCCGCTGGCGGAGAAGCTGCTAAGCAGCATTGAAGGCGGACAATGGGAGCAGGCGAATGCCGCTTACAAGCAGATCAATGACGGCTGGCCGCCGATTGAGCAATCGATTCGGAGCGAGAACTTTACCGTGTACGGCAAGCTGGAGACGAGCATGAGCATGATTCGGATTGCCCTGCAGGCCGAACCGCCTCGTGCCGAAGATGCCAAGACTTATACGGCAAACCTGATCACTCTTATCAACGACTATAAAGACGGGAAGATCGCGGCGGCAAGCGTGGAGTCCGAAGGGCTTACCATTGCGGATTTAATCGCGATATTGAATCAAGCTTCGAAAGATATTGCAGCAAACCATTACGCCGAAGCGGACGGTCAGATGCAATCGTTCATCAGCAGCTGGCCAGCCGTTGAGGGCCAGGTGCAAATCCGGTCCGCCGCGGCTTATCAGAACATTGAGATCAAGATGACCGACGTGTCCAAATACCTGCTGACTGCAACTCCGTCGCCGGATAAGGCGGAAGCGGTTATCGACGACATCCGCGGCCAGCTCGAGCCGATGACGGCGGAGGCGAAATATACGGCATGGGATGCGGGAATGATCCTGCTGAGGGAAGGACTTGAAGCGATTCTCGTTCTGGCGGCATTGCTTGCTTATTTGAAACGCACGGACAATCAGTCCAAAAATGTATGGGTATGGTCGGGCGTATGGACGGGACTGCTGTTAAGCATCGCGCTTGCCGTCCTCCTGACAACGGTCATTGCGGAAGCAACCGCGGGCAGCGCGCGGGAAGCCATGGAAGGGATTACGGGGCTTGTATCCGTGCTTCTGATGCTTTCCGTAGGCAATTGGCTGCATAAGAAATCGAATCTGCAGGCCTGGAACAAATTCATCGACGACCGGATGGGCAATGCGCTTGCGAAGGGAAGCTTGTGGTCCCTATTTATCGTCTCGGGGCTCGCGATTTTGCGGGAAGGCGCGGAGACGACAATCTTTTATATCGGAATGGCAGGCTCCATCGACCCCGTTCAGATGATCCTCGGAATCGGAGTTACGTTCCTCCTGCTCTTGATCATCGGCTTTGCGATTATCCGATTTAGCGCGAAGCTGCCGATTCGGCCTTTTTTCCTAACGGCATCGGCTCTAATCTATTACCTGGTAGTCCGTTTCCTCGGGGAAAGCATTCATTCCCTTCAGGTAGCCTCGTGGCTTCCGGCGCATTCCTCGGATTCGCTTGCCGCGATTGGTTTCCTGGGCGTATACCCGACATGGGAGACAACGATTCCGCAGCTGTTCGTCCTTGCGGTTATATTAACAAGAATCGGAATTGTACAACTTCGCAAAGTCCCGGCCAGGGGGCTTGCCGATTGACGTTTCACTTGATATGCTGAGTACATTAAAGTGAGGTGATCATATGTCCGCCAATGAACAGAACGAGGTTCAAGCCGAGGCGCCAGTGCAAGCTAAGCCGCTTACACAGGCTGAACGAGCGAAGCAGCTTCTTGCTCAGAAGAAGCAAGGGCAAAACGGAGCAGCAGGTCAGAAGCATCAAACGACTGCTACGCAGGCTATGAAGAGCCAGAATACGAAAAAAGTAAACAACCAGCGCAAAAAAATGGGTGTTTAATACAATCATGCAGGGGCTGTCTTTAACTAGTCAATTCGGGACTAGGTAGAGGCAGCCCTTTTCAATAGCATCGTCCGAACCCCGCCAAATACGTATAAATGCCGCCTCTTTGCCTCATCCTTGGAATAGAGAAGAGGAGGAGGTTCCCCTGCTGAGCTATTGGTTAACGCATTGCCGTAAGCTGCCCGGCCTTATGCTCGTTTGCGCTCTCATCGTCATGCTGGAAGGGGCAGAAAGCGCTGCTAGAAAACAGAATTCGCCCGTTAATTCAACTGCGGCCGCCGTTCAAGGGGAAGAGGCGCATTATTCGGAGTGGACGATCCATGTCTCATCCTCGCATCCGAATTACAAGCTAGGCAAAGCCGAGCCGGAGTCCGGCGCCTATTTAGGTGCCTATGTGCTTCAGAACTCAACCGTCCATTACAGCATGGCGGAGTTCAATACATTAGCAGGGAAGCAGCATGCCAGCTTTTTCAAATATGTCGGTTACGGAGAGGCGTTTCCGGCCGAGTGGGTAGCGGAAGTGAAGGAAGCGGGCGCTTTCCCTCATATTGCCTGGGAGCCTAACGACGGGCTGGCCAAGGTGAAGGATGATGCTTACCTGAGGAGATTTGCCGAGGCGGCCCGCAAGGCCGATGTGCCGATTTTTCTGCGTTTCGCATCCGAAATGAACGGAACCTGGACGAATTACAGCGGAGACCCGGAGCTCTATATAAAGACCTGGAGAATGGTTCATGACGTGTTCGAGAAAATCGCCCCAAAAACGGCCATGGTCTGGACCGTCCTGAATGTGCCGGAGCGTCCGATCGACAGCTATTATCCGGGTGATTCTTACGTGGATTGGGTAGGGATCAACGTTTATAACGTAAGATATCATAACGGGGATATCAAGCAGCCGTCGGATTTCGAGGATCCGCTTCAGATGATTGATTACGTGTACAACCGGTTCAGCAGGACCAAGCCGATTCAGCTGTCGGAATACGGCGCTACCCATTATACGGTGACCGACGGGGTGAAGGATAACGGGTTTGCCATTGCGAAAATCAATCGGCTGTATGCCAGCCTTCCCGTGCTATATCCGAGGGTAAAGGCTGTATATTATTTCGATGTGAACAATCTTGCGGAATATAATGAGGTGCGACGCATTAATGATTATTCGATTACGGGTGAACCCCGAATCCTCGAAGCTTATAGACAGGCAATAGCCAGCCCATATTATTTGAGCCGTTTGGCGGACCATGAAGGAAGCGAAACTCCCTCAATCGTGAATCAGCCGTTCACTTACCGCGGTCACGTATTCGAACTTGACGGGGAGCTTTACGTGGACGAAGATTTCTTCAGACGGATCCTGCAGGCGGAAGTGGAGAAGATAAACGACGGAACGGTCCAGCTGATCCGGTGGGACGACGGAATACCAAGAGTGGCGCGGGTTCCGGTCGTTTCGCATAAAATATGGAGCGGATACAAATTGAACGGGATCACCCCTTTATGGAGGGACATACAGGCCCTGCCCCTTATTCTGGCAGCCAAGGAGCTTGGCTACCGGATCAGCTGGAATGGAATTCACATCTACATGGAGGAATGAAACCGCTTATCCCCCCGCATAATGAAAGTACACAATTCCATTAACACAGCATGAACGGAGGGATGAATCATGACAGCGATCAGCGGCTCCCCTATACGGATTTACCTGCTGGCTGGCGTTGCTACTACAAAAGGCTACTTTGACGAATGCCGAAATCAGCTTGACCGGATATTCCGGGCCGATGGCCGCGAGCCAATCATTCATATTTTGCACCCGTATGGAGATGTCAGCCGTAATCTGTACAGGCAAATTGTTGAAGTCGGCACGGATCTGACCAACCGCTTGTCCATTGGCCGGATTGGCGGGCGCGCGGCATTCCAGCAAGTAAAGGAAACGATGAAGAGCTCGGAGGAGCCGATTCTTTTTATCGGACACAGCGGAGGAGGGGCAGCAGCCTACCAGGCGGGGAAAATGCTGCATCAGCAGCGTCTGAACCGAAATTTCCGGATTGTTCAGGTGGGCTCGCCTCGTATTCCGATTCATCCGGAGCTGAGGGATAAAGTATGTTTTCTCCATTCCGTTGACAAGGAAGGGAAGCTAAGCGACCCGATCAGCCGGATTGGAACCTGGGGAGGGTGGTCAGCGGAAGGGGCATCCGTTCCCCGCTGGAATCGCTTCAAATATTCTCCGTCTATTGTGGAAGGGATTCCGTTAATCGGCGGACATGCTCATTATTTCTGTCATCAGACGCCATATGTGGATCAGAACTCGGTATGCAATCTGGATAAGACCATTAACCGGGTACGGGACTGGCTCCTTCAATCCTGGTTTTGAAAAAGCAAAAAACTCCGCCATGGCGCGGAGTTTTTTTTGCTTAAGTCAGCGGGCACCAGCCGGGCGGCTCCGAGCATACCGCCTCGGCGAATTGCGGCTCCTCGCCGCACAAATCGGCAAAATAGCTGCTCAGGATATGATTGCCGGATACCGAGCCCATCCGGAAGGAACGTTTTACCTCGCCTTTGACATGCATATAGAAATACGTTTTCTTCGTATCCGGAGATTGGTACACGAGCGGCGGCAGATGGGGAACGATATCGTATTCGTTCTGGAGGCGCCAATGCGTCTCTACCGTGTTGTTGTACAGCTTGACGAAGCGCGTATCCCCGACCCTCGGGGCGCCAAAGGTATAAACGATAGGCGCGGTAAACGGCGTGTTGACGGCGATATCGAGCGCAGCCAGGGTTGCTAGCGCTCCACCGAGACTATGGCCGGTAATGAATAACGGTTTTTCGACCGGCAGCTGCCCGATCAAATCAAGCACCTGCGAGCGGGTTGATGTATAAATGTCGGTAAAGCCTTTGTGGGTTTGGCCGGCATTTTTAACGGGACGGTAGGTCGTCTGCTGGGCAATAAAGTCCGATACCCAGTCCACGGCTGAACCGGAGCCCCGGAAGGCTAGCACGGAAGAACGGTCCGATTGCAAAACAAAGCCAAAGCGCTCCTCTGTATCGTCATAAGCTTTGGCAGAGAAAGCTCCCACGAATTCGTACCCTCGGGGGACAAGGAAAAGGCCGTCCTTATTCTCGAATTGGGAGTAAGTCTGTCCAGCGATACCGGCAAGAAACAGGGCGATGCGGAGATCGAATTGCTGCGGCTGACCTTGTCTCATAGGCCTTGGCAACGCCGTTGTCGCATTGGTATTGGACCTTCTCGTTGTTTTTGCCATATACGGATCCCTCCGCTCTTATCTTGGGCTGGTTATGTATACTATGTCTGGGCGCTTGTATGGGGAACTGATTCCTCTTGACTTTTTGAAATAAAGCATTGTAACATAATAACAATTTCATACGAAGGCTATGACCAAAGACATGATCTCCTTCCCTATATCCGTCCAGAGAAAGAAGCCCCGGCTGAAAGCTTCTTCGGTGAAAGATCGGGATTACCGCTTTGCAGCTGTGACCTGGAACCCGCACGCGAATTGCGGCAGTACACGTAACCGTCCGATCCCCGTTAACGGATTCCAATGAGCATCGCCGCGCCGGCAAAGCACGGGATGGAATTAGGGTGGAACCACGAGCAGAACGCACTCGTCCCTTGCAGGGAGAGCTGCGTTTTTTTGCGTTCGCAAAAACTTGCGAAGAAATGGAGGAGCAAAGATGGAGATTCAAGCTGTTTGGCCAGACGGAAGCCTAAGGAGGGTATTGCAAGGCACGACCATTGCGCAGGTAGCGGAATCAATGGATGCCGATTGGAAGAAAACAATAATAGCGGGGGCAATCAACGGCACGTTGGCCGATCTTAATGAGCCGTTTGGCGACGGCAGCCGAATCGACCTGTTTGCTCTTGACAGTCCGGAAGGGCTTTATATTTACCGGCATAGTACCGCACATGTGCTTGCGCAGGCAATTAAACGGTTGTACGGAGGCGAAGCGGTAAAGCTGGGCATCGGACCGGTGATTGAAGATGGCTTTTATTACGATGTAGACCTTGCTCATACGCTTTCGACAAAGGATCTGGAAGCCATTGAGAAGGAAATGCGGAGCATCGTTAAGGAGAACTTGCCGATCAGGCGGAGGGTTGTATCGCGGGAGGAAGCGCTGGCTCTTTTCGAGCAGAGAGAGGAGCCCCTCAAGCTGGAGCTGATCCGGGATTTGCCCGAAGGAGAAGTGATCCGCATTTACGAGCAAGGAGAATTCGCGGATCTGTGCCGGGGACCGCACTTGCCTTCCACCGGCCGGATCAAAGCCTTCAAGCTGCTTCACGTGGCAGGTGCTTATTGGCGGGGCAATTCCGACAATAAGATGCTGCAGCGCATCTATGGTACAGCGTTCCTCAGCAAGACTGAGCTAGCCGACCATTTGTACCAGTTGGAAGAGGCAAAGAAGCGGGATCACCGCAAGCTGGGCAAAGAGCTGGAGCTGTTTATGTTCTCGGAGGAAGCTCCGGGGATGCCGTTCTATTTGCCCAAAGGAATGGCGATAAGGACTGCGCTGGAAAGCTTCTCCCGGGAGCTTCTTCATCTTCACGATTATGAAGAGGTTCGCACGCCGTTTATGATGAACAAGCGCATGTGGGAGCAGTCGGGACATTGGGAGCATTACAAGGACAATATGTATTTCAGCAAGGTTGACGAGGCCGAATTTGCCTTAAAGCCGATGAACTGCCCGGGGCATATGCTGATCTTCAAGAACAGCCTGCGCTCTTACCGGGAGCTCCCGGTACGTCTGGCAGAGTTCGGCCAGGTGCACCGTCACGAGCTGTCGGGGGCACTAGGCGGCATGATGAGGGTACGTACCTTCTGTCAGGATGACGCCCATCTCTTTGTCCGTCCGGATCAGATCGAAGAGGAGATCGGCAAGGTAATGAGTTTAATCGGCGAGGTGTACAAGGTATTCGGCTTTGCCTATACCGTAGAGCTGTCGACCCGGCCTGCCGATTATATGGGTTCGGATGAGCTGTGGGATGAAGCCGAGCAGTCTCTTAAGAATGTGCTGGATGCACACGGGGTGAATTACCGCGTTAATGAAGGAGACGGCGCCTTTTACGGGCCGAAAATCGACTTCCATATCGTTGATGCCCTGAAGAGAAGCTGGCAATGCGGAACCATCCAGCTCGATTTTCAGATGCCGGAGAAGTTTGATCTGTCCTATATCGGCGAGGACAACAAGAAGCAGCGGCCGGTTGTCATCCACCGCGCGGTTTACGGTTCTCTTGACCGGTTCATTGGTATTCTGACCGAGCATTACAGCGGAGCTTTTCCGATCTGGCTGGCCCCGGTGCAAGCGAAGATCATTCCGGTATCGGAGCATGAGCTGGATTACGCGCTTCAGGTCAAAGCCCGGCTTATTCAGGCGGGAATACGGGTAGAAATCGATGCGCGCTGCGAAAAGCTCGGCAATAAAATCCGGAAAGCCCAGCTCGAAAAGGTTCCTTATATGCTTGTGGCAGGAAAGAACGAGCGTCTAAGCGGCAGCGTGTCGGTCCGCAAACGCGGCGAGGCGGAAGGAGCCGTGCAGCAGCTGGAAGAGTTCGCGGAAACGATTGCCGAGGAGCTCCATAGAAGGAGATAGGAAATGGAAAAAGGCGCTTCCTGACGATGTTAAATCGTCTTGGAGCGCCTTTTTCGTGACAGCTTGGACAGATCCGGCTCCGTCCTCATGCCCTGGTCCTCTCTATCGGTTAACTGTTCTTCGAGATTCACGGCCTGCTTTTGATTTTTCTTATTCTTGCCCGATTCCCGTCCCGTGAGCAGATCGCCGGTCCAGCCTTTTTGCCATAACCAGACATAAATCAGGATGGTAATAAACAGGATAACGACGCACATTCCCGCAAAGCCCAGCTGATGATTGTCCCAAGGAAGCGGTTTGAAGTTTGTTCCCCACAGGGCGCCGATAACCGTTGCGGGCGTAAAGATGACGGTGAAAATCGTCAGCGTCTTCATAATATCGTTGCCGCGGAAGCTGGAGAGCGCATCATCCATCGAAATCAGCGTATCGATCTCGAGCGCGTAATGCTTCAGCAGAGAATCAATCCGGTCCAGCTTGTAGGTCGTTCTCTTGAATACCTCCGTCTCGGTCAGCGTGTCCATAAAAGCTTCCTGAGCCGCACCGTACAGCTCCCGGATGGGGATAAAAAGATGGCTCCAGTGCAATAAGTCATACCGGCGTTCGAAGATAACGTCGAGCAGCCCCGTTCGGTTCGAGATCCGCATAGCCTGCTCTAGCTCGCCCAGCCTTTTTTCAAAGCCGTCGAGTCCCGTATGAAACGGGCCAAGCAGCTGCCCCAGCATAATAAAGAAGGCTTCGGGAGCGGATGCGCAATCCTTGAGCCGGGAAGTAACGGAATCATCCTGCAGGCGAATCATGAGGCGCAGGTCCGTGTGAAGGGTAACAAGCTTATCGACCGTAAGCCAGAAGTGAAAAGGCTGCACATCGGTCATTTCCTCGGAGGCCTGCAGCATCAAGGTGCCCGACACGATTGTTCCCTGATTCGCATAATGCTTTACGGTAACCTTATTGACCTGTCTGCCCCAGCATTCGTCCAGCCAGCTTGAGCATTCGGGAAGGAGGCGCTTGCATTTCAACTGCTCTTCGATATCATCGTCTGTTACAGGAGGTGTGGTAAATGTCATCGATGCCTTAGACGGTTCAGGTTTTTTTCGATTGTCCTTGCGCTTGGGCAGCTCCTCCGTTGTCTCCATCGGAGGCCGTTCCAGCTGAAGCACATGCCATTCCCAGTCCGCGGGATAGCGAAGCATCCTGTGAATCATTGTTTACCTCCCGTTTGTGCCTGTCTAAATTCCGGATTCCATGTCGCTTACTCTTCATCATAACCTGAACGGTCTTCTTGCACAACCTTCCTATAACCGAGATAACCGAGATTGATTGCGGATGAAACAGGGTATAACTACCTTGAAGGAAGAAGAGGAGGATGATGAGACAATGGCTAAAATAATTGGATCATTTGCTACACAGCAGCAGGTAATCGATACCATTCATTCCCTTGAGCAAGCCGGATTCGTCCAAGGGGAAATGAAGATCCTCGCGAAGGACAGCGAGCATTCCCGTCGCATCGAAGCCGAAAGCGACATCCATGTCGACGAGCTGACGGAGCTGGCGCAGACAGCAAACGAAGCGGAGAGGGACGAAAGCCGAGGAAGGGCTTGGACGGGAGCCGCTTTTATCCCGGCCATCGGTCTGACGGGAGGCGGCTCATGGAACCCGGGATTTGCGGCCGCGGGGCTGACAGCCATGGGAAATACGTTAACCGGCGATTATATTTTCGGCGATGAAGATCATATTGAAGGGGCTATGATGGCCCTTGGACTGGAGGAGCAGGAAGCGGCATCCTGCCGTGACTCCATCCGGGAAGGCGCAACCTTAGTGATTATTGAGTCCGAAGAGAGCAAATCCTTGCTGGACAAGGATGGCGGTCCGGACCTGTCGCGACTTGGCATTGCGGAGGGCATCTTCAGGCAGCATGGAGCGAAGCGGATTTTCCACGGCTCCTGAGTTCGCCGGAAATAGAAGAAGGGATTCGGCTATAGGCTGAATCCCTTTTTGTATGCGGCTGCATCGGGAGCCAATCTTACGCTTGAAGGGTTGGCCGCTTCAGCCCAACGATATCGACGAGCGGATGATGCCCTTCTTTGATGAGACCAAGGAGTATATTGGAGGCCATCATGCTGTACACCGTGCCGTTGCCGCCGTATCCCAGGCAATAATAAACGCCGGGCATACCCGGATCCTCTCCGATAAAAGGCAGATTGTCGACGGATTCTCCAAAGGTCGCGCTCCATTCGTACTCGAACGGGGCGTCAAGCATCGGAAAATGCGCGGTCAGCTTGTCATAGAGTCTGTCTATTCGTTTGCTGCGTTCTTTCTCGCCGTCAATGGGATGCTCGGTTGGTTCATCGAGCCCTCCTATGATCACGCGTCCGTCCATAGTCGTTCTCATATATAAGTAAGGTCGGTCCGTTTCCCAGATCAGCATCTGTTTATGCCAATGAAGCAGCTTGTTCTTGTCTTGTACGGCGGTTACAGCGGCAAAGGAACGGTTCATCACCGGCTTGATTAACTGTCCCCGAAGCTCTTCGGGTTCATAACCGACGGCGTATATGACCTTGTCCGCTAATACGGCATGCCCGCTGGCGGTTGCAAGTTGATGCTTGCCGTCTGCGGTACTCTCATGAGATACCACATCCGTGTGCTCGAATATGCGCGCGCCGTTTGCCGTTGCGGCTTCAGCCATTCCGTGAACGAACCGGAACGGGTTAATTTGGGCATCGCCGTTCGTTATAATAGCCCCCGAGCGGCGGAAAGGGAAATGCTTGGAGATGGCGTCCGCTTCCCAAAAGCCGACGTCAAAGCCGTTCTGCTTCAAGGTTTCGTATTCCTTCCGAAGCTTCGGAAGATCCTGCTCCGAGCTGGCGTAATAAAGGCTGCTTCGCGGCACAAAGTGGGAATTGGCTGCCAGCTTGCCTGATACCTTGCCAATTTGCGCAACGGCGTCCTTGCAGGCAGCATAGAAGCTTACGGCAGCCCGCCTTCCGATCTGCCCGATCAATTCGCTTAGCATAATATCATTGGAAAACTGCAATAATCCCGTATTGGCGGAGGTACTTCCGCCCGCAATCGTTTCTCTCTCCAAAATTGCGACGTTGATACCGATATGTTGCAACGCATAGGCACACATGGATCCCGACATTCCGCCCCCGATAATGGCCACCTGCACTTGTATGTCTTCCGATAGAGCGGAGTATTCCTTATATTGCTCCTCGGTAGTCGGCCAGAACAGCCGGCCGCTGTGCAGCTCCTTCATAAAGATCACCTCGCCCGTTAATATGCCCAATTATGGGTTAATCTTGAATACCCGCTACGTCTTCAATTGACGCATGGATTCGCGGTAGGCGGAAGGGGATAAGCCATAAAAGCGGCGGAACTGCTTGGAGAAGTACAAGGAGTCCTGGAGCCCGACAGAGGCCGCAATCTGTTCGATCGTAAGACCTTCGCGTTCCCGGATCATTTGGCGGGCTTTGTCGATCCGAAGCTTGAGGAGGAACGTAATCGGCGATTCGCCTGTATAACGTTTGAATACCCGGGAAAGGTAAGCCCGATTGTAGCCGAAGGATTCGGCCATTTGCTCGATAGACACGGGCTGGGCGTATTGGGTTGATAAATAATGAATCATCTGCTGAATCAGTTTATCGGTGTCGTCCATGGCGGTCATAGCGGCATTATCTTCCGAAAGCTGACGAACCGCGCAAAATTCGGCCAGCAGCAGCTGTAAATAACCGGCCGCCTTCAGATGGGCAGCGGGGTCGTTCTTGCGGAAAACGCCGAATATATGGTTGTAGAGAACGCCAACGCGCCTGATGCGCGACGTCTCGACAACGGGATTGGCCACCGAGAAGCCCGCTGCCAGCGCAAGCTCGGCTGCCTGCGGGCCGTTAAACGCTACCCAGCGGTACAACCAAGGCTCGTCCGCGTCGGATACGTAGCTGACAAGCGCCTCCGGCTCGATCAGGAAGGTATCCCCTGCTTGCAGAGTATAGCTTTTTCCCCCGCAGGTGAATTCCCCTTTCCCTTCAAGCACCGTATGCATGAGATAAAAATCATATACTTTAGGTCCCCGCTGATGAGACGGTTTGGTTTGGCTCTCGCCTGCAAACAATACATTCATGTGTTCGTTGTACGTAATGACGGGATTGGAAGCTACCTTATAAGTATCTTGCCTCATAGTTGACGGCACCTGCCTTCTGGTATGGAATTTATAATAATCCCATATTATCACGCCAAGCACCTTGCTAAAAGTCACATAAATCCATGTGAAAAGCACTTTGCGCCATTTTGCTCGGACAATGGCTTGCGTTATACTGAAAAAGAACAAAGGCTTCAAAAATTATACAAAAAAGGACTGTTGCAAGCATATGGCATCTATCCAACAGCTTACACAACAATTTATACAGCAATTCGGCGGAGAAGCCGAGGGAATCAAAGCTTTTCACGCACCCGGACGCGTCAATCTGATCGGCGAGCATACCGACTATAACGGCGGTTACGTATTTCCGGCAGCACTTACGTTCGGCACAACTTTGCTTATCCGCAAGCGCGATGACCGCCAGCTTGGCCTCGCGACAACCAATTTTCCTTCCTCCAAATCGCTTGATATCGACAACATCGCGTACGACGAAGCGGATGACTGGATGAACTACCCGAAAGGCATCGTTTACGAACTGGAGCAAAAGGGTATCAAATTCAGCAACGGTTACGATCTGCTCTTCCACGGTGAAATTCCGAACGGCGCGGGCTTGTCCTCTTCCGCATCGATTGAAGTCGTAACGGCTTACGC
Organism: Paenibacillus sp. BK720; assembly: GCF_011761545.1. NCBI lineage: Bacteria > Bacillati > Bacillota > Bacilli > Caryophanales > Paenibacillaceae > Paenibacillus > Paenibacillus sp. BK720. Next base: position 116,727 of record NZ_JAASRQ010000008.1, on the reverse strand, counting down.
TTTGCTTACGATGGAAGGCCAGCCTACGGACACGGTTCAAATTGCGCTACTGTCCCAGAAATCGGAGAACGAATTCAACGGCGTGCAATGCGGCATCATGGACCAGTTCGCGGTGGCTAACGGCAAGAAGGACCACGCGATTCTGCTGATGTGCGATACGCTTGAATACGAGCTTGTTCCGTTCCAATCCGGCGCTTACAAGCTTGTCATCGGCAACACGAACAAACGCCGCGGCCTTGTAGACTCCGCGTACAACGAACGCCGCTCACAATGCGAGCAGGCCGTTGTTGACCTGCAGGCGGCATTCCCCGAGCTGAAGCTTTTGGGCCAGATCAACCTGGAGCAGTTCAACGCAAACAAACATCTGATCAAGGATGAAGTTGTCCGCAACCGCGCGCAGCACGTAGTCGAAGAGATCGACCGCGTTCTTCGTTCGATGGATGCCCTGAAAGCAAATGATCTCGAAGCGTTTGGCCAATACATGAACGGCTCGCACGACTCGCTCCGCGATTTTTATGAAGTAACGGGTCCTGAGCTCGACGCGATGGTTGCTGCCGCACGCCAGGTTCCGGGTGTGCTTGGCTCTCGTATGACGGGCGCAGGCTTTGGCGGCTGTACCGTATCGCTTGTTCACGAAGACAGCATCGAACGCTTCAAGGAAGAAGTAGGACGCAAATATACGGAAGCAACGGGACTTGCTCCCGACTTCTACGTTTGCAGCATCGGCAATGGTGTAGAACAGCTTTAATCATATAAAACATATAGAAAGTGGGATGAGGAGTATGGCAGTATTGGTAACCGGAGGAGCGGGCTATATCGGTTCGCACGCCGTGGCTGCTCTTGCAGAACGCGGAGAAGAAATCGTAGTAGTCGATAATCTGCAGCAAGGTCACCGCGAGGCGGTTGTTGGAGGCAAGCTGTACGTAGGCGACCTTCGCGATGCAGCATTTATGGATACGGTATTTAAAGAAAACAAGATTGACGCAGTTATTCACTTCGCAGCAAACTCGCTGGTTGGCGAGAGCATGACAAACCCTGCGAAATATTATCATAACAATGTGTACGGCACGCTCTGCCTGCTGGAAAAAATGATCGAACATGACGTAAAGAAGATCGTCTTCTCTTCGACGGCGGCCACTTACGGCGAGCCCGAGAACGTGCCTATCGACGAATTCGACCGTACGCTTCCAACGAACACTTACGGCGAAACGAAGCTGGCGATGGAGAAAATGATGAAGTGGTTCGATGTCGCTCATGGCCTCAAATACGTATCGCTTCGTTACTTTAACGCAGCAGGCGCTCACGCAAGCGGCAAAATCGGCGAAGATCACAGCCCTGAAACCCATCTGATTCCGATCGTGCTCCAGGCAGCGCTTGGCCAACGCCCGCATATCTCGGTATTCGGCGATGATTACGCAACGCCGGACGGCACTTGCATCCGCGACTACATCCATGTCAGCGATCTGGCTGATGCCCATGTCCTTGCCGTAGATAAGCTTCGTAAAGGCTCGGACAGCGCGATTTACAACCTCGGCAACGGCCAAGGCTTCTCCGTCAAAGAAGTGATCGAGATTGCCCGCAAGGTAACGGAACGCGAGATCAAAGCGGTTATCGAGCCTCGCCGCGCAGGCGACCCGGCTACGCTGGTTGCATCATCGGCACGCGCCCGCAAGGAGCTGGGCTGGAACCCATCCCGAGCAAATCTTGAGGACATTATTCGCAGCGCCTGGAACTGGCACGTCAATCACCCTAACGGCTACAGCAACTAAGCAGCCGCCTAGGAACGGAAAGGAGCTTTTTACATCATGACAGTCAAAGAAAATACGACCGTTACCGCAGCGGAAGCGCTTGTCCTGATCGACAGGCTTGTCCAATTTGCCCTTCGCCAAGGGATGATTGAGCCGCTTGACGTTAATTATTCGCGTAATGCGCTGCTGGATCTGTTCAAGTTCACGGAGCCGCATGAAGGCGAGATTCCGGAGGAAGAGCTGGACAGCCCGGTATCGCTGCTGGAGCCCTTGCTCGATTACGGTTATTCCATCGGCCTGATCGAAGACAACATTCTGACATACCGCGATTTGCTGGATGCCCGCATCATGGGGCTGCTTATGCCGCGTCCATCCGAAGCTGCGGCTGCGTTCCGCAAGACAACGGCCGAAGCCGGCATCAAGGCGGCAACGGACGCTTTTTACAAGCTGAGCATCGATTCCAACTACATCCGGATGGATCGCATCCGGAAAAATAAATATTGGCTGCACGAAACCGAGTACGGCGAGCTGGAAATTACGATCAACTTGTCGAAGCCCGAGAAGGATCCCAAGGAAATTGCGCTGCTCAAAACCCTGCCGCAGGCTCATTACCCGAAATGCCTGCTCTGCGAGCAGAACGTAGGCTACGCCGGCCGCGCGGATCATCCGGCGCGCCAAAACCTGCGCGTATTGCCCCTGACGCTGGATAACCAGCAGTGGTACTTCCAATACTCGCCGTACGTGTACTATAACGAGCATAGCATCGTATTCAAAGGCGCCCATGAGCCTATGGTGATCTCGCACGGCACCTTCAAGCGCCTGCTGGACTTCGTGGAGCAGTTCCCGCATTATTTCATCGGCTCCAATGCCGATCTGCCGATCGTTGGCGGCTCGATCCTAAGCCATGACCACTTCCAGGCAGGACGCCACACCTTCCCGATGGAGAAGGCTAAGCCGGTGGCTTCGTTTACGGATCCTTCCTTGCCGGGCGTTCGTTTCAGCATCGTGAACTGGCCGATGTCGGTTGTCCGCGTTAATGGCGCATCGAAGGACGATGTCCTGCAGGCAGCCTGCCGGATGCTCGACACGTGGCGCGGCTACAGCGACGAATCGGTTGACGTGCATGCTTTCACGGCAAACGGCGACGGTTCGCTTACGCCGCATAACACGATTACCCCGATTGCAAGACTGCTTGATGACGGGGCTTACGAGATTGATCTCGTGCTTCGCAACAACCGGACCAGCGAAGAGCATCCGATGGGGATTTTCCACCCGCATCAGCATTTGCATCATATCAAGAAAGAAAATATCGGTCTGATTGAGGTTATGGGACTAGCCGTGCTTCCCGGCCGCTTGAAGGCTGAGCTTGAGCAGATTGCCGGTTACCTGACCGGCAAGACGGAAGCGCTCCATAACGAGCTGCATAGTCCGGATCATCCGCTTCGTCTTCACGCGGAATGGATTGAATCGCTGGTAGCCCGCTATGGCGCTTCCAATACGGACGAACAGGCGCAAGCTATTGTGGAAGGCGAGACAGGCGCCCAGTTCTCCGAGGTATTGAAGGATGCGGGCGTGTTCAAGCAAACCGAAGAAGGCCTTGCCGCATTCCAGCGTTTCCTGGCTGCATTCGGCCTGAAGCAAGCTTAATCGCATAGGTCTAAAGCCGTCGTATTGCCTTTGAGGCATATACGACGGTTTTTTCATATGAGGAATGTGCAATAATTAAAATCTGTAAAGAAATTAATTTGTAAATCGAAAAAAATTATGGTATTTTTTATATGAAAATATAAACTATTCGCATTGTTATATTTTTGAGAAAAACTTTTATCGAAGCTCTTCGAAGATGAGCGGCCGCGTTTCAGCGGCAATTTTTATCACCAATCAGAAAATAAGTTTTCGACAGTTGAAAAGCTTATGCTTTCTGTTGCGGGAATGAAAGATACGTGTTCTTTTTTTGATAAAGGGGAAAGTCAACGCTTATCTGGAGCTTTTATTTCAGGTTAACGGAGGGGTCAAGATGCCGGAAGCAATTATGCCTTTAGATGATTTCTTGCAGCTGAATGCCGAGGAGCAGATCGAGAAGCTGAAGCGCTGGAAGATGGACTATACGCTTAAGGATATTCGGGAAGCTTGGAATTTCAAACATTCGGCGCAATATTATATGCTGCTTAAGAAGCTGCGGATTTACGAGCGTGTGGTGAATAAATCCGATAAGTTTTACCCGATGCAGGACCAGCTGCTGGTTCAACAGGGCGGATCCAAGGAACGCGCCTGGAGAGGCCGCAGCACTTATGGCCAGCAGGATGAACAGCCGGCAGACCATTTCAATTATCAGTTGAATACAACGCTTACAGGCTCGGAGCTGGCGGAAAAGCTGGAACGTCTGGCGTTCTTCCTGAAGGGGGAGCAGAAGCCGGTCCAAATCAGCTTGACCATCGAATCGGCTGAGGCAGGGGCTTCCATGGAAGCCGAAGAAACAAACGAATAAGACAGCGGAAGGGGAGCTCTGATTGGGATAGGAGCTCCCCTTTTTTTCATGCGTCCGCCGTTATTGAACATCTGTCTAAAAAATTCTAGTTAATGGCTGTTAGTGGTAAAGATTGTAATAAAAAATGTTACTTTCTGAGTACGGCTAACATAAAGCTAGGACGGAAGGCTTCGTCCCGAAGTCCGGCGGAGGTACAAAATAGCACCGGCAGGTTCCAACGCTGCCGGTGCTTTCTTGATTGACGCTATTTTCCGCGCAGCTTGCCAAGCTCCGATACAAGAGCTTCAACCTCGCTGATGCTGAATTTCTCCTTTGAAGCAACAACTTCATACAATTCGCGGATATCCTCGTATTGATCAATGCTGAAGTGGGAAGCCTGCATTGCTGCTGCCGTCGCCATTCTTAGCTTTGTTTTGATGGCCTCGATCATAAACTCGACGTTTTGCTGGGTTTGTTCTTCCAGATTCACCATGATTAGTCCCCTCTCCATGCTACTTGTCATTATTCTCGCCATTGTACCATATTTCACGCATCCCATGCCCGCAAATTGAACCATGCCGTGTAATTCGGGTACAATGAAAGAAACTACCATTTGTACGAACACACAAAGCAGGTGTATTTCATGTCAGGGAAGACAATCGATCAAGCTGATCAGGCGGATAACGGGGTGGCGAGTCTTCGGACATTTCTGGCCCAAATCGCAGGGAGGCATCCTGACCGGAGCCGGGTCGTATTCCTATGTATCGGCACGGACCGCTCCACCGGAGACAGCTTTGGCCCGCTGGTAGGCACCAAGCTGGAAGAACGGGGATGGCCGCATGTCTTCGGAACCCTAAAGCAGCCCTGTGACGCAAAGCGGTTCGCAGAAGCGCTGGAGCAATCGGCCGGGCTGGAGCATGCCGTGTTCATTGCGGTTGACGCCTGCCTCGGCAAACCATCGTCCGTCGGAACGTATATTGCCACGCAGGGACCGCTTACGCCCGGTCAAGCAACGGGGGCCAGGCTGCCGGCCGTCGGCGATTACAGCATCGCGGGAGTTGTGAATGCCGCCAGTCATAAGCCTTATATGACGCTTCAAACGACCTCGCTGTATACCGTCATGCAAATGGCCGAGACGGTTGCGGAGCTGGTGGACCAGGTCTGGAAGCAAGTCTCCGGGTTGACGGATAAATAACAAAGTTAGCGCTTGCGACAATTCTATTTGAGAGGGAGTAAACGAATGACTCAACTTACCATAGCCAATCACGCGATTACGCTGCCAAGCGGAAACTCGTTAGCTTATTACGATTCCGAGACGGATCACAAACCGGTTGTAGTGCTGCTGCACGGCTATTGCGGGAGCTCCGCCTATTGGGAGCGGGTCGCAGAGCCGCTTGCCCGCCATGCCCGCATTATAGCGCCCGATCTGCGCGGACATGGAAGCTCTTCCGGGGAAACCGGACCGGAGGAGACGAATGCAATGGAATTGTATGCGGATGATCTGGCCGCCATGCTGGATCAATTGAACGTTCCCAAGGCATGCGTGCTTGGCCATTCGCTGGGAGGATATATTACGCTGGCGTTTGCCGAGCGCTTTGAAGCGAAGCTGTCTGCGTTTGGGCTGGTTCATTCAACGCCATTGCCCGACAGCGACGCGGCGAAGGAAAACCGGGATAATGCCGTAGCCGCGATCAAGAAGGACGGTGTAGGCGCTTTTGTAGAGGGACTTGTGCCGAAGCTTTATTCCCCGGACAATAAATCGGCGATGCAAGATCAGGTAGAGCGTTCCATTGCCATTGGCAGAGGGACAAGCGCGGCCGGCGCGATTGGCGCAGCCAAAGGGATGAAGGAGCGGCCCGACCGTACGGAGGCGCTGAAGCGGACTATGCTGCCGGTCCTGCTCCTTGCGGGCGAGCAGGATCAAATTATTCCGGCGGAACGCACGTTTGTTGTCGACGGGTCTAACGTTACCCGCGAACTGCTTGCGGATGCCGGCCATATGGGCATGGTGGAGCAGCCTGAGGCTTTTGCGGAAGCCGTGCTGCGGTTCATAAACAAGCTTAATTAGCTATTAGGGGAGGGATCGGGTTGTTTCGTCGCGACTACTTAATGAACATGATCGAACAGATGACGGAAGCCGTCGGGCAAATTCTGCAGCTGAAGCGGGAGCTTAAGCATCAGGAGGCCCTTCTCGTTATCGACGAGCTGCTGGATAAACGGTTTGGGCTTAGCGGCAAGCTGATCCGTTCGTTGTCCGATAAGGATTTGATGGCGGTGCTCACGACAAACGGCGTTATGGAGACGGACAAAATACAGGCGATCGCCGTAACCCTGAAGCAGGAGTCGGAGCTGCATGCCGAGCTTGGCAACGAAGATGCCAGCTTTGCGTCCGGCTTGAAGGCGCTGCAGCTCTTTATGAGGCTGTCGCTCGTTGACGCCGAGCCTACGCTTGCGAACCCTTCGAAGGAGGCCGGGCAGCTGCTGGAGCAGTTCAAAGCTTACGAGCTGCCTAACCATACCAAACAGCTGCAAGCGGAATGGCTGGAAGGCGAAGGCCAATTCGCAGGAGCGGAAAATGTCCTTTACGAGCTTATGGAGGATGGAGCGGTCACTGGCGAAGAGGTCGAAGCCTTCTACCGCCGCTTGTTGTATTACGATGACGAGAAGCTGGAAGCCGGCGGGCTGCCGCGCGAGGAGGTCCAATACGGACTTGAATCGTTAGCATCGAATAAATAAAAGCAAAGATCTATGGGAGTGACTTTTCGATATGACACAGGATTGGCAGCAGTTAATACAAGGAATCGTTGATGAAGGAGAACTGCTGCAGGGAACGTTAAGCCAGCTGCGCCGCAAGGATGGAGCGGCTGCCCCCAAAACAGTGGTGCGGCCGGTTCAACTGAAGAACGGGCTTCATCTGCAATTCGAATACCATTACAGCAATAAAGTGACCCATGATAACGTAAAGCCTGAGCTGGCCGGCGCAAGAATTGTCGAGCTGCTCGAGGGCGATTACAAGCAGGCGCTGTTCAAGACGCCAACGGAGGATCTACAGCTGCTATTCAGCAAGAAGGGAAAGGCAACGATTCTTAGCAAGCCCCCGACCGCAACCGCAAAGGCTTCGTCAGAGCTGCAGCATAACCGCCAGAAAAACCGGATATTGGCGGAAGGAACCGCCGCGCCTTTTCTGGTGGAGCTGGGCATTATGTCGAAGGACGGAGCCGTGCACGCAAAGAAACAGGACAAGTACAGACAGATCAACCGTTTCCTGGAGATGGTGACGGATGTGCTGCCCAGCCTTCCGGCGGACAAGCCGCTTACGATTGTTGATTTCGGCTGCGGCAAATCGTATTTGACCTTTGCCTTGTACCACCTGCTGGCTGTTGAGCAGAAGCGGGAGATTTCGATTATCGGCCTGGACTTGAAGGCGGACGTGATCGCTTTTTGCCAAGAGCTGGCGGACAAGCTCCGTTACGACAAGCTGAAGTTCCTGGTGGGGGACATCGCGGATTACGAAGAGTTAAACGAGGCCGACATGGTCGTAACCCTGCATGCCTGCGATACGGCAACGGATGCCGCGCTTGCCAAAGCCGTCAAATGGGGGGCTTCGGTCATCATGTCCGTGCCTTGCTGCCAGCATGAGTTGTTCAGGCAGGTTGAGAGCGACGTGTTGTCGCCGATTTTGTCGCAGGGGCTTCTGAAGGAGCGCTTCTCCGCTCTTGCCACGGACGCAGCGAGGGGCACCTTGCTGGAGGTGCTTGGCTACAAAGTACAGATGCTGGAGTTTGTCGATCCGGAGCATACGCCTAAAAACCTGTTGATTCGCGCTGTCCGCAGCGGACAGAAAGGGTCGGCGGAAAAGTGGGAGCAGTACGAGCAATTCCGCAGCTTCCTGCATATTTCCCCTTCTTTGGAACATATGCTTGCGGACCTTTGGCCTACCCGTTCGAAAAAATAATACGCAGGAAGACCTATGGAAAGAATTGTCGACTGAAATAACATTTGCTACAATGGTAATAGATGGATAGACAATGGATGGGTGAACCGTATTGGAATCGATGATGTGGCTGGATTTTAGCATGTTCCTCGTACTGCTCGGTTTGTTTTTCTACGTGTTTGCTGTTGGTACCATTACCGTGCTGCACAAAATTTATTTCGCGCTGCATCTGGTGTTGATGGTTTGGCCGCTTACTCAATTTATTGCTCAAACGATGCCTGGTTCTCCATACAGGCTTTTTTATCTTTTGGCTTCTTACGCCGGCTTGTCCTTGGTAGGCGTAGGTTGGTTTATCTTTGTAGTCTTTATGACGGGACAAGCCCAATTGATACGCACGCGAAGGCTTATCATGCTGTCAATCCCCGCGCTGATCTCCGTTGGGTTAGTCGTCGTAAATCCGGACCAGCTGTTTCTCTCTATTAACGAACAGTTGGCGGACAAGCAGCTTCAAAGCGGACCGTTATACTGGTATATGATCGTTCAGCTGTTCTCGTATATTCTCGTTTCCCTGATCGTCATGGGCTATACGATCCGCCGAGGCGTGTCCGTCCGGCAGCAAATGCTTGTCCGTACGGCCATGAACGGGGTATTCGTGCTTGTCCTGTTTGGATTAGGCGATTTCCTGGTCAATATTCTCCTTATTAACTATTTTTCCTCCTACTTCTCGATCTTCTCGGTAGGGATTACCTTGTCCGCGGTGTATCTCGTGCACGCGATTACGAGACACCGGGTTTTCGACATCATTCAAATCGTACAGCGCGACGTGATGAACACGATCTCGACAGGCATTATCGTCTTGGATGAGAGCGGGGGCGTGCTTGAGTTTAACAAGGCGATGAAGCCGATCTTAAAGCTGAAGATCGGCGAGCGGTTTTCTCCCGAGGCGCTTGCGGTTCGTCTTCCGAAGCCGATCCGCAAGCAGTTCAACCAGTTCCTGGAGGAGCAGAAGCTTCGGCCGACGGAACGGCAGGAGCTGGAGATTTCGCTGCATAATAACGGCCATTACCGTTATATCGTCGTGCAGTCCGCGCCCATCCTGAGCCAGAAGAAGAAGGAGCTGCTCGGGCGGCTTCTGACCTTCCACGACGTAACGGAGCTGCGCCTTCTGGTGGATGAGACAAATACGCAGAACGAGCTGCTTCAGGACCGGAACCGCGAGCTGCTGGTCATGCAGGACGAGCTGTTCCAGGCCAACAAGAAGCTGGAGCATATGGCGATCACGGACGGATTAACCGGCTGCTATAACAGGAGGTATTTGCTGCAGCAGCTGGAGCATGAGCTTGCGGTAAATGTGCAGTACGGCATTCCTTTTTCGATCTTCCTCTTCGATATCGATTTGTTCAAGGCGATTAACGATCAATATGGCCATCTCGTAGGAGACGAAGTAATCTGTTCGACGGTCGAAGCCGTGAAAAACACGCTGCGTTCCGCCGATATTCTCGCCAGGTACGGCGGTGAGGAATTTACGGTCTATCTGCCTCATACGACCCGGGACCAAGCGGATATTATTGCCGACATGGTTAAGGAAACGGTAGAGCACAATGTCGTAAGAACCGGCCTTGGCAGTCAATCGGTTCGAGTAACGATCAGCATGGGCGTGGTTTCGGTAGAGCAGTTCGACGAGCGGGCTTTGGACGATCCGAAGGCTTTCCTGAGAGAATTGCTTGCCCAGGCTGACGCAGCATTATACGAAGCGAAATACAGCGGTCGCAACCGTATCGTCAAGCGTAAGCTGGCTTGATGACAGACTCGGCAAACTAAGGGAAACTAACCTGGTATGCCGAGTTTTTTTATGAATAAATGATAGATATCCTTCCATGATAGTCAGCCCAACATATATCTGATAAAATAGCTTCGTACTGTTGATTGAGTATGGATCGAAAGAGGTATGGGCGATGAGAAAAGTGCAAATTGGATCGGTCAAACCTGGGGACAAGCTTGCAAAACCGATATTTCAAGATAATGGACGGGTTCTGCTTGGTGAGGGTGTAGAGCTAAATGATCGTTATATAAATCGGCTTCAAAATTTAGGCGTTGATATTGTTTACATTGAAGACGGCATGACAGAGGATCTCATTCCCGAGGATACGCTCCGGGACGAGACTCGCCGGCAGGCGGTAGAAGCGATCTACAAAACGATGAATACCTTTAAGGACCAGTCGGTGGTTATGAAGGGCCGGGCTATCGCTCCGGATCTGGGACGGACCTTTCGCAATGTGTTTGGGCAGATTATGACGGATTTGACGTCAAGACCAAACATGATGGTGAACTTGACGAATATTCATGTCGCTGACGCTTATTTGTTTCATCATTCGGTAAACGTGGCGATGCTTGCCGGAGTGATGGGCATTGCCAAGGGTTATAACCGCAACCAGCTGGAGGAGCTTGGCATCGGCGCCCTTCTGTTCGATATCGGAATGACCAAGATCCCGCAGAAGCTGATTGAGAAGGTAGGGCCTTTGACGGCCGAAGAGCGGGTTATTATGGAGAGCCATACGAAGGAAGGTTTCGATATTTTGCGCAAATATCACGATATTTCCGTCGTATCGGCGCATTGCGCGCTTCAGCATCATGAACGCTATGACGGCTCCGGTTATCCGCGGAGGCTGAAGCGGGACGAGATTCATATGTACGCGCAGATTGTAGGGATTGCCGATGTCTACGACGCGCTTACCTCTCCGAGGCCGCACCGCAAGCGGTATACGCCATCCGAGGCGATCGAGTTTCTGTTTGCCGCAGGCAATACCTACTTCGATTTCGATTTAATTAAACTGTTCTGCAAGCATATTTCGATATATCCGGTTTCGACCACCGTTTTGCTGAGTTCCGGCCAGGTTGGGGTAGTATCCCTTAACAGCGAACTAGCCCTGCATCGGCCAAGGGTTCGGATTATCCGGGAAGCGGACGGCCGGGAACCGGCTTCGCCGTACGACCTGGAATTGAAGGACGAGCTGCATCTGACAATCGTCAAGGAATTGTAACTTTGGACGGACGGGCATAGGACTCTATCCATACCAAGCTATCACTCTCTGAATATCCTAATAACGAATTAGGAGGGAGGGTGACCATATGGCTGCCAGAATAAGACCGACTTTGAAAAGTCCTTCCAAAGGCAAAGGCAAGGCGATTAAAAGAGCTGCCCAATTAGCACCGCAGCAATCAGGGCCGATTTTTAGCAGATTGACGATCGTTTGGGTAAACGAGGAAGGCATCCCGTTTAACACAACCGGTTTTTTTGCTAGATTATCAAGAGGGAACACGATTGTTTCCACGGCGAATTTCGACCGTTTCGGCGTAGTTCGCTTCAATAATATTACGACACTTACGACAGCAACGTTTACGCTTCGAATCTTCCGGAGCGCCGACGGAGCGTTGTTCCGGACAAGAACGATTCCATCCGGCGTAGAGACGTTTGCCGTTATTGGCTGATTTAAAAAACTAGATTCAAAGTGACTGTGCTAATTCTAACGTGCACAGCCACTTTTTTTATTTTTACTAGGTTAATGACAAACGGAGCATTTTGAATGATTCTGGAGAAGCGTTAGCGGTCGCTTTCGAGAGGGGATTCCTACTTTTAACATATTCATTCAAAGGAATCCCCGAGCAATGGCGATCGGAAGAACGTTCAAATGCGTAGTTTGCTCATTAACCTGACATCCTATGGGACAAGTTTCGCGGCGGATTGCTATATTCTGCGCAGCCTGGTCTTTGAATATCTTCTTTATTAAGGTAAAATAATCGTAATTAGCGAGTTCGGGGGGAGGAACAAGCTACATATGACGGGACATGCACAGCACTTAAAGCTGCCTAAGCTGGAACTGCTTCGCAGGATATTATTTATTACGCTGGGAGCGGCCCTGGTTTCAGTAGGATTGGAGATTTTTTTGGTCCCCAATCACATCATTGACGGCGGAATCGTCGGGATATCGATTATCGTATCCCATCTGACGGGACTGCCCCTGGGTATATTCCTTTTCCTTCTTAACCTGCCGTTTCTGGTGCTTGGCTACAAGCAGATCGGCAAAACCTTCGCGATGTCGACCCTGTACGGGGTAAGCGTGATGTCGCTTGGCACCTTCCTGCTTCATCCCGTTCCGCCATTGACGGAAGAGTATTTTCTGGCTTCCATATTTGGCGGCGTGATTCTGGGCATTGGTGTCGGTATCGTTATCCGGTTCGGCGGATCTTTGGACGGTACGGAGATTATCGCCATTTTGTTTAACAAGCGTCTGCCTTTCTCGGTTGGCGAGATTGTGATGTTTTTCAATTTGTTTATTCTCGGAAGCGCGGGCTTTGTGTTCGGCTGGGACCGTGCGATGTATTCGCTCGTCGCCTACTACATTGCCTACAAGATGATTGATATTACGATGGAGGGCTTCGAAGAATCGAAATCGGTCTGGATCATCAGCGATGAGGCCAAAGAAATTGGCTTGGCTATCATGGACCGGCTTGGGCGCGGCGTGACGTATCTGCACGGGGAAGGCGGTTTTTCCGGCGGGCAGAAACGGATTATCTTCTGCGTCATAACCCGTCTGGAGGAAGCGAAGATGAAATCCATCGTGCAAGAGCTGGATCCTTCGGCTTTTCTTGCGGTTGGCAACATTCACGATGTAAAGGGCGGCAGATTCAAAAAGCGGGATATTCACTAATAGCATAGTTAGGAGAAAAAGGCAGTGGACGAATTTGCAAGCATCCGCCATTGGACTTCGGGGCGGCAAAGCGAAAGCTGGCAGCGGGAACGCGGGGTCCGGCTTGGCATAGGCGACGATGCGGCGCTTGTTGACCCTGCCGCTCCGATTGCCGGAGTAGCTTCGCCGTATGAATTCATCATGGCGATGGATACGATGGTAGAGACGGTGCATTTCAACGAAGTGACGATGACCTACGAGGATATCGGCTATAAGGCGCTCGCGGCCAACGTGAGCGACATAGCCGCCATGGGCGGCGTGCCGCTGCAGGCGCTTGTTTCGGTAAGCGTGCCGAGGCAGCTGGGGCCGGAGCCCATGCGCCGGCTCTATGATGGACTGTACGCCTGCGCCGAGCAATACGGCGTAGCGGTGATTGGCGGCGATACCACCTCGTCGCCGCAGCATCTTGTTGTCGCGGTGACGGTGACAGGTGCCGTCGAAGCGGGCAAGGCGCTGCGCCGGTCCGGGGCGAAGCCCGGCGACGCGGTTGTATTGACCGGCCCCGTCGGCAAGTCGGCGGCCGGGCTGCATTCACTGCTCGCGCAGCGGGAACGCGGCGCCGATGCGCTGGCGGGGGAACGCGCGGCCGCGCAGCTTGTGCAGGCGCACCGCCGCCCGTCGCCTTCGGTACGGGCGGGACGCCTTCTGCTTGCGCGGGGAACCTGCCATTCGCTTAACGACGTTAGCGACGGTCTTGCCAGCGAGGCCTGGGAGATCGCTGAAGCGTCGGGGCTCGCCGTCTCTTTATTCGACCGGCAGCTGCCTCGCAGCGGCAGCATGGCCGCTTATGCGGGTGCGGCTGGCATCGATCCTCTAGAGTGGATGCTGTACGGCGGCGAGGATTATGTGCTGCTCGGGACGATGGAGCACGGCGACGCGGCAGCCATGCAGGCGGCTTTCCACGCGGAAGGGCTGCCCTTTTATATCATTGGGGAAACGTCGGCAGGAACGCCGACGGTCGAATTAATCCGTATGACGGACAGAGGCGAGCTGCGGCAGCCCTTGGCTAAACGGGGTTATAATCATTTTGAGTAATAAGCAGGTGAAGAAGATGACCATTGAAGGACAAGTAGTCCTTAACGTCCGCAGCGAGCGGGAAACGGCCTTGCTTGCGCTGCGGATTGCCGGGCTAGTCAAGCCGGGCACCGTGCTTGCACTAGACGGAGATCTTGGAGCCGGCAAGACAACCTTTTCGCAAAAATTCGCGAAAGCCATTGGCGTGACGGATATTGTAAACAGTCCGACCTTTACGATTATCAAAGAATACGAGGGGGCCTCCATGCCCTTTTATCATATGGACGTGTACCGCCTGTCCCTGGAAGAAGCCGACGAGCTGGGGCTGGACGATTATTTCTTCGGCGAAGGGGTTACGATTGTGGAATGGGCAAGCCTGATTGAAGAGCTGCTGCCGCCGGAACGCCTGGAAATGTATATTGCGCATGAAGGCGGCGAGGAGCGCCGGTTCCGGATCTCCGGAATCGGCGAACCTTATGCCGCTTGGTGCGAGGTTTTGTTGAATGAGATGGGAGCAGGGAATAACGATGACTGAACGTAATGTAGGACCGGTGTTAGCGTTTGATACTTCTACCGCTGCTTTTGCGGCAGCGATCTTGGATAAAGGCCGTATTCTCGGGGACATGCAGTCGATGGCGGAAAGAAACCATTCCGTGCACGTCATTACCCATATCAAGCAGCTGATGGAGCAATGCGGCGTAACGTCCAAGGACGTGGGCGCCATTGCGGTTGGCAGCGGTCCGGGGTCCTATACGGGAATGCGGATTGCGGTGGCGGCAGCAAAGACGCTTGCCTGGGTGTGGGGCAAGCCTCTGGTCGGCGTCTCCAGTCTTGAGGCGATCGCCTACGGTGGCTGGCATCATGCAGCTGGCGTCGAGCTTGGCGCGGATCCCTATTCCCGGGCCGGCGAAGGCGAGGACTGGGTTCTCCCGATTATGGATGCCCGGCGCGGACAAGTCTATACGGGCGGCTATGCGATGTCGGCAGGCGGCGAGTGGAGTTGCTTTGCGACAGACGGCGTAAGACTCATGCAGGACTGGGTGGACCGGATTGCGGGAGACGCGGCACGGGAGCGTGGACATTTAAAACGCATTTGGGTTGTCGGCGATCTGGCGCAGCACCGTGAACAAGCGGAAAGGCTTCAGGCAATATGCGGGGACAATGAGTCCGTAGCGGAAGTGCATCTGCTGCCCTATGAGCTGGAAGGCCGCGCGGTAGCCTGGCTTGGCCGCGAGCGTCTGCTTAGAGGCGAGATCGCGGACACGCACGGATTGACGCCTAACTATACCCAGCTGGCAGAGGCGGAAGTAAATCTTCGCGCCAAGCAGCAGGGGGAGGCGAAGTCCTGATGCCTTCCGATCTTGTTTTTCGTTCCATGACGATAGCGGATATTCCGTTTATCGTTGCGATTGAGCATGAGGCGTTTGCGACGCCGTGGACGCCGGAAGCGTTCAAAAACGAGCTGACGAGCAACATGTTTGCGCGTTACATGGTGATGGAGCATGACGGCCAAATTATTGGCTACGGCGGGATGTGGGTCATTGTAGACGAGGCTCATGTCACGAACATTGCCGTACGCGCGGATCATAGAGGCCAAGGGCTTGGCGAACGGCTGTTAACCGAGCTGCAACGGACGGCGGCTTTTTTCGGCGCGAACAAAATGACGCTGGAGGTTCGCGTCTCCAACGAGGTTGCGCAAGGCTTATACCGGAAGCTGGGCTTCAAGCCTTCCGGCATCCGTCCGGCTTATTATTCCGACAATAACGAGGACGCGTTAATCATGTGGGCGGACCTGAACTTCTATCAGCCTGCGGCAGAGGAGCAAGAATGGTGAATACATCGAATCAGGATGCCGTAATTCTGGCGATCGAAACAAGCTGTGACGAAACCTCGGTCGCCGTCGTACGCGGCGGTAAACATATATTATCCAATGTCATCTCGAGCCAGATCGAGATTCATAAACAATTCGGCGGTGTCGTCCCGGAGATCGCATCGCGCAAGCACGTCGAAGTCATTACGCTTATGATTGAGCAGGCAATAGAGGAGTCCGGTCTTACGCTGCAGGATATTTCAGCGGTAGCCGTCACGCAGGGTCCGGGGCTTGTAGGGGCTTTGCTGGTTGGAATCGTTGCTGCCAAAAGCCTCGCGATGGCGCTGGATGTGCCTTTTATTGGGACGCATCACATCGCGGGTCATATTTATGCCAATCAGCTTGTTCACGAACTGGAATACCCGTGCATGGCGCTTGTCGTTTCCGGCGGGCATACGGAGCTTGTGCTGCTCGAAAGCGAAGGCAGCTTCCGCATGATTGGGCGTACCCGCGACGATGCGGTCGGGGAGGCTTACGACAAAGTAGCAAGAGCTTTGAAGTTCCCGTATCCCGGAGGGCCTCATATCGACCGGCTTGCTTCGGAGGCGGAGGCTGTCATTGAGCTGCCGCGCGCATGGCTGGAGCCTGATTCTTACGATTTCAGCTTCAGCGGGTTGAAGTCTGCCGTCCTTGCCGTTATCAATCAGACGAATATGAAGGGCGAAACGCTGGATGCCGGTGCTCTCGCCCGCGGATTCCAGGAGTCGGTCATCGAGGTGCTCGTCGAAAAAGCGCTTCGCGCCGTCCGCGCCTTTGGCGCCAAGCAGCTTCTCTTATGCGGCGGCGTAGCGGCGAATAAAGGCTTGCGCGAGGCGCTTGCATCGCGCTGCGACAAAGAAGGCGTGCCGCTTCTGGTCCCGCCGCACAAGCTGTGCACGGACAATGCGGCCATGATTGGCGCCGCGGCCTTTTTGAAATGGCAGAAGGGCGAATTCACTTCGCTGGAGATGAAGGCGGAGCCTAATTTCTCGCTGGAGGGCTGGGCCAAGCCGTCCGTCTCTTAGCAAATATTTTTTATTTGAATTGACAGAATATTTCTTGGGGAATATAATGGGTACCAATAGTTCAAACATCATACTGTGCAAACGCTGAGAACAGGAGTAGTAAGGCTAATCCGGGTTTAGAGAGCTGCGGGAAGGTGCAACGCAGTCGAAGGATGCCAGAAACTCGCCTGGGAGCGGAGCAACGGATAGCGAGGTTGGCCATGGATAGCCCGCAAGTACGTTGCTACGGATAACCCCCGTAACAGGGTGCGCATTCGTCAACATCCGGAGTTGGCAATGCGCCTAAGGTGGACATTCGAAGCCGTTTAACTTTGCGGCGGTTGATGTCAACAAGGGTGGTACCGCGCAGGTTTAGGATAGCCTGTCGTCTCTTGATTTCAAGAGGCGACAGGCTTTTTGGTGTTTTTTGAACTAGGTTTGGCAAGATTCACGCATTCGCGGAAGACCAATGAACATACGCAAATTCATATACAAAACGCTGGGAACAGGATTAGTAAAGCAATTGAGCGGGTACACGGCGCGATTGAACAGTCAGGCGGAGCCTGAACGGAAAAATCGTTGCTGCAGAGAGCTGCGGGGTGGTGCGACGCAGTCGAAGCTTAAGCTTGAACTCGCCTGGGAGCGGAATGATGGAGGCCGGCCGGCTGCTTAAAACTGCAGTTAAGCTATGGCGAGTACATCGTTACGGTAAACCTCCGTCATCGGGTGTTCAAGCGGGTCGGAACCGCATGAAGCTTAAGGCTTAGCCGGCATGGCTGGCTGCTTCACGAAGGTTCCGGCCAATGAGAGTGGTACCACGGCAGCCTGTCGTCTCTTACACAGAGACGGCAGGCTTTTTTGCATCCCAAAAAACATAACGGAGGGTTTTCTCATGAAAAAAATTCAAATCTTCGATACAACTTTACGCGATGGCGAGCAATCGCCCGGAGCATCGATTGAGCCTGAACGCAAAATCATTATCGCCCGCCAGCTGGCGAAGCTGGGCGTCGATATCATCGAGCCGGGCTTTGCGATCTCGAGCCCAGGCGAATTCGCGGCTATCCAGCAAATCTCCCGCGAGCTGCAAAACGTTGAAATCTGCGGCTTTGCGCGCGCGGTGAAGGTCGACATCGATGCCGCCGTCAAAGCGACGCAGGATGCGGCCAAGCGGCGCCTGCATCTGTTCATCTCTTCCTCGGATATTCATCTGAGCCACCAGATCCGCAAGACGCGGTCGGAAGTCATTCAGATTGCGAAGGATATGATTTCTTATGCGAAGCAATTCGTTGACGAGATTCAGTTTGCCGCAATGGACTCCACCCGTTCGGACCGTGATTTTGTCATCGAGCTGGTAGAAGCGGCAATTGAATCCGGGGCAACCATCATTAATCTGCCGGACACCTTGGGCTATGCCCTGCCTAACGAAATGGTCGATCTGTTCACGTCGGTACGCCGTCAGGCACGGGGCGGAGACAAGGTTCGCTACAGCACGCATAACCATAACGATCTCGGCATGGCGGTCGCGAACAGCCTGGCGGCTGTGCAAGCGGGGGCAACGCAAGTCGAGGTTACCGTAAACGGGGTTGGCGAACGGGCGGGCAACTGCTCGCTGGAGGAGCTGGCGATGCTGATCGAGACGCGCAAATCGGCTCTGCAGATCGAGACCAATATCGAGCAAGGGGAGATTTACACAACCTCGCACATGGTCAGCCGCGCGATGCATTATCCGATCGCCTACAACAAACCGATTGTTGGCCGCAACGCCTTCCAGCATGAATCCGGCATTCACCAGGACGGCCTGCTGAAGGACCGCAGCACCTATGAAATCATGGATCCGGAAGCAATGGGGATTTCCCGCAGCATGATTATTCTGGGCCGCCATTCCGGACGCCATGCCATCAAGCACCGTTTGTCGGAATACGGCATTGCGGTGGCGGACAACGAATTGAACGACGTGTATATCAAATTCAAACAAGTGGCCGACGAGAAAAAGATCGTCACCGATGACGAGCTGATCCGCATCGCAGGCGAAGCGACCGAGACACAGCCGGATCCATACAAGCTGATTGATCTGCAGGTATTGGCCGGCAGCCAGAAGTCCCGCATCGCTTCGGTTACTATCCGGGACGGCGAGGATGGAAGAGAACGTTCCTACTCCGGAATGGGTGAAGGACCATTGGAGGCCGTTATCCACTGTATCCAGCAAGCGATTCCCGTAGCCGCTCAATTCGAGGATTTGGAGCTGCATTCGTTGTCGACGGGCGAGGATGCCCATGGCGAAGCGGTAGTGAGCATTATTATCGAAGGCGAGCGCTTCCGCGGGACTTCGATCCATAAGGATATCATTTACGCGGCTGCACAAGCGTACGTCGCGGCTTGCAACCAGGCGGTTATGACAAGCAGAAAACAGGCCATTGAAGAAAATGTCGGTTAACTGGAATAGTTATCCACAAAACCGCAGACGTTGTGCATAAGCGAAAAAAAACGGATAATGTCAGCCTTTTCCCTGTGTATAAAAATGCGTGCAAGTCGTGGATAGTTTTTGCACAGCCTGCCTGTGGATAATGTGCATAACGTGGATAAAGATTTGGTCAAGGAAGCTTTTGTAAGTAATTAGTGACATTAACCTTTACAAATCACGCTTTGTTATCGACAGAATTAACTAACAATTCACCTATTATTGTGGATAAACCTGTGGAAAAGGTGGACATTTACCCCGAAAGCACGACTTTTGTGCTTTCGGGGCTTTTTTTGCGGTTGCGCCCCGCAAACCACTCCGCAAAAAAATTGCGTGAAACTGCAGCACGGTTTTCGGTGAAAACACTTTCAGATTCAGGTAAGGTTAAATTACTAGATCACGTTCCGGCGAGTAGGTATTCCGGCCTGAATGGAGGAGAGCTGCAGTGAACTTAGAGACGGTCATTCAAGTAAGCTCGATATGCAAATGCTATGGTCCGTACAACGCGTTAAACGAAGTCTCTTTTGAAGTAAACAGAGGCGAGTTGTTCGGCATTATCGGGACAAGCGGGGCAGGCAAGACAACCCTGCTGGAGATGCTTATGGGACTTCGCAGGCCTGATCAGGGAACGATAGAAGTACTTGGCATGGATGCCATTATGGAAGCCAAGCAGCTGAAGGAATATATCGGCATGCATATGTACAGCAACTCGCTCGTTGACAATCTAACGGTCCGTGAAGCGCTGGAACTGTTCCAGTCGTTTTACATCAAACAAAACGATATCGATCGGATTATTGCGGATCTGGAGCTGGAGCCGTACGTGAACAAGCCGGTGAAACGGCTGTCCGGCGGTTGGCAGCAACGCATCGCGCTTGCTTTCGCGCTGGTGAACGATCCTGAAATTATATTCTTGGATGAGCCGACAACCGGGCTCGATAAGCAGGCGAGGGCGGATTACTGGGCTCTGCTTATGAAGCTGAAGAGCCGGGGCAAAACGATCGTTATGGCATCCCACGACATGGGGGAAATGCAGAGAAATTGCGATCGCATTGCGGTGCTGCGCAAAGGGGATATCGTCAGATGCGATTCTCCGCAGCAGCTCATCTCCCAAATTCCAGAGGGCTGTTTTTCTATGGAGGGCGTATACGTTCATTTCGCTTACGCGGAGATGTAACCTTGCTTAGCGATCCGGCCTAGTTTGAAGGAGGACTTTTGTACATATGAATCCCAGAAACGACACCAACGAAAGTCCGTCCGTTCATCGAAGCCAGGTGATAGAGAAGCGCATGGAGATGATTGCCGTGCTGCTCGATAAATTAAATGGGGAGGAGATCGTCCAACAATCCAAAACCAAACCACAATCTCAAAAGCGGAAGGGGCGAAATAACGACAAGCTGATGCAAATAGTTGGCGGCATATTCTTCCATCGTATAAGATAAGGATGACACTACCATGACGGAGGTCAGAGGATGGAAGAACTAGTGCCTATGATCGGGCGGGAAATGCTGCGGGTTTCCGATAAGTATTTCACTACGGAGCCGCTTCGCGGATACGCCCGTGCTTTTATACGGGAAAAGCAGGCCGAATCGATGAGATTCGGCCTTTTGACCGTGCTTCATTACCGGATGTTCGGAGGAGAGTCCGGGCAGATCCTTCAAGCGGCCGCGGCCGTTGAATTGTTTATTCTGGCATCCGATATTCTGGATGATTTGCAGGACGGGGACGCCCCTCATCAGGCTTGGTCCCGGGTACCGCCGGCGGCCGCGATGCAGACGGCTGCCTCCTTCATGGTGCTTTCGCAGCAGGCGCTGCTGGAGCTGGAGTTCGATCAGGGCTTGCTGCTCCGGGTGGTCCGGATGATGAACGGCCAATTGCTGAAGGCGGCAAACGGGCAGATGCTGGATTTGATGAACGCGGTGATAGACGAGGAATCCTATCTCGCCATGGTTCAGCTTAAATCCGCGGCGCTTATCGTATTCGCCTGCATGGCCGGAGTCATGCTTGCGGGCCGGGAATGGCATCCGGTCGTAGCGGAATATGCCGAAGAGGTAGGAATGGCGGCCCAAATTAAAAATGATATTAAAGACCTGCTCCGCTGGGATGACAAGAACGATTTTATTTTGCGCAAAAAGACCCTTCTTACTTTGTTCCTTTTGGAGGAATTACCGGAGGAAGACCGGTGGATTTTGGACTATTTCGAAGGCAGGCTGCAGTCGGAAGATGTCGCGGACAGGCAGCAAATGCTGGAAGAAGCATGCGACCGGACGGGAGCGGCATTATACGGCTCGGTGCGCATGAGGATGCATTTTAATCGGTTCCAGGAACTGCTCGACCAGGTGCCGGAGGCTGCTTCGGCTAAGGACAAGCTCCTAGAGATTTTCTCCGGCTAGAGCCTTTCTTCATAGACCGCAATGAGGATTGCGGGAAATACGGGGCATGTTGGCGTTTGCTGTCGAAAGATTTCCTGCTATAGTAGAATCAGAATCTGATTCTACTATAGCAGAGGAGGAATTTTAAATGTTGAAAGATGCTATTCGTTCGCTTGCTGCAAGCAAAGAGAAAATGTCGATGGTGATGGGTGGACAGCTGCAACTCGCTGGCGTATCCGCAGCCGAGCACAAAGCACTCCAAGATGCGCTGAAGAATCAAGACGAGAAAAAAGGCAATTACACGCTGGCGGTTTGGGGCTAATATAGTCATAAAACGACTTCATGCGAGTGCAGGAGGAGATTAGACGATGTTTAAACCAACTCTAAGAATTTCAGCACCTCTCTTCCTGATTACATTTCTCGTCATTTTGCTCTATTTGACCCTTACGATCATCAAGGAGCCTTTTATAGGCGTCGAGCTAGTGCAAGGTTCAAAGGGAGATTATTTCGTGAAAGCTCTCGAGCCTGCCGGACAAGCGATTAGCAAAGGCATCTTGGTTGGCGATAAAATCCTCTCCGTGAACGGCGCGCCGGCAGGTCAATATAGTAACGTAAAGAAATTTTTTTCCATTGAAAAATCAAATTCCGTGCTGGTCGAGCACAGTAATAAGGATCAACAGTTAATAGAGTTTAACCGGGGCTGGTACGGGGATCATTCCAGTTGGGAACTGTTCATTCAGCTGTACATACCGCTTATTTCGCTCATCCTGTTCGCAGGGTTTTCTTCTTTTCTGTATTCGAAAAGGAAAAATGACAGCGCAGCATTGATGCTTATGCTGTTTTTTGCCACGATCGGGCTCTGCTACTACTCTTCGGCGGCCTCCTATCGGAGCGATCCAGTCGGATTCTCGATTATCTATTTAGTGCTCCCGTCAGTGCCGATCATTTTCCTGCAGTTTATGAATCAGTACATGAAGCGGTATAACGTGGTCTTCATCAGCAAAGCGGGATTAATCGGAATGCTGAGCACGTTTGGCGCAGTCGAACTCGGCATGCTGCTGTATGTCTGGACGGATCTGCTGTCGAACGGCGCGTTTGTGTACGTACGGATGTTGTATTACGGCACCTTGATTATCGGGAATTTCATCTGCATCTATCAGCTTGTCCGAAAGTTTCTGCAGTACCGCAAGACGAAGTTCAATTCGCTTTTCAAGATTACGCTGGTTTCGCATATCGTTGCGTTTACACCGTTTACGGCGATGAACCTGCTGCCGCTCTTTATCGGCGGAGGACAGATTTTACCGGCTGCCTTTACTTCGTTGTTTTTGTTTGTGCTGCCGATCGTTTATTTCTATCTGCTAACATCCAATCAGCTCTTTGACATCGACTTCATCCTGACAAGGTTTAAATATTACACGCTTCTGTCCGCCCTGCCGGCTCTCTTGCTGACTCTTGCGATTATCGGAGTGCTGAAAGGAAAGGCAGACGTATCCTGGATCGGTTACATTCAAATTTTCCTGTCCTCTTACGTGGTGATGACTCTCTTCTTGTATGTGAAGGAGCAGATCGATCATAAGTTCCGTCCGAAGCTGTTCAAAGCCATGTACAGCTATCAGGACAGCTTGGACCGATTCTCGCGCAAGGTTGCAACCGTGATGAAAAGAGCGGATTTGGAGGCCGTGCTGAAGCAAGAGATCAGCGACCTGCTTCCGGTTAACCGGATCGATTTCGTTCTTGTCGATCAGGCCGACGGTTCCGTGCACAAGCTGGGCGAATCCGACGAGGAGAAAGGCACGTCCTTGTTCCTGCTTCAGGTTGCGGAATCGCTGCAAGTTGGCGAAATGGTAGAGCTGCCGCATGGCATCGGTCTTGTCATCGGACGCCAGCGATCCAAATACCATGTCGTTTGGATCGGCTCGAAGACGAACCATACCCGGTTCAACTCGGACGAGCTGCGCTGGTTAAAGACGCTCGCGAATTATTCCAGCATAGTCTTCGAGAATCTGTACCTGATCGAAGGTCTGATTGAGGACCTGGAATCGGAAGTGCGCAAGGAGCAGACTACCGCGCCTTGGGTTCTGCGGTTGTTGTTCTGTCTGTCGGAGAATGAACGAAGAAAGCTGGCGGCCGATCTTCACGATTCCGCGCTGCAGGATCAGTTGATCTGGTACCGCAAGCTCGAGGGGCTAATGAATGATTACCCCATTTCGGACAATCTTAGCGATGAGCTGAACGAGATCAAGGAAGGACTGCTGGATGTCATTCACCAGATCCGGGAGACCTGCAATGAACTGCGGCCGCCGCTCCTGAAAGAGATGGGCGTTATCGAAGCCGTTGAATCCATAGTCGAGCACTCGCAGATGCGCGATAATTTCGCGGTTGATTTCAGGCCGAAGCCGTTCGCCCATCCGCTTAACGAAGAACAAATTACAGCCATTTACCGGATCGTGCAGGAATTGCTCAGGAACGCTGCCAAGCATGCGCAGGCGAACCGGGTTACCCTGGAGCTTGAGCAGCGGAAAGGAAGAATCTACTTCCGCTACAAGGATGACGGCATCGGAATGGATGTTGACTATATGAAAGCCTCCTTTGAGCATATGGGGCTGTCCGGCATTAAAGAGCGGGTAGCGAGCCTTGAAGGAGAGATTACGTTCCGGTCGAAGCGCGGCAGCGGGCTGGAGGTTGTAATCAACTTGCCGGAGACAATGACGACCGGTCGTTCGGAAAGGGGATTATTGCGTGATTCGTATCTTATTAGTTGATGATCATCCTTCCGTTGGCGAAGGAACCAAAACCATGATCGAACAGGATCCTGAGATGAAGGTAACCGTCGTGCTATCCGCAATGGAAGCGCTCGATGCCGTTAATCATGACCCCTTTGATATTATATTGTGCGATTTGAATATGCCGGGAATCAGCGGTCTAGAGCTTACGAAACGGCTTATTCAGCAAGATCCCGACCGCCGGGTTCTTATCTATACCGGCTACGAGATCAGCACCCATTACAACCTGTTGATTGAATGCGGAGTTTCCGGGTTTATTTCCAAGACGGTGTCCCGGGAGCAGCTTCATAACAACATCCGCTGCGCGATGCGTGGGGAAGCGGTTATTCCGATAACCCTGCTGAAGCAGCTGCGTCGTAATGAAGTGAAGATTACCCGCGCGGAAAAAGCGATCGAAGAGGTCTCGATTAACGAACGGGACCAGGATATTTTGCAGGAAGTTGCTAACGGCAGCAGCAATAAGGATATCGCTGCCAAGCTTCATATGAGCCAGCGGACGGTAGAGTACAACTTAACCCGCATATTCGAAAAGCTGAGCGTGCGTTCAAGATCGGAAGCGATTGTAGAAGCCAAGCGGCTTGGACTTATTCGGATGGAGCAATTTTTAACCTAATTGACGCTTACCCCGGCTTCTTGCGTTCACCGCCGGTGAACGTGAAAGTCTTCTTATATGGGATAGCTGCCGCGGAAGCCGCAGAATCGTATCCCCAATGATTTGTCTATGTAAGACCACCCTAACTTTTGGTTTCCCTCTCAATGCTTACGCCTATATGGCGTAAGCATCTTTTTTTGGCAAAACCCAATTCTAATAAAACAAAGTATAATGGTATCTATAGGTTTGCAGCATACGGACGAGCGTGGGGTGGAGGCAGAGAAATGAAATATATATGGTTATGGGCGGTCTATATTTTCCTTTTTACGGCGGCTGCTATCGGTCTGGAGATCCTGGAAGGAAACAAGATAACAACCACGGAATATTACGGGCTGCGTAACATGGGCAGCATCTTCGTGATGTTCTGCTTGCTCAGCAGCATTGCCCTGTACGTGGTTACTTTCCTGCCGTTAACGCTGCTGCTTACGAGGTTCGTAAAGCTATTGCCGGCAAGAATCATCCTATATTCCATTGCCGGAGGGATAGTCGGAATATGGGTGTTCGATCAATTTTATGATTTGGGCGACGAGTACTACGTAAAGGGGTATGGGCTTAACGTGAATAGCGCCCTTATTCTGTTTGGGCTGGCAGGATTCGTATACGCGGTAACGGATACGTATTTGGGGAGTAAAAAGAAATAAAACCTCCCGGGCGTCATCGCGAAGGATGCGCGGGGAGGTAATTTGGCGCTTATTCGCTTAATTGCTCCCACTGCTCATAAGCAGCATTAAGCGCCGTGCGTTTTTCTTCCGTTTTAGCTTGAATCTCTTGAATGGCCATATAGTCGTTAAAGATAGCCGGATCGGTCAGTTGGACCTCGAACTCGGCAATTTGTTCCTCCAGCGAGGCGATATCCTGCTCCAGCTGCTCCAGCTTGCGAAGGCGGCTCCGTTCTTCCCGTTTGGCTTGCTTATCCATCTCGTAGGAAGTCGGAGCTTCGGCAGCAGGCTGATTGGATTTGCTGGCCAGCTTTGCCGCTGCTTCAAGTCGGGCTTCCTCTTGCTCGGCTTTCTTCTCGATCATGTCATCATAATTTCCTAGGAAATGCTCGGTTCCTGTCGGAGTCAGTTCGACAATGCGTTCCGCCATTTTGTTAAGGAAATAACGGTCATGGGAGATAAAGAGCAAGGTCCCTTCGTAATCGAGCAGCGCGGATTCAAGCACCTCTTTGCTGAACAGGTCCAGATGGTTGGTAGGTTCGTCCAGGATAAGGACGTTTGCCTGCTCGAGCATCAATTTGGCAAGAGAGACGCGCGCTTTTTCGCCGCCGCTGAGGGAGGAAATACGCTTCAGGACATCCTCGCCGCTAAACAGGAAATTGCCAAGCACGGTACGAACGCGGGCTTCCTCCATATGCGGATAAGTGCCCCATACTTCTTCGAGCACCGTATTGGACGGAGTCAGCCCGGTCTGCTCCTGGTCATAGTACCCAAGCTTGACGTTGGAGCCCCAACGGACGGTGCCTGTCTGAGGCTGTCTTTGTCCAACCAGAACTTTTAACAGCGTTGACTTGCCAATCCCGTTTGGTCCGATCAGGGCAACCGTTTCACTGCGGGACAGCTTAAAGGATACATGTTGGAACAGCTGGCGGTCCTTCTCCGGGAACTTGACGGACAGGTCGGCCACGTCCAGAACGTCCTTGCCCGTCTGGCGCTCGATCTCGAAGGTAAAGCGGGCTTTCTTCAAGTCGCCAAGCGGCTTGTCGAGCACATCCATTTTCTCGAGCGCTTTACGCCGGCTTTGTGCCCGCTTGGTTGTGGAAGCACGGACGATATTGCGCTGAATGAACTGCTCCATCTTGGCGATTTCTTCCTGCTGCTTCTCGTACTGCTTCATGTCGGCCTCGTATTCGGCAGCCTTCAGCTCTATGTACCGGCTGTAGTTGCCCGTGTAGCGTCTGGCTGCATGCCGTTCGATCTCGACGATGGTTGTAACAAGCGCATCAAGGAAGTAACGGTCATGGGAGACAACCAGAATGGCGCCGGAATAGCTGCGGAGATAACCCTCGAGCCAAGTCAGCGTAGGAATGTCCAGATAGTTGGTGGGCTCGTCGAGCATGAGAAGATCCGGTGCCTGCAGCAGAATGCGGGCAAGCGCAAGACGGGTCTTCTGACCGCCGCTTAAAGTACTGATCAGCGTGTCCGGCGGAAAGCTGCCGAAGCCCATTCCGTGAAGGACGCTGTTAATGCGGGTGTTGATCTCGAAGCCGCCTTGCTCGCGGAACCAGTCGGACTTGCGGGAATAACGGTTGAGGACATCCTCGTAACGCTTCGAATCGTCGTGAAGAGCCGGATCGGCGATTTGCCGCTCCAGCTCGCGAAGCTCTTGTTCGGCTTCGATCAGATGGGAGAAAACGGCGCGCATTTCCTCTATAATCGTGCGGTTCGATTGAAGGCCGCTGTTCTGGGCGAGATAGCCGATCCGTGTTTCCTTGGCTTTATGAATGGCGCCGGAGTCGTAAGAAAGCTCCCCGGCAATAATCTTGAGCAATGTCGATTTGCCGGCGCCGTTAACGCCTACAAGCCCTACCCGTTCGCGCTCCAGCACTTGCATCGATATATCGGATAAGATGACGTCTATGCCATAATTTTTACTGATATTGGATAATTGAAGCAGCATGAATAATACCTCCAACAAATAATGACAGGCTTTTCCGTTCCATTATATATTACCAGTCGCCATTGGCGAAAGTTGCATAACAATGGTAAACTACATTTAAACAAACAGCATGTGTGGGAAGGCTGAATCGGGAAGCGATGAATGAACAGTCAAACGGGATGCCGCTAGATAAAGCGGCGCTGCGAAAGGCAATCACAATGCTGCGTGACGGGATTCCCCTTGAAGAGCGTATCATCCGTTCGGAGGCGGCATGCCGGCATTTAGCGGCTTGGATGACGGAACATGGAGTGACAAGCTTTATGTGTTATGTGCCATTCCGTTCCGAACTGAATACCCGTTCGTTGATTGAGTGGGGCTGGAAGACAGGAGCGGAGGTTATTGTTCCGAAATGTGATCCGGCGAACCGGTCAATGACTTTGCATAAACTTGACAGTTGGAGCAGTCTTAAGGCGGGAGCCTACGGCATTCTGGAGCCTGACCCGGATAGGTGTCCGGCTCTGCCGGATTCCTATGTTCCCGGACTCGTCGCTGCGCCGGGAATCGCTTTTGACCGAAAAGGCGGGCGTCTCGGCTACGGTGGCGGATATTACGACCGTTATGCGGAGCGACTGGGTCGTGATCGGGCGGATGTGGCTTGGCTTGGCATCGCGTTCGAGGATCAGCTGGTAGACGATATTCCAATGCAGGCCCATGACAGGCGAATGGACGGAATTGTAACGGAGCTTTCAGCAAGAGTTTGGGGTGACGGTTAATGGAATTAACGCATTTTAACGAGCAAGGCCGGGCGCGGATGGTTGACGTCAGCGATAAGGAAGTAACGGCGAGAACGGCAACCGCGCGTACGCAGGTGAAGATGAACCCGGGTACCCTGGCCCGCATTAAGGAAGGCAGCATCGGCAAAGGGGATGTGCTGGCCGTGTCGCAGGTAGCTGCGATTATGGCCGCGAAGAAAACATCGGATTGGATTCCGATGTGCCATCCGCTTCCTCTTACAGGCGTAAACGTTACCTTCGGGGATAACGGACAAGATGAGCTGTACATTGAAGCAACGGTCAAGACAACCGGTAAGACAGGCGTGGAGATGGAAGCTCTAACAGCTGTTTCTGCCGCCGCGCTTACCGTGTATGATATGTGCAAGGCGCTGCAGAAGGATATGGTCATCGGTCCCACGTACCTGCTTGAGAAGACCGGGGGCAAAAACGGAGACTATCGAATTTGACAACCCATGAACGGATAAGGGATGGGAGGAATAATAGATGCGGTGGAAAGTAGCGATATTGACGGCAAGTGACAAAGGCTCGCGCGGGGAACGCGAAGATACAAGCGCACAGGTGATCCGCGAGCTGGTAGAAGAGGAATTGGGCGGAGAGATTGTCGATTACCGGATCGTGCCTGACGAGCAGGACGAGATTATCGCGGCAATTATTGAGATGACGGAATATTATCAGGCGGATCTGGTGTTAACGACTGGCGGAACGGGGCTCGCCCCAAGGGATGTCACTCCGGAGGCAACTCTTAAGGTGGTTGACCGTCTTGTGCCGGGTATTGCGGAAGCAATGCGGATTGGAGCGCTGCAAAAGACCCGACGGGCTATGCTGTCCCGCGGAGTATGCGGTATTCGCGGACAATCCCTTATTATCAACCTGCCGGGCAGTCCAAAAGGCGTGCACGAGAGCTTGATGGCCATTATGGACCAGCTGCCCCATGCACTTGAGATTATTTCCGGAACTCACGGTGATCACGAATGAGCGGAACGGAAACGATACTGAAGGAAGTTCCGGTTCGGGATGCGGTAGGCCTCAGGCTTGCCCATGATCTTACGCAGATCATTCCCGGACAGTTCAAAGGACGTTTGTTCAAGAAAGGCCATGTCATCACGGCAGCGGATATTCCAAGCCTGCTGGACATCGGCAAGGAGCATATTTATATTATGGAGCTGGGCGAGAGCGAGCTTCATGAGGATGACGCCGCCATGCGGATGGCGAAGGCGCTTGCCGGAGAAGGAATTGCGCTGTCCGATCCTCATGAAGGCAAAGTCAGCTTGAAGGCCTCCGCGCAAGGTCTTGCGGTAGTAGACCAGACTCTTGTGGAAGCGATTAATGAGCTCGGAGAGATCGCCTTGGCGACCGTGAAGACCAATAGCGTCGTACAGGAAGGGCGGGCTCTCGCTGCGACCAGAGCGATTCCTCTTACCGTGCCTAAAGCAAAGGTTCGAGAGGTGGAAAGACTGGCAGCGGAATATACAGCCGCCAATCAAGGAGAGGCCCCTCTTCGGGTTATTCCTTTCCGCAAGCTGCGCGCGGGACTTCTGACGACCGGCGGAGAAGTGTTTTCCGGCCGTATTCAGGATAAGTTTGGTCCGGCCGTCCGTTCCAAGCTGGAAGCGTTTGGCTCGGAAGTGGCCGAGCAGCGTTTCGCTCCGGACGACCGACAAATAATTGTCAAGGAAATACACTATTTGCTAGAGCAACGTTATGATATGATACTAGTGACCGGCGGAATGTCGGTTGATCCTGATGACCGGACACCAGGCGCGATTAAAGCGTCCGGGGCGGATATTGTCAGCTACGGCACGCCGATGCTGCCGGGCTCGATGCTGCTTATGGGTTATTTGAACGGCGTGCCGATTTTGGGATTGCCGGGCTGCGTCATGCATGATCCGTATACTTCCTTCGATGTACTGCTGCCTCGTATATTAGCTGGTCAGACTATCGTGAGAGAAGACATTGTCCGTATGGGATATGGCGGTTTGAACAACGGTTAGTGTAGTACATAAGCGTATAACGATGAGGAGGAAGATCGAGGATGTCGGGAATTGGCGCAACAGGATTTATTTTGCTTGCAATTGTCGCTTTGCTGCTGTTTGGACCAAACAAGCTGCCTGAGCTGGGACGCGCATTTGGACGCACGCTGAAGGAGTTTAAAGCGGGCGCAAGAGATATTATGGACGATGAGAAGGATAACAAACGGGTTGAAGTGAACCGTACGGAAAATATCGAAGTGGATAATAAGCGGCTTCCGGACTAACCGGGCCCGCTTTTTTGCTGAAAGGGGGCTAAAAAGATGAGTACATCACAAAACAATGCTTCCGGACAGAGCTTTGACCGGGCCCGAATTCGCGAAGAGGGCTTGATGCCGCTGTTTGAACATCTTGGCGAGCTGCGGAAGCGGATTATTTATACGCTGATCGTCATCGTTGCAGGCCTTATTATCGGACTCGTTATTGCTGAACCGGCCTATAACTTCCTCATGGAGCAGGAGCCGGCCAAAGGCTTGCAGCTGCACGCGTTCTCCTTGTGGGACGGCATCGGCATTTATATGAAATTTGCCTTTGTTATCGCCCTATTGCTTGCTATTCCGTTCACCGCCTATCAGCTCTGGGCTTTCGTGAAGCCCGCGCTTAAGCCAAACGAACAACGGGCAACGATTAAATACATACCGTTTGCGCTTTTGATGTTCCTGGTGGGACTGGCGTTCTCGTATTTTGTCGTGTTCCCGTTGGCCTTTCATTTCACGCGAAAAATTTCGGCGAATCTTAATCTGGAAGAAACGATTGGGATTACGCAATATTTTTCCTTTATGTTTAATATTTTGATACCGATTTCACTATTGTTCGAGCTGCCCTTGGTTATTATGTTTCTGACCGCAATCCGGATTCTTAATCCGGTAAGGCTCCGCAAGATGAGACGGATTGCCTATTTCTTAATGATCTTAATAGGGGTAGTCGTGACACCGCCGGATTTCGTATCCGACAGCTTGGTTGCGATCCCTCTCATCATTCTTTATGAGATAAGCGTGCTGCTATCCGGAACGGTATACAAGAAGCAGCTTGCCGCTGCCGCGAAACGCGAAGCGGAGTGGGCAGCAGGGCAATAAGCCTTCGTACAGCAAAAAGACCTTGGGGATTGGATTTCCGTTCCCAAGGTCTTTTTGTTGCTGTACATCCTTCGGATTAATAACTAAGGGCATTATCTTTGTATAGCTCGCGCCCGGCCAACAAAGCGGCAAAAGTCTCGCGGCTTGAGGAAGCGGCGGTCTTGCGTCCGGAGGCAACCCGTTCGCCCGGGCCAACGACGGCGACTTGCTCCGCCTGAGGGGCACCGATAACCGCTCCGTCCTCGATAACGGCGTTTTCCCCGATAATCGCCTTATGAATACGGACATTGCGACCGATCCGTGCACCCGGCATAATGATGCTCTCGTATATAAGGCTGCCTTTGCCAACATCGGCACCGTCGCTGATAACGGATCGCTGCGCAATACCTTCCATCCGGCAATTGTCATGAACAATGCTGTCCCGCTGCACGGACCGGTTTCGGAGATGAGGACGCAATGAGCTTGGGCGCTTTTGGCTGCTGCCATAGAGAGGCCAATGCGGCTCGGAAAGGCGCAGCGTGCCGTCGATCAGCTCCATATGCGCTTCCCACAAGCTGTCGACCGTGCCGACATCCCGCCAGTAGCCTTCGTAAGGATAAGCCGTCAGGCTCGCACCGTCCTGCAGCAGCATAGGAATAATATCTTTGCCGAAGTCATGGCTGGAAGCAGGATTGCCGGCGTCTTTCAGCAGCACCTCCTTCAGCTTGTCGGTACGGAACATATAAATGCCCATGGATGCCAGGTTGCTCCTTGGACGGGAAGGCTTCTCCTCGAATTCAACTACGCCGTAATCCTCGTTCGTGTTCAAAATGCCAAAGCGGCTTGCTTCATGCCAAGGGACGCGTTTTACCGCAATGGTAGCGGCAGCTCCGCTTTTGACATGCTCCTCCAGCATCGGCCGGTAATCCATTTGATAGATATGGTCGCCGGAGAGAATGAGAACATGCTCCGGATCATGCTGCTCGATATAGCTTAGATTGCGATAGATGGCATCAGCTGTCCCTGTATAACATCCGTTCGGAGATGCAGCGGAAGCGGGCAAGAGCGCAATCTCGCCCAGATGCTTGGGCTGAACGCCGTTCAGCCATGCCTCTCCTCCTCCGATATGACGGTGAACGGTGTCCGCGCAAAATTGGGTCAGCACGCCAATCCGCCGAATACCCGAATTCATGCAATTGCTAAGCGGGAAATCAATCATCCGGTACTGATCCCCGAAGGGGACAACAGGCTTGGCCAGCGCCGTTGTAAGTGGTGCAAGCCGTTTGCCTTCGCCGCCTGCCAATAACATCGCCATACAATTCATCTGTTTCATTCTATATTCCTCCAAGCTTTCTCGTATTAGGATGGTATAATCGAAAGTGTCCTTGTAACATCTGCTTACACCGGAACTTCCGTCTTTGAAACAGCTGTTTCTATAAAGCTATTAGCGGGTATTAAACTTTCTGGAATGTGTTTTTTGGCTTACGAAGCAAGAATTGCCGCCAGAAGCATGCGTCAATTCTTTAAGCAAATCCTTACGAAGCAAGAATTGCCGCCAGAAGCATGCGTCAATTCTTTTTAGGAGGTTGGAAATATTGAAACGAAGCATCAAGCTAAGCGCAGACGATATTTATCAATTTCACGAAGGAACATGGCTGAACAGCTATCGGAAGATGGGCGCGCACTTAACGGTGGAAAAAGGGCGCAGCGGCGTTCGGTTCACGGTATGGGCACCAAACGCAAATCGTCTTGCCGTCGCTTCGGACCGAAATAGCTGGGACGGGTTCAGGGAAGCCGGCTATGAGCTGGAGAGAATCGGGGATTCCGGTATATGGAGCGGGTTTATCGAGGGCTTTGGCGATGGAAATTTGTATAAATACGATATAGAGACGAAAGCGGGAGGCAGACAGCTGAAGGCCGATCCGTATGCGTTCAAGGCTGAAGTGAGGCCCCGCACAGCCTCGGTCATCTGTTCATTGGAAGGTTATGAATGGCAGGATAAGAGCTGGCTTCGCGGACGCAAGCCGCTGTTTGGCCAGCCGTTAAATATTTACGAGGTGCATGCCGGTACATGGCGGCAGCATCAGGATGGCCGGCTGTATACGTATGAAGAGCTGGCGGAGGAGCTGCCCGCCTATGCGGCGGAGATGGGATACACCCATATCGAGCTGATGCCCTTGGCCGAGCATCCGTACGACCGTTCCTGGGGATACCAGGGCACGGGCTATTTTGCCGCTACAAGCCGGTACGGGGAACCGCAGAAGCTGATGGCTTTCGTAGACCGGTGCCACAGCCTGGGGCTTGGCGTTATTTTGGATTGGGTACCCGGGCATTTCGCGAAGGATGCGCATGGACTGCGTCTTTTTGACGGCAGCCCGCTATTCGAGAATGCGGATCCGCTGATTGCCGAGAAGGAGCAGTGGGGAACCCTTGCCTTTGATTACGAGAAGCCGGAGGTATGCGGATTCCTGATCTCGAACGCGTTGTTCTGGCTGGACGTTTACCATATCGACGGTTTTCGGGTAGACGCGATTACAAGCATGCTGCTCCGTAACTTCGATCGTCCGGACGGGCGTTGGCGGCCCAACCGGCATGGCGGCAAGGAGGACTTGGAGGCGGCAGCCTTTTTGCGGAAGCTCAATACGGTGGTGAGGGCGCATTTTCCTCATGCGCTTATGATGGCGGAGGAGTCGCATGCTTATCCGGGCGTAACGGTTCCTCCGGAGCAAGGCGGGCTTGGCTTTACCCATAAATGGAATATGGGCTGGATGAACGATACGCTGAAGTATTTTGCGCATCCGCCCGAAGAAAGAGGCAAACATCATGGCCTGCTGACGTTCCCGATCTGGTATGCCTTCGACGAGAGATATACGCTGCCGCTGTCCCATGATGAGGTGGTGCACGGGAAGAAGTCCCTGCTGGATAAAATGCCGGGCAGCTACGAGGAGAAGTTCTCGGGTCTGCGGCTGCTGCTTGGTTACATGATGACCCACCCCGGGAAGAAGCTGCTGTTTATGGGCGGCGAATTCGGCCAGTTTATCGAATGGCGCGACGAGGCGGAGCTGGACTGGCTGCTCCTCGAATATGAGCAGCACCGCAAGCTGCAGGATTTTGTCCGCACATTAAACCGTTTGTATATAGAGCAGCGTTCATTGTGGCAGCTGGATTCCTCGCCGAAAGGCTTCGAGTGGATCGATTTTCAGGATGAGGGGCAAAGCGTCATCGTATACAGGCGAAAAGGCAGGGCAAACGGGGAGTCGCTGATCATCCTCTGCAACTTTCATTCGCATGCCCATGCGCGGTACCGGATAGGCGTTCCGAGCCAAGGAGGCTATAAAATATTGCTGAACAGCGACAGCGCCGCTTACGGCGGCTCCGCATTCATGGAGCTTGCCGCCGCCGAAGGAACGGTCGTCCGCTCGGAGCCGATTGTCTGGCATGGGCGCAAGCATAGCATCGAGCTTCCGCTTCCGCCGCTTTCAGTCGTCGTATTGAAGCGCGAGAAGGAATCGCGGGCCGCCGTGCGCATGGAGCATGAGCCGCAAACCCTGCATAAGGAGCTTGCTCTCCCGGTACCGGGCAGCAAGCGCAGAAGCCGGCAGAGGGAACGGATTGCAAAGGTATAAGAGTCAAGAGCCAAAGGGGAGAGGGAGCTTGAAGGTATTGTTCGTGGGGGCGGAATGCGCCCCGTTTCTGAAGACTGGCGGGCTAGGCGATGTGCTTGGCGCGCTGCCGGCCGCACTTAAACCGTTAGGAGCGGAAGCGCGCGTCATGCTGCCGCTTTATACCTCCATTCCGGAGCGTTACCGCTCGCGGATGAAGACCATTGCGGAGATTCGGGTATCGGTCGGCTGGCGGTATGCGTATTGCGGAATTAGAGAGCTGGAGCATGACGGCATTATTTATTATTTTTTCGACAATGAGCAGTATTTCAAAAGAGGCTCCGCTTACGGGCATGACGACGACGGGGAGCGATTCGCCTTCCTTTGCCGGGCCGCGCTGGAGGCCCTTCCCGCAATCGGGTACTGGCCGGATCTCATCCACGGCCATGACTGGCACACCGGGATGATCCCGGCGCTGCTGCGCCATCACTACAGCTGGCGCCGGGAATACGCGGGCATTAAGACCGTATTCACCATTCATAACCTGCAATACCAGGGCAATTATCCGCCTCATGCATTGGGCGATTTGTTTGGTCTGCCGCCGCATTATTTGACGTATGACCATGTGGAGTTTTACGGAGCGGTCAGCTTTATGAAGGCCGGCATTCAGCTGTCCGACCGGGTTACGACCGTAAGCCCGTCATACGCTTGGGAGATTACGACGCCGGAATACGGCTGCGGCATGGAAGGCACGCTGCGAAGCCGGGGGGACAGCCTGGTTGGCATCGTAAACGGAATTGACGACGTTTTGTACAATCCGGCATCCGATTCGCAGCTGCAGGCCCGTTATTCGGCGGATTCCCCGGAGGCCAAGCTGGTCTGCAAAACCGCTCTCCAGTGGGAGCTTGGCCTGCGCGAGGATGTTGAAGTTCCGCTTATCGGCATGGTGGGCCGGCTGACGGACCAGAAGGGGCTTCCGCTGGTGCTGGAGCAGCTGGACGAGCTGATGCACAGCGAGAACGTCCAGCTTGCCCTGCTTGGAACGGGCGATCCGCATATGGAGCATCTGTTCCGCGAAGCCGAGTTGCGTCACAAAGGAAGGGTCGTCTCCTACATTGGCTTTGACGACGGTCTCGCCCGCCGGATCTATGCCGGTTCGGATTTGTTTCTCATGCCGTCGCAATTCGAGCCTTGCGGAATCAGCCAGCTGCTTGCTTTGCGTTACGGCAGCCTGCCTATTGTCCGCGAGACTGGTGGCTTGCGCGATACGGTGCACAGCTATAATGAATACACCGGGGAGGGTAACGGCTTTTCTTTTGCCCCCTATAACAGCTGGGACATGCTCTATACGGTGCGAAGGGCCTTAGGGCTCTGGAAGGACCAGGAGATTCGCGAAAAGCTGCTGACCCGCGCTTTGCGGGGCGATTACAGCTGGAGCCGTTCGGCGCAGCAATATAAGGAGCTGTATGAAACGCTTTTGCCATGACTAAAAAGGGGTGCCGGACGAATCCGGCACCCCTTTGCATTTATTCGATTTTACGCCAAACAATCCGGTAGCCGTTAGGCTCGAGCCCGATAACAAGCTTGCCGTCAGGGTTGTCAATCGGCTCATCGGTTAAGGCATCGCGCCATCCGCCCTCGTTCATCGGATGAGACAGCTCGGCCGGCTCGTCCGACCGGTTCATCCAAATCGTAAAATGCTCCTTGCCGTCCAGCCGCTCGTAAATAAGCGAGCCGCTGTCTTCATCGGCTAATAGAACGCGGAAACGGCCGCTGCGAAGGGCGGCGCGCTCCTTCCTAAGCGAGATGAGCAGCTTGTAGAAATCAAACAGCTCCCGGTTCTGATCCTCTTCGTTCCACGCCATGCATCTGCGGCAATCCGGATCCTCTCCACCCTCCATGCCAAATTCATCGCCGTAATAGACGCAGGGCAGACCCATGGAGGTCATCATATAAACAACCGCTTGCTTAACCCGGCTCGTATCACCGCCGCAACGCGTCATAACGCGCGGAATATCGTGGCTCGACAGCAGGTTGAACAAGGTCTCGTTCGTCTGCTGCGGATACCGCATGAGCAGCCGGTTCATGTTTTCCGCGAATCGGGCCGGCGAGATGGAACGGTCGGCGAAAAAGCTAAGCACCAGCTCCGTAAACGGATAGTTCATGACGGAATCGAACTGGTCGCCCAGGAGCCAGCGCAGCGAATCGCTCCATACTTCCCCGATAATAAACGCTTCCTTATTAGCTTCCTTAATGGCTGCGCGGAAATCACGCCAGAAGTGATGGTCGATTTCGTTCGCCACATCCAGCCGCCACCCGTCGATTTCCGTTTCTTTCATCCAGTGCACGGCGGTTTCGATCAGATACCTTTTCACATCCGGATTGGCCGTATTCAGCTTTGGCATATTGCCGTAGAAGCCGAAGGTATCATAGTTCGGTATGCCGTCCCGAACCTCTACGGGGAAGCCGTTCAGATGAAACCAGTCTTTGTATTCAGAACGCTCTCCCTTCTCCAGCACATCCTGGAAAGGCGGAAACTGTTCGCTCGCATGGTTAAACACGGCGTCCAGCACCACGCGAATGCCATGGTCGTGACAAACCTGAACAAGCTTCTTCAGGAGCTCCTTGTCCCCAAAGTGGGGATCCACCTGCCGGTAATCGGTGGTATCGTATTTATGATTGGAAGGCGAACGGAAAACCGGAGTCAAATAAACGGCGTTAACGCCCAGCTCGTTCAAATGCCCGATGCGGTTTATAATTCCCTGCAGATCCCCTCCGAAAAAGGATTGGCCTTCCGGCTGTTCTCCCCAAGGGATTGTACCTTCCGGGTCGTTCGTCGTGTCCCCATTCTCGAAGCGATCGGGCAGGATCTGATAAAAGACCGCTTCCTTGGCCCATTCCGGAGCTTCAAACAGATCGATGGGATGAATGTAATGCGCTTCGAAATAACCGCCTGCGGGCGCAGGCTCCTCCTCCGAGAAGCCGTCCTCGGTCAGCCAGATCGTTTCCTCTCCGCTATGAAGCCGGAAGCCATAGCTGAATCGTTTGAATTCAGGCCGGATAACGGCCTCCCAATAATCATGAAGGCCATCCGCCGCGATGAGATCCATTTCGACTTCCTGGCAATGATGGTCCCAGTCATATTTATCTCCCGCAATGGCGACAACCCGCTCGACATCGTTACGTTTGGTTTTGATGCGCAGATGGAACGTTTCCGGATCGTAGGCATACGACCATCTGTGGCTGGGGGAATGATAGATGCTTTCTCTTTGCAAAACGGGTCATCTCCTTTTCTCTATAGCTCCATTCAACCTGGTTTAGCCGCGCAGCAGCGATTCTGCCCCGTCGATATAGACCGAAGTCCCCGTAATGTGACTTGCTTCGTCGGAAGCGAGAAACAGCACGAGATTCGCAACCTGCGCGGGCTGCCCGGGCCCATCCTCAAGCGGCTGGCCGCCTTCCGGGAATTCAACCGGGATCCGAATTTCCTCGAGCTCCGGCTTGGGCTTGGTGGATTGATCAATGTTTGTCGAGATGGCCCCCGGACAAATAGCATTGACGCGGATCCCGTATTCCGCCAGCTCCAGAGCTGCCATACGCGTAAAAGCGGTCTGGCCGGCCTTCGAGCTGCTGTAGGCGCTGAAGCCGAAATTCGAGAACACGCGATTGCCGTTGATGGAGCTCGTTATAATGATGCTGCCGCCTTTTTCCTTCAGAAGCGGGACCGCGTGCTTGACGGTCAGGAACGTCCCGGTCAGATTGACGTTGATCGTAGCCTCCCATTCATCCTTGCTCATGTGCTCGATGGGGGATATTGTGCCGTTAATGCCTGCGTTGGCAAAAACGATATCCAGCTGCCCAAAAGCGGAGATCGCCTTTTCGTAAGCTTCCGCCATGGAATGGTCGTCGGAAATATCGGCTTCGACGGCGATGGATTTGGCTCCAAACGCTTCGGCCTCGCGGCAGACAACGGCAAGCGTCTGCCGATTGCGGTCTAGAAGCACGAGATTCGCTCCTTCTTCCGCGAACCGGATCGCGGCTGCCCGTCCGATACCGGAACCGGCACCGGTAATGAGGGCTACTTTTCCTTCAATGCGTCTAGCTGTCGAATTACGGGACATGGTACATCTCTCCTTTTTGGCTTTTGCTAGTTAGTACACGGAATTCCGCAATCGTTAAACAGGCAGTCGTTATAAGCTGCGCTTTCGTCGTGCATCGGGACGTAAGGGCTATTCTAAGATCAGATAAGCCCGAATAGCTAATTGGAACAGAATACTCCTCATGGGAGAGGGAGGTCCGGATGAAGAGTCATCGTATCAGGATCGGAGGAGATAGCATGAGCTTCCTGGAGATTATTGCCTTGCTCACGCTTCTATTAAAGATCGTTGAGTTGACTCGGAAAAAGGACTAGTAATTTTGTTCAAAAAAAATGGAGGGGCCTTAAATGGCCGTCCTCCATTTTTATTTTGAAAAAAGAAAAGACAAACCTATGCCTTTTTGAAAAGGATCAATAGGTTTGTCTACATTCTACTTTTTAACTATAACAACGGATTTCATAAACAGCCGCTGACTGATCTCCGTTCGTGGCAGAAACCGTCAAGCGAATGCGATCGGTCTGAATGGCCTGATCCAATGTATGCTTTACGAGACGCTGGTAGTTCCCTTCAACGCTAATGATTGTCATCCATTGACCATCCGTATACGCCTCAATCGTATAGTTTTTAGGACATTGCGGATCCCGATAAAACGGCTCATAGCGGTGATATTCCTGAAGCAAGTGCCCGGGGAAAGTCGCATGAATTTCCCGAATGGATTGCGGTTGTTCCCATTGCAGCTGCACGTATTGCTCCAGCGGGTGAGTTGGATCGGACATCCACATATTCGTGTATTGTTGCGGGCGGGTTACCCCGCTTGTGACGTTGGCTGCGCCATAACACTGTTGAGCCGGCGCAATGCGGTAACTGAGCGTGCCTCCGTCATTTAGATAACGGCGCATTTTTCCATTGCCCATATCGTAAGCAGAAACATGACCTGGCAGGATCGTATTAGCGGAATGCCACTCTACCAACGGATTAACGCCCAGCTGAAGCTGAATGAAATGGCTGCCAACCGTAGGATCGAACCAATTCAGCGGCCATTCCACCCAAACGTATTTTCCAACGGGAACGGTCAAAGTCGTTTCGGCGTAAACGGCTCCCGTGTCCGTGCGATAGTCCCAAATGTGATCTACCGGAATTATTTTAGCTGCTATCTGCTGGGGACGATCCGAGTTATTGCTCAAGCAGACAGAGATCGTCTCAATGCTGCCTTTCTCGATTGCAATCCATTGACCGCGTTTGAAGGTAAGCGGTTCAGCCTTTTTCTTTCTGGCTTCCTGTTCAGCTTTGGAACGGAATCCGAATGTGAAATCGCGGCTGTCCGGTCCGACGCCATGTATGGATGCCGTACTGCTGGCGCTGATCACGGCTTGCTTGGCAAGATCCATCGCATCTTCATTCTTGTAGTTAGGAAGGAAGCATCCATCGCGAAGGAGCGTTTGCTGCAAATTCACGATATGCTCGCCAGACATGTCGGACAGGTCCAACCGGTTTTTCAACGCATAAGCGGCGCCTGTGCCTGCGGCTTGCCCCATCAGAGCCGTAGTTGACATAACGCGGACAGTTCCTAGAGCCGCGTGGGTAACGCTCACATTACGACCAGCCATCATCAAG
The DNA here is from genome assembly GCF_011761545.1 of Paenibacillus sp. BK720. Classification (NCBI taxonomy): domain Bacteria; kingdom Bacillati; phylum Bacillota; class Bacilli; order Caryophanales; family Paenibacillaceae; genus Paenibacillus; species Paenibacillus sp. BK720. The sequence continues at coordinate 75,914 of NZ_JAASRQ010000008.1, read as the reverse complement.
TTGCTGATATCTTTGCTGACCATGATGCGGAATGGAATACCGTAAGGCCCGCAGTAGCTTTTTTGCGCATATTCGCTAGTTTCGTTATAACCTTCGGCACTAGCAGGCTCCGCTGTCGGAGCCAGAAGGCCTCCAGGGGTGTGAAGATCGACGAACCAACCGCCATAGGCGATTTCGTCCTCGAATACGGTACGATTCTGAATGTCGTGCTCGTTCATGAAGTAGCGGCCGATAATACGGCGGCTTTCCCGCTTGCCCGGCACTTGACCAATCCAATCAAGGGCAAGGTTTGCCGTTTTTTCTTTTAGCAGCGGATCGCGATTTTTCATCCAATCCCATATGCCGAGGGTATGTCGGGTCAGCTCGTGGCGAATGTTTTCGTTATCATACACCGTGTTGTAAGGAACGCCGATTTCAATCCACCAATAACCGGATTCGGTATCGTAGAATGTGCGTCCCTGCTTGTAAAAGAAGTCGGCATCCTCGTGATGGACAGCCCAGTCAGGTGCTTTGAAAGGTACCGGACGTCCCATGTCTTTGGCGCGGAAATGGATGGAGTTACCCATCGTATCGGAACTGGCAGCGAGAGGAGCATGAGGCTCGTTGAACTCATCCCGCCCTTCGGAGCCCCAACGCCATTCGCAGCCTGCCATGTCAGCGACTACCCCGTCGCCCGTACAGTCGATGAAGATATGTCCGGTGATTTCAAGCTCGGTTTCCGCGTTAGCAATCGTTGCCTTAATGGAAGCGAGTTTACCGTCCTTCACTTGAACGCTGTTTACGGACGTATTCAAATGGAAGCTTAGATTTGGCGTTTTTACCGCCATGTCGTACATCACCATATCCCATACGCTGTTCGTCCAACCGTTTTCGCGGATTTTCTCGTGATTGACGGCACGTTCTTCAATAAGAAGCTCCGAAATAATACCCGTTTCTCTTCCGTAAGCATGAAAGTTGGCAGCACCGTGCGGCGTTACTCGTATTTCAGAGGAGCTGTTGCCTCCAAAAACAGGCCTGTCTTGAATAAGGCAGGTTTTAGCGCCGCTTCTTGCCGATGCCACAGCGGCGCAAAAACCAGCGAGACCTCCGCCGCAAACGACAACGTCAAACTCTTGTTGAATAGATTTCATATTATCCTCCTAAATATGTCCAAGCTTATGAAAAGATATTATCCTTTTCGCTGGACTAACTCGCTTAAAGGAAGCATGGAGATGTCTGGCACGTAATATTTAAAGGGGTTCGAATCAATAACGCCAAGCAGCTGTTTTTGATACGGCGTCGCCTTCTCAAGCAAACGCGGAGAAGCCGTATGATAATCGATCGGACGCATCCAGATAGGGCTGTAACCCATGAAGAGCTGGCGTCTTGTATACGGGGAATGGTTAGGCGCAGCCGAATGCCACAGGTTCTGGGCGAAAATAAAAACATCTCCCGGCTTGCCGCAAATCTGAACTTCCCCCTCAAGCTTTTGTCTGGTATCCGGAAACTCCGGCTGATAAGGCCGGTTGTGAGATCCCGGCACTACTTTTGTGTTGCCCCGGTCAGGCTCCGACATATCGCTTAGAATATAGCAAGCCTTCACGTAATAGAGCCCGGTCACTCCGCCTAAAGAAGGGAACTGCGGGTGAGGTCCGTCCTGATGCCAATTAATAAAGCTCTGCGTCGCCGTATCCAAATCCAAGGGATTCGGTTTGCGGATCGTTAAGTGCGAGATATGCAGCTGAATATTGTGGCCGAGCAATCGAACGATTAGAGGGAGTATCGAGGGCTCATCCATCAGCGCGGCAATCTCGTCATGACGTTCGACGCTGTTATACAGGTTATAGGCCAGCGCGTCAGGCTCCTTAGCCAGCAGCTCATCCACCGCCCGGTTTATACGCTCCACTCGCTCCTGCGGCAAAACGTCCCGTAACAGTAAATAACCGTCCTGTTCAAATTGCTTTGCATACGCTGTAAGATCCATCTGATTCACGATCATACATACCTCCTACAGTTGATTTTTGATTGACTTGCAAGATGATTTATACAATATTTAATTATATGAATTTATTTTTTTCTTGAAATACACAATATTATAAGATTTCTTATACAAAATTTATGAGTGTGGTGATTGTTATGATAGAGCCGTGGGAGCTCGCCGCGCAGGTTCATCATCATTTCTTCAAGGATCATGCCGAGCGCTTCTTGCTAGAGCATTCCCGTTATGAAGAATGGGTGTTATTTATTGTCGAGGATGGCAGTTTCGAATTTGAATTTGACGGAACGAAGGGGACGGCCGCAGCCGGCGAATTAGTTCTTTTTCCTCGCCTAACGAATATTTACCGGAAAGTATTGACGCCGCTATCCTTCCACTTCTTCATTTTCGATTGGTTGAATTCGGCCGAGGAGGAGAAAGAAGCGTTCAGCCGGATTCCGAGAGGAAAATTTCAGGTTTATGATGCTTCGCGGCTCCATTCCACGCTAGCGCAGCTCCGAGCGGTCTCCGAGAAGCCGGATCCGCTGTCGGTCGCTAGAAGGAACCATATGTTTAAAGACATCTGGCTGACCTATTGGTCCGGCGAATCCGAAATGCTGCCCAACAGCCGCGATCCGCTTATGAATGAGAGCCTGCGGCGTATCATGCAGCAAGCTTTGGGCAAGTTCAGCTTGAAAACGGTCGCGGACGAGCTGCGGTTAAGCCCCTCTCAATTCACGCAAAAGTTCACGAAGCAATTCGGAAAAAATCCGATGGACTACGTCACGGAGCTTCGTTTGCAGCAAGCGCAAAAACTGCTCAAGGAAACTTCCCTGCCGATGTCGGCAATCGCTTCCCGCTGCGGTTACGAGAACGAATACTATTTCAGCCGTATATTCAAGCAGAAAATGGCCGTCTCCCCGTCTAATTACCGTAAAGCATTTCGGATTTAAACGGGCCAGCCATGATTGAGCCGAAAGTTGGTTGTCATCGCCCCAAAAGCGATCAACACTTCTAAAAATGTGTTCATTGATTAGTTCTTGTTCTAATTTAAACTATCTTTATCGTGCAATCGCCGGTATTCCTAGCCAAAATTCGACAAGGGTATTTTTTTGATTTTCAATACAACGGGAAAAGTGGTTTTTCATCTTTGCAAATCCTTATGAAATTGCTAAAAAAGCCGAATTAATGAACATAATAGATAAAAATAATTCGCTAATATAATTTTGCGGAAGTTATTGGATTGTTGAACTTTTACAAGTGCATTCCTCCGTAGGCAACCCCAAATAAGGAAGCGATAAAAAGAGGTGTAATGATGCTGACCAACCTGTTCAACAGCAGAAGCAGCGTACAGCGGAAAATCGTGCTTTCTTTTTTATGCTTTATTCTCTTTCCGCTCAGCTTGTTCAGTTATGCCTCCCTGTCCATATCGAAACAGACGATACGCGAGCGCGCGATTTCCGGAAGTCTCGCGAGACTTGGTCTCATCGCGGACAAGCTCAATATTATGGCTTCGGACTTGTCGTCCATCTCCACGTTGTATTTCTCCAACAGCAGCCTGACCGATTTGCTCAAGACGCCAAGCGGAATCGGCGGCTACGAGGAGAGCACCAAACGCAGCTTCTTCGTTAAAACGATGATTAATTACAAATACGCCTATACCTGGCTGGACTACAATACATCGATATTCGGTATAAACGGCTTTGAGCTCCACACGCTCTATGAAGGGAAGAAAATCGGCATCCATTCGGTCGAAAGCGAGCCCTGGTACAACGATGTCCTAGCGTCAAACGGAAATATCGTCTGGGTAACCAATCCATCGAGCAAGCTGAAGTCCACCGTGGATGATGATTACTATGTATCGGCGATCCGCGAGCTGAAGGATTTCGAATCCGGCGAGATGCTGGGCTTGGTGTTCATCAGCGTTGGCGAAAGCTTTTTGTACGATCAATACCGCGACAGGCTGCAACGGGATGAACAGGCGCTGCTTGTCGATCAGGACGGCATCATCCTCTCGGCTCCCGACAAGAACCAGATTGGCCGCAGTTTTCATGATTATGTACAAGGGAACACAAGCCTGTCGGCGGACAGCGGTAATTTTACAGCGCGCCTCAGCGGGCAGGATGTGCTGATGACGTACAATTCCGTCGGCAAAACAGGCTGGAAAATTATCTCGTATACGCCTATTCAATCGCTCTATGCCGACATTACCAAGCTGGAAAGGCTGACGCTTGTCATTCTGATTCTGATAGTGGCCGTATCCATCATCGTATCGTATTTTATCGCCCGCAGGCTGTCCGTGCCGATCCAGCGGCTTGCCCGAAGCATGAAGATCGTTGAAATGGGCGATTTAAGCGAGCGCTCGGCCATTGACCGCAAAGACGAGATCGGAGAGCTCGCCCGCAAGTTTAACAGCATGGTTGCCAGGATCGAACGTCTGAGAGACCGGGTCCGCGTGGAGGAAGAGATGAAGCGAAAGACGGAGATCAGGGCTTTGCAGTCGCAGATTAATACGCATTTTCTGTATAACACCCTTGCCTCTATCCGCTCTATGCTCATGATCGATAAGCCGGAAAAAGTCGATTCGGTCATCGTGGCTCTCGTTAAGCTGCTGAAGCGAACCCTGTCCGAAGAAGGCGAGTATATTCCGGTGGCGGAAGAAGTGGACAATCTAAGCAACTACGTCAAGATCCAGCAAGCCCGCCAAGCTGATCATCTTCGCGTCCTGTTCAACATCGACGAGCAAATCGTTCATGAGAAAATGCTGAAATTCCTGCTGCAGCCGATTGTGGAAAACGCCATTTTTCACGGCATCGAACCCAAATTAGAGCCGGGAACCATCTTGATACGGGGCTACCGGTCTGAGGACGGCGCCATTATATTTCAGATTCAGGATGATGGAGTCGGATTTAAAAACCGTGCATTCGGGGAAAAGGATGCGGATGTGACGGAAACGGTCCTTGGCGAAAGCTCGGGCAAGGGGCTTCGCAATATTCGGGACCGGCTGCTGCTGCATTACGGCAAGGATGCCGGCATGCGCATTATTTCGCGTCGGTCGGGCGGGATGGAAGTAGTGCTGCATTTGCCGGCAGCCGACAGATCGGAGGAGACGCCATGAAGGTATTAATTGTTGACGATGAAGCGCAAATCCGCCGATGGATGGAGGCATTGCTTGCGAAAACGGGACTGGAGCTGCAGGTGCTGGGCACATGCGGCAACGGGGCGGAGGCGCTCGAATTTTGCAGGGTGCACCCGGTAGAACTTGTCATAACGGATATCCGGATGCCGATCATGGACGGATTGGAGCTGATCAGGAGCCTAAAGGAGGAGAATAGCCCCGTGCGGACATTGATTCTGAGCTCTTACGACGAATTCAAATACGCATCAGAAGCTCTAAAATTAGGAGCGGACGATTATATCCTTAAAGCGGAAGTCACCTCCGAGTCGCTTCGCGAAACCGTCAATAAGGCTAAGAGCCGCATGGACGCGGAGAAGCAACGGACAAACGAGGTCCATCAGTTGAAGAGCAGGCTGAACGAGAATCAATATGCGATGAGGGCCAGCTATTTCAATAATCTGCTTCGCGGCGACCAAGCGGCGCGGCGCGATTTTCGCCGCACCATGGACTTGTACCGGACCAAGCTTGCCGATAAGCACGTGATGCTGATGGCCGTCAGTCTGGACGACCGTTCCGAGACTGCCGCGCCAAAAATCGCTGACCCGGGATTGCTGGAGAAAGCGATTCTTAATATTTTGGACGAGACGATAGCGAAAGAGACCGGAACGGGCTGCGCTTTCGCCTACCAGGAGAATCTGTTTGTTATCCTGTGCAACGCGGAGGGTTTCGGCGGAAAAACCGTCCGGGAGAAAGCGATTCGCGATGCCTTCCGGCTGTCGGACAACCTGCGGGACTACCTGCATGTATCGGCTTCGGTCGGTATAAGCGAGCCCCATTATGATTTAAGCGCTCTTCCCCGCCAGCTGAAAGAGGCGCTGGATGCGCTGCGGCAGAGACGCTTTTACGGAAAGCGTAACATCGTGTGGGCCTCCGATACCATGCCGGTGCTGACAAGCGATATTCGAAAAAATATGCAGAACGTGGCCGGCGAAATATCCGGCCATATCGAGATGGGCGCTTACAAGAGCGCTATTCAGGCTTTGACCGTATTTATGGCCGAAGATAATCGGCTGAAGGCTCTCCCGGAAAGCCATTTCAAAGCGTTTTGCCTGGAGCTGATATTTGCCGTCCTGCATACCGTGCGGAAGATCGAGCAGACGACGGACCAGCTGGACCGTTACCGTTCGGAGTCTTTGCATGAGCAGCTTGGCATACTGAAAACCTATGAGGAGACGAAGGACTGGCTGCTTCGCACGGTCTCCGGCTTGCTCGGAGAGGTTGCCCGGCTGCGCCCGCCTTACAGCGAACCGGTACGCAGCGCCCTTCGCTTTCTGGAGCTTTATTACCCTAACGATATATCCCTGCAGCAAATTGCCGAATACGTCCATTTGAATAAAACCTATCTCTGCGAATTATTCAAAAAGGAGACAAGCTTAAGCATTAACGATTATTTGACGCAAATCCGAATCGAGAGAGCCAAGGAATTGATGGCAGCGGGAGAAAACCGCATGGGAACGCTGGCTGAGCAAGTCGGTTATCCGAACGCCAGCTACTTTACGAAAGTATTCAAGAAGATGACGGGGATGACCCCCGTGGAATACAAGAAACGAAAATAGCGCCAAATGACCCGAAGAAAAGAAAATTGCCGAAGAAAGGATGATTTTATACTGAGAACAAGACAGATGACCTGTCCCTTATAAAAAACTAAGAGGTGGTCGCCCCATGAAAATCAAAAAACTTGCTTTAGGCCTCTCCGCTGTCAGCCTTATGGCTATGCTGGCGGCATGCGGATCAAATGGGAACAATGCGGGAAGCAATACCGGTACGAATGCCGGAGCAGCCGGCGATGCAACAAACGCTCCCAAGAAGGAACAGGTGGAAATTACGTTTGCCAACTGGATTTCGGTGGAGGAGGCGACGAAGGATGCGTACAACAAGCTGATTGCCGATTTCGAAGCGAAAAACCCGGACATTAAGGTCAAATCGCTGGGCATTCCGTTCGCCCAATTCAAGGATCAGGTGCTCGTCAATTCCTCGGGCGGCAATCCGCCGGACGTGACCATGGCGAACCAGAATTTCACCGCCGCGTTTGTCGGCGCTAAAATCGCTGCTCCCATGCAAGATCTGGTAGGCGCGGATCTGATCAACGATATCGTTGATGGCAGTAAATCCGGGGTTACGTATGACGGCAAAGTGATGGCGATGCCTTGGGCGCCGCATCCAAACGCTTTGTTCTGGAACAAGACGCTATTCCAGAAAGCCGGACTTGATCCGGAGAAGCCGCCGGCAACATGGGACGAAATGATTGAAGACGCGAAGAAAATCGCGGCGCTTGGCAAGGATGACAGCGGCAACCCCATTTATGGCATCGGCGAATCCGGGGCAACCGATTCTTATACGGGCAACATGCTTCTGAGAAGCACGCTTGTTTACGGCGGCCAATTCAGCGACGCCGGCGGCAAGATCGTATGGGATCAGGGCGATGCGCTTAAGAATGCGCTTAGTTACATGAAGGACATCGTGAATAACAAAATTTCACCTAAAGGCTCGGACATGAAGACGCTTCGCGGCATGTTCGCAAACGGCACGCTGGGCATGCTGATCGACGGGGACTTCGGCCGGACGAACTTCCGCCAAATGAGCGGCAAGGGCGAAGCCTTTGATAAAGAGTGGGGCGTAGCAACCATTCCGGCAGGCGTAACCGGCAGGAGCGAAACGGTATTTACCGAGCATCAGCTGCTTATTACGGAAGGCAGCAAGCACAAGGAAGCTGCAGCGAAGCTTGTAGAGTACCTGGTATCGAAGGACGCGATGCTTATTTATCATCAGACAAACGGCGTTATGTCTTCGCTTAAATCAGTTTCCTCGCTTCCGGAAATGAACGAGGACGATTATGCGAAAGTGTTCAACGAGCAAATGAAAACCGCTTCTCCGCTGCCGGCTTCCAATCCGAAATTCGATAACGCCATGAAGACATCTTCCGATATGATCGTCTTGACGACCGACGGCAATAAGAGCGTCGAGGAAGCCATGTCTGTCGTGATGCCGAAGATCAAAGAGCTGTACGGTCAATAATCACCATGGTTGCAATGGGGGCGGCCGCGAAAGCTGCCCCTTCATTATCGAATTTGTCTAGACCGGATGGAGGGAATACCAATGCCATTTCAATTAAGCAGAGCGCAAAAAAATATCTGCTTCGCCGCGATTCTGCTGCTGCCCGTCGTTATCATTATGGTGCTTACGATCATATCACCGCTCGTTAGTGCCATCTCATTGAGCTTCACCGATTACTCCCTAATGAATCAAGTTCACGAATGGAACAATTTCGCGAACTACAAAGAGCTTCTGGGCTCGTCCGATTTCTATCATTCGCTTAGAATTACCGTTACCTACGTAGCGGCCACCGTCATCATTGATTTATTGCTTGGTTTATTATTAGCGGTATTACTTAACCGGAATATCCGGATGCGCCGTTTCCTGCGCAGCGTCATTATGATCCCTTGGGCTATTCCCACCATCGTAACCGCGCTGATTTTCTTGTGGATCTATCAGCCGGATTACGGAGTGCTCAATTATATTGCGACCAGGCTTGGTTTGATGAAAGAGAACGTAAGCTGGCTGCAAAGCATGGACTGGGCCTTGCCGGCGATTACGGTTGTGGCGGTGTTTAGGCAGACTCCGCTTGTATGCGTCATGCTGCTTGCGGGATTGCAAAATATTTCGGCCAGCTTGTACGAGGCTGCCAAGATCGACGGAGCCAGCGGCTGGAGACTGTTCTATAACGTCACGCTCCCGCTGCTCAAGCCAGTCATTGCCAGCGTTACGCTGATCATGATCGTAAACAACTTTCAGATGTTCACCCTGTTTTTCACGCTGACAGGCGGAGGGCCTGCAGGATCGACGACGTCGCTAGCCATTTTGACCTATGAGACGGCATTCTCGAAGTACGAGCTTGCGAAAGGCTCCGCAATCGGCGTGATCTGGCTGCTCTTGCTGTTTGTCTTCTCCATCTTGTTTACACGCTTCATGAACCGAAATACAGACCATTAGGAGCGCGGTCCTTATGAAAACCATCCAATCGTTTCTCTTTCGAAAAGAAGGCTTAACCTATATTTTGCTTGGCATTTTGCTTATCTTATTTTTGTTTCCCGTCTACTGGATGCTCGTCACCTCTATTCAAAATAACAGCGATTTGATGAAGCTGCCTCCCAAATGGCTGCCCGTTCGTCTCGATTTCAGCAGCTATGCCGACATCTTGAGCTCTGATCTGTTCCTTACTTTCTATAAAAACACCTTGCTTGTAGCATTAGGGGCTACGATCCTGTGTATTCTCGTATCGATTCTCTCCGGGTACGCGCTGTCCCGATTCCGGTTCAAGGGGAGCAGCCTCATTACGCTGCTGCTTCTGTCGGCGCAGATGTTCCCGACGGTCACGCTTGTTATCGGCTTGTATTCGCAATACCAGAAGATGCATCTGCTGAATACGCTTTTTGTGCTTGTGCTTGCCGCTACGTCAACGGCGCTGCCGTTCAGCGTCATGCTGATGCGCACCTTCTTTAACGGGATTTCGCGGGAGCTGGAGGAAGCGGCCGAAATCGATGGAGCAGGCAGATTCCGTATTCTGTTCGGAGTTATCGTGCCGTTGTCGAAGCCGGGAATCATGGCGATCGCCATCTATACATTCCTGATTGCCTGGGACGATTTCCTGTTCGGGCTTACGCTAGTGACCGATTTGGACAAAAGGACGCTTAGTCCGGGTCTGTCGCTAACGTTCCTAGGCGAATTCTCGTACAACTGGTCCGGAGCTACAGCGGCAGCGGTAACGGCTACGGTACCGCTCTTGATCGGCTTCCTGTTCCTGCAGCGGTATATGGTCGAAGGGCTGACGGCAGGCGGAGTGAAAGAATAAGGGGGGGCTCATTCATGTCCAAACAACCTAACGTTATCGTTTTTTTCACCGACCAGCAGCGCTGGGATACGTCCGGCCTGCATGGCAATCCGATGAGGCTTATGCCAAACTTTGACCGTGAGGCACTGCTGGGCACGCATCTTACGCATTCCTTCACCTGCCAACCGGTATGCGGTCCGGCAAGATCCTGCCTGCAAATGGGGCAATACGCAACAAAAACCGGCTGCTTCGTGAACGGAATTCATATGCCGGAGGATGCGCCGACGATCGCAAAATCATTCAAAGCGTCGGGCTACGATACGGGATATATAGGAAAATGGCATTTGGCGCCGGAAGAGCCGGTAAGCGAGCGTTATCGAGGCGGCTACGACTACTGGCTTGCCGCTAACGTGCTCGAGTTCTCATCCGATGCTTATAACGCCGTTATGTACGATAACGGCAACAATGCGGTCAAGCTGCCGGGTTACAGGGTAGATGCGATTACGGATGCCGCTATCCGCTATATCGACGATCATCAGGATAATCCGTTCTTCCTATTCCTGTCCTATTTGGAGCCGCATCATCAGAACCACGAGGATAATTACCCGGCGCCGGACGGCTACCGCGAGCAGTACACGGGCGCATGGACGCCGCCTGACTTGGCTGCGCTTGGCGGCAGCGCGCCTTATCACCTGCCGGGCTACTACGGAATGGTGAAGCGTCTGGACGAAGCGTTCGGCAGGCTGATGGATGCGTTAAAGTCGCTTGGTCTTAAGGAAAAGACCATTGTCCTGTTTACGGCGGATCATGGCTGCCACTTCAAGACTCGGAACGGCGAATACAAGCGGTCAGTCCACGATGCTTCGATTCGCGTGCCTACTCTCATTACGGGACCAGGCTTTATGGGGGGACGGCAGGTGCAGGAGCTGGTCAGCCTGGTCGATTTGCCGCCAACGCTGCTGGACGCCGCGGGTATTCCGGTGCCGGAGCATATGCAAGGCCGTTCCATTAAGCCTTTGATCAACGGAAATCATACCGCTTGGCCGGAAGAGGTATTTATTCAGATCAGCGAGTCCGAGGTAGGAAGAGCGGTTCGGACAAGACGCTGGAAATACGGTGTTGTTGCAAGGGATAAAAATCCGTATACCGACTCGCATTCGGATCGGTATGAGGAGGCGTATTTATATGACTTGCAGTCCGATCCGTACGAGTTAACAAACCTGATTGGTTATGAATCTCATGCAGGCGTAGCTAACGCAATGAGGAACCGGCTGCTGAAGCGAATGGTGGCGGCCGGGGAGCTTGTGCCCGAAATTCTGCTTGCCCCTGCGGTGGCAAGCGGACAAAGAAGCGTAACAGACGATGAGGCGTTGAATTGAATCGAATTTTTGAATTAATCACTGCAAAACGCCGCAAGAAATAACCCCCAGATCAATGGGGGTTATTTCTTTGACCAAACCAAATTAGCGTAAGCTGATGATCGTATCGAATCCGGTTGTAAAGCGGGGTTACTTATACTCGATGCGACGATCGATATTCGGATGGAGTTACCCCTATTTTAGAGTGGAAGGTTCTGCTTAAATAAAATCCGTTTTCATAACCGCAGACAGGAGCGATTTGGTCCAATGTAAGCGACGTTTCCTCCAACAGTTTGCACGCTTTCTCCATACGAGCCTGCGTGACGTACTCGATAGGCGTTATCCCAAAAGCGGCGCGAAAACGGCGAGTGAGCTGAACGGAGGTCAAGCCTAGCTCCGCCGCCAATTGGCTGATAGGAATATTGTCGAATGCTTTTTGCAACAGGGCTTCTTTGGCTGTTTTCATTGTTTTATCCAGAACGGCTTTACGAGAGCGAAGCCCGTTTTCAATATCGATATCCCAGTCCGAGGCTAGAAGCCATAGATCATTGATCAGATGCTGCTGGACCGCCAGGTTCGCCTGATCAAAATTTAGTCTGGCTGCGCGCTCCATGAGTTGAAAGGTGCTCCTCATCCGTTCACGGTTATGGGGAGGGACGCTTAATTTTGCTTCGTTTATAAATGGATGGGAGTGATCCAGCATGCTCTGATCTCCCTCGAACGGAGCAATTTGAATGAAATGAAAGGTCAAATCGTCTATGATCTTTCTCTCAAAGGTGGTGTTTGGAGGACATATCACTAAATCCCCGGTAGTCGCTTCGCCTTTAAATTCACCGATTCGATATATAAATATCCCTCTCTCAACAGCGAATATCGTCCATAAAGGGTAGGAATCCGAGTTTAATAAAAAGCGATCTCTGCGCAGCCAATATTTGTGGAAAAGCACTCGGATAGGCGAAAACATGTTATAGCTCCTTTTCACTGAAATAAAGTATATGCTCGATTGAATATAAGTGAATTTTATGAGCGGGCTGGTAAATATATAATGAAATTAGTTGTAAACGAAGTCAAGTACAGGAGGCTCATTTCATGCGACACGAGACAGTAAGATCCGATGTGACCGTTGTTGGCGGAGGGTTGTCAGGCCTTTGCGCGGCGATTGCAGCCGCTAGACTCGGGCAAAAGGTAGCGCTGGTTCATAACCGGCCGGTGCTTGGCGGAAACTCCAGCTCCGAGGTGCGGGTATGGGTATGCGGAGCAACCGGCCATGGCGTGCACCGCTATGCCCGCGAGACCGGCATCATGGGAGAACTCTTTATTCAGAATCAGTACCGCAATCCGGAAGGCAATCCTTATCTGTGGGATGTAACGCTGCTTGAGGCCGTTAGGGCCGAGCCGAATCTTGCGTTGTTTCTGAACACCGACGTGCGGGAAGTGGAAGCGGACGGCGAGCTGGATGACCGCATCATTCGTAACGTGACCGGCTGGATGATGGGCTCGGAGCGCGAGATTACGTTTGAGAGCGAGGTGTTTCTTGATTGCACCGGGGATGGTCTTGTTGGCTTTCTGGCTGGAGCCGCCTATCGGATCGGACGCGAAGCCCGTCATGAATTCGGGGAAGACTGGGCACCGGAAGTGGCCGACGATATTACGCTTGGCAGTACGCTGCTGTTTTACACGAAGGATACCGGCAAGCCTGTGCGCTTTGTTGCCCCTTCTTTTGCCAAGGATATTACGACAACGTCCATTCCGCTTAAGCGCGTCATCCGCAGCGGCGATTCGGGCTGCCATTACTGGTGGATCGAGTGGGGCGGCGAGCTCGATACGGTTCACGAGAACGAGCGGATCCGCGACGAGTTATGGTCGGTTATTTACGGCATTTGGGATTATATTAAAAACTCGGGCAAGTTTGAAGCGGACAACATGACGCTCGAATGGGTGGGCTCGATTCCGGGAAAACGCGAATACCGGCGGTTCCTCGGCGATACGATTCTGACGCAGAATGACGTAATTTCTCAGCGGCCGTTTGAGGACCGGATCGCCTTCGGCGGCTGGTCGATTGACCTGCATCCTCCACAAGGCATGTATGCGTCCGAAAGCGGTTCCAAGCATTTGCATGCCGACGGTATTTACCATATTCCTTTCGGCAGCTTGTACTCCCGCAATGTCAGCAATCTTCTGTTTGCGGGACGCAATATCAGCGCATCGCATGTAGCCTTCGGAACAACCCGAGTAATGGCTACGTGCGCCGTAATGGGGGAAGCGGCCGGCGTCGGCGCTGCCTTGTCGGTGATCAAGGGCGTTACCCCGCGAGAGCTCCGTGAGCAGCATCTGACCGAGCTTCAGCAAATCATGCTGCGTACCGACGCGTCCATTATTGGCCTTCGGAATGAAGACCCGGCTGATCTTGCAAGAAAGGGAACCGTAACGGCTTCAAGCACAAGGAAAAAAATTCTGCTCGATCGACCTGCAGCGCAATGCCGGCTTGCTTCCGATGTCGGCTTACTGTTCCCGAACGAAGGCAGTATCGAAGGTTTAACGCTGCTGGTGTCTGCTTCCGAAGCAACAAGCTTGACCGTTGAACTGTGGGATACCGGTAGGGCTGAGAATTACGTGCCTGCCAATCTTAAGCAAGCCTTGAGCATTCAGGTTAAGGCCGGAGAGAAGCAATGGCTGGATATTCCTGCGGACAGCGAGCTCTTTGGCAGCGAGCCGTGCAATGTATTTGTCATTGTTCGCAAGAATGAAGCAGCCAGCCTGTATACGTCCGCTGTTCCTGCGACGGGCGTACTGGCCTTTCAACGGCGAGCCAAACCAATCGTGAACCCGGATCTGGAGGATCATCAGCCGGATCAACCGGTCATTGAATGGTCGATGCTTGTGCGCAGACCTTTCTGCTTTGCAGTCGGCACAAAAGCTTTTGCGCCTGAAAAAATAATTGACGGTTATACCCGTCCATATGGCGGACCTCATCTTTGGGTATCCGAGCCGCTTACGGATGGCCATGAGGAGTGGGTGGAGGTTGCCTTAGACCGTCCTGCGAACGTGAAGGAAATACATCTTACGTTTAACGATGATGTGAATGAGGACCTCATCAACCTCCATCACCATGAGACTCCGTTCCTCGTCATGCCTGAACTGGTAAAGTCGTATGACGTTCAGGCATGGGCAAACGGCGAGTGGATTACGGTCGCAAGAGATAACGAGAACCGTACTCGCAAAAAAATCCATACCCTGGATAAGCCGGTGCGTACAGACCGCATACGGACGGTCGTAAAGGAAACAAACGGCAGTGAACGTGCCGAAGTGATTGAAATGCGTATTTATGAATAAGTTATCTTAAAGAAAAACAGGGTGGAATCGGTTGATTCCATCCTGTTTTTTGTCCGCATAGCGGCCTGTCAAGCTTGCTTTACGCTTGTCCGCTTGTTAGCGCCTGACTCCAGATCATCGCTGTACACGATAGACTTTTACTGAGCAGCCGTTTCGGGTTCAAGAATGGCTCAATGGTGAGTACATCGATACTATTCGCTCCCTTGCTGTTACTCTGATTAAAACACAAAAACCCGTAAGACGGACACTTTTTTCAAAGTGTCTATCTTACGGGTCACATTTCAGTCCCCGGGGCTGTATTTATTTGAAAATTACCTTCAAAAGGGTGTCTAGCTATCTTGAAAATAGGGATCCGCCTTCTAATGTTACTATTTTTTTTCTTGAAAAACTTGCTTTCTATTTAAACAGGAATTATTAATATGGAAGCTTAATTCTTCCTTCGATTCCAGCTTCACCGGCTTGAGCAAGTAGGGTGATCCAGACTTGGTTCGTTAAGGCCTGTTCAATGTCTATATTATGCTAGTAAAAGACCAAAAAATCGAGGTTTGCTTGTCATTTTTGAACTAGAATGCTAGATGACAATCAACCGCCATCAACTGCTCCTTTAAAGCTGTAGCCAAGGGTCGCTGATGGTGATGTGAGAGATATTTATATTATTTCCGAGGAGCGTGAGAAAATGACAATCGAAAAGAACTACCTTTATTGGGATTTCAATGCGCCTCTCGAGGACCGCGTGAACGACTTGATTGCCCAACTGACTCTGGATGAGAAGATTGAGCTTATGCCGCAGTACCAGATCGCAATAGAGCGTCTAGGGATACAAGCGTACAAGCATGGCACGGAGGCCGCACACGGCATGGCTTGGCTCGGAGAAGCGACGAGTTATCCTCAGCCGATCGGTCTCGCTTGTACATGGGATAGCGGGTTGCTAAAGAGAATCGGCAGCGCGATTGGAGACGAAGCTCGCGGCTTTTATCGGCAGAATCCGAATTTTAACGGCTTGACGCTGTGGGCGCCGACGGTTGATTTGGAGCGGGACCCTCGGTGGGGTCGGACGGAAGAAGCGTATGGCGAGGATCCGGTTCTGGCCGGCAAACTAGCCGCTGCGCTCACGCAAGGCATTCAGGGAGACCATCCTTTTTACTTGAAGGCCGTTGCCACGCTAAAACATTTTATCGGCAACAACAATGAAGCGGGAAGAGGCGATACATCTGTCAGCCTTGATCCACGCAACCTGCGCGAATATTACTTGAAGGTATTCGAGATCCCGTTCAAAGAAGGCGGAGCCCAGTCGATGATGACGGCATACAATGCGGTCAACGGAGTGCCGGCAAATCTTAGCGAGCTCGTGATCGGCATCGTTAAGCGCGAATGGGGAATGAACGGCTTTGTCGTTAGCGATGCTTTCGACGTAACGGGCACGATGCGGGATCATCACTACGTACAGACGCTGAAGGAAGCGGTGGCCCGGTCGATCCGGGAAGGCGGAATCGACAGTATTACGGACGAAGCGGCAGTAGTAACGGAGGCGATCCGCGAAGCGTTAAAGGACGGGCTTTTGACGGAAAATGATCTGGATACCGCTCTTCGGAACACGTTTCGCGTTCGTTTCCGGCTCGGGGAGTTCGACCCGTCGGATCGAAATCCGTATGCGGCGATCGACGAATCGGCGATCCTCCGTCCAGAGCACGCGGAGCTCGCGAGGGAGGCCGTGCAGAAAGCCGTTGTACTGCTCAAGAACGACGGGAAGACGCTGCCGCTGCAGGCTGACAAGCTAAGCAAGGTTGCCGTCATCGGCCCGCTTGCCGATGTTGTTTATAGTGACTGGTACAGCGGTTCCTTGCCATATTCGGTTACCCCGCTTCAGGGAATCCGCGAGAGGCTGGCAGCGGAGGGGAAAGGCGCCGAAGCGTCATACACCGCCGGCACCGATCGCGTGCGCCTGAAGGCTGTACGCAGCGGACGGTATGTCCGGCTCAGCGAAGATTCAAAGGCATCTCTCGCTGCTCGCGCGGAGAGGCCCGAAGAAGGCGACATTTTCGAAATATCGGACTGGGGCTGGGGCAGCCATACATTAATTGCGCTGCGCAATAGCCTCTTTGTCACAACGGACGACAAGAATTTGCAAGCGTCGGCTCATCGGATTTGGGAGTGGTTTACGAAGGAAGTGCTCCAGATCCGGCCTGTAGACGAGGACAGTTCGCTAATTACAGTCTCGACCTGGAACGGAACGCCCGTAACGGTTGACGATGAGTCAGGTGTCCTGCTCGTCGGTGACGGTCAAGCGGCTGAGATGGCGAACGATATTAACGTCGGAGGCGTTGCGGAGGTTGGAGGTTTAGTTGTTGGAACGCAAGCCGACACGTTCGAGTTTGAATGCGTGTCGAGCGGCTTGGACGCGGCTGTCGAATCGGCTCGCGGCGCCGATGCGGCGATCGTGTTTGTCGGCAATCACCCGCTCATCAACGGCAAGGAGACGATGGATCGGCCCGATATCACGCTGGCGGAATCGCAGGAAAAGCTGGCGCTTGCGGTAATTGAGGAGAACCCCAACACGATTGTAGTGGTCGTCGGCGGTTACCCGTTCGCCTTGAACGCTATACAGGAGAAGGCGAAGGCGATCATCTACACCTCCCATGCGGGTCAGGAACTCGGCCGTGCTGTTGCGGACGTTCTGTTCGGCGATGTCAATCCCGCAGGCCGAGTGAACATGACGTGGTACAAGTCCGTCGATCAACTTCCGCCATTCATGGACTACGACATCATCCGTGGCTGCCGAACGTATCAATATTTTGAAGGCGAACCGCTGTATCCGTTCGGACACGGCCTTTCGTACAGCGACTTCCGTTACGAAGCCTTGCAGTTGTCGCCCAGCAGCGCTGAGGCTGGGACAGACATGGCAGTCCAGGTTTCCTGCCGTGTGACGAACATAAGCGAACGTGAGGGGGAAGAGGTCGTGCAGCTCTATGCACGTGCAGATAAATCCCGAGTCAAGCGCCCGCGCCTTCAACTGGCGGACTTCAAACGCATCGCCTTGTCTCCGGGAGAGTCTGCGGAAGTGACGTTCCAACTGCAGCTCGAATCGCTGGCTATTTGGGATGTAACGCGCGACCGATTCTGCCTGGAAAGCGGAACGTATACAATCATGCTCGGCGCTTCTTCCGCCGATTTGCGGCTTGAAGGCCGCCTTACAGTCGCCGGGGAGACGATTCCGCCGCGTGATCTTCAGAGAGTGACGCGGGCCGTAAACTACGATGCGTATCAGGGCATTCATCTCGGTGAATGCATCGAAGGCGGAAGCGCCGCAGCCGTAAATGGCGATAAGGGCTGGCTAGCATACCATGATGCGGAACTCGGCGCAGGGATCTCCGCGGTCGAGCTGCGGGCAGCCGCCACGGAGGATGCTGTGGTTGAAGTGCGGTTGGATGGACCGGACGGTCCAATCGCAGGCAAATGCAAGATTCCGGCTGGCGGAGAAAAGAACTGGCGGAGCTTCACTTGCGGGCTGACAGGCGCCTCCGGCAGGCGCGACGTATACCTAATTCTGAATGGACCTGTGTCTCTCTCTTGGTTCCGGATGATGGCTTGAAAACTTGCCTTATGGAATTAAACTAAATATTCCAGTTGGGCCTAAAAAGGCGCCCCGGTATATGTTATTGACATGTACCGGGGCGCCTTTTGTAATTTGCAAAACAAACCTAATAGGAGAAAAACTTCTATTGAAGTATTTCGAAGATGAGCGACCGCGTCTAGAGGAAGGTTTTATGGTGAAAAAATCACTGGCCTTGTCTAAAAGCCTTGGGTGAAAGCCCATAGGTTTTGGAAAACTTACGAGTGAAATAATTGCTGTCGTTAAAGCCGCATTCGTATGAAATTTTCGTGATGGGGAGTCCGCTTTGCCTTAACAACATACGCGCCCGCTCCAAACGAAGTCGTTGCAGGTATGAAATAGGCGTCGTTTGGTAATAAGACTGAAAAATCCGATTCAGATGCCGAACCGAAATATTGGATCTGGCCGCGATTTCCTCCAGAGTAAGAGGCTCAAGATAACGGTCTTCAATATAGGAGACCGCATTCGCCAAATGCATCAGATTGCTGTCCGTGCCATTCTCCTGATTGTCATACTGTCTGGACAAATAGACGGCCAGTTCCATAAACCGGGAATTGAGCATGGTCTGATAGCCTTGCTGCTTGTCGTTATATTCGTTGATCATTTCGGCGATGATCGAGGAGACGTGTTCCAAGCTTGGAATCGACAAACTAAGCCCGCTTTGAAAAGAATGAATATTGCGATAAAACGGCTCCAAAACAAAAAGGGCCTGAAAGCCGTTGGAGTTGCTTAAATCCGGACCGGCGCTTCGAAGGATTTCGGGCCGGAACATAATATTGCAAATTTTAAATTCATGCGGATTTTGGTAAGCATGGAAGGTAGGACCGTTAATGACAAATACGTTCCCCTTTTTAATAAAATAGGTTTCGGAATTGACGATATGCGTAGCGTTCCCGTTCAGTACAATTACGAGTTCGGTGAAGTCATCATGCTTATGAAGACCCGTATCCTCATTGTGCCCGCCATACTGAATAAAAAACGGAAATTCCTTGTCTTTGGTAAACCAGTTCAAATAAACGCTATCCGCGATATCGCCCTTAATTGACGGCAGCTTTTTCATGGAGTTCGAATTCATACTGCTTCCTCGCACGTTTGACATCCAACAATCCCCCTTTTTCTGTAGAAGTTGTATGCGCTGTCATTTTTATTTTAGCTGTGCGAAATGGCTGATCATACAACCAAAAATGCACTAAAAAACATATTAAAAATCGTTATTTAAGCCTTCTGGTTCCGATTTGCATTTACAGATATGGTGATTTGATATCACGGATTTTAGGATAACGGGAGAATGACTAAATGATGCTATACCGATGTCTATAAATTGAAGGTTTGTATCCATTTTTTACAATATGATTTTAAAAGAGCAAAGAGGGACACGATGCGGATTTCGTCCCATACAAGATGTGCAAAGAATTTGACACCGCTTACAATTGCATGCAGTGAATTTGAAGCGGGCAGGAGGTGATAGGTGCTGAGCGGATAGCTGCACATGCGCAAATAGCTTAGTGGGTTCGACTTTAAGCCGTATCCCTGTCATTACAACAAAGTGACAGCGATTACATGACCATTTCAGGGGGATGAAAAATGAAAAAAAACCTAGTTATGTTGCTTGTTAGTGTGATGTTGATATTTTCTTTAGCGGCTTGCAGCAGCGGAAGCAATGGCGGTAACGATCCAGCAAGCACCAATACGGCTACCGAAAAGCCATCAAACAATCCGGCGGCGACGAATGCTTCCGAGAATGACGCTGAAGACGGCGCGGGAAATTCCAATGAAACGCCGGAGATGGATTTCGATATGGGCGGCAGAACAATCAAGATTGTAAACTTCTGGAGCTTGGAAATCCCCGAAGATAATCCTGATAATATCCAACGGAAAAAGAATCTGGAAGATCTAATGAAGAAACATAATTTCAAGGTGGAATACGTGGTCATCGATGGCGCCGAGTACCAGAAGAAGGTTACGGCATCATTGCTTGCCGGCGAACCGGTAGGCGATCTCATTGCCGTGAGCAAATCGTACACCATTCCATCGTTGGTAAGTCAAGATCTATTGTGGCCGATTGACGAATACACCAAAAATGACAAAGTATTCAATCCGGAAGTAACGAATAAGATCATGCAGTATAACGGGAGAGGGTACGGTTTTGGCGGGTATACACAGGGAGCGACGGGTTTCTTCTACAATCGCACGTTGATGAACAATCTCGGCATGAAACCGCTTCAAGAATATATTAATGAAGATAACTGGAATTGGGATACGTTCCTGCAAGTGATCAAAGAGGCTAATAGAGATACGAATAACGATGGAAAGCTTGATACGTGGGGATTGGCAGGCGCCGGCGTTTTGGATTCAGCGCTTGCCTCCAACGAGACAAGCTTGACGAAGGGGGATAAGCAGAACCTGGACGATCCAAAAACCGTCGAGGTTTTGAATTTCCTATCCAAGCTGAGTACCGATAAACTCGTCAGACCTTCAGAGGGCGGCGATTGGACGGAGCCAAGTCAATTTTTCCGTCAAGGCAACACGTTGTTGTATTTATCCGGAAACTATGAGGCGGAAGCTCTGAATAACGACATGAAGGACTTCGATATCGGCTTTATTCCTTTCCCTAAAGGACCGAATGGAACTTCCTACAATACACCTGATACCAATCCAGGGGCAATGGTCATTCCGAAGGCAGCGAAAAATCCGGAGCAGCTCATGTATATCTGGGAGAAAATCGAAACCTACGATTCGGTTTACGACTATCCTGGTCAGGACTGGTACGAGAGATCGTTTGACAACGAAGATGATATCAACAATGTTGTATTAGCGAGTAAACGGTTTAGTTTTGATAGTCTAAGCACCTTCCCAAGTATGCCTTATTATCAGTTCGCTGATGAGATTAACAAAGGCCAATCCGTTTCCACGGTCATCGAGACGTATAAAACGCCTTTCCAGGCGGCAATCGATGAAGTCTACAAGAAGTAACGATTGAAGTGATCAAACAGTCCGCATCCCGGTTCATAATGTGGACTGTTTGAATTTCACTCTTGCCGCGGGAGGGGAGCAAAGTTGAGCGTCAGAAGCCAGAAATTAGTGAAATGGATATGTATTTTTTTTGTTTTAGGTTTGTCCATATGGGCGATCTACCCATCAAGTCAAAAAGGCAACGGCGATGTTCAGGCTATTAGCGATTTTTCGACGGTAATGGATTCTGATGCAAAAGACGGATATGACGCCTATACGAAACGCTACTCGAACGCAGACCGGCCGCCAGCGAAAATCCGAATCGAAGGCGAGCATTATACCGCGCTCGAAGGGGACGGCTTTGAGGTTGCGAACGGATTTCAAGGCCTGAAGGGCCAAGCTGTGTTAACGCCCGAGTCGGGCACGATTAGTTGGAAGGTCCGGGTCGACCAACCGGGTCTATACAATGTTCGAATTCATTATTTTCCTATTGAGGGGAAAAGCTCCGCTATCGAGAGGGAGTTCGCGATCAATCAGGAAGTGCCTTTTAAAGGCTCCGACATTTTATTGTTCGATCGAGATTGGGGCAATCGCGAAGACGAAATCGAGCGGGACAATCGCGGAAACGATTTGCGCCCGAGGCAGATAGAGAAGCCGGCTTGGCAAATCGCGTCCTTCAAGGACAGCGAAGGTTACAATGACGAGCCCTATTTGTTTTATTTCGGTGAAGGGGTTCAGACCATTTCCCTGACTTCCTTGAGGGAACCGATGGCTATCGACTATATCGAGTTATACCAGGAGCCGGAGACGAAAACCTATGAAGAACGGAAAGCCGAATATGAAGCCGAAGGAGCTGCAGCCGCCGAAGGTCAATTCATCGTGATTCAGGCTGAGGATGCGACCTTGAAATCTTCCCCTACGCTTTATCCGCTTTCCGATCGGTCAAGCCCTTCTGTTACGCCGTACAGCGCTTCGAAGATTCGGGTCAACGCGATAGGGGGCCTTAACTGGAAGCTGCCGGGGCAGTGGATTGAATGGGAATTCGAGGTGGAAGAGGATGGGTTGTACCAGATTGCGCTGAAGCGCAAACAGGATCAGCTGCGCGGCGTCTATGCGACGCGCGGCATCATGATCGATGGCGAATATCCATTCCAGGAAATGAAGCGGACGCGATTCGGCTTCAATATGGAATGGCAGACAGATGTGCTGGGAGGGGATAAGCCTTACCTGTTCCATCTGACGAAAGGGAAACATACCATTCGTATGGCGGTTTCGCTCGGCGAGCTCGCTCCGCTTATTGAGACGATCAAATCGAGCGTGCTGAAGCTTAACGAGATGTATCGAAAAATTTTGTTGATTACCTCAAATACGCCGGACCCTAACCGCGATTATCAATTGGAGAAGCGGATTCCCGGCATGATCGATGTTTTCCGGGAACAAGCCGGCACTATCCAGGCCGTGGCGGATTATCTCGAGCAATCGACAGGGGAGAAAAGCGATAAAGTCGCTGTTCTTCATACGATGGTAAGGCAGTTGAACGAAATGGCGGAGAAGCCGGAAACGATTGCGAACCGTCTGAACTCCTTCAAGGTGAATGTCGGTGGTCTCGGTACGTGGATTCTGAACGTGCGCGAACAGCCGCTTACGTTGGATTATCTCATCGTTGCGTCCCCAGGCAGCAAGCTCCCGAGAGCGAAAGCGACTTTGCTCGAGAAGATCAAGCACGAGCTAGGCGCTTACGTTGCCTCTTATACCGAAGACTACGATAGTATCGGCAGTACGGAAGAAAGCGGGCGTTCCATCACGGTTTGGGTAACTACGGGAAGGGACCAGGCGCAAGTGTTGAAAGCGTTGATTGACGACAGGTTTACGCCCGAGACGAACATATCGGTAAATGTAAGGCTCGTTCCGGGCGGCATCCTGCTTCCGGCTGTCCTGGCCGGCGAAGGGCCGGATGTTGCCTTGCAGGCCGGCGAGGATGCCCCTGTCAATTATGCGATGAGGAACGCCGCAGCCGATTTGACCGCTTTCCCGGATTTCGAGGAAGTCGCTGCAAGGTTTCGCGATAGCGCCATAACGCCTTACAGGTATGACGAAGGGGTATACGCGCTGCCGGAGCAGCAGACTTTCCCGATGCTGTTCTATCGCAAGGATATTCTCAAAGAGCTGGATTTGGAGCCTCCGAAGACGTGGCAGGATGTGTATAACATGATTTCGGTGCTGCAGAAGCATAACATGGAGTTTTATTTGCCGATCGAATCGGCTGCGAACAATGCGACCCTGGTTCCGAATGCGGCGTTCGCCATGCTTCTTTACCAGAACGGCGGCCAGTTCTACCGGGACAATGACAGGAAGAGCGCACTCGACTCCGAGATTTCAATGCAGGTGTTCAAGCGCTGGACGCAATTTTATACGAACTACAAATTTCCGCTGCAAGCGGATTTCGCTAATCGGTTCCGGACTGGCGAGATGCCTATCGGTATTGCCGATTATACAACGTACAATTTGCTAACGGTTCTTGCGCCGGAGATCAAAGGGCTGTGGGACTTTGCCGTCGTACCCGGCACCGAGCACAAGGACGGGTCCGTCAGTCATGAGGTCGCCAGCCATACGACAGCGGTCATGATGCTGGATAATGCCGATGACAAGGACGCGGCGTGGTCATTCATGAAGTGGTGGACGGACAAGGATACCCAGATCGCTTACGGACGAGAGCTGGAAGGGCTGCTCGGCGATGCTGCGCGATATCCGACAGCCAACATTGAAGCATTGGAGCAGCTGCCATGGCCGGTCAAGGATTTCAACAACCTGGAACGCCAATGGCAATGGGTAAGGGGCATCCCTCAAGTGCCGGGCGGTTATTTCACGGGCAGGCATCTGGATAATGCCTTCCGGCGCGTCGTGAACCAGAGCGAGAATCCGCGCGAAGCCCTTTCGGATTATATTTTGTACATGAATGACGAAATCGCACTCAAGCGGAAGGAATTCAATCTGCAGAAATAGTTAGGGGGTGGAAGCCGATGCAAGCAGAAGCAAACCGTCATGCCGCGTCGAGCCTCATCCAGGCAAAGAAGCCGTCACGACTCGCCAATGTTGCCCAAGAGCTTCGGAAAAACAAGCACTACTACTTGCTGATGAGTCCGTACATGCTGATCTTCTTCACGTTTACGGTCGTTCCGGTCGTCATCTCGCTGGCGCTCAGCTTCTTTTATTTCAACATGCTGGAGTTTCCGAGATTCGTAGGCTGGCAGAATTACTCCCGATTGTTCCTAGGCGACGACGTGTTCATGATCGCTCTGAAGAATACGTTCATGTTCGCAATCGTGACCGGTCCGATCAGCTATATCGCGTGTTTCCTCTTTGCCTGGATTATCAATGAATTGTCGCCCAAGGTCAGAGCGTTTATGACCCTTGTGTTCTACGCGCCGTCCATTTCGGGGAACGTATTCTTTATTTGGCTGATCGTATTCTCCGGAGACAGCTACGGATATTTGAACGGGTTCCTCATGAGATTCGGTTTTATTCTCGAACCGATTCAATGGCTCTCGAACGAAAAATATATTCTGCCTATTATTATCATCGTCCAGCTGTGGCTTAGCCTGGGCACCAGCTTCCTGGCCTTCATCGCCGGTCTTCAGACGATCGACCGATCGCTGATCGAAGCGGGAGCCGTAGATGGCATCAAGAACCGCTGGCAGGAGCTTTGGTTCATCACGCTGCCGTCCATGCGGCCGCAGCTGATGTTCGGAGCTGTTATGCAGATTACAGGCTCGCTTGCGGTCGCCGATATATCGATCGCGCTAGCCGGTTTTCCAAGCGTTAACTATGCGGGGCATACCATCGTAACGCACTTGATGGACTTCGGCACAATCCGCTACGAGATGGGGTACGCATCCACTATCGCGACAGTGCTCTTCTGCATGATGATCGGCGCCAATAAGTTGACGCAAAAACTGTTGCGAAAGGTAGGGGAATAAAATTGGTCATGAGGATGCTAGCTGTATTCCGGCCCCCCAGGCGGTTAAACCGATCCTTTGCCGTCAGTTTTTTCATGTTCGTGCTTCTAGCCGTTTTCGGCGCGTTTATGGCGCTTCCGCTCATCTATGCGGTGAGCAATGCATTCAAGCCGCTTGACGAACTGTTTATTTTCCCGCCGCGGTTTCTGGTCAACAATCCGACGCTGGACAACTTCTTCGACCTGTTCGCCCTGATGGGGAACTCGTGGGTGCCGCTGTCCCGCTATATCTCAAACACTCTGTTTATCACGATCACGGGGACGGCGGGACATATTCTGCTGGCGTCTGCCGCGGCCTATCCTCTTGCGAAATACCGATTTTGGGGATCGAGGACTTTGTTCTCTATCGTCATATTGTCCTTGATGTTCTCGGGACATGTTACCGCGATTCCGAACTTTATGGTCATGTCCTGGCTCGGCTGGGTCAACACGCAGGCCTCGGTGATCGTGCCGGCTCTCGCCTTCCCACTCGGATTGTTCCTCATGAAGCAATTCATGGAACAGATTCCGGATGCGCTGCTGGAAGCTGCCAAGATTGACGGAGCGAACGAATACCGGATTTATTGGAGCATCGTCATGCCGAACGTGAAGCCCGCATGGCTGACGCTAATGATTTTGCAGTTCCCCGCCTTATGGGGGACCGACGGAGGCAACTTCATTTACAGCGAGAACCTGAAGACGCTTCATTACGCGCTTGGCATAATCTCGGCAGGCGGCATCGCCCGCGCTGGCGTTGGAGCGGCGGTCGCCCTTCTATTAATGATCGTTCCGATTACGCTCTTTATCATCTCGCAGAGCAGCGTCATGCAGACGATGGCGACCTCCGGGATGAAAGAGTAGAAAGGATGAGACGCGATGTTGAGCAGCCTATATAAAGCAAGGACATTTGTCCTCACGACGCTCATCTGTTTGCTAAGCATTGGAATGGGGAGCGCGGTCGTTCATGCCGAAGAAACTCCCGCATCCTATAATTATTCCTACTGGGGAGACGCTGTCGCCTCGCCTGCCGCCTATCGGGCAACGGCCCTTCTGAACGGCGACAGTCTGGGAGTCGGACCGTTTAAGGAACCGAACGATATACACGTTACGGCAGACAAGCAAATTTATGTGCTGGACTCCGGCAATAATCGAATCGTGGTGATGGATGCGAGCTTCAAGCTGGATCGAATCATCGATTCCTTCGATAACAACGGGGAGCCCGATAAGTTTATGAGCCCGCAAGGCCTGTTTGTAACCGAAGACAAGAATATCTATGTCGCTGATACGGGAAATAAAAGAGTTGTCCATCTCGATTCGAAGGGTAAGCTTGTGAAGGTTATCAAGAATCCTGAGTCCGAGCTTTTTCAAGAGAATTTCCAGTTCCAGCCTGCTCGTGTTGTTGTCGATAAGGCGCAGCGGATCTATGTCATGGCCGCCGGCGTATTTGACGGATTTATGGAGTTTAACGCTAATGGCGATTTTTCGGCGTTCATTGGCGCGAACCGCGTAAGGGTCGATCCGATCGAGCTGTTGTGGAAACGGCTGTCTACCCGCGCCCAGCGGAGTCAGATGGCCCAGTTTACTCCTACGGAATTCACGAACCTGGATATTGACGATGAAGGATTTATTTATGCGACGAACGGGGACAGGTATGGCGAAACGATCAAGAAATTAAATGCCCAGGGGAACGATATTTTGAGGCGAACCGGGTATTTCAGCCCGGGCGGCGACCTCGTTATGTCATCGGAGGAGAGAACGAGACTGATTGACATCGATGTCGCGGACAGCGAAATCTATTCGGTGCTTGATTCCAGGCGCGGACGGATTTTCACATACAACGGCGATGGGCATTTCATGTATGTATTCGGCGGTCTGGGCAACCGGCTGGGCGAATTCAACGCGCCGACAGCCATCGAGCGTGTAGGGGATCAACTTCTCGTTCTCGATAAGGGGCTCGGGGAAATTACTTTATTCGAGACAACGGAATACGGCCGGACCCTCAACGAAGCCGTTCGAAGCTACTACAAGGGCGATGAAGAGGCGGCCTTCGCATGGTTCCGGAAGTCGATCAATATGAACGCCAATCTGGAATTTGCCTATGCCGGAATCGGCAAAGCGCTGCTTCGGCAAGGGAAATATGCAGAGGCGATGATTTATTTTAAGCAAAGCAAGGATCAGCCGAACTATTCGAAGGCATTCCTGCTCTATCGCAAGGAAGTGCTGCGCGAATACTTCCCTGCGACGATGACCGGCATTGTCTTGATCGCGCTCGGCGCAATCACGTTCAGGAAGCTCCGGCAATGGAAAGGGGGAAGGAAACGTGCCGAAATGGAACAGTGAACTGCTTAAACACCCATTCTATCTGATTCTGCACCCGTTTAACGGCTATTGGGATTTGAAGTACGAATGGAACAAAAAAACCAATCTGATCGTTTCCTTCTCGATCTTATTCCTCATGATCGTCACCAATATCATGAGCACCGAGTACAGCGGATTCCTCGTTCATATCTACAATCCCGCTGACATGAACAGCCTGATGGAGGTTCTGTACGTACTGCTTCCGGTCTTGTTCTGGTGCGTGGCCAATTGGTCGCTCACGACCTTGATGGACGGGGAAGGGAAATTTGTCGAAATCTTCACTTCGACCTGCTTTGCTTTCGTTCCTATGGTCATCATCCCGTTTCCATGGATCTGGTTAAGCAACGTTATCTCGATGCAGGAAACGAGCTTCTACTATTTCTCGCACAGCGTCGCACTCATTTGGTCATTGTATCTGTTGTTCGTCGGGAATATGACGGTTCAACAATTTACGCCTTCAAAAACCATAGGCACCCTTCTGTTATCGGTTGTCGCAATGGGGTTTCTGGCGTTCCTGTGCTTGCTTTTCTTCAGCTTGATTCAGCAAATCTCATCATTTGTAATAACCATTTACCAGGAAATTGACCTGAGAAGCTAAGGAAGGAGGCATGAGCAGCCATGAATGTGAAACGATATGCCTTGCTGACTTTGTTGTTCCTGCTTGGAATAATGACTGCGGGATGTGCGGGCTCCGGTTCTGAAAAACAAACGGAAGCTAATGGATCCGTTGCAGCGGCATTTGTGAAGGGAACGGCTTTGGCCGTCTCCTTCACGGATCCTCGAGTCGCGGGCATGAAAGGCGTTGCGGCAAACAATCGTCTGGAATTATTCGCAGACGATCAGTCGGGAGTTATCGCCGTTCTCGATAAGAATAGCGGAGAAGTATGGTACAGCAATCCGCCGGAGCGAGAATCCGATAATCTGGCAACAGGAGTTAACAAGGATTTATTATCCGCTCAATTGAAGCTCGATTTCAATAACGCGTTCGGCCAGCTCAGCTCGGTCAACTCCTATACGGATAGCGTCATTCATAAGCAATTCAGATTCGACAGCATTCCTAACGGCATCAAAGTGACTTATCAATTCGGAACGGACGAGAAAACGGCTGACGATATTCCAAGCAAGCTGACGAAAGAGCGCTTGGAGGAACTTAAGGGGAAAGTGGATAAAACGGGACAGCGCGCGCTGATGATTGCCTACCAAGAGGATGCTGACCCTTCTGTGTATGTGCGAAATGAATCTCTAGCCGGGATTCAACTGAAACGGACTCTCCAGGCATTCGAAGCTGCCGGCTATACGGATGAAGATTTCCGGAAGGATCTCGAGGCGTTTCATCTCGAGCAAACCAAACCCGAACCGCGTATATTCCTTGCCTCGATCGAGTATACCCTGGATGGCGATAGCCTCGTGGTCAAAGTGCCGGCTTCCGGCATTCATTACTCAGACGAGTATCCCATCAACACGGTATCGGTTCTTGGTTTCTTCGGCGCAGTAGGAGAGGAGTCGGAAGGGGCCTTATTCGTACCGGACGGGTCCGGGGCGCTTATTCATTTCAACAATGGCAAAATCAATTATTCGTCATACGAACAAAGGATCTATGGATCCGATCTAACGATGGAAGGTATCAAAGACGACGTAGGCGAGGAAAAAGCCAGATTGCCGGTATTCGGAATGATTCGCGGGGATGGAGCCTTTCTCGGCATTATTGAAGAAGGCGATTCGGTCGCAAGCGTAAATGCGGATGTAAGCGGCAGAGTGAATGGCTATAACTATATTTATCCAAGCTTTTATGTGATCAATAAGGACCAGGTTTCCCTGGACGCGAACGGCCAGGCGCGTTCCTTGCCCAGGTATCAAGAGAATCCGACAAAATCGGACTTTACGATCCGTTACGCTTTCCTGAGCGGAGATGATGCTACTTATTCCGGAATGGCACAATACTATCAACGGTATTTGATCAAAACGCACGGACTTCCCGAACAGAAGTCGGCAAGCGATTCGAATTCCGGAGGGGATGCTCCGTTTTATTTGCAGTTGATCGGAAGCATCGCCAAAAACAAGCATGCGGTGGGCATTCCCTATAAGGCGCTCGAGCCTCTTACAACCTTTAATCAGGCAGAGGATATCGTATATCAGGTGCAGAACCGCAATATTCGAAATATTAAGCTTCAGTATTCGGGTTGGTTTAATAAAGGACTTGATCATGAGGTACCGGATCATGTCTCGGTCGACGGAGCTGTAGGAGGGAGCAAAGCGCTTTGGGAATTTATCGCCTTCGCTCGGGACAAGGGACTTTCCTTCTTTCCGGACGTCTACATCGCAGAGGCGCGTACAAGCGATGGCTTCGATGAAACCAAGGCAGC
Source organism: Paenibacillus sp. BK720 (assembly GCF_011761545.1). Lineage (NCBI taxonomy): Bacteria > Bacillati > Bacillota > Bacilli > Caryophanales > Paenibacillaceae > Paenibacillus > Paenibacillus sp. BK720. Next base: position 45,986 of record NZ_JAASRQ010000008.1, on the reverse strand, counting down.
TTCCAGAACATTAAGGGGAGATCCTGCCGCGATCTACCCGATTGAACCGGTCTTGAATAAGCGCGACCGCAGCAAGGCTCCGTCCTATGTTGTATCGCCGAGCCATATGCTGAAGGTTGTGGATTCCATGCTAAGCGAGCTGGATGGCTATCGTCTTGAAGGGATATCGCTGCAGGATTTAGGCAGCCGGTTAAATACCGACTATCGGACAAACCGTCAGATCGACCGAACGGAGTCCGAAACGATATCGAAGGAGGCGCTGACCAAGATTCGCGAACGGAATCTCGAAATTATGGCCAGTGGCGGCAACGCCTATGCGTTTCCATACGTGACGGATATTACGAATGCGCCGATGACGAATAGCGGGCTTAAAATTGAAGACGAAGAAATTCCGTTCTATCAAATGGTCGTTCGCGGATATATCGACTATACGGGCATGCCTTATAATCTGTCGACCTTCACCAATATGAACCAGTATATATTGAAGTGTCTGGAATACGGCTCGGGCGTTTACTTCAAATGGATTCATGAACCGAATTCTAAAGTAAAGGATACGGACTACGACGACTTGTACGCCGTCAATTACGAGCAATGGCTGGACCAGGCTGCAACGATCTATGGAAATGTGAATGAAGTCTTGGGCAACGTGCAGAACCGGAAGATGATTTCGCACGAGAAGTTAAGCGATGGCGTCTTCAAAACCGTTTACGAGAACGGTATCTATGTCATTGTGAACTACAATCGGTCAATGGTACAGGCGGATGGCATAAACGTCGAAGCCGAAGGCTATGTAATGGGTGGTGTACAAAAATGAAATCCATACTGAAACCTCGCCTGTTGAAAAGGTCTTACGCGGAAAAAAAGGCACAATGGGGTTTTCTTTACGTTTTGCCATGGCTGCTTGGCTTTTTTCTCTTTTTCTTTGTACCTTTATTGAGTTCGTTGCGATTCAGTTTCAGCTCGATAACGGCCAATTCGGAAGGGATCACGGTTAAATACATTGGATTCAAAAACTACGTGGAAGCTTTGACGATAAACACAAGCTTTAACCGCGTTTTGATCGAGTCGATGGTAAATATCTTGGTCAATATTCCGCTGATCGTCATATTCAGTTTATTCCTGGCGGTGCTGCTGAACCAGAAATTCATCGGAAGATCCGCTGCCCGGGCAATCTTCTTCCTTCCCGTCATTCTGGCGTCGGGCGTTATTATGAATCTGGAGAGCACAAGTCTGGTGCAAGCGATAAACGATGCAAGTTCCGGGACAAAGGTCGTACATTCGTTACAGAGCTTTGAATTGGAGAAGCTGATGCTGCAAGCCGGGGTTAACGAATGGATCGTCAATTACCTCACGGGTTCGGTTGACCGTATCTATCAGATTGTCAGCCAATCCGGCGTTCAGATTCTAATCTTCCTCGCGGGAATCCAGACTATCTCGCCGCAGCTGTACGAAGCCTCCAAGATAGAAGGGGCAACCGGCTACGAGGCCTTCTGGAAGATTACGTTTCCGATGGTCAGTCCGCTTATTTTGGTCAATGTGATTTATACCATAGTAGATTCGGTCTCCACCAACGAAATAACGGACTTGATTCTAGACACCGGTTTTTCCGCTTTTAATTTCGGTCTCAGCTCGGCAATGGCAACGATCTACTTTCTGGCTGTTGCCCTAATCTTGGTGGCAAGCACCTATCTGATATCTAGGAAAGTTTTTTATTACGATTAGGGGGGATGTACGAGTGCGCAATTCCCGACTGCTATCTGTAGAATCCTGGAAGAGGTGGGTTTGGTCGTTAATCCGTCTCGTATTGATTGCAGGACTTTCGTTTTTGATTTTATATCCGATCTTGCAAAAAATTTCGACAGCGATTAAGGATAAGGAGGATCTATATTCGCCGATCGTGGTGTGGGTTCCCCTCCATTTTACTTGGGATAATTTCAAGCAGGCGATCGCAATCATGGATTACTGGGACACGTTGGTCAATACCTTTGCGCTGTCGATCTCTACTACTATCCTTACCGCGATAACATGCGCTTTGGCCGGTTACGGATTTGCACGGCTTAAATTCAAAGGAAGCAATCTGCTGTTTGCCGGAGTCATTCTGACCATACTGGTTCCGCCTTCGACGATTCTCATTCCCCTTTATCTCAACCTGAAGGATTTTACGCTGATGGGGCTAATTCCATTGCTTACGGGCAAATCCGTCAATCTGCTGAATACCTACTGGCCGTTCATCCTGACAGCCTTGACAGCCAGTTCACTGAAGGCGGGACTTTATATTTTTATATTCAGGCAATTTTTCCGGGGAATTCCCAAAGAGGTTGAGGAAGCCGCCTATATCGATGGCGCAGGGGTCGGGACGACGTTTTCCCGAATCATGCTCCCGAACGCGATCCCGGCGATTATTACGGTGCTGCTCTTTTCGTTCGTGTGGCAATGGAACGATAGCTTCTTCACGACAACGTATCTGACTTCAGGCAAGGTCATGTCCGTGCAGCTGGCTGCCTTGCCTCATAATTTAAACAGTCTTGTTAGCGGAGGTTCCTCCCAGTCCGATCCTTTCTATTTAAGCATGGTGCAGGATACAGGCATTCTGCTCGCTATTCTGCCGCTTATTGTGAGCTATTTCTTTGTGCAGCGGTACTTCGTTGAAGGAATCGAGCGCACAGGCATTGTCGGCTAAATTCGGTCACGCACTCCGTAATAAAGGAGGAGAATCGGCTTGGTAATGAAAGAACTAAGCGGCGCGGAGCTTGCGTCCATGGTGAAGAGCAGCATCCAGCTCAAAAGCCTGGACGGCGTTAAAGCGCCGGAGCTAAAGCTGAGTGAAGAGGATATGAAATGGTGGCGCGATGCGAAGCTTGGTCTGTTCTTCCACTGGGGACTTTATTCGATTCTGGGACGCGGCGAATGGGCTATGTTCAACGAGAAGATTCCCGCGGACGAATACGCGAAGCTGGCTGACAGGTTCAACCCGCTGCATTGGAACCCGGAGCGAATGGCGCAACTTGCGAGGGATGCAGGCATGCGCTATTCCGTCATGGTCGCCCGCCATCACGACGGATTCGCGCTGTGGGACAGCCCTGGCAGTTACGGACGCTTCGACAGCATGCACGCGGCGGCCAATCGCGATTTCGTGAAAGAATACACGGACGCCTTCCGGAACGCAGGACTGCGCGTCGGCTTGTATTATTCGCCAATGGATTGGCGGTTTCCGGGCTATTTCGAGCCAGTGAAGCTTGCCGATAATGCGGCGCTGATGAAGAAGCAATGCTACGCTCAGATCGAGGAGCTGACCACCCGGTACGGGCGAATCGATATTCTATGGTATGATGGGGGATGGCTGGCGCATGCGGGAACGGATGCCGATGCGGCCTGGTTCTGGGAGCCGGTTAAGTTGAACGGGATGGTTCGGCGCCATCAGCCGACATGCGCGATCAATCCGCGATCCGGATGGACCGGGGATTTTCAATGCGACGAAGGCACGCATGCCATCACCGGGAACATTCTTCCAATCGATTGGGAGAAATGTTTCTCCATCGGCACGCATTGGTCCTATGATCCGCAAGAACGGGTAATGCCGCTGGAAGACATCATCAAGATTATGATTGACTGTTTCGTCCGCGGTGGCAATGTGCTGCTGAACGTTGCTCCGAATCCGGACGGAGAGATCCCCCCAAGCCAAGTCGAACGACTCCAGCAAATCGGCGCGTTTATGCGGAAGAACGGCGAAGCCATCTATGGGACGACAGCGGGGCCGATCGAGCCGGTTGATCATATCTGCGGGATGACCCGAAGAGGAAATGATCTTTATTTACATGTGCAAGACATGCAGGCATTCGAACACATCGGACTGCTGCCGCTTGAACAGCGAATCTCGCGCTGCCGGTTGCTCGATGGCACCGAGATTCCTTACTTGCAGAACGAGCGGGGGCTAGAAATTCGAGTTCCGAAGGAGAAATGGGAACCGCTCGATACGGTGGTTAGGCTGGAAATTCAAGAATAGAGCCGACCGGCAAGCAACCAAGCCTTGGAAACTTATAAAGTCTATTGTGGCAAACAAATTCCGTGAGCTTATTGCGCCCGCGGAATTTGCTTTTTACCGCATCAGAAAGTATAAGTTTTCAAACTCGAAAACTAGCTTTCTGATTGGCGATAAAAACTACCACTGAAACGCGGCCCTTCATCTTCGAAGTACTTCGATAGAATTTTTCTCACAGGGACGTTGTGATTGCGGACGGCAAATCCGTCGGCAGGGATATTTTAATTTTTATTAGAGTGGTGATGAGGTATAATTTTGATAGGATAATCGTTTCGACTCATTCGTAAGATTTCTGTTGTAAGCGCTGTCAAAGAAGTCCTCAAGCATCCGAAAGGAGACCTGAAATGGGAAGCAAGATCCTCGCCGCGGTTAGGAAAACGAACAATATCCGGCTCAAGAACAAGCTGATCATTTCCATCGTGGTCGTGGTGTTCATCCCGGTACTGCTCGTGGGCAGTATCTTGACGGTATCTTATCGTCAGAATGTACTAGATCAGGCTACGAACCAAACCATGAACAACGTGGATAAGATCAAGAAGCAACTAACGGACATTCTTCGGATGCCGATTGAAATATCGCACAACCTGCAAGTCGACGACAGGTTATCCAATTTGGTCAATTCCCACTATGAGACCACTTTCGAACTGGTTACGGCCTATTGGGATTTTCGCTATTTCCGGGACTATGTGCAGCTATACAAGGAAATTTATAACATTCGCTTCTACACGGACCCCCCGATGCCGATCAGCAACTGGTACTTTCTGAACGCGGATGAGTCTGTCAAGAACTCGGACTGGTATCGGGAGGCGCTCAACAACCCCGGTTCGTCCATCGCTTGGCATTACGTCGCGGACGAGACGAAGGAAAATCGCCCGTATCTCAGCCTCGTTCGCAGAATTGATTTTCCGCTTTACCGTTCCCGCGGAGTGCTGGTCATCGATCTGGATCAGAATGAATTGAATGGGCTTCTAAGCCAGGAACCGTTCGATACGATGATTTTCGATTCCCAGGGCCTAATAGTCGCCGCCAAATACCCGCAGTGGGTCGGCCGGAATATCGACAGCATGGATTTCGCCAAGGATTTGAGCGATAAACCGGCTGGAGCCTACGAGTTTAAATACGAGGGAAAACACTCGAAAATTGTGGTGGAGGAGGTGATTCCGCCATACAGCCGGAACGGGCTCAAAGTCGTTTCGGTCTTTCCGATCGACAGTATCGTCAGCGACGCAAACAAGGTCAGCAGGCTGGGGTTTACCATTATTGCGGCCAGTTTGTTCCTCGCGATCGTTCTCATCTACATCACCTCCTCCTTCTTGTCCCGCAGATTGCTTCTGCTTAATAAGGTGTTGAACAAAGTATCCATGGGGAATCTGAACGTACAGTTGGATGTGGACGGAAACGATGAGATTGGCGCCTTATCCAGACAGTTCAACCATATGCTTGCCAGCATCCGGAGCCTGATGGAAGAGGTGAGAGAGTCCCATGTGCACAAAAACTTGCTGGAGCTGCGGCAGCGCGACATCAAGCTGAAGATGATGGCGAGCCAAATCAACCCGCATTTTCTGTTTAATGCGCTGGAGTCCATTCGAATGAAAGCGTTTGTGAAGGGAGATGCGGAAATTTCCAATGTGGTGCATCTCCTGGGGAAACTGATGAGGCGCAGCATTGAAATCGGAGATCGCAAGATCCAGCTCCAGGAAGAGCTTGATAATGTACGCTCCTATTTGGAGCTTCAGAAATTCCGTTTCGAAGACGAACGTTTGACTTACAGGCTTCATCTGGATCCTTCGGCAATGAAAGTGGAGATTCCGCCGCTCATTGTTCAGCCTCTTGTGGAGAATGCCGTGGTGCACGGGCTGGAGGAGGTTGAAGAGAGCGGAATCGTAATCATCGATGCGCGTGTGGAGTCGGATCGGGTAGTGATTGCGGTGGAGGATAACGGGTGCGGCATACCGGAGGATAAAATGCGGGAAATCGAGCATTCCTTTCTGGATATGGAAGATGCGGAGGAGCATCGGATCGGACTCCGCAACGTACATCAGCGCCTTATTCTGACCTACGGAGAAGGGTTCGGGCTAAAGCTGGAATGCCCGCCGGGATCCGGTACCCGCATCACATTTTCCATACCGTTGGGAGGGAATTTACATGTATAAAGTGATTGTGGCCGACGATGAACCGGCGATCCGGAAGGGGCTTCTGAAAATTGTCGATTGGGAAGCGCTTGGCTTCTCCGTAGTAGGAGACGTCTCGAACGGAATAAAAACGGTTGCCCTCCATCAGGAGCTGTCTCCCGAGCTGATCGTCATTGATATCCGGATGCCTCGGATGGATGGCCTTCAAGCGATCCGCGAAATTCGCAAGACGGATGGGGATTGCCAATTTCTTATTTTGAGCGGGTACGCCGATTTTGCCTACGCCAAGCAAGCCATCGAGATGAATGTGAGCGGCTATGTGCTCAAGCCGATTGATGTTGAGGAGTTTAAAGAGGAACTGCTGCGCATCAGAGCCCAACTAGACCGGCTGTCAGGCCGCGCCAAATTGTCCGAAATCCATGCCGATGCGCTGCGGGAGGAACTTATCCTCAAGTTGATCGCCGCCGATCCGGCTGACGCTCAGGAATTGGAAAGCCAACTAATGCCCTTAACCGGCTTCGCAGGGAAATCCAAACAGATTTTGTTGATTGAGGCGGAGGACATCTCTCAAGCAGGACTTGCGTATCTGGAGTCGGTCAAGACGGGATGGCTTGAAGCCGTGGAGACGGAGGGTCTCGGATACGGGTTTCAGGCCGGCCCGTATATCGGATTTCTTTTGAAGGAAGATCTGAAACGGCCCGGCGCCAAAAACGAATGGACTCGGCTTCTGCAAGACGCCTGCGGGCTTAAGCTGGGCTTCACTGCGGCCGCTGGACGGATTGTCTATGAACTTGCGGATATCCGTCAATCGTATGAGGATGCCTTGGGATTGTTAAAGAACCGTTTTCTGCTTGCCGAAGGACAGATCCACATGGTAACGGAACCGGTCTTTAGCCCTATTTCGTCGGAGTCGAACGGACATGCTCCTCAGGATTTGGAGGCTCTCGCTACCAAGCTGTGTTATATGCTGGATCTCGGCAGATGCGAGGGGGTGGCTGAGACGCTTGAGGAAGCGGGAAGAGCACTCGTGGCTTGCGATTCTTCCGAAACCGCGATCAAGAACGGCCTGGCCAAAGTGTTGTCCGTCGCCCTAAGCAAGCTGGCGGCTCTCCATCAAAGCGTCGAAATCCAGGACTATGCGCCGCTGTTTGCCGAGCTTTATCAGCACGCGCATTACGATAGAGTGATGAACGCCGCTTATTCCCAGCTCGCCGAACTGGCGATAAGACTGGGGGGAAACGGCAACCTTCCTGTAGTCAAGCAAGTGATAGATTTTATCCAGCGGCATTACCATGAAAATCTAAAGCTGGAGACGATGGCGGAGATTTACAATTACAACAAGGGGTATTTGGGCAGAATGTTCAAGCAGCACACGGGAGATTCCTTCCATACCTACTTGGATAAGGTCCGGATTCAGCAAGCAATCCAGCTTCTAAAGGAAGGGCATAAGGTTTACGAGGTCTCGGAGCTCGTAGGTTATCCGAATGTGGATTATTTCCATTGCAAATTCAAGAAATATGTAGGAGCTTCCCCTTCTTCGATCAAAGGGGCTCCTCCAAAGGCCAAGACCATTTCGCTGGAAACATCCTAGATTTTTTTAGAATGGAGCGGCATTCATGAAAGTCAGCAAAACAAAAGTGGCAGGCCTTGTCATGATCGGAGCACTTCTTGTATCCAACGGCTGCAGCAACCGATCGGACTCCGGTAGCTCCGGCGGTCCCGACGCATCGCCGAACAAAGATCTCACACCACAAACAATCACTATAGCATTTGGTGACTTCAACCCTTTATGGGACGACATGCAAAGCGAGGTCGGCAAGCTCATAACGGAAAAAACCGGCATCTCGCTCAAAGCGCAATTCCCGATGAACGGCAATGATAGGGATATGTTCGAGCTAATGGTGGCAAGCAGCGAATATCCGGACATGGTTTGGGCCAAAGGCAGCGTAGGCGAGCTGAAGGACGCCGGCGCTTTGATCGATTTGACGCCGCTCATTGAAGAGCATGCGCCGAACATCAAAAAGGTATATGGCGAATACATGAAACGTTTGCGCTGGAGCAATGACGATCATGGCATATATGTCCTGCCGACAGCACCGGTAAACCAAACCTACTTCAAGGCGGGAAGCGGCTTCTCGCTGCAGCACGCCGTGCTGAAGGAACAGAACTATCCACAGATCAAGACGGTGCGGGATTTCGAGAATGCTCTCAAAGCTTATTACGGCAAACACAAGACCACGGCCGACGGTCAACCGATCATTCCCTTGTCCCTGAACGGAGGGGAATGGCAGTTTTTGATCAGCGTAACCAACCCGGCCGTCGCAACGACCGGTGCGCCGGATGAAGGCGAATTTTATATCGACCCGGATACTTATGAGGCGAAGCTCCATTACCTGCGCCCGGAAGAGAAGGAATACTTCCGATGGTTGAATCATATGCACGACATCGGCTTGCTGGACCCTGAGAGCTTCGTCCAGAAGTATGATCAGTACAGGGCGAAGATTGCCAGCGGGCGCGTTCTGGGACTCATCGACATGGATTGGGATTTCGCCGGTGAAGTAGCGGTATTGAGGAAGGAGGACAAGTTCGACCAAACCTACGCTAACTTCCCGGTTACCTTGAATGAAACCTACAAGAGACATGACTTCCAGCGTTACGGATATTTGGCGGGGATCGGCATCTCGATCACGAAGAGCGCCAAAGACCCGGTTCGCGTGATCAAGTTTCTCGATTTTCTGGCGTCCGATGAAGGGCAAGTACTGCTCAACTGGGGAATTGAAGGCAAGCATTACAAGGTGGAAAACGGCAAACGCGTCATTCCGGAAGATATTCTGAATAAGAAAGTTAATGACAACGGGAACTTTAGAAAAACGACCGGCATAGATATGTATCGATTTGGACCAAGCTACGGCGACGGCGTGAAGGACCCGACGGGCAATTATTACACCACTGTCTTCCCTGAACAAATCGAGAAGGGGTACACCCAGGCGGAAAAGGAAACATTGGCCGCATACCATATTAAAAGCTACAATGATCTGTGGCCGTCCGAGAAAGAGTTCCCGGTTAGACCGTGGGGAGCGGCATGGAACATCAACATGAAGACCGGCTCTGAAGCGAATGTCATCTTCCGAAAGTGCCAGGATATTATGAAGAGGCGCATTACCGAAGCGATTTTGGCAGAGCCGGAACAATTCGACGCCATTTGGGACGACTTCATGAAGGAGCTGGAAAAAGCGGGCGTTGAGAAGCTGAACGAAGAGTTTACCAAGCTGGTGAAGGAACGCGTGAAGCTTTGGAATGAATAAGCGGCTAACTAAGTTTACGGAGTAAAAAAGGCATCCAATCCCTTTTTTTGGGGATGTGGATGCTTTTTTTTTTTGGCTTTAATGCTGCCTATCTCTTGGATTTCTATGTTCATTTCGTTTCTATGATACTAGTTATGAAAGCGTTTGAAAGTATTTATTTTGATATGATTTTAGGTTCATTTTATCGGGTGCAATGGAAGGGTCTCTATCGTTTATGATAATTACAAATAAGAGAGGATAAGCAATCGCATGTAAAAAGGAAGCTTACGAAGCTAGGAGGAGCACAAATGAAACCGTTAACAGAAGTTGCCCCGGAAGCAGGACCGACGCTCAAAAGGAACCGATTCTGGTTCAAAGCATTCCAGCAGCGTTACTTGTACATGATGTCACTTCCATTCGTAGCATGGATAATTATTTTTAGTTATGTGCCTGTATGGGGCTGGCTTACCGCTTTTCAAAACTACAAACCGAAAAATTCGATTCTAGATCAGAAATGGGCCGGCTTTGAGAATTTCGTTGAATTATTCCAAGATGAAAGATTTTATATTGTTCTGCGAAATACGCTGGCCATGAGTACGATGGGACTAATTGCAGGCTTCGCGGTTCCTGTTATATTCGCATTATTGCTAAATGAAATAAAAGGTCAGTTTTTCAAACGGTCGGTTCAAACGATATCGTATTTGCCTCACTTTGTTTCATGGGTTGTTGTAGCCGGACTCGTATATAAGATGCTTTCGACAGACGGCGGAGCGGTTAACCAATTGCTCATGTGGCTTCATATTATCGACCAGCCTATTCAGTTTATGGCTAAAGGCCATTTGTTCTGGGGAATTGTAACCGCTTCAGATTTATGGAAGGAAACAGGCTGGAACTCGATTATTTTCCTGGCAGCGATGGCAGGCATCGATCCCGAGCTTTACGAAGCGTCAACGGTTGACGGGGCAGGCAGATTCCGCAAAATGTGGCATATCACCCTGCCTGGTATTCGTACAACCTTCATGGTCCTTTTCATCTTGTCGATTGGACACTTAATCAGTATCGGATTCGAGAAGCAGTTCTTGCTTGGCAATCCGCTGGTAGCTGATTATTCAGAAGTATTCGATCTGTATGCGCTCAAGTACGGCATTCAAATGAGCCGATATTCGTACGGTACGGCAATCGGTATAGTTAATTCCGTAGTCAGCATTCTATTGGTGTTTATCGCGAACGGAATATACAAGAGAGTCACCAAAGAAACCGTCATATAGGAGGCGCGGCATATGCAAGGAGTTGTTCAAAAAAATATTGGCGATAAAATCTTTGACCTATTCGTCTATGTATTCATGACGATGGTAGCTCTTGTAACCTTATATCCGTTTTTAAATGTACTCGCGATTTCATTTAACGATTCGGTGGATACCGTACGAGGCGGTCTGACGATCTACCCGCGAGAATTTACCTTAAGAAACTATGAAACGATCTTCGGCTTTGAGGGCTTGGTTACCGGCTTTAAAAACACTGTCATTCGTACGGTAATCGGTACGGCAATCGGGGTTGTGGCAGCGTCCATGATGGCATACACGTTAAGCCGTCCCGATTTTCAGTCCAGAAGATGGATGTCGGTTCTGTTCGCTCTCACGATGTATTTTTCAGGCGGACTCATTCCGGGCTTCCTATTGATGAAATACCTAGGCTTGATCGGAACCTTTTACGTTTATATCATTCCTGCACTGCTCAGCGTTTGGAACGTGTTCGTTATCCGCTCGTATATCGACGGACTTCCGTATGCGCTTCAAGAATCGGCGAAAATTGACGGCGCAAATGATTGGACTATATTTTGGAGAATTATTCTTCCGCTTTGTCAACCCGTATTGGCGACAATCGCATTGTTCATTGCTGTCGGACATTGGAATTCCTGGTTTGATACGTACTTGTTCAATAACAGGAATCCGGAAAATACGACGCTTCAGTATGAACTTATGAAAGTGCTGTTATCTACGCAGACGGGCAGCAACTACCGCGACCCGAACGCACAGCAAGCGATGGCGGCGGTATCGCCCGAATCCATTAAGATGGCGATTACGATCGTCGTTACCGTACCGATCTTGCTCGTATATCCATTCCTTCAAAAGTATTTTGTCAAAGGAATGACGCTTGGCGCGGTAAAAAGCTAATTCTAGTAATAGCAGGTTTCCTGTTATATACATGCACATCACGCACGGGAAAAAAGGGAGGCTTAACGAAATGAAAAGAAAGATTCAAATGGCACTTAGCTTGATGTTGGCACTCGTATTCGTATTCGTCACAGCATGCAGCAATTCGAATAATGAAGGCGGTAACAACACGAAAGAAACAACAAATGCAACAAATGAGCCGGCAGCGGAGCCGATTACGGTTCGCTTGGCAGCCGGTAACAACCCGAACTGGGATGACATGCAATCCGATGTCGGCAAATTTATTAAAGAAAAAACAGGCATTACCATTAAACAAGAATTCCCTGTCGGCGGTACCGACACTGACATGTTCGCGCTTATGGTAGCAAGCGATGAGTACCCGGATCTGGTAATGCCGGGCGGCAGCACTGGCAAATTGGTTGATGCAGGCGCTTTGATCGACCTTCGCCCATTGATCGAAGAGTATGGTCCTAACATTAAAAAGGTTTACGGCGAATATTATAACCGTCTTCGTTGGAGCAAAGATGATGACGCGATTTATACGCTTTCGCTGACCGGCGTTGGTCATACGTACTTTGATTCAGGCAGCGGTTTCCAATTGCAGCACCAAGTGCTTGAAGCAGCCGGGTACCCGAAAATCAAAACCGTTAAGGATTACGAAGCTGCAATCAAAGCATATATAGAGAAAAATCCAAAAACGGCAGACGGCCAACCGAATATCGGCTTGTCTCTTAACGGCGGGGAATGGCAAATTCTGATTTCCGCAACAAACCCTGCGTTCTTGGCAACCGGCGCTCCGGACGATGGCGAATTCTTCATTAACCAAGATACTTATGAAGCAATCATGCACTACCAGCGTCCTGAAGAAAGAGAATACTTCCGTTGGCTGAATCACATGAACGATATCGGCCTGCTTGATAAAGAAAGCTTCGTTCAAAAATACGATCAATACAAAGCAAAAATCGCTTCCGGCCGCGTTCTGGGTCTTATCGACCAAAACTGGGATTACGGCCAAGCTGAGAACGCTTTGAAAGCTGAAGGCAAATTTGCTTCGACATACGCTCGTTTCCCTGTAACATTGAACGAAACTTACCAGGATCATTCCTTCGCAAGTACGGGTTACCTTCCAGCCCTCGGAATCGGTATTACGAAGGATGCTCAAGATCCGGTTCGTTTGATCAAATTCCTGGACTACCTTGCTTCCGATGAAGGCCAAGTGCTTTTAAACTGGGGGATTGAAGGCAAGCATTACAATGTGGTAGACGGCAAACGCGTCATTCCGGCCGATGTGCTAGAGCAGAAAACAAACGATAACAACAAATTTACGAAAACAACGGGTATCGGCAACTACAACCTATCCGCCCGTTACGGCGACGGCGTGAAGGATCCGTCCGGAAACTACTATACGACGACATTCCCTGAGCAGATCCAAGCAACTTACTCGGAAGAAGACAAAAAGACGCTGTCAGCTTACGGCGCAACGACTTACAAGGACCTGTGGCCTTCTAATGATGCGTTCCCTGAACGCAAATACGGCGCGGCATGGACGCTTTCGTTCGAAACGGGCTCCAAGGCGAACGTTATTTTCCAGAAAACGCAGGATATTATGAAGAAACGCATACCTGAAGCGATTCTGGCGAAGCCGGAAGATTTCGATAAGATCTATGATCAGTTCCTGAAGGACCTGGAAGACGCAGGCGTTTCGAAGCTGAATGAAGAAGTTACAAAGATGGTGAAGGACCGCGTTGAACTTTGGTCGAAATAAGCGCAAGGCGTTAGCTATTCGTTTATAAGGAAGGATTGCCTTTGACTGGTTTACTGGTTTTGGGCAATTCTATTTTACTGGCATGATGCACTCTACTATTACAAATTACGATTGGAATGCTTTTAACCTGACTAAATCATGCTACACCAATGTCCAAATAATCAAGGTTCAATATTCAACCTGTTGATAAAGTAGTTATGCAAGGAAACATGCGAGACGAGGAGGGGTGGTTATCGAAAATTGAAAACGTTTTCATGCATCGGCTTTCAACAAGGGCAAGTGGCATGAACGCAAGAAGAAAACGATTGAAGAAGGAGACAAGCTTGATGAAAACAAGGAAAAAGTCGCGTGGATTCACCAAACAAATCATATCCTTATGCAAGTCCGCTTCACTTCTGGTAACGGCCGCCGCGTTGACGGTAAGCATGAGTTCTTCGTTGACTACGGTCCCCGGCAAGGCATTCGCAGCGGATTCGATCGGAAGCGCAGCAACAGCTGTACAGTCGGACATCGTGCCGGTGAAATCGCAAGCCTATGATTGGGGCAGGGTGAAGATCGTCGGAGGCGGACTCATCCCGGGCATTATTTTCAACGAGAAGGAGAAGGATCTCATCTATGCCCGCACGGACATGGGAGGCGCGTATCGCTGGGACCCGACGACCAAGACGTGGATTCAGCTGCTGGAATGGGTGAGCAAGGAAGACTGGAACCTGTCTGGCGTGGAGAGTATAGCTACCGACCCTGTCGATCCGAACCGCGTGTACATAGCGGCCGGCACCTACTCGAACGATTGGGTGCAAACGAACGGTTACATCCTTCGTTCGCAGGACCGCGGGCAAACCTGGGAAAAGACGGAAATGCCGTTCAAGTTCGGCGGCAACATGCCCGGCCGGACCATGGGCGAACGTCTGGTTATCGACCCGAACGATAACCGGATCCTCTACTTGGGAGCCCGCAACGGAAACGGATTGTGGAAGAGCGAGGACTATGGAGCGACATGGCATAAGGTGAGCAGCTTCACTCCAGTCGGCGACGTGGAGGATGGCTACGGCGGCAAAGTCGGCCCCGTATGGGTCACCTTTGATCCTTCGACGGGCTCCGCAGGCCATGCGACGCAGACGATTTATGTCGGCTTGGCGGACAGGCAGACGAGCATTTACAAGTCGGTCGACGGCGGTGCTACCTGGGAACCGGTGGCGGGCCAGCCGAAGCAGGGATTCCTGCCCCACCACGGAACGCTGGGTTCCAATGGTATGCTGTATATAACGTACAACTCGGAGCTTGGACCGTTCGAAGGCGGCAAAAGCGGTTCGGTATGGAAGCTCGATACGAAGACAGGCGAGTGGACGGATATCAGCCCGGGCGGAGCCGGCGTTACGAGCAATCAGTACGGCGGCCTTGCCGTCGACGCTCAGCATCCCGATACACTGATGGTCGCGACGTTGAACAATTGGTGGCCGGATAACCAGATTCACCGCAGTACGGACGGCGGTCAAACATGGAAACCATTTTGGCAGTTCACCGCGTATCCGAAGCGCGACAACCGGTACACGATCGATTATTCGATCTCGCCATGGCTCGATTGGGGCGTTCAGCGCGATCCGGAGACCGATCCGGTCACCTCGCCAACGCTTGGCTGGGGAATAGGCGACCTGGAGATCGATCCGTTCAACTCCGACCGGATCATGTACGGCACCGGGGCGACGCTGTACGGCTCGGAGGACATGACCAATTTCGACAAGGGCGAGAAAATCCGGATCTCCGTCATGGCGAACGGGATTGAAGAGAACGGAATTTTGGGCTTGATCAGTCCTCCATCCGGGGCGCCGTTGATCAGCGCGATGGGCGATCTCGGAGGGTTCCGTCATGAAGACCTGAATACGTCGCCGCATACGCTCAGGAATCCTGATCTCACTGTCGGCACCGACCTGGACTATGCGGAGACGAATCCGAACTTGATCGTGCGAGTCGGCCATACCCTTTCAATGAACCCAGAGGACGCGCGGATGGGCGTATCGACGGACAACGGCATCACCTGGACGCCGGCGGCAAATGCCTGGCAGGCGGAGAACGGCGACAGAACGGACGGAGGATCGGTTGCGGTCGGAGCGAACGGCCATACAATCGTATGGGCTCCGAAGCCGGATGGCAGCGCCGTTCGGCCGGTAAGCTTCTCTACCGACCTTGGCAAGACGTGGACCGCCTCGATAGGCATCCCTCAAGGCGCGAGCGTCTCTTCGGACCGCGTCAATCCGGACAAGTTTTACGGTTTCCTTGACGGGACGTTCTATGTCAGTACGGACGGCGGCGCCAACTTCTCGTCCGCGGCTTCCGGACTGCCGAATAATCTAAGCGGCAAGTTCAAGGCTGCTCCTACGGCCGAAGGCGATATCTGGCTTGCCAGCTCGGAAGGACTATTCCGTTCAACGGATTCAGGAGCGAGCTTTACGAAAGTAAACGGCGTCGACGAGGCTCTATCCGTCGGTTTCGGCAAAGAAGCGCCGGGCAAAACGTATAAAACAATCTATGCCGCTTTGAAAGTGAACGGCGGCAAGCTCGGGTTCTACCGTTCGGAGGACGAAGGCGCGAGCTGGATCCGCATGAATGACGATCAGCATCAATTCGCGAATGTAGAGGCGACGATTACGGGCGACGGACAAGTGTACGGCCGGGTTTATATCGGAACGAACGGTATGGGCATCGTGCGCGGCGATATTAAACAGGGTGCTGCGGTGCAAGGGCTCCATGTGAACGATTTGACGGTTGAGGCCGGCAAATCGGCTGCACTCGCTCCGGTATTCGACGGCGGCGCATCCAGCCGTCCGGTCGTCTGGTCATCGAGCGACGCATCCGTTGCGAGCGTCTCGGGAGAACAGGTAACCGGACTGAAGCCGGGGACGGCAGCGATTGCCGCGGTAAGCGCGGACGGCCAATACGCCGCCACGGCAGTCGTCACCGTCAAGCCGGCAACCACGATGCGGGAAATCACAACAATGGAGCTTGTCAAGGAAATGGGAATCGGCATTAATTTGGGCAACACGTTTGAGTCCACAGGCGACTGGATTAACGACACCAGTGTTTCGAATTATGAAACGGCCTGGGGCAGTCCCATTATTACGAAGGAAATGATTAAAGGTTATGCAAACGAAGGTTTCGGCGTCCTTCGAATTCCCGTATCGTGGTCCAATATGATGGGCGAGGATTACGCGATCAATGCTGACTATCTGGCCCGGGTAAAAGAAGTTGTGGATTGGGCGCGGGATAGCGGTATGTATGTGATTCTGAATCTTCACTGGGACGGCGGCTGGTTTGAGAAGTTTCCGACAGAAAAAGAAGAATCGATGCACAAATATACACGCATATGGACGCAGCTGACGGAAGCTTTTAAAAACTATGACGATCATCTGATGTTCGAGTCTTTCAATGAAGAAGGCATATGGTTTGATTTATGGAACTTTTACAGCGGTCAAGACACTGTTGTCGACGGCAGAAAAAAAGCCTATGCGTTGCTGAATGAGATCAATCAGACCTTTGTAGATATTGTGCGCGGTTCGGGAGGCAACAATGAACGACGACATCTGTTGATTGGCGGGTATGGAACCGATTTTGAGAAAACCGTTGATGAACTCTTTAAGATGCCAAACGATCCTCAAAATCGCTGTGCTGTATCGGTCCATTATTACACTCCTTCCGTATTCGCCATTCTCGATGAAGACGCGAGCTGGGGAAAAGCGCGCACGGAATGGGGAACGGATGAAGACTTCGCTGAGCTAAACAGGCTTATGGATTTGGTGAAAACACGTTTCATCGACAAAGGCATCCCCGTTATCATGGGGGAGTTTGGCGTAGCTACAAAAAATAAGACGCAAGAAATGATACGGCTCTATCTTACGTCGGTGGCCAAGGCCGCATATTCTCGGGGAATTACCCCGGTTTTATGGGATGTCACAAATGTATTTTACAACCGGGATAAAGCTGAAATGAATGATAAAGTACTCCTTGAGCAGCTAATGGCTGTCAAGAGTGCGACGGGGCAAACGCCTAATTCGGCCCCATCCGTCTCGATCACCTCGTATCAGGATGGACAGGCGATCAATCTGAACAGTCCGCAGCTTAACTGGACGTTCCTTGATGCCGACGATGCGGATGTTCAGGCTGCTTATCAGGTTCAAGCCTCCAGCAACGGTTGGGAGACGGTTGATGCGGACAGCGGCGAACTGGCGGGCGCATCCGGTTTATACACTTTGAATGGATTGGCGGACGGAGATTGGTCGATTAGGGTTCGTGCGATGGATAATCGTGGCGCTTGGTCGGATTGGGCGTATAGAAGCTTGATCATTGATAAGGTCTCTCCTAGGTTGAATGTTGTCCTGGATAAGGAAACCTTGTGGCCGGCCAACAACAAGCTGGTTAAAGTAACGGCGATTGTTGAAACGGGGGATGAGCTGTCTCAGGTGGAACTGCTGTCCATTACGCCGAGCGTAGCCGTCGACCGCTACGAATCCATGGTACAGGAAGCAGATTTCGGCACACTCGATACGGAATTTAAGCTGCTGGCCAAAAAAGCAATGGGTAATGAGCCTCTTGTCTATACGATTACTTATAGAGCAACAGATCAAGCAGGGAATGTAACGGAAGCATCTGCCACTGTTACGGTTCCCCATGATCAAGGGAAAAAATAACCTACATACCGGTGATATCCGATGGATTTTGAAGCCGTTTCGAATGAAAGCTGTTCGAACAGCGCCATCAAGTTTTGCGAATCTTGGCCGAACCAGAATGAAGGGCTTCGATGGCTTAAAACTGAAACGCTATCTGGAAATTTACCAGAATGCGTACGACAAAATGGCAAAGTAACGGAGATCATGCCGAGACAACCAATTAGGAGGTTTTTCGTTTGCTGAAGACAGAAATGGCTAAGGGTCCCTACGAACCAACCTTTGATTCATTGCGGACGTTCGAATGCCCGGACTGGTTCCGGGACGCCAAGCTTGGCATCTGGTCGCACTGGGGCGCTCAATCGGTCCCGATGTACGGAGACTGGTACGCGCGCAACCTTTACGTCGAAGGCTCGGAACAGTACCGCTATCACGTCCGGCACTACGGGCATCCGTCTCAATTTGGCTACAAAGACATCGTGCAGCTGTGGAAAGCCGAGAAGTTCGATCCCGAAGAGCTGATGGACTTGTACGCAGCGGCAGGAGCTAAATACTTCGTAGCGCAAGCGATGCACCACGACAACTTTTTCAATTACGACTCCAAGATCCATCGGTGGAATTCCGTGAACATGGGGCCTAAAAAGGATATCGTCGCGCTGTGGAAGCAGGCTGCAGTGAAACGGGGCCTTCCGTTTGGCCTTACCGAACACCTGGGCGCTACGTTCAGTTGGTTTCATTGGAACAAAGGACAGGACAAGGAAGGACCGTATAAAGGCGTTCCCTATGACGGCAATGATCCCGAGTACGAGGATCTGTACTTGCCAAACCGCGAGCATCATGACCCGGATAAGAAAATGTACGATCTGGACCCGTGGTATACGCCGAATCAATGGTGGCATCAGCGATGGTTCGACATCGTTAAGGAAGTCATCGACCTGTATCAACCGGATCTCCTGTACTCGGACGGCGTGCTGCCGTTTGTCAACACATGGGACAAACCGGATTTTAATCCCGATCATCCCGATTATCAGGCGGGGCTGCACGCAGTCGCGCACCTGTACAACACGAGCGCGTCGCTTAACGGCGGCGTAAACAGGGCGGTGTATAACCAGAAGGACCGCAAGAAAGAGATTTACAGCATCGGCGTGATGGATATCGAGCGCAGCCAAGAGCCGGATATCAAACCGGAACCGTGGCAGACGGACACCTGCCTGGGCGACTGGTTCTACAATGTAAGGTCCGTCTACAAGAAGCCAGGGCACGTCATCGAGATGTTTGTAGATATCATTGCCAAGAACGGCAATCTGCTGTTGAACATTCCGCAGAAGCCCGATGGCACGATCGACGATGAATGCAGGTACATCCTGAAGGAAATGGCGCGGTGGATTGAAGCCTGCGGGGAAGGTGTGTATGGAACCCGGCCGTTCCGCGTGTCGGGCGAAGGCGGCACTCGCGTCGTTATTGATCACTTTAAGGAAGACAAGGCGGAGTGGACCGCATCGGATTTCCGGTTCACGCAGAAAGGCAGCACAGTCTATGCGTTCCAGATGGGTGTGCCGAAAGACCGTCTTGCCGTAATCCGAACGTTCGGTTCGGAGGAGAAGGTGAAGAACGTGCGATTGCTCGGTGCCGGAGAAGTGCCGTTCCAGCAATCGTTCGGCGCGCTCGTCGTTTCGCTGCCGGAGTCGCTGCCGACGGAATACGTCAACTGCCTTGCCATTGAAATTTAAATATAGGCTTGAATGGAGAAAAGAGCAAAGAATATGTTTGCTCTTTTTCTTTTTGACCAAGATTGAGTTCAAATAGCATCGGGATACGCTGGTCCGGTGATAACCGAAAGAGGCCACGAAGGACCAAATGTGTTTCGCTTAAAAGGGTATTATTGGGTTATCATTGACGAATGGAGAGGGCAAGTGTTCTCCGTTCCGATGATCTTACGACATGGGAACGGAACGATATCATTCTCGACCAGCCTGGCAAACGTTCGGATGACGGGACGATTGGCCTTCACGCGGATGTGGTCGTGCAAGGAGAAGAAGGATAGTGTCTTTTATTTTACTCATCCTGGCCGTGTGAATGGGCATCATGAAGATTCGAACAGCTATGAATTGCGCCGCTCGTCCATTCAGGTTGCCAAGCTGGAGGTTGTGGACGGAGTATTGATCTGCGACCGCGACAAGGAGTTCGAGTTGAAGCTTGGAGCGGATGATCGATAAGATATGAGGGAACCTCCTCTAAACCCGATTCCGGAATAGATGGAGGTCTATATCATGCTACTTTTTGTCCTTTAAATACAGGTTTTAGTGTTATAACATCGACTATAATCCCTATTGGAGGAGAAGAAATGTAAGATATCAGGTGTGATTAGAATAGTCAGTCAGCACGGGGAAAATGCGGGTTTAATATGGACGCCGATTGAAACTCTTATTTTAAGCTCATTGAAGCACGATTCTGGTATTTTTCGAGGCAGTGGCCCACAATTTGTTATAAAGAAAGCTGTAAAAGATCAAGAATCGATTTTAGGAGGAGTCATAATGGGAAACGTAAGCATTCGATTCGACCGGTTTCCGGGAGGGCTACGCAAGGCGGTCGTGTTTAGTTTTGACGATGGCCGCGAGCAAGACAGGAGACTGGTACAGGCTTTTAACCGATACGGGCTCAAAGGAACGTTCCATCTGAATTCCGGCAAATTCGGCCAGGAAGGATACATCAATGCCGAAGAAGTAGCGGACTTATATCGCGGCCACGAGATTTCGGCCCATTCCGTCACTCACCCGTTCCTGGAGCAGTCTCCGGATGAACAGATCGCGGAGGAACTGATCGCGGACCGCCGAAATTTGGAAGCGATTGCGGGATACCCTGTACGCGGCATGAGCTATCCGTTCGGCACCTACAATGACCGCGTCGTGCACGCGCTGCCGGTGCTCGGCATCGAATATGCCCGCACCGTCCAGAGCCACGGCCGCTTCCACATGCCGGATGATCCGCTGAGATGGCATCCGACCTGTCACCACAAGGACATGGTCGGGAAGGCGGAACAGCTGCTATCGTCCAATCCATATTTTAGTCGGATGGAGCTATTGTTCATTTGGGGTCACAGCTACGAGTTTGACAACGATGACAACTGGGAGCTGGTAGACAAGACGGGTGAGCTGCTCGGCGGCGAGGAGTCGGTCTGGAAAGCGACGATGACGGACATTGTATCCTATCAGAATGCGCTCAAAGCGCTCCGTTTCTCGGTTGATAGAAGCTTGGTGCATAATCCGAACGCCCTTGAGGTTTGGGTTAGCGCAGACGGAGAAGTCGTCCGTATTGCGGCAGGCGAAACGAAAAGGCTGCGATAGCAAGCGATTGATTAAACCGGTGATACTACGCTATGAAGGTTGACGCTCAAAGGTGGAGTACCCGCTCTGCAGCCCGCATCACCGTGATGCAATAGATTGACATTCAGCCTTCGCAAGCGTGATGCCAGGTGCCAATCGATGCCCCGCATTTCGGTCATTGCTTGGGCACTCCGTTATTGGATCGGAACAAACCGGCTGTAACGTTTCATTCGTATGGGAAGGGCAATGTATACTATATGGGTATTATTGCCGAGGAAAGTTTAAGAGCCTTCTGAAAGAGATGAGCGTCGGTCCCGATGCAAGCTTGGACCTCTATGCGGTTGAAATCGTCGAGTTAGATGAAGAGTTTGGAGGAGTCCCCATTGCTGAGACTGTTTAGAACGAATGAAATACGCGACGTGCAAGAGCTGGAAGGCGATTGGGATTTTCAACCGATTAACGGGATTGAGGGGTTACCGTCCCGCTACGAATATCGAATGCCCGTGCCCGGCTGTTGGGAGATGCACCCGCAGTTTGCGACCTATCGGGGGAAGGCCGTATACCGGCGAACTATAGAAATATCGCAGAAAGGCTCAATTCGGCTTGTTTTCAAAGGCGCGAGCCATACAGCTGACGTTTTTTTTGACGGAATTCCGGCAGGGCACCATTATAATGCGTATACGCCGTTTGCCGTCGTCATTCCGGATGTCGAACCGGGAACGCATGAAGTTGCAGTGATCGTGGACAATTCATTCGGCGAATCGTCCGCGCTCCATGTTCCGAACGATTATTATACCTATGGAGGTTTAATCCGACCTGCGGCAATTGAGCTGCTGCAAGACTTGTTCATCGAACGAATCGTCTTTACGCCGATTCGTACGGCTGAAGGTTGGCAGGGTGCGATTCGCCTCTATGTACGGAATATCGGACAACGAGCCCGTCGCGCACGGCTGCGGCTCAGTCTGGCAGGCAGGGACATTGCCGCAGGCGAGGCTGGCGTGAAGCCGGGCGAAACCGTCGAGATTTCGATTACGGAATCGTTCCCTGGCGTTACTCCGTGGTCGGCGGGTGACCCCAAGCTCTATTTGCTGAAGGCGCGTCTGTATATAGAAGGACGGGAAGCTCCCGTGGATGATTTGATCGAGCGGGTCGGCTTTCGAACGGTGACAACGGAGAATGGCCGCATCCAAATAAACGGCGAGGACGTTGTTCTGAAGGGTTTCAACCGGCATGAGGATCATGCGCTGGCAGGAGCCGCCATTCCTTATCCTCTCATGGTGAACGACATCGAACTGATGCTGGATATGGGTGCCAATACCGTACGGACCAGCCACTATCCGAACGACGAACGGTTTCTTGATTTGTGCGATGAGCGGGGCTTGTTCGTATGGGAAGAAAATCATGCGCGCGGCCTTAGCCTGGAGCAAATGAAGCATCCTTTGTTCGCCAAGCAGTGCGAGGATTGCAACCGGGAGATGGTGGAGACTCATTACAACCATCCTGGCATCATCATCTGGGCGATACTGAACGAATGCGCAAGCGATACGCCGGAAGGACGGGAGATGTATCGGACGCAGCTCGAGCAAATCCGGGCGATGGATTCGTCAAGGCCGCTAAGCTTTGCTTCGCATCACCGCGATCGCGAGCTTTGCTTCGATCTTGCGGATATCGTCTCGTTCAACTTGTATCCGCTCTGGTACGAGGACGAGGATCCTCTGGAGCTTGTCAAGCAGGCGAGACTTTGGGCGGACCAAGCCGGAGGACTTGGGAAGCCGATGATCATGAGCGAATTCGGGGCCGACGGCTATTACGGCTACCGGGATCCGAGTCGGGTGAAAGGAACGGAGGAGCGCCAGGCCGATATCATCGAGCGCAATTTGGCGGCTTATACGTCCGTCCAGTTCTTATCCGGCATGCTGATCTGGCAATTTTGCGATTGCAGGGTAACGGAAGGAACAGGATGGCTGCTAACCCGCGCTGGAACGCAGAACAGCAAGGGAATCGTCGACCGGTACCGCAGACCGAAGCTCGCTTATTCCGTTGTAAAGAAATATTTTGCGGAACGGCAGCTGCGCTCCGCAAGGGAGTAAAGTTGGAATCCAGAAGTAAGCGTGGTACCGCATGCAACCGTTGCTCAATTGATGCATTGCCAAATTCTGGGGATAGAAGAAAGTGCAAGCGCTGAGGAGTTCAAAGCGTTTATGGACGGGTACGGAATAAGTGAAAAAGACCTTTCTGAAACGAAGCATTTCCTGCTATTAAGGGCTTTCGATAACTTTAGGTGGGCTATTGATCGAAGTCCTGATCTGATCGAGCCTTACGCTGCGTTTGCGAAACAAGTCATTGGCATGATTATGGAATAGTCGTCACTCAGCGTACAACGATAGGAAAATCCCGATTAAGAACCTTGTTATTTCAAGGTTCTTTTTTTAGTTTGTACGTAATTTCATGTTGAGCAATTTTTGAGCCAGTTAAGTTGGTAAATAAAGTGCAGACAGACAAGACTTCTTTAACGGAGGATAAATAACCCCTTTTCCCCTATCTTTTCACGTATTCCGCAAGTATTAGAGCAGCCTGCCGTTTTGTGATTAATTGTTTATAGTTTTGTGACTTTTTCGCCGCTTCTTTTGAGATACTCCTTTGTTATGCTTTCAAAGTGATAAAGATCACATGCTTCGCTGAAACGATTCAAGGAGGATGAATCAATGTTATCGGTTCAAATCGTGCTTTTTGACGGCTTCGATCTGCTCGATGCCCTTGCACCCTACGAGGTATTTTGTGTTGCTGAGATGATAACGGAAAACGCGTTAAGCGTAGAGCTCGTTACCGCCGAGGGGCCAAGATCCGTGCCTAGCGGCACGAACGGGTTAAAAATCGAGGCCGGCGGCCGATTGGATCCGGGGCGCCCGGGCATTATTCTCGTGCCCGGAGCATCCGGTCCCGTCGAAGGAGACGGCCCCGATTCGGTTCCGTCCATTTTGGGACGGACCGTCCATACGACGTTGCCCGGCATGCTCGGAAAGGCGCTGGAACAAAAAGACGTCGTCGTCGCAACAGTATGCGGCGGGTCCCTGGTGCTGGCAATGGTGGGGCTGCTTGAGGGCAGACCGGCGGTAACGAATCATCTGGGCATGGAATTACTGGGTGCAACCGGGGCGGTTCCTATCCCGGCGCGCGTCGTGGATGACGGCAATCTGGTTACCGGCGGCGGCGTCACGTCGGGACTCGATGCGGCACTCTATCTGGTTGAGCGCGAGTTTGGACCGCGCATCGCGTACGAAATCGAGCAGTTGTTCGAATATGAGCGGAGGGGAACCGTCTGGCGGGCGACGGGGATGGCGCCAATACCACTAACGGGCGGCAAGCCGCGGAAAGCGGAGAAGCAAGCGGCGATCGAAGATGGCGCCACGACTGGCAGGACTCAGCAAGAATTCGCATTTGATGGAGATTGGGATACGACGATTGCTACGCCGGTCGGGAAGCTGCAGGTTAGGCTATCCATTATTACATATCATGGCGTAGTCCACGGCAAAGCCATACAAGGGAACGAAACGGTTGATTTTGTGGACCCCGTTCTACAGGGCGACAAGCTAGCCTGGCTGCTGAAAATCACAAAGCCGATGCGCTTAAATCTGAAATTCGAAGTGGCTGTCGACGGTGATCGCATGACCGGGGTCGCGAAGGCCGGAATGCTGCCGGCATCCAAATTAACAGGCATAAGAATCCCATGAAGAGACCGGTAACATGGTATAGCTGTGCTGATCATTCCGAAAATTTTCATTAGAACGGTCGGCAGACCCCGCTTTGTTTAAACAATCCGATGAGTGCTTTTGACTTCATACCGTTTGCATGTCTAATCGAAATGAAAGGATTTGGTGTTAACAATGAAAAAGATGCTTGGATTGCTCTTGTCGCTGACACTCGTTCTCACGCTGGTTGCTCCTGGAGCAAACGCAAAAACAAAAAAGGATCAGGATGCGGACAAGGACCAAAACGTTCATGTTCAAATCGTACTGTTTAACGGCTTCGATCTGCTTGACGCATTGGGTCCTTATGAAGTATTCACTGCCGCAGGCATGTACTCGAATGGAGCGATTACCGTAGAATTGGTATCCGCAGAAGGCAAACGCTCTGTCCCGAGCGGCTTGAACGGACCTTCCCTCACGGCGGAGGCGAAGCTTGATCCGAATCGTTCTGGCATCATTTTGGTCCCTGGAGCGGCTGGCAAACCGGCGGGAAATTCGGAGGATGCCATTCCGAAGATACTTGGAAAGGCTGCGAATTCACGATTAACCGAATTGATGCATCAGGCGTTTCGCAATAAGGAGGTGACTGTGGCTACCGTATGCGGAGGCTCATTGCTGCTTGCCATGAAAGGGCTGCTCAAGGACAGGTATGCGGTTACCAATGAGTTGGGCATGAATGCGTTAAAGGCACTCGGCGCCAATCCGGTTGATGCGAGAATCGTGGAGGATAATCCCCGTCTTGTGAGCGGAGGCGGCGTAACTTCCGGACTCGATATAGCCTTGTATTTGGTCGAGCGCGAGTTAGGTCCGCAAATCGCGAAGGAAATCGAAAATTTATTCGAGTACGAGCGAAGAGGCACGGTGTGGAAGGCGGAAGGCATGAAGCCGGTCGACTTTAATCCCGGCTTGATAAAATAACTACTAATTATGACAGAAGTTGTCATTATTAGTGGTTACACTATCAGAGAAAGATCAATCCTAAAGGTTGAAGGAGCTGTTAATTATGGAAGTGCAACTGAACCCGTATATTATGCTGGACGGAGACGCTCGTGAGGGAATCGCCTTTTACGAGCAAGCGTTGGAAGCCAAGGTGGTATTCAAGCAGACCTTCGGCGAAGCTGGACAAGCGGTGTCGGAGCAGGCGAGGGACCGAGTGGCTCATGCCGTCCTGAAGATCGGAGGAGCGGTTCTGTTTGTCGCCGATACGGCCACCGGGGTCCGGTTCGCGCAGGGCAAGCAAGTAAACATCTGCATCACCATCGCCGATAAGGAGCAAGCCCAGAAGTATTATGAGGCGCTGAAAGAGGGCGGACAGGTCGATCACCCCCTGCAGGAGGTCTACTTCAGTCCCGCGTACGGGATGGTAACCGACAAATTCGGCGTCACCTTCCAGATTTTCACGCAGAGGGCGTAATGGCGGGTTCGCCTTTAGGAGAACAATAGCTTAATGTAACATCGAAAGGGGGTATCCCATAAGTCGTTAAAAGACGGTGGGACCCCCCTTTTTTATAAGGACCAAACAGCCAGCCTTCGCATCAAATGTTCTTCCGATCGCCGAATGAAGCTCAGAAAAATCAGGCCGGCTATGAGGAGCTTAGCCGGGGACTCTTTTGCCGGCGCTTTGAAGATCTGGGACACCTTCCTTCCTCTCCTTGGACAAGGATCGCCAGAGGGAATAACCCAGCCAAGCCTGGGCCAGCCCAACAGGCACCGCCAAAAACCGATCGTACGGATGATGGACCAGCGAAGACAAAGGAAGAGGCAGAATCGTTCCTAAGGCAAGCAAACCGGCCGCCCAGCGCGACAGGATGCGGGCGCGGAATGATGCGATGCCAAATAACAGGCCGCCGAGCAAGTACAGGATGCCCGTCAACATGTAAGTCGTTTCAAGGGCTCCGAGGTACTCGCCGGAAGATCCCCCGGCGATCGCCAAGATGCTCTCCTCAAGCTTTGGAGACTCGGTTACGAGCGTCGGAGAAATAAGGGCTTCGACGAATTGAAAAGCCATCGTAAGCGCATAGAAGAGGCTTAACGTGAAATAGCCGATCAGACCAAGCCAGCCGGTCTCTGCCGCTTGCCTGGCGTAGATCCCCGTCAGGCCGAGCAGGCCGAGAAAGCACATGGCTATGCCCAATAAGTGAACGAGGACCCACCGATCGGTGTTGACGGATGAAAGAATGTCCAGCGGATGGATCGTTTGAATGACGACAAACAGGATCCCTGACAACATAGCGGCTACGCCGGCGAAGCGGAAAAGACGCGAAATTACTGTAATTTTACTCTCTTTGTTCATGGGTTCGTCTCCTTCTTTGTTTGAATGACCGATACTAATGCAAGGCCGAGATCCCGTATTTTTCTCAGCATGCCATGCAAGGCGGCCTGGTCGGCCACCGGGCCGTAAAGGACGGTTGTTCCGTCGCTCCCGTGCGTAAGGCTCATCCCTTCGAACCAATAAGCCCATTTGGCATCCAAGTGCCCCTTAATGCAAATCTCGTAAAATCCGTCGTGTCGGCTTTCCATTGACCCTTGCGTCTCACTCATTATTCACCACCTGCATCTCCCTCCTGCGGATTCGACTCCTGTCTACGCGTGTTCTTGCTAGATCCAATGATAATTGTTCATGTAGGGAGACCGCATCACCACATGTGGTGATTGATGTGGCGAAATTTTATTGGGAAACGCAAAGAAGCCCCGGTTATTTTGCCAGGGCGGGGGGATGCGCTCACGTTATAACAAATCGAGTTCCTCGGACCGTCGGACGGCTGCGCGGCGGTTGTTCACCCCGAGCTTGTCGTAAATGTTTTTGGTGTGGGTTCGCAAGGTGTTCAGGGAAACTATCAGCTCGCGGGCAATATCCGGTCCGCTTAGTTCGGTTCTTAGCAACCGAAGTACGTCGCGTTCACGTTCGCTTAGCGGTTCACGCAGCGAATGGTTTGCAGCCGGTTTGGTCCGGCTAAAGGCTGCCAGGAGCCTGCGAACAAATTCCTTGGGGTTGAGTCCTTGTTTCGAGGCGGCTCCCAGCAGAACCTCCATAGGTTGGCCTTCGTCTACGAAAATACGGAAGTAGCCCTCCGGTTCAGCCAAAGTCAAGGCGCGTTCCAGCGGCCCAAGCGCAGCAGGCGTGTCTCCTTTCATTTGATGCGCAAGAGCCGTCACGATCATGATTTCGATCGCGCTTCCCGTCCTTTCGCCTTCTTCCGCCGCTTGACGGAGGCGCTCAAGAAGTCCCATGGCCTCATGTAAAAAGCTGTATTCCCGATTGCTTCGAAAACGGGCAAGAAGCAATCTGGCTAAAGTGATATGCTCGAATTCGCGCAGGTAACTCAGTTCGTCCCGGGCGGTCAGGCCATGTGCGCGTGCCCATTCGAGCGCTTCGCGCAGTTTCCCCTGCGCGATCAGCACCTTTGTTTTCATCGCCTCCACAGGACGCACATTCGGGAAAAGATCACCGACATAAAAGCGCTCCGCATCGTCGAGGAGGTCGAGCGCGCTTTGCAAGTCTCCTTGCGCCTCGCATACTCGAGCCATCGCGACGTGCCAGCGATACCGGTATTGCGGAAATCCGGTATGCTCGCCTTGTTCCTCGCTTTTCAGCAGAAGCTGCATGGCGGTCTGCAGATCGTTGCGCTCGCGATGGATTTCGCCCATCCCCACGTACATGTCCGCCGTTCCCCGCATGACAGGATCACCATGCTCGATCGAAAGCTGCAATCCCCGCTCGTATAGGCTCATCGCCTGACGGAGACGGCCTTGAACGATTCGGATATCGGCAAGGGCGTTCGTGCCCCCGATCGCGTCGGAGATGTACCCGCCTTGCTGCACGTCGGCCATGCCATCAGCGAACAGACGATAAGCTTCATCGAGGCTCCCGCTTGTCCAGGAGGTGAGTCCAAGGAGAGCGGATGCCGCTCCGCGCTTGAGATAGGCATCTTTCGGCATGAGGCTCAGCACCAGTCGGGCGTACTTCATTGCATCGATTACATTGCCCGTCATGAGGGCAAGCGCTGACCGATACATTGCGATCGTTCCAGGGAGACGGCGATATTCGGCTTCGTCTACGAAAACCTTCTCAGCCGAAGACGAGTGGACATCCGGTCGTTCGTTCAAGTCTGCCGTCGGCTCCAGCCCGCTTTCGGCGTCCCGAATCCGTTCTTCTACACCCTCCGGCTTGCCGAGGGTCAGCAGCGCCCCGGCATAAACGACGCTGAGCACGGGCCGACGGCGAACCAACTCGTCAGGCAGCGCCTCTAGCCAACGTAGCATCGTAGCTTCTTGTCGAAGCTTGGCCATCGTCGGGCAGGCCAGCTCGATCAGGTCCGCCGCTCGCGTGAAATCCTTTGCTGCGAGAGCATGGCGGATCGCATCGTCCGCGGAGCCGTTCCGCTCGTACCAAATGCTTGCACGACGATGCAATGAAGCGATTTGATCGGGCTGATCCGCCTTCAAATGAGCGTAGAGAACATCCGCGAAGAGGTGATGGTAGCGATACCACTGGCGTGTGTCGTCCAGCGGAACGATAAAGAAATTGCCCTTCTCCAAATCGGACAACCGTACGTTGCCTTCCGCCTGGCCGGTAACGGCTTCGCACAGTGGGCCATGCAAACGGTCGAGAATGGATGTATGCAGCAAAAATCTTCGGATGGGCTCTGGCTGGCGCTGCAGAACCTCTTCGGCCAAGTAGTCCACAATGTACCGATTGTCCCCGGAAAATGCCCGAACGAACCCGGGAATGTCCTCGCGGCCTTGCATCGAGAGAGCCGCCAGCTGGAGTCCCGCAATCCAGCCTTCGGTCCGGGATTCCAAGGCAGCCATTTCGTCGGCCGTTAGATCCAGCCCTGTCGCTTGATGAAGGAAAGCCGCAGCTTCTTTGGAAGTAAATCGAAGATCGCTGTCGCGCAGCTCGGTCAAATGTCCTCTTGCGCGCAATTTGCCCAGGGGCAGCTGCGGGTTTTCGCGAGTGGCGATAACCAGGTGCATTTGCGGAGGAAGGTGCTCGAGCAGGAAGAGGAGGGCATCGTCGATCTGTTCCGAATCGATGAGGTGGTAATCGTCCAGGACAAGAACGATTTTGAACCGGAGAGTCGAGATTTCATTAAGCAGAACCGTGAGAATCGATTCGATTTGCGGGGACTGAGACGATTCGAAAGCGGTGAACGCGCTGTTTCCGACGCTCTCCGCAATAGACTGCACGGCAGCGATGAGATGAAGGAAGAAGCGCGTGGAGTCATTGTCCCTTTCGTCCAGCGACAGCCAAGCGACTGCCCGATCGCAATCGACGGCCCATTGGCCGACCAGCGTTGTTTTGCCGAAAC
This sequence comes from Paenibacillus sp. BK720, assembly GCF_011761545.1. Lineage (NCBI taxonomy): Bacteria > Bacillati > Bacillota > Bacilli > Caryophanales > Paenibacillaceae > Paenibacillus > Paenibacillus sp. BK720. Next base: position 15,553 of record NZ_JAASRQ010000008.1, on the reverse strand, counting down.
CGGCGGAGGCGGAAACGAGGGTCAGCTTGCGTTCCAGCCCCTCGTTCAGCCGCTCGATCAGACGCGGGCGGAAGACAACTTTCGTTCTGGGCACGGGGATATAAAGCTTGCTTGCTAAAACCGGAATATTCATAGATTGTCCCGTCCGATGTCATTATTTTTTTCATTAATATCATAACTTCAACGTCAGTTTTTTACCATATGTTCATTCCCTCGCTGCACCGTACATTCTATATAAGTACTCCAAAATCTCTTCCGGCGGGTACTCGCGAACGTCCCGCTGGAGCAACGTGACGTTACCTAATGGGGGCTATCTCTTGAAGCGAATAGGACTAAGAGTTTTAGACTTGTTTTCGGTCATCTTTATCGGAAACCTTATTCAAAACGCGATATTTAAACCGGATTTGAAAGTTAGTACAGCCTTTTTAGTCGCATTTCGTGCCTCAAGATTTTTTTATTGGAACTCGCCCAGGCGCCCTCTCCGCGAATGCATATGATGATTATGCCTATTCATTAAAAGGAGCGATCACATATGGGTTTTTTTCCAACGCCGGGAACCGGCGGAGGGTTTCCGGGATTTCCGGGCGGTCCTGGCGTGCCGGGAGGACCGGGAGGACCGGGGTTTCCAGGTGGGTTTCCAGGTGGATTTCCAGGTGGGTTTCCGGGGACTCCGGGGTTTCCAGGGGGTGCACCAGGAGGAGTTCAAGCGCCCATGGCTCCTCCACCGCAATTCGTACCGCAAATGCCGTTTACCACATTTGCCGTCGACCCTGGCGGGATCAGAGGCTGCTTGTTCCGCAACACATACATTTGGCTGAACAACGGCGGGCAATTCTGGTTCTTCCCGGTATTCGTCGGGCGTAATTCTGTTGCAGGGTTCAGATGGTTCGGCTTCTTCTGGGCGTACTTCGGCATCGATTTGAATCAGATTCGCTCGTTTACATGCTTCTAGGGCAGATAGCGAAAGAGAACAGCCGGCGGGCTGTTCTCTTTGTCATGACACACCAATAACAAAGTGATACGGTAAAATCAAAATCTTGATGTATATCTGCTAAAGATGATAATGAAGCGTGAAATGAGAATGAAATTAAGTAAACCTTTAATTGGGTTTGTAACCGCTGTTTCGCTACTATTCCCTATCAGCGTTTTTGCAGATAGTTACATAAGGCTTAAAGGAAAGTTGTAGATGGGTGAAATCACAGGTCGGCTGTAACAAAAGCACTCGGCGACGATTACCAAAGACGGTAAGATGCTTACAGCGAAAGTCGGCAAAGAAGCTCTCCTGTTTGATGGAAGAACTTATATTCGTATACGCCTTCGGTGCGAAGCGTTCGCAGCGGCGGGTCCTTCTTACTTCTGCTGCAAGAGTAGCCCTGTTCTGTGGCAGAGTTGCAAATCCCCCCAGTCTACTTGGCCCTTTTACTCCACGAATGAGCGTTCGTTTGAAATATCATATCTTTTAAAATCAGTATTTTCCGAACCCGTCTTCACATGTAACATCTGATTCGAGAATATCATAAAGACTTTGTTTGGAATTCTCTAATTTTAGTTGAGCCTCTTCGATTTCGGACACTTTATTTCTAATAATGCGGGTTAGCTCCTCTTTTGTTATTCCATGTAATGAGATCATTGATTTTATATCATGAATCGAAAAACCAACAGCCAAACATTTTTTAACAACTTCAATATATGGGATGACTCCTGCAGCATACTTCCGATAATTATTCTGATCTCTAAGTATATAATCCTCAGTAATAATGCCGATTTTCTCATAGTAACGGATAGTAGATATAGGAAGCTCAGCAGCTTTTGCTACCTCACTAATCTTCATATTAATCACCTCGAATTTCCTCTCTTGCTATAAAGTATACTTCATAGTTTACACTCGTCAAAGTGAAGGTAAGTGGTAGATACCGCAACTTCACAAATCTTATAAAGATAAAAAGGAGAGGAATTCACATGAAAAATTACACTGGGAAATTCCATCAAACAAACGATTTCAACGAAATCGTTTTTGGTCGCCGTGCTGTTAAAGCCTACGATCCTGAAGTGAAGATCAGCAGGGAGGAAATGAACGAAATTTTGTTCGAAGCTACCCGCGCCCCCTCAGCCATTAATATGCAGCCATGGCGTTTCCTTGTCATCGACAGCAAAGAAGGTAAAGAAACACTTGCTCCGCTAGCCTCCTTCAACCGGACGCAAGCTTTGACTTCATCGGCTGTTATCGCGGTATTTTATGATAAAAACAACATTGCATATATGGACGAAATTATCGGCAAATCCGTTGAACTAGGCTATATGCCTCAGGACATTGCGGATATGCAAATCGAGCAATCAAAAGAATATTATGCCAGCCTGAGTGAATCCGGTCTTCATAGTATGAATCTGATTGACTCAAGCCTCGTTTCGATGCAGCTTATGCTCGTGGCCCGTGCCCACGGGTATGACACCAACCCGATGGCCGGTTATGAGAAGGATCAAATTGCCGAAGCGTTTGGTTTGGATAAAAACCGTTTCCAACCGGTCATGTTAATCTCGATAGGGAAAGCAGCAAAAGAAGGTTATCCTTCCTATCGCTTACCATTAGAGACGGTTACAACATGGGCATAATTGAGAATATTCCCGCAGTGTCTATGGCGGGGTTATAGAACGATACGTAACGAAAAGGGGTTTTTGCTTATGGAAGGCAAAAGCCCCCTCTGCCGTATTGGCAGAAGGAGCATGTTCAAGACGTTTAAGACTCAGCTTTTGTTCTTTCCGCCAGCTTAGTAATCGATTCAATATCTTGAACGCCGCGATCTTTTTTCCATCCGCGTCAGATGATGAGACAATCGACTTTTATAAGAATCGATACGCGGAACCCTATCAAGCAGGACGAAACTTGCAGGGGCTCCGGTATGAAATCAAATTTTTATGGTAGTTCGGTCAATCTGAGACTCTAACACATCATATAGAGCAAGTTTATAGTTTATTTTATCCAAGTTGAAGTATAGTGCCCTTATGCTCTTCTCAATTTCTTTTTTATGATGAAGCATCATCATTTTTCGTTCCGAAATCGTCGAGTCCCCTTCTTTATACAAGTATACATACTTCTGAATTTGAGCGATCGGCATTCCTGTGGCTCGAAGCGCAGTAACAAAGGATATCCAGCTTAAATCTTCTTCGTCATACAGCCGCTTCCCGTTTTCATTTCTTTTCACATGTGGAAGCAGCCCCTCCTTTTCGTAATATCGAAGGGTTGGAGCCGTTATTCCCGTCAATACAGTAACTTCTCTTATAGTCAACATAAATTAACCTTCACCGCTTTCTGTTAAAGTTTACTTTAAACAAATTTTGACGACACGAATTTTAGACTTTTCAGGTTATACGATAAAGAGAGGGAAATGGAATTAAAAACAACGGTTTTTTCTGTTCAAATAAGCACTTAATATTATATTCAAAATATCCTTGACTTCAAGTAAACTTTACCTTTTATGATATCAATGTAATTCAAGATGATTTCTGAAAGGATGAAGTTACAATGACAAATATCTCAATCGTCACTGGCGGCAGCCGTGGACTTGGTCGCAATACGGCCATCAGTATTGCGCGTCATGGGGGCGATGTCATCCTAACCTATCGAAGCCAAGCAGAAGAAGCCAATTCAGTCGTTGCCGAGATCGAAGCTTTGGGGCGTAAAGCGGTTTCTCTACAACTCGATGTTGGAAGTACTTCCAGCTTTGCTGCCTTTGCCGAGACTGTCCGTTCGACTCTGCAGTCAACTTGGAATCGCACTACATTCGATCATTTGGTGAATAATGCCGGCCACGGAGAAATGACCAACTTTACCGAAACTACAGAAGCTCAATTCGACGGCCTGTTTAATGTGCATGTTAAGGGCGTGTTTTTCTTGACTCAAGCCCTTCTGCCACTACTTGCAGATGGCGGCCGCATTGTGAACTTTTCATCGGGTCTCACCCGTGTCTCTTATCCGGGCTTCTCCGCTTACTCCGCTGCAAAGGGGGCAGTCGAGATTTTAACCATCTATATGGCCAAAGAGCTTGGTCACCGCGGTATCACCGCTAATACAATTGCGCCAGGCGCAATTGAAACGGACTTTCTAGGCGGTGCTGTACGCGACACGCCTGCTTACAAAGACGCCTTTGCCGCAATGGTTGCATTGGGTCGAGTCGGCGTACCCGACGACATTGGTCCCGCAGTCGCCGGCTTACTCGGTTCCGATAATCGCTGGGTTAACGCACAGAGAATCGAGGTCTCGGGCGGTCAGAATATCTGATCGCTAGTAATAGTCGATAAAAATGATTTTTTTAGTTGTCAGAGGCCGCTGCATGGAAATGCAGCGGCCTCATTAAAGTCTAAAACAAACCAAACATAAGGCCCGCAAGGCTGACGGGTGTTCAGGGTCCCGAGGGACCAAGGTGTGCGGACGGAACCCTGGAACGATCGGGCCGCGAGGACCTGCCGGCTCGTAGGGACTACCAACTAACTTAGAAGTGCTCTGGCTGTCAGAAACGTCTAAACATTTGTGTCATCGTTTATGAACCGCCGATTCTGGAGTACAACGACATAATAATCCCGATTTAGAACCTTGATAAATCAAGGTTCTTTTTCATTTGTAGGTATTTTCTTGTCGTTTTTTTTAGACGTGAATATCCCTTTATACTGCACTAACGACAAAAGAGTCACCAAAACAAAGTGTAACAGCTTAGACTTCATTAAGCTAAAGGGCAGGAAAGTTCCAATATGTGGTATTATTGAGTGGATAAGTGAATGGATTGTGGGGGGCCAGTAATTATGAAAAACTCAATAAATAAATACTTATATCGCTTAGGTATGGCTATTCTTGCTAGTTATGCTATCTACATTCTACTTACAAGTTTGTTTGAGAAACCTAAATATATTCTGCTAGTCTATAACAGAACAATAAATAATGAGGTTCCAATTGAAGGACTGGAAGATCCAAATCATAGGATAAATATAGTTACACATGGAATGCCAGAGATTGAAGAAAGAGTATATGTTACTTCTGCACCTTTATATGTACTAATTAGAGAGAAAAAACATGATATTGAATTTGTAACAGACAAAATAGATAAATTAAATGACTTTCTTATGTATGAAATCAGGTAAGTCGAGGATCACTTTAAAGAAGTCCTCAACATTACCTATCACTGTATTCACGTTTCGGTCATTCGGCCCTCTGTCGTTCATTCATTAAACTATCGGAGAACGTTAGTTCAATCAAAAAAGCTGCAGCAGATCGGAGGATCAACTGCAGCTTTTTTTAGAGTAGAGGCAGTTTAGTGATAATTCGTAGTTAAAAACCATGATATAATCCTCAATATGCGTATCGACAGAAAAACAATGAGCGAGGGAAACTATTGAAACAATCAGACCTAAATAAATTACTTGATAAAGCAATAAGAGAATCCGCTAAAACGAACAAATGGAAAAGTAGTTACGGATATGTTTTTATAAAGAGATGTTCTTTTTTATATTAATAATTACAGCTAACGTCAAAACAAAAGAGCTCCACTACTCCTTAAATTACAAACTATTTGAATTTGATGACATTTACTGGACCATGTTAAATATGGAAGAAAACATTAACCGACCTGTAAGTCTAAGAGCAACAGGTGCGTGGGCTTTTCCTACCCAACGAATTAAAGAGGGGCTAATACCTCTTGGGACCTTTGATTATGATGAAATATTGAATGCAACAAAACAGGTTATAACTATATTAGAAAGTATTTCAGATACACTTGTAGATCAAGTAGGCAACGATATCAAGAAAAATCTTGAATACCTCGAATCATTGTATAGCAGTTTAAAATTGAAATATCCTAACTCAGTTATAGATATTCACAAAGAAAAAGTTCTTACTTTCATTTTAATGAAAGAATATGAGACCTCATTCTCTATTTGTGAAGAACGGATAGCTAATTGGGGGATTATTCGGTGAATCCTTCTACGAACAAGCCAAAGCCTATCTTAGTAAACAGGAGAGACCCATTTAAAGATAGTTTAAATGTGGTTATTTGGTACGGAATATAAACACCAATTAGTAAGAGGCTGATTCAACTAGAACGAGAGTTGAACATGATTAGTGCGAAGCTGCCGGCATGAAAAAGCAGCTTTGTTACGAATGCGTAAAATATGGGGGAGGAGATTATATGCATACCACAAGAAAAACAGTAACCGTCTATCTTATCTCTGGTCCACTTGGTGTAGGGAAATCAACCGTCTCCAAGACTCTGGCTAGTGCGATGAACCAATGTGTCTTGATTGAAGGTGATCTCCTTCTCCAAGTCTACCGAGGGGAGACCGAACCGCCCTGGGAGGAAAGACTCCGACTGGCATGGTTAAATATCGCTGCGGTGACGCGGAATTTTTTGGTGAACGGGTTAGACGTGGTTATCGATTTCGTCGTTGAAGATGAACTTCAATGGTTCTTTGACCAACTATCGGATCTCGATGTAACGCTTCACTATGTTGTGCTGCACGCGGAACCGGACACCCTTAACGCTCGACTCCATCAGCGAGGAGATACGCAATATATCGACCGCTCGCTCTTCCTTCGGAGCAAGTTGATGGCTTCACCGGTTAATGAGCTATTCCTACTGGACACCGATGGTAAGAAGCCGGATGAACTTGCTGAAGAAATCATTAAAAATTCCAGATTTCGGATACACGGTTAGAAGTATTGGTACACTTAATGGGCTAATAAAGGCCGATTCAGGATACTTTCAATCCAACAAAGGGTACTCCAAAGCAAAACTGTTGATTACATGTCTTTAAGTGCTTCTCTCTTTTTGTGGGGCGACCACGTAGGTCATTAAGCTAAAGGGAGACTATAGCTCAACAATCACAGCACGGCAGCTCGCACATGAGCTGCCGTTTCTCAACTAAAGGGCAGGTTACTTCCAATATGTGCTAATATAAAATTAAATATTAGTGAGCAGAGAGGTCATCAGCAAATGAGAATTGTTGTAACTGGCGGAGCGATAATAAGAGATAGCATAGGTAGAATTTTATTGCAGCGGAGATCCGATTACGGCGATTGGGGGTTGCCGGGCGGAGGCATGAATCCAGGTGAGACTATTCAAGAGACAATGATACGAGAGGTTATTGAGGAGACCGGATTATCTGTTAAGGATTGTGAATTTTATGCAGTATATAGCGGCCCTAGAATGGAATACACCTATCCTGACGGGAACAGGGTAGTATTCGTTATGTTTCTTTTCAATGCTTGGACTAATTACAATGAGCTTTTATCAGAAGATGGAGATACGATCAATTTTCAGGACGATCAATTTGAATCATTGAAATTACAGTTCTGGAATATTAGCGACATCTCACTGGATCAAATAAACAGCGTCCAACGGCCTGTCTTTGAAGATTTGCTAAATGGAAATACAAATATACTAAGATTCTAAACACTAATTCGTTAATCTAACGGGAGAACGTTAGTTGAATAAGCAACCAGGACGAAGCGCCGGCATTATCGGCAGCTTCATTGCGTTAACAGGTATGTTTAGAAGTACTGTCAGTCAATTCGGAGGCGATTCCGCCGGTGTCGGGTGACAAGAACATAGTAACATTGTAAGCCGCATAAATTGTGACTTTTTGTTTTATGTTATCAAGTTTTTGTCAAAATGAAATGACAAGAACTTGATAACATCCCCGATGAGTGACAAGAACAACGTACCATTCATCCCCTTATCACCCTGACATGAATGTAGTTGTACACGAATACACTTGATTGAGACCAAAGGGAATATATCAAGAATGGAGGGTTGATATGATTAGAAATCGAGTTTCAGTAATGCTGGTGCTCGCGATTCTGGTACTGTCCGGGTTGGGACTAGCCGGCTGCACGAGCGACGGCTCCGGGAAAGAAATTGCCGTCATGGTGCCGAGTGCGGATCATGGCTGGACGGGGGCTGTTCTAACTTACGCCCAGGAGAAGGCGGATGAGCTCAATAAGGACGATGCGGTGAAGGAGAAATTCAAGGTCAAGGTGTATGCAGCAACGGATGTGGAGGACCAAATTAAGCAAGTGGATGACCTCCTGACTAAATCGGGCAGCATCGGCGGCATTGTTATTCTTCCATACGACAACGGTCTTCAATCGACTCTGGAGAAGATTGCGGCCGCAGATATCCCCTTCGTCCAATTCGACCGTGTCATCTCGAGTCAGATGATCGATGAGAAGGTGGTCTCGAACGTAAAGGGCGACAACGAAGGCATCGGTTATGAGACGGCCAAGCGATTCGTTGAGAAGGGTCTCACCAAGGACGATTACGTCTATGAAATGATCGGAGACAACTCCTCCGTGCCGGAGCTTCGTTCGAACGGATTCAGGGCATACCTAAGCGAGCAAGGCTGGACCAAAGAAGAGATCGACAAGACCGTGGTGAAATCCGCAGCCACCGGCTGGAGCCGCGATACGGGGAAGGAGCTGTTCGAATCGTGGTTCGGCAGCGCCCAGCTTGATACCTCCAAGGAGAATTGGATCTTCACGCACGATGATGAAATCGCTATCGGTGTCTTGGAATCGCTGAACGGTTCCGCCCTTGATGCAGGCAAGAAGGAAGCGTTTCTGAAGCAGCTCAAGGGACTTGGCGCCTCTTCGGGTCTTGCCGAAATGTATGCGATTCTGAAAGACAAACATCAGACAATCGCACGCCCGTCCACATTCGATCTCTTCTCGGTAACCTATGATCCGGCTATGATTCAAGAGGCGATGCAGGTGATGACGGACTTCCTCATGAAAAAAGGAACAGTGGAGCAGGATCACGTCATTCCGGTTAAGGTCGTCGATGCAAGCAACGTAGCGGATTTTAAGGCGTTCGGCACCTACAAAGAGAAATAATATGGTAAATAAACCGCTCATGAGATGATCGTGCTTATGAGCGGATTATCCTAATATACAAGGTGAGTGGGGGCATATGGAACTGCTGAAGATGGACGGCATCACCAAAGCGTTCTATGGAGTTACTGTGCTCGACCGTGTTAGTCTGAGCGTTAACCGGGGAGAAGTACACGCCTTGCTCGGAGAGAACGGTGCGGGCAAATCGACGCTGATGAACATCCTGGCTGGCGTTCATAGCAAGGATAACGGCCTGATCTCTTTCGACGGCAGGGAGATCACCCAACACAGCATCAAGTCGGCTGAGCAGCACGGGATTGCCTTTGTTCATCAAGAACTGAATATATTTAACGATTTGCGTGTGTACGAGAATGTGTTTCTGGGCAAGGAGCTGACCGGTCCCCTCGGCAGATTGCGAAAGAGAGAGATGGTTGAGCAGACAAGCGCGTTGATGGATAAGCTGGGGGTCGATATAGACCCTATGGAATACGCGGGCAGCCTGGATACGGGGAAAAAGCAGCTGCTGGAAATCGCGAAGGTGCTGCAGGGGGAAGCGAAGCTTTTTATACTGGATGAGCCTACCACAGCGCTGAACAACGAAGAGATTGAGCGGCTGTTCTTTATTATCCAAAGATTGAAAAATGCTGGCAAAAGCTTTATCTTTATCTCCCACAAGATGCCGGAGATCTTCCGGATTGCGGACCGCTTCACCGTGCTTCGCAACGGAAAGCTGGTTGTATCGAATGACATCAAGCACACCACGCCGGAGGAAATCGCCAGATATATGGTTGGGGAGCGGTATTCATCCGATGTAGGGTATGAAGAGCGCACGGCAGGTGTTGCAATCGTAGAGATACAGCAGCTATCCGGCAGGCGGTTTCACAACGTCAACTTGACCGTGAAGAAGGGCGAAATCATTGCATTTACAGGCTTGGAAGGCGCTGGCTGCTCGGAGCTGTTGCAGACGATTTTCGGCGTATTGCAGCCTCATAGCGGCAAGCTTCTCATCTACGGCCGAAGCCTCCAGCCTCACAGCATCCGAAGCGCGATGAAGTTAAGAATAGCGATGGTTCCCGCGAACCGCAAGGAAAACTCCGTCATCCCGGACCTCAACCTGCTCGAAAATACTTACCTCTCCGAGCACGCGATTCATTCCAGACAGAAGTTTATATTCAAAAAACGAGAGCTTCAAACCTACGACGAGTTGAGAAAAAGGCTTGCAATCAAGGCGGGCAGCTATCGGGACATGATCACAAGCTTGTCAGGCGGAAACCAGCAGAAGATCATTTTGGCGCGGTCGCTGCGCACCAACGCAGACCTTATTCTTTTCGACAACCCTACGCAGGGGATTGACATCGGCGCGAAGCACGAAATATATAAGCTTATTCTCGAGCTGGCCAAGCAAGGAAAAACAATTATTGTCAACACACTCGAGATGACAGAGATTCAGAAAATTGCGGACCGTTGTGCGGTGTTTTATCGCGGGACCATTACGGCGATTCTGAACCGGGAAGAAATCAACGAAGAACGCGTCATGCTCCATGCGACAAACGCCATTGTTCCAGAGGAGAGGAGTGCGGCGGAGAATGAGCGTCAACTATAAGCATCTGTGGTCCAATTACAACTACATTATCGTCTTTATCGGCATATTCATTGCCTTCTTGATTACAAATGGCAGCGATACATCCTGGACCAGCATGACGAATATATTGCTTCACAGCGCCATTCTGGGGACGATTGCGCTCGGAATGGGTTTCATCATTCTTACCGGGGATATCGATCTCTCTGTCGGCTCATCCTTCGTCCTTGTCGGCGGGCTGACCATTATCGTTTACAATCAAGTGGATAACATCTTTGCAGGGCTGATCATCGCCATTCTGCTCGGAATGGTGTGCGGCTTCATTAACGGCGTGCTTGTTGGCAGGCTGCTGATGCCTTCGTTCATAGTCACTTTGGCAACGATGCTGATCTTTAGGTCGATCTCGCAATATATGATGAATGAGCGGGGTGAAACGAGATACAGCGTGGACGGATCATTAGCCAGCTATTCGGCGCTGTTCAAGCTCGGCAATGGAGAATTGATAACACTCCCCGTCATTGGCATTATTTTTATCTGTATCGCAGTGGCTCTCACGTACATATCGTCCTCTACCAAATTCGGAAAGCGTGTCCATGCGCTCGGAAGCAATCCGCGCGCTGCTAAGCTAGCCGGTATCGATATTCATTGGACCAGAATCAAGGTATTCGTGCTTAGCGGCGCATTGGTGGGATTTGCAGCGTTCCTGAAGATTGCGAAAGATACCTCCTTCGACCCGGCAACGTCCGGTCAGAACTTCGAGCTCTATGCCATCGCTGCCGTTGTCATCGGCGGAATCAGCATGTCCGGCGGGAGAGGAAAAGTGGCGAGTATCGTGTTCGGCACCATGTCATTCACAATGATCGATAAAATCATAACGGCGGTCGGAATGAATGCGTTGTTGAACGATTCAGTAAAAGGGTTGATTCTCCTTGCGGCTGTAGGGTTACAGATGGTGAAGCGACAATCAAGGTCGGGGTAGGGAGCGAAGTATGGATAGAATTACTTGCTAAAGCGGAGAACTATAGCTCAACAACACGACAGCAGCCGGCTTATAAAGATCGGCTGCTTTTTTGGATCGAAGGATCATCTGCGCTGGCGTATAACTTCCCTTATATCGCGGCCGGAACGATTACTCCAAAAGCAATTATTAGCGGCATGGTCGGCGCGGTGAAGGGTTAGCGCACACAAAGAAACTGCCTGTTGTCATTCGAATAATGACGATAGGCAGTTCTTGTATTTAAACGATTAGTCCAGCTTGATCCCAAAGTGCTGGCGTAACGCTTCCTTGTATGCTTCGTCCGATTGGGGCGTGAACACGTTGACCCCATCTTGGGCAAACAGGCGGAATTCCTTTCCGGCCACCGTGTTCCGGCCCTCCCGGGTGCGGATGGCAACCATCTCTGCCTTCGTAAAGATCGAGTCCGGCGCATGCTCGCACCAATAGCTGGCCATGATGTAATCCTTCGGCAGCTGCGGCTCCTCCGTGAAAGAATAGAGCCGGCACCATTCTTCATGCTTCAGTTCGCACAGCATCCAGCCGTAGTAAGGGTCCTTGTCCAATCGGTAAGTTTCATCGCCCTGCCGGTGCGGAAGCCCCTCGACCATGGCGACTGGCCTACGGGGAACGATGCCGCCGACGCCAACGTCACATAAATAGGTTTGGCCCTCAGCTTCAACCTTCAGCACTTGATGGCGGCGTTTCGGAGGAGGGGACGGCTCGTCGCGCCAAAAGCGGGCGAATAGATCGGTTACAGGGTATCCCAGCTCGCGCAGCAGCCATCCGAACAGCACGTTCAACTCGAAGCAATAACCTCCGCGTCGCCTGACGACAATTTTATCGAATAGGTGATCGATCTCAAGCGAGATCGGCATGCCGCGCACAATGTCCAAATTCTCATAAGGCACGGCGTGAAGATGACAGTCCTGCAGATCTGCTAGCGCTTGAGCGCTTCTATCCAGCGGTCCGTCATAGCCGATTCGATCTAAATAGAGCTGAACCTTGCTTTTCACGTTCATATTTCCGTTCTCCTCCCTTAAGACTAGTTTAGATCTAGTTTAACTCAAGTTTGTGAGGGGTGACAGTGAAATGAATGAAAGTTCTCTGACGAGCAAGGATATCAGATTTGGGCCGATGCACTAAACGGAGTGTTTAATTCGAAATAAAGTATAATGCAGCCGTAAGCCGTCCATGTGGTCATGCTATGTAGACATCTATAAAAAGACATCTTTATGCTGCGGAGCAGGTGAGGGACCGAGTGGCCCATTCCGTCCTGAAGATTGGAGGAACGGATCTGTATGTCGCCGATACAGAACCGGGGGGCCGGTTCGTGCAGGGCAAGCAAGTAAACATCTGCATCTCCATCGCCGATAAAGAGCAGGCCCAGAAGTATTATGAGGCGCTGAAAGAGGGTGGACAGGTCGAACCTCTCCTGCAGGAGGTCTACTTCAGTCCCGCGTACGGGATGGTAACCGACAAATTCGGCGTTACCTTCCAGATTTTTACGAAGAGGACTTAATGGCGGGTTTATCTTGCGCTAAAAGGAAGCTTTAGTTTAAGTCAATAAAAACGGCAGCAGATCAGAGATCCGCTGCCGTTTTCTCAACTAACGGGCAGGATAGCGTGGTAGTTTTATGGTATAAATGGTTAAGTGAAGTATGAATTGTCGTGGTATTTTGCAGCAATAATTCAGATTGAAGCGTTGATAAAAGGCTTTGAGAGGATATATCCAATGTCCAGTTCACTGGAAGGTAATTGACATTATGGTGAGAAGGACTGCCTATTGACAGTCCTTCTGGGGGGTAACTCAGTAAACATATTGTTTCGGATAGAATGAGGCAAGAGGCGGATATGAGTAATATGGCTGGTAAGGCGGAGCAGGGAGATAGCAAGGGGGACAGCACCACCGCTGTCGCCCTATATCGTCCGTACAAATTCTACAACACAAGTCCAAGAGATTTTGTTTTTGTGAATTTAGATACTGCTGATTAATGTTTGAGTACATGAAGCCCTCATTTCAAAAAATTTAAAATATACTATGCGGTCATTTGCCTACTTTCTTTAGTCAAATGCCTAGATGCCTAAATTTTTGTTAGAAGCCAATGGTTAATTGTTTGGAAAGGAGAAGCTTCAATGGATTACGACAACAACATCTATACAATGGAAGTGACATAAACTGCGGCTTCTTTTATTATTTGTATAGAAGTTTTTGTCGTGAGCTCAAGACAAGAACTTCTATACATCTTCCGTGAAGCTTCCCACCACTTATCTGACGGATTTTATGAATCAGCCTTGCAAGATTTTAAAGAAAAGGTAAAGTAGGTTGAAGGTGTTAAGGATGTAAAAGATCTTAAAGCAAGAAATTATGGCAGTAATGCTGTAATTGATGTGGTTCTATCGATTGATAAAACCCTTGATTTTGATGAAGCGCATGATGTTGCTACAGAAGTGGAGAATGAATTTAAAAAACTTCAGAAGTATTAGAAGTACATGTACATTATGAGCCAGCGAAATAATAGTTTTTAACTACCGGGAGAAGATAGTTCGATTAAAAAGCGGCAGCCGATCAGAGGATCAGTTGCCGCTTTATTGACGGGAAAAAATCAAGTGTGTGGTGAATGTCTTTCAAAAACTTATCGACTACTGACTTCATTACTTGTTCGCCCATTATAGGCATGCGAATGTGGATGACTGCCATCGATTGTAGTATACCCTTCAAATAGGTGGTAATGCCCACCGCCGGGAAGAGCAATAGCGGGGCCAGTGGTTCCCTGAATGCGATGCGTATGGCCTTGACTCATGGAAGTAAAGGTATTATAGCTGTGGACATGAGGTACACCGGTGGGGGCAGGGGCAGTCCAACTCGCATATTGATGAGAATGTCCGTCGTTTATTGATGTTATACCGGAGATTGAATGAACATGAACCGGATTTCCATTGAAAGAAGTTATATACAGTTTGTGTGAGTGCTGAGTATCATCATCACCAGAATCCACTACGAACCCAGTAACTGGAATTTTCATTATTGGCTCCCTTCTTAACAGTAATGACATACAGGATTATTGTATGGAGAAGGAAGATGTGGGAAGCGGCTTAAGCCCAATCAGTTAAATGTTCTGCTGCTCGAGAATAACTAATGGTCTATTAAGCTAACGGGAGAACGATAGTCAAATGGAGGCAAGAAAAATGGATATGAAAGAGATTATAATTGAGTTTGACATCTCAAAACCAAAACAGAAAGAGCTATATGATTGGCTCGAGAGGGTATCCAAGAAAGAATTCAACGAAGAAACCAAAAGATATTGGTACGAAATGATGAATCTTCATAAAAGAGGCCATAGCGACAGGGTTCTTGGAGTCAAAGATTAAATTAAGAGGGACGATAGTTTTTTAGTGCAGCAGCCGGTCAATAATGACCGGCTGCTGATGGTTCTCAACTAAAGGGCAGCATTCCTATAATGAAGAAATACGAGGTTTGAGAAACAAAAAGACTCCTTGGTATGATGTTAATGGGTCCACGACGCTGGCCAGCTACCGGATCCAAAAACAAGCCAAGGAGACTACAAGATGAATTCTACTCAAAATGAACGCATTAATCAAATCACTTCTTCTACCTTAATTGTCGGTGTAGACATCGCTAAATTTAAACACGTCGCTCGAGCACAAGACTACCGCGGAGTGGAGTTTGGGAAGCCCATTACGTTTGAGAACAATCGAGAAGGCTTCGAAATGTTCGTGGGCTGGATTGGAAAGATTGCGACGGAGCAAGGGTTCCAGGACGTCATCGTTGGCATGGAACCGACCGGTCATTACTGGCTGAACCTGGCCCATTTTTTAAGAGAACAGCATGTTACGTGCGCTGTGGTTAATCCGCTCCACGTGAAGAAAAGCAAAGAATTGGATGACAATTCACCAACCAAGAACGACATTAAAGATGCTAAAGTCATCGCACAGCTTGTCAAAGACGGAAGATATGCTGTACCCAACCTTCCCCAGGGCATCTATGCCGAACTAAGGGAAGCGATGAAAATTCGCGATCATCTGTCAACTGACCTGCGCGTGGTGCAAGGCCGCGTCCATAACTGGTTGGATCGGTACTTTCCAG
>NZ_JAASRQ010000007.1:0-491026 GCF_011761545.1 Paenibacillus sp. BK720 | reverse complement strand
CATTACTTTGAACAGCGACAGCAAGAAGCCATTATGAAGCAAGCTGTTCGCAGGCTTGAGAGTCTTGGTTTTCAGGTTGCTCTTTCTGCCTCAGAGGCCTCTTAACCGTCCTAATCTCTCATAATTTCGAAGAAGCACAGTTTTAAAAAAACATAAAAGCTGGGCTTGTTTTCGTGCTGCCATTTTTGGGTCTGAGCTAAGAGTAATTTTCGGGGTAGCTCAATAAATTGTCCTACCTTTACATCTTTTGGAGCAAGAATTCTTTGTGTTCTTCTGATAGCTTCAATAAAGTAAACTCATTATGCTTAATTAATTCACTGAGCATATTTGATTCTTCCGTAGCTAAATCATAAAGTGTTTTATTAATGATTCCGCTGATAAGAGCTCCTTCTAGCTCATCTGTGTCCTTATTAATTACTTCCCCAGATGGTAATACAATTAAATCCAGAAACAAATCGTCCATCCAAGGCACATTATTCTCACTAACACCATTCTGAGAACATATATCTATGTACCACTGCACGATATTACCTTTTGAATCAAACATTGTCGTTACCGAATGATTTCGACCTGAAGGGAATTGCTGAAGCCATAGATAGCCATCGTTAACAATACAAATTTCTTCTCCGTTATACTCAACGTAAAGTGGGTCTGATACTTTGACAATTCGAAGAAGGGTCACATAACCATTGAAGTTATCCGATTCGATAAAAGATTGAGCATACTCCCTAACTAAAACACGTTGCCAGTCTGAACGATCTCCAAATTTTCTTTTTAACACCAATATCCCCCCCATGCTCTGCATCGAGATAATATTACCGTATATTGGGACCATCCTGCCCTTAATTCAACAAATGCTGCATTAGCCCCTCCGGATCTCCTGCAGCATTGATTGAACTATCGTCTCCCGCTAGTTGAATTCTAGCTAGCGTACTGTAGAACCCAAGCTTTAATTTGAACTGCCACTGCTTCTTCAACATTGTTATTAGTTGTAACAACGGTAGGCATAGGTGGGTCAAATGCTGAATCGGAAATTTCAAGTAACTCTTTAGCGAAGTTTTTATAATCCTGGATCATCTCATCAGTCCAATTTCTCTCTCGCAAGCGTTTTTCTCGAGTCAAATCATCACAATGTAAATTGAGATAATACACATGTTTAAAGTAAGAGTAATCTACGCATTTCTCTACATCCCATGGCATTGCAGTTCCACAAATGATAGAAATTCGACCGCTTTCAGCTATATTGCGGGCTACTCGAAGCCAAACATTTAATATCTTTGCATCATCTGTTACGCCACATTCCAGTAGGTTATCGATGTCAAAAACATCTACATTAGGTAGTATTCTTCTTAGTTCAGTAATTACAAAAGTTTTACCTGAACCACTTGAACCGGTTACAATAAATAAAGGTAATTTCTTTTCCATTTTAACATTTACTTCATTATGCACTGAACTTCCCCCTAGGCTGTTCCAATAGTTTCCTGAAATTTAGACGTACAGAAGTTCCATTTGTTGCGTTAATCTGCCCGTTACTTCAAAGAACAACGGCAGCCGATCATGTGCTGGCTGCCGCCGTATCTTGTGGAACTATCGTTTCCCGTTACTTCAATGGTTTTACTTAAAAAGAGTACATTCAAAACGCTCGACTCCTGGGTACTTCTCTCCTAGGCTCAATATCGTGACTACTGCCTTCATGTGCCAATATAATACCACATATTGGAACTAAACTCCCTTTAGTTCAACAAAAAAGCAACCGATCGTTGTAAGCCGGCTGCTGTCTCATTGTTACGCTATCGTTCCTCGATAGTTTAAAGAACTTCAACAAATTTTATTGTAGAAAACTAGTGTAGCTTTATCATTTAATGCTTTCTGATCACCTGTCTTGGTGAATCCCATCTTCTCGTACCGATCTGACCGCTTCTACCGCCCAAGCTGACACTTGCGATTCATCATCGAACGCTCAACCAAAGTATTACAAAACGAGGTGCCGCAGGAATCTGATCCTGAGGCACCTCGTTTTTTTAATATCATCTATTAACGCAAGGTTTTCAAAGCACCGCTCCAAGCTAACACTTGATCGATCATGCCATTTACATTCGCCAGGTGATACTCTGCTGGCTTAAGGACACTTCCGTTCTCGAAATCCGTAAATAAAGATAGTGACGCTTGCGTACGAACGTCCGCCACACACAATTCTCCCAGAATACCTCTCAGATGCTCTGCTGCGCGTGCACCGCCTACAGAACCGTAACCAACAATGCCCGCTGCTTTATCATACCAAGCTTCCCGTGCATAATCTAACGCATTTTTCAAGGAACCTGTCACGCTGTGATTATATTCTTGAACGATAAAAACAAAGCCGTCCAAGCTCGCGATCTTTGCATTCCATGCCGTCGCTTGCTCTGTAGCATCAACCTCACCTAGAAGAGGCAGCTTATAATCCGCAATATCTACAATTTCGTAGTTAGCATCTCCACGTCTGTCGGCAATGTTTTTGACCCATTTGCCAACTTGAGGACTCAAGCGACCTTGACGCGTGCTTCCCAGAATAATACCGATGTTGAGCTTTGACATGGTAACTCCTCCTGAAAATAAGTTAAATAGCTTGTCCTTTTTTCTGCATCAATAACATCATCCGGATGACTATTATATCGCTCAAAGTTGACTTTTGTACTGTAGTCGATTTAATTAATAGACTAAGGGGCTTCCGAAACGAAAAAATAGGGCCGCCTAGGTAAGGTGCCTATTTCTTCTATGCCCTTGTCTAATTACGTTTTCGAAAGTTGAGTTTTACAACTTAAAGATACCGCCAAGGACTTTCCAAATAAAAGACATACCTCCACCTCCTTTTCTAGATCGATCGTTCCCATAATAAGTGAGCGATCTTAATTTTGTCAAGGGTTAGAACGCATGTTCGTAAAATTTTTGTACATATGTCTTGCGACGTCTCTCCTCTCGAGAGAAACCTTGATAACATAAATGACAATCCGCGGCTTTGGATATATCCCCATGAACGGCAATGTCCTGCCGGCAAATCCAGAAATAACTGAAGCGACGCGCTCTGCCCCTTCACGACTCCCCTTCAGCCCCTTCATGGCATTAATGGCTTTTGGGAATCCGCCGTACGCGACGGATTGAATGATTACTTCCTCCATTTCCTCGCGAGTCAATCCTGCGTTGGTACCGGCAACAAAATGGATTTTCAACTCCGACTCCAAGTTTAGCACGGACAGCATGGCGATCGTCGCGATTACCCTTTCCCGCATGGTCAGCCCTTCGCGCCCGTAAATATCCCCGAACCATTCCACAACTATGTCTCCTAAGTCGCCGAAATCGAAACGTGGCTTAGAGATGGTTTAATCGGAGCCGTCTCATGTGGTGGCAAATCATTTGGGGCTTTCGCTGCTCAGGTTCTTTCAGGCTGCCGAGAAATTCTCTATGGTGCGGAACGGGTATTATTTCTGTCCGCAGCAACAAGTGCTATCTTACCGAACGACAGACCTCCACGAGTGGAGACATTTGCGATAGATACGTTGACAAACGGTTGAAGGAATTTGTATTATGAGAACGATCGGTCTCATTATTGCAGGTGAATCAACGACAAAGAGGAGACAGGGGAGTAACCGTGGCAGTTGGAGAAAATGAAGTCTTTATCGATAGTGTGCGTCAAGTTTTCATACTCATGGCGGCGGCGTTGGCATTCAATACGCGCTGGATTACCCGAACGAATTTCGCGGTCTGATTCTCCAATCCAGTGCTCCTACAATGAGCAAAACCGAACCGTTTATGCAAGCGGTAAACGATTTTGTTGCACAAACCTATGCAAAAGCCAGCCGAAACGATCATAACTTGTCAAGTAGACAGCTATAAAAAGTAATGTTTGTGTGCTTTGAACGTTTCACGGCATTCCACCGAGGAAATGTCGTTTAACTCCCTCTTTCGCTATGAGACAATCGCCTGCGTGTGATACTTCGGCAAATTCCAGAAACCAGCCTAAAAAGGTAATAATCTTGAAGAAAAGGCGGATAATATGGAAGATTAAAGTAGAGGATGCGACCATTCTCCGCCCTCTGAGAGTCGCATTGCAGTTTACAGTGATAGCTATATGATGGAGCAAAAAATAAATTTAAGGATGATCGAAATGTCAAACTTACAATTCGCTGAATTAAGCGTAAAACGTGACAGCCTCACAAGAAATCTGCCAGAAGCAAATGAAGAACTTCAATGGGTTTCCAATACGGCTATCCTTATTTATGGAGAAAAGGATGCAGTTTTAGTCGATACTTTTATTACTATTGAACATAACCATAAATTGCTTGATTGGATAAAGTCAATTAACCGTAATTTAAAATATATCTATATTACGCATGGCCATGGAGATCATTTCTTTGGAATCAAACAAATAAAAGAAGCTTTTCCCTATGTTAAAGCAATAGCAACAGAAGGAACGGTTAAAGAAAGCTATAAACAAGGAAGTCTAATTGAAAGTTTTTGGGATAAACGATTCCCTAATCAAATTCCAGAGCCCCAGGTTTTTCCTGATGTTATCGATACAAATTTCTTTGAGCTTGAAGGAAATCGGTTGGAAATCATTGAATCCGGGTTTACGGATACTGCAAATACCACCTCATTATGGATACCGGATCTTGAATTACTAGTGGCAGGTGATGTGGTTTATAATGGAATCCATCCATATCTAGCTGAAACAACCAAGAGTACTCGACTTGAATGGATTCAAACAATAGATCGCTTAAAAAGACTAAATCCTAAATTTGTTATTCCCGGACACAAAGTTCCTGACAATGATAATAACCCCAAGATTTTGGATGAGACTAAACAATATCTGTTAGACTTTATTCGTTTGGATAATGAAACAGACACCGCTTTAGATTTATTTCATGCCATGCTTCATCTTTACCCGAACTTAGTGAACCCTGGATCTCTTTGGGGATCTGCTAATGCTGCCAAAGCTTAAACCTTACGAAGTGCTTGCTTTATATGCCCCAAAGTAGTTCAATAACGCATCAAAGACCAACCTGGTGATCCAAATCCAGGTCGGTCTTTTATTTAATCTTTTTGAATTCACTTGGCTTTTGGATATCACCAAGCTGATGCTCCGCCGTCAACCGCATAGTTAACGCCAGTGATATAGGCTGCTCGATTAGACGACAGAAATGCCGCAAGCTCCACGATCTCTTCAGGTTTACCAAAACGCTTGAGCAGCGTCTTGCTTGTGATTGCATCGCGGGCCGCCTGATTATCACCGATTTTAACAATTTACGCTCTTGCTCCTGTCCCTTCAGTCTCCAACTTAGCCACTTCTTCCCGAACGCGAGGAGCCACTACTGTTCCCAGTAATTCGATTGCCTTCATAACTTCCTCATGCGGCATGGTTCCAACCGGTAAATGCATGAAAAATCGGCTGAAGCCTAGATGTTTGCGCATAAAAAGAATCTTGTTAGCCACTGTTTCCGGATCACCAAGGTATAAGGCCCCCTCTAAGGAACGGGAAACATCGAATTGTGCACGTGTATATGGCGTCCAACCGCGCTCTTTGGCGAAATAATTAAAGGAAGCCTGAGTAGGCGGAAAATATTGATCAACCGCAAGCGAGTTGCTCTCTGCGACATACCCGAGTGAATGTACGGCTATCTGTAGCTTCGACACATCGTGTCCGGCTCGTTCGGCTGCTTTCTTATAAAGCGGCACTAGGGGAGCAAAGTTTAACGGACTCCCACCGATAATGGCTAATACAAGCGGCAGCCCCAGCTGCCCTGCCCTAATTACAGATCCGGCATTACCGCCGCTGCCAAGCCATACAGGCAGTTTACTCTGAACAGGCCGCGGGTAAATTCCCAGATCCTTAAAGGCCGGTCGGAATCCGCCTTTCCAAGTTACCTTTTCCGATTCCCTCAATTTCAATAAAAGCTCTAACTTTTCCTCGAATAACGCATCGTAATCATTTAAGTTATAGCCAAACAAAGGGAAAGCATCAACCATTGACCCACGGCCTGCTATTATTTCGGCTCTCCCATTCGAAATACCGTCAAGCGTTGCAAATTGCTGGAATAAACGGACCGGATCTGCTGCAGAAAGTACGGTAACCGAGCTCGTTAAGCGAATGTTCTTAGTCATTGGAGCTGCAGCCGCCAGAATAACGGCGGTTGCAGAATCTCCAAATTCCTTCCGATGATGCTCGCCAACCCCAAAAACATCCAGCCCAACCTTATCAGCAAGAACGATTTCCTCAACTACCTGACGCAGACGTTCCGCATGACTGATGGTTTCACCTGTTACAACATCAGGTGTTGTCTCCACAAAGGTATCTACCCCTATTTCCATGTTTAGTCCTCCTGTTTCTGATTGTCTGTGTTGTCACGGTTTTTGATGCCGTAGCCGATCTTCTTCATTACATCGATTAACTCGCGCTTCTCCTCGTCGGTCGCGAAAGACAACTGCTTGGAAATAAATTGAGCATGCTTTGGAAAAATATTGTCAAAGCTGATTCGACCAGCAGCTGTTAAGGAGACATTCGTTTTTCTACGGTCTCCTGGAATAGGAATCCGTTCGACCAACCCCTTTTTTTCAAGCTTGTCCACCACATAGGTGATACTCCCGCTTGGAATAGCAAAGGTATCGCTGATCTTCTGGATTGGATGAGGACCTCTGTTATAGAGAAGCTCTAGAATGCGAAAATTCTCGGTACTAAGCCCGTAGCTTTCGATATCATGCTCCAAGCTCGCGTACAACTCTTTTACCATATTTCTCAATACGCGAATTAGCTTTAGATCAAGTTCCATTCCTTCTGCATCGCGTTCGGACAATCTGCATCCTCCTATCTAGGTGTTCAATTAATTATCCTAACATTATTTATTCTAACTTTAGGATAATTAATTGTCAATCTTATCTGTCTTACCAATTCATTCAGACTTTAGCAGAAAAACCGGATCATTCTCCTTTAGAGAATCGATCCGGTTTTTGCGCGAGTACATATTGATTCTGAAGCGATTCCAGGTACTCATCCTGGTACTGCTTCTCGTCCGGATTAACCGCCAGACCAGGCTAAGTACATCAGCACAATCGGTTCTTCCGCGCCATAACAGAGAGCTTCCCGCAGCTCCTTAGTGCCTGCCCTTTTCTTCAATGAAAACGATAGTCGATCATCCGAGCATCTGCCGTAGTGTTCATTCAGCTATAGCCCTCCCGATAGCTTAATGGTTTTACCTCATCTACTGTCCCGCACCGCCTATGCGATTTCCGTTTTCATCGAAGTACGTAACTGTTATCGGTTCTGGCATTAATTCATGTTTAAGCGGGTTATATCCACCGTCTCCGTACCACTCATGAATCCTGTATTTATCACTACGAACAAACCAGTTTTTATAGTCGTAGTAATACACATCTACATCCAAAAACGAACTTACTTCGGCAAGCATTTTTGTGCCATCCCGCTCAACCATCTGCTCCTCGATACTGGCAGTATAAAATATTGAAATGAAACACCCCCAAAAACATCCACAGCCAACAGTTGCCAACAGTGCTATCGTCCCGGCCGTACGAATCAACACTCGGAACCTTTTCGTGTACATTAGTAGACAAGCTATAAGTCCACAAGAAAATGCGGCAAACAAAAGTAGCAACACGAAAAAGCCTGCCGATATGACCCAATGACGATAAGTAAGTCGGAACGCAGCCAGTATTAATAATGAAGCTATTGCGAAGAAAACTAAGGCGGCTATTAACAGTAAGGTTATAATTGTGAATTTAACCCTCCCATTTTGCTTTTTAAACCAGTCAATTGGAACAATAAGTGTTGCTATTGCCTTTACCACCTTTCATTCGACATTGCCTTTGGAGGTCTGCTTCGAGCGGGTATCGATACAACTCTCTTCTACGTTCCCCGCGCAGCTGGGCATAAATTTGAGTAGTTGATGCTTTTTCATGTCCTAATGAATTAAGGCATATTCTTTATTTCGTGCTGATCACGTGGTTGAAGTCATACATAATATGGTAATGAAGGAAGGTGATAATCATCATGCGAGTGATCATTACTTTAGCATGTACGGAATGCGGTGCCCGTAATTACACGACAATGAAAAACAAGAAAAATAATCCGAGCCGCCTGGAGCTTAGCAAGTACTGTCCTTCTCATAAAAAGATGACGCTTCATCGAGAGACAAGATAAGTGAGAAACGGAGCATACAAAGTGCAGTCTACTCCTGTATGTTTATTCTATTTGTCTCGCCTTAGTTGTTAAAAGACGGAAGTCGGTCATAGTGACCGACTTCCGTTGTATTTATTGAACTATAGTTCTACGTCGCCGCAGCTGAGTGGCTCAGGTTCATATCCTTTACATTCCTTCTTTATAAAGTAAGCTCACGATTCTCTGCTGTCAAAAAAGCGGTCCCAGGCGATCTCTTTTCTGATAGTCAACCATCCAACCTGGATATTCAGGAGGCAGTGTGCTCACTTCGTCAAGTTGCCGAATTTCATCATCCGTCAGTTCTAAATTTGCGGCTTCCAGATTTTCTTCCAACTGTTCCAATCGTTTCGCGCCAACAAGAACAGAGGTTACTACTGGTCTTGTCATCAGCCAAGCAAGCGCCACACTTGCTATACTTGTCCCATGTGCTTCTGCGATCGGTTTTATCTTATCAATGATATTCCAAGCTCGCTCTTTATCTACAATCGGGAAATCAACCGCAGAGCGGCGCGAATCCTCTGCCTTTTGATTGTGTCGATCGTAACGCCCTGACAGCAGACCGCCAGCAAGCGGCCCCCACACCAGAAGTCCCATCTTCTTCGCTTCCATCAAAGGTGCCAGTTCTCGCTCAACATCACGGCTTGCAAGAGAATAATACCCCTGAACCGTTTCAAAACGAGCGAGATTTTTTCGTTCAGAAATACCAAGAGCGTCAGCAATTTTCCAAGCATGCCAGTTCGATACGCCTATATATCGCACCTTCCCCTGTGTTACCAGATCATTCAAAGAACCTAAAGTTTCTTCTATAGGCGTCAAGAAATCATCGGCGTGAATCTGATACAAATCGATATAATCCGTCTTTAATCTCTTTAAACTTGCTTCCACTGCATTCATAATATGTCCTCTTGAAGCACCGACATCGTTACGTCCCATACCTGTTCGTCCGGCGGCTTTGCTGGCAATTACAACTTCCTCCCGCGCAATACCAAGATTGCGGAAGGATTGTCCAAGAATAATTTCACTTTCGCCTTCTGCATAAATATCAGCAGTATCAAAGAAATTAATTCCGACATCGACACTCTTTTTTATCATCTTGTCGGCTTCTTGCTGCCCAACAGAACCGAGAATTTTATGGGTATCCTTTCCACTCGTGAACGTCATTGTGCCTAACGCAAGTTGTGAAACTATAAGTCCTGTATTTCCAAGCTGCTTATACTTCATTCTGTATATCCTCCTTAATATTGGGTATTTTATAGCATGACTATCATACTGCTTAGCAACCAGCATGTAACTGTCGCTACATCCGTTATTATGTGCCGTCTTCATTTTTATAGATAGTTCAATCGTATTGAATGTCTGCCTAATCCTCCAAATGGAGTTGTTTTCTTATGTACGACGTGCTCTAATGCATATTAAGAAAACCTTTTGATACTAAGGGGTGATTACTACCATGGACAATTATCAGGAAAATGTACAAGAGGTCCTGAACCGCTTATTAAATGTAATTCTAAAATTACCTTTACGTACTAACCGATTTCAGACAGTAATTCCCTTCCTTCAAATCTTGACCGAAAAAAGTCCGACTGTTGCATCAAAAGGTCCATTAAAACCGTCTCTCTGCATTATTGTGCAAGGGAAAACGCACATGCAGATTGGAGAAGAAACTATTGAATACAAGCCGGGGAATTTTCTTGCAACAAGCGTAAATTTGCCGGTTAAAGGTCAGGTGGTAGAAGCTTCAGTCGATACTCCGTATATGGCGCTTCGGATTGAATTGCCACCTGGAGAAGTCGCCGCTGTCGCAACTGAAGCCGACCTTAAGCTCCAACCAAGATCTGAATCGCATCAAGGCATTTTTGTTGGAAAAACAACACTTGAAGTGGCGGAAGGTTTCGAAAAATTGATTAAACTCTTACAAAACCCCAAAGCCGCAAAGTACCTCGCACCAGCAGTAAAAAGAGAAATTATCTTCTGGCTGCTAGCGGGCGAAGAAGGTGCTGCTTTTTACTTCAGCATGTTATGGCATCAGGAAGCTTCCGAGATAAGCAAGGTGGTCGACTGGGTTACACATAACTTTAATAGTAACATTAACATTAAAGAGCTGGCTAAACTTGGGAATATGAGTGTTTCTAGTCTTCATTACAAATTTAAAGAAGTTACCGGTAAAACACCTTTACAATATCAAAAACAACTTCGTCTTCAAGAGGCGAGAAGGCTTCTGCTTGACGGTGCAAATGTTACCGAAACGGCACTGCAAATGGGCTACCAAAGTTCGACTCAATTCAGCCGCGAGTATAAGAGATTGTTTGGACTCTCACCCGTTCATTATCTCCGATCCCGTAATGATGCCCTTTCGAATCAGATATAATTTATACTTAAAATGAATGATCTATAATTTTTTTTTGCATAAACGAAAAAAAATGATACTATGAATGATGGGTAAAAGACATTACAATAGCCTAACCATTTTAAATGCTGCAAAAGAAGGAGATTATATGAGTAACGAGAATTTTTGGCTTGATTTGCCGAAGCCATTTTTTATATTAGCTCCAATGGAAGATGTCACAGATGTTGTATTCCGTCACGTCGTTAGTACAGCTGCAAAACCCGACGTATTTTTCACGGAATTCACAAGTACAGATAGTTATTGCAACCCTGCAGGAATTGAAAGTACTCGTGGTCGGTTAACGTTCACAGAAGATGAGCAACCGATCGTCGCTCATCTTTGGGGCAATAAGCCGGCATTGTTTGAGCAGATGAGTATCGATATGAAGAAGCTGGGTTTTCGTGGTATCGATATCAACATGGGATGCCCTGTACAAAACGTCGCTTCCAATGGAAAAGGTGCTGGATTAATACGGCATCCTGAAGTTGCGGCAGAAATTATTCAAGCAGCCAAAGCAGGTGGATTACCCGTTAGTGTTAAAACAAGATTGGGTTACTCGGAGGTTGACGAGTGGCGCGGTTGGTTAACACATATTTTGAAGCAAGATATTGCAAATCTTTCTATTCATCTTCGTACAAAAAAAGAAATGAGCAAAGTAGATGCGCACTGGGAACTAATCCCTGAAATAAAAAAATTGCGCGATGAAATTGCTCCAAACACGCTATTAACGATTAATGGAGATATTCCTGACCGCGCAACAGGATTGAAATTAGTGGAACAATACGGCGTTGATGGTGTTATGATTGGCCGCGGTATCTTTACCAATCCATTTGCTTTTGAAAAGGAACCTAAAGAACATAGCGCGAAGGATTTTCTCCATTTACTTCTTTTGCAGTTGGATCTTCACGATAAATATTCAACAGAAACCCAGCCACGTTCATTTAAACCGCTTCTTCGCTTTTTCAAAATCTATGTTCGTGGGTTTAGAGGCGCAAACGAACTAAGAATTCAATTAATGGAAACCAAATCAACTGATGAAGTTCGTCGATTAGTGAATGCTGTCTTACAACAAGAAATTGATTGATACATTTATTTGACAAAAACATCCCGCATGGATTGCGGGATGTTTTTTTGAACATTTGCATGAATATTCTGTCAATAAAGCATAACCGTAGAAACTTACTTTAAAGCATTGTCTATACAGATTTTTATTTCTTCTCTTTTTTGATTTATTTTATCAGTCAAGTACGCATATACACCGATCACGATAATACCAATAACGCTGCCTAATAATGTGTACATCTGTATCAATCCTATCCCCGTTAATATCTATCATGCCGCGATTTCTGATAACCATGCAATTGCTTTTTGTACACCTTCAAATTCATGGTGTTGCAATTTTGTTGAACTTTCTTCAGCAACTTCTTCATTCAAGCCGTTGTTACGTACGGAATTAGTTGGATTAACAGTAGCTGTGTATTGAATGCCAGCGTTCTTTAGTCTAGGCAGCCACTCTTCAGACAACCATTTCATATCGTCTTTCATGACCAGTATATGACTGTTATCAAATAAAGCTTTCTTAGCCTTCTTGATCACGGCCAATTCAATCAATCTATCTAAAGGCTCTCTAAAATCGTCCCCCGTAGCGAAGGAATTCCATCGAATCACAACCGATTCAATTACTTCATCCCAAAAAATATGAGCGTTATTGTAGTAGTGTTGTTCCATCTATATTCTCTCCTTCAACCGTTATTGTCTTTGATAACTACATATTAATATGAAACAAAGTCATATACCAAATTAATATATTTTAGAATAGATATAGATGGGGTCTATATTGTGGAAGAATAAAAGACGGAAAACGAGACGAATGAACGAATTTATTTCGGATGGGGACTAAGTTGCAAAATGCTCTGCACCATTACGGTTAGTCGTGACTAACAATAGTGGTGCAGAGCATTTTGCTGGATGCCCAAATTTTTCATTATTGGGAACAACGGACAACCGTACTCTGGATGTTCATTTCATGTAGCGATATTCCAGGAGATTCTTCAAAGTTGAGATTTTTTGCAGCAACTTTTCCCCGACATTGGTTTCCCTTACCAGCTTCCGCTCCAATTCTTTGTCGACTAGCCTTTTTATAGACAATACATCCGTGCCGTTACATAACACATCTTCTTTTGAAATAAATTTCTGATGGGCAACGAGCTGCATGCCAAAAGAATTATATAACAAGGTATATCCGGCTATGCCCGTTGTGGATTGATAAGCTTTGGAAAAACCGCCGTCAATGACAACCATTTTCCCGTTTGCTTTCACGGGGTTCTCTCCGCGAATTTCTTTAACTGGCGTATGTCCGTTAATGATATGTCCATGATCCGGATTCATATCAAACTCCAGCAGGATTTTCCGGCAGATTTCCTCGTTTTCGCGCAAATGGTAATAAGGGTTCTTTCTTTCCTTATAGGCTTCTTTATCTTGGATAAAGTACCGTTCAAAGGTGGTCATTTCTTTCTTACCGAAAAGCGAGGAGCATTCCCCTGTCCAGATGTACCATACCATATCCGTAGCCAGATCATCCGTCTCTTCCGGATGCGCAAAGGCGTAACGCAAATAATATTCAAAAGCGTCCAGCAACCGGCGGCCCGAATACGTCTTGTCTTCAATCTGCATTTCTTCCATGTTTCCTTCTTCATCCAAAGGAATACAGCCGTGAAATAGCAAATTTCCGTTGTATTTTAAATAAAGGCTTCCCTTTTTCATCAGAAAATTCATATGTCTGGCCAGCTTTTCGGAATGCTGAACGGAGAACAGAAGCTTCTCCATCACTTGCTGCTCCTCTTCCAGCAATTGTTCCGGATGCCGTGGATTTACGGTTGCGAAGCAAGTGTTGGCCAAAGAGTAGGTTTTTCCGCCGATTTTGATTTCGGATTTGTCGTAATCGATCTGCTCCAGCAAAAGCCTTTCAGACATATTGAAGTAAGGGCGTCTCTTGATAATCGGAATTTCAAGCTTAAATTGGATCATGGCAATGGCTTGATGAATTTTGGTAATTTGCAGGATTTCCTGCTCTGAACCGTTATGGTTGCTCTGCAGCTTGGGTCTAAAGGCCGGATTGTCGTCATAGTATTTCTCTGCCAGGTTCAGCAGTGGACGAAGATTGATTCCATATACATCCTCGATGATGTCCAGATTGTCATATCTGGCGCAAATCCGGATAATATTAGCAAGGCACACCAAGGAACCCGCATAGGCGCCTATCCATAAGACATCATGGTTTCCCCACTGAATGTCTACAGAATGGTAGTTGATCAGTGTGTCCATAATTTTATCAGGCTCCGGCCCGCGGTCATAGATATCTCCAACCACATGAAGATGGTCAACCACCAGTCGCTGGGTTGTATAAGCCAAGCCGATAATGAGCTTGTCCGCCTGGCCCAAGGAAATGATTTGCCGATAGATTTCCTCATAATAAGGGTCCTTATTGTTGGTTGAATCCGTCTTGTACAGCAGCTCTTCTACAATATATACAAATTGCTCCGGTAGAGCATTACGCAATTTCGAGCGTGTATATTTGGAAGAGGCATAAGAAATGAGCTTAAGCATCCGTTCAATCGTTTGTCTGTACCACCGGTTCAAAGCTTGTTTGTCGCACAAGTCCCCTTTAACCAACTGAATTTTATCTTCAGGATAATAAACTAGCGCCGTAAAATCATTGATTTCATGATCCGTCCAATCCTCACGGAACAAAGCTTTGATTTTTTCTTTTACGGTACCCGAACCGTTTCTTAATACATGCTGAAAAGCCTGGAACTCTCCATGCAAATCACTGACAAAATGCTCTGTTCCTTTGGGAAGATTAGAGATCGCTTCAAGGTTGATGATCTCGGTTACTACTTTTTCTTCCGTATCATATTTCTGGGCTAATAAGTCTAGAAACTGTGCATCCAAAACAGATGCCTCCTTCAAAGAAAATGGTGATAGAAGTTCCCTTTAATGCGATTAATAACAGCTAGTATAACTTAAACTTCCCACATTATCCCTTGTTGCTTAAATGTATTTCTTACTGAGGAAACGAGGCTGTATGGTTTGTCGCATCGCCTGTTTCATTTACTTGGCGTAGATCAAATGGTTCCAGCCGGCCGGATGAAATATTTATGATTTTACATATAAGCAAGTAAGTATGTTGCGATTTCTCTTATTCATAAATCTTTTTTCAAGCTTCATCCCAAGTTTTTCAGCTACTTTAATGGAAGCATAGTGGGTTGCAGGCATGTTTGCGCAAATTCGCTTTAGATGTAAATCTTCGAAACCATGCATCATTAAGGCATTTGCAGCCTCATATCCAAAGCCTTGGCCCCAGAAATCGGATTTAACAATGTAACCTAAGTCATTCTCGGGTTGTCCATCTATCTCAAGCTTTAACAACCCTGCATCCCCTATGATTTCACTTGTTTTCTTGAGTTCAACCGCAAATCTGCCATATCCGGTTTGGTAATTCTCAATTCCTCTTGTTAGGATCCAATTTTCACTTTGAGAATGATCAAAGGGCTTCGGCCAAAAGCTCATAGTTAGGTCATCGGCAAGTATTTGTTGTAATTCCGGGAGATCCTCTATTGTATACTCCCTTATACGAAGCCTTGCTGTTTCAATTTTCACCATTTAGATACCCACTCCATTCTCGGCTGCTGATTGCTGTTTAAGATTTTTACCGTTACCCACATATTACCACACAACGGAACTGACTTACCCATTAGTTGAGAAACATCAGCAGGGTGTTTGAACAAAAAAGAGTGCCTCTGTACGATGGGATTACGTTATTGGATCAATAACGGAAAGACCTCTGAATGTAAGCTCAGAGGTCTTTCCGTTGTAACTAATCCGATTTTAACAAGAATCCGCAAGCTTCGCTTGTGATACAGGACACTGCTTCTAACAGCTCAAACAGAGTCATTGGGCAGTGGGAGAACCGTTTTTATTTCGTGGTACAATTATTGCTTTATTCGGTTTGACTGACTATTGAACGGTTATTGATTGTCGAGGTAACCGTAAGAAGGATGAGTACCAAAGCGAAAGATAAGGCTCCCAACCACATCGCGCCAGTTACATTGGTCGTATCGACTACCAAGCCGCCTATTAAAGCTCCCAGGCTGACAGACAATTGATAAACACCGACATAGACCGGACTCATGGCTTCTATAGCAGTCCCGGCAGTTGAATAAACCAATAGCTGCAGGCCTAAGGGAGCCATTCCCCAGGCGATAGCCCAAATAATGAAAGCTATAACTGAAATTACAACGTTATCTCCAAACAGTGAAATGCCCAGTAATGAAATAAGGAAAATAACTGCTGTTCCCACTAACAATCCCTTGAGGCTGCGTCCGGCTATGAAACCAGCGGCAAAATTGCTTATGAAGGAAACAATCCCGTAGAATAACAGTATCGCACTGAGCAGATTTGAATCGATTCCAGTAACCTTTTGGAAAAAAGGTGTTATATAGGTGTAGGCTGCAAACTGACCACTCACCGTGAGAATCGCAATCACAAAGACCGTTATTACTTTCTTTATTTTCAACAGCCCTAAGAAATCTTTTCCACGAACCCCCTGTTCCATCGGAATTCTCGGAAGCAGAATGATCTGGATGATGAAAACAGCGATCGCAAGTATGCATACTACCGCGAAAACGATTCTCAGATCAAAATGTGCGGCCATATAAGATGCTAATGGAACACTTATGACCGTGCCAATCCCAAATCCTCCGAGGACAATCGAGGTTGCTCTTGCTATCTTCTCATGCTGAACTAGTTTTGCTTGTGCAGTCATAGCCACAGCCCAGAATCCTCCAACACTTATTCCAAGGATGGTTCTTGCAATGACTAGCACAAAGAAATGGGTGGTAATCATCGAAAGTACATTAGATACAATTAGCAGCAACGACAGGCCGAGAACCGCCACCCGTCGATCCAAGCGTCCGATAGCTAACGTAAGAATCGGACCCGCAATGGCCGCCAGTATAGAAGTGGAAGTTACGGTAATTCCTGCAGTACCCTCCGAAACATCAAACCTTCGGCTAATTTCATTAAGAAGACCAACTGGCAAAAACTCAGCAAGAGAAATTGAGAAAGCCCCTAATGCAATTGCAATAATAGCAAGCCATGAATTCCTATTCTTATTGCCCAATGTCAAGCATCTCCCTGTTACATATAGACGAATGCAGCGGTTCAATGGACCTTCTTGGCATTCGTGCCTTCCGTTAATGCAACCAAAGGCTTAACCGTCGTAATATGCTGTACATAATCTTTGCTGCTTTGCGCCAAGCGCGTTAAGTCCAACGTGTTATAAGCAAAGTGAGGCAGGTACAAGGCGCTGATATAGTTGGCAAGCGCTTGAACTGGAACCAAAATTTCTTCCAGCGTAAAACGGTTCGAACCGGTCGGCTGATACGCATCCTTAGGCGCGCCATATGAGAACGCCACTCCGATTTCTTTGCCGGCTGTCTTCGTCCCCTCCGGACCGTATGCCCAGTTGTACAGTAACACAACTTCGAACCATTTTTTCAGCAGCGGCGGCGCGCTGTACCAATAAAGCGGGTATTGAAAAATAATTCGATCATGGGCTAAGACTAATTGCTGCTCCCGATGGACATCAATGTTCTCATCCGGATATTCTTTGTACAATTCATGAATCGTGATCTCATTATGCTTTTTCAATTCGTCCACCCATGCTTTATTCCAAACGGATGATTCGATATCCGGGTGGGTAACAATGACTAGTATTTTCATCTGATTCGCTCCATTCATCTAGTAATTTTATTTGTTTTTAAAAAAGCCGCATGCATTTGTTTCCTTAAAGCGATTCTGTACCTACTTGTCGGTACAGAATCGGCAAAAAAAATGTTCGCCAAACATCTGAATACCCTTCTTTCATTAGCGTAGTTTCGTTTTATATTGTACCTACCATTCGGTACAGACAGATCATAACAAAATCGCCTAGCATGTGCAATGGAAAAAAACGGAAGCAATTAGGCTCAAGAAAGCCGATATTGCGCGCGAATGATTGCGATGGCGTTCGTGAGGAAGTCGACTTCATTTTGACTTTTCTTTAATAAAATGGCGCCTTCGATCATAGATACGATGGCTCGTGCATGCTTTTTGGCATCCGTATCCGACGTTAGATGCCCCCGTGCTTTCAATTCGTTAAGTGCGCCTTCGATCGACGAAATCCACCGATCGAATATATAATGAACTTTTAGACGAAACATCTCGTCGTGTTCACTCATCTCGATGGCAAGGTTACCGGCGGGACAACCCGATTTCCCCTCTTCGTCCGTATGGATGGTTAATGTCCTGTCCAACATTTTATTTAGTTTCGTGATAGGTTCAAGGTTGGTTTCGAAAATGCCCTCGAACACATCCCTGTCCCATTCCTGGACCAGATCATCGACGACAGCCAAGCCGAGTTCGCGTTTGGACGAAAAGTAGTGATAAAACTGGCCTTTTCCAATGTGAGCCTCTTCTAAAATATCGCTGATCGATGTAGCTTGGTAGCCTTTATAATAAATTATTCTTCTGCTTATATTAATAATGTCTTGGAGTTTCGACATCTCGACACACCCTTTATGATTTCTTTTGTTAGAGCTCATTATCCGTCTTACCGGTTTGAAGAGACAAATGTATTTTATTACAGTTTATAATATTAGAGGCGAGTCTCCCACCAGGTTGAATCAGAGATTTGTGCTGTAAGATAGATTTACCTGTATGAATAATTAATATTCCTGTTAGCCTTCATGATTAAAATATTACAGAAAAAGGATATTAGGCAAATATTATCCGCCTTTCATTAATCAGCCTCTGTGGTTCCCTGTGACTGCACGAAATCCAAATCCGTCTCATTCATAATGTTCATAAACTCCGTATCCTCATCGCCGCTCTTGGAAGAGCTTCTAAGCGGTGGCGCATCTTTGGCGTAGACGGGAACATACCCGACATACAGCCTGGATGGGCGGGAATAGCTATGCGAGAATATGATGTCCATGACATGATTCTCAGTCTCCTTATTGAGCTTGTCATCCTCTCGCATGATGCCTGCCCAATCCTCAGGAAATGCCATCGCTCCGTACGGATGTTCCGTTACGTTAACGGGCTCTTCCATTTGCACACGCGGAATATAATAATTCGCTCGGTCCGACATACCGGCATTTCGATCACGAATGAGGTAGAAGCGGAATTCCTCCACTTTCTCGATTGGATTGATATTCCAAACGACATAACGGCTTGATGGATCAGAGTGATCGGTGACTCTTACCTCCGGTCTTCCGCTCATGTCCACTCTGGCCACCCTCCACTTCCGCTTCTCCCACTTCAGAAACCCCATCCCGTAATCACCTTCGCTGGAAACAAAAGGAACAAAAATAAGCCTCTCGCCCAGTTTAAGTCTGTCGAGTACAACTTCTGCGCCGGCTTCCGAATCGTATTCGTTTAACGCTGCTGTAATTTCATCCGCATTCGGAAACGGCTTTGGCTTACCGTTATAGGTACGGAAGAAAATGATCACCGCAGCCACGATTATAAGGACTAGAAGTATCAGAAGTCTTCTTCCTCTCATTGTCCTCCACCCCACTTTAACATTGGCTTCTCAGATCGGTAGTAGTAATAACGATCCTGTGTAGCGAGCAACAATCCCATTCCGTCGGCTTCCAAGTAAACGACCGCATGCAGACCGCTCCCCCAGCGAGCTTCTGCTCCGAGCAGCGCGTAAGGAAACCGTTCTTGGCGGTAATAAGCACCGTCCTCGCGTACCGATTCATAATGCCATTCCAGCGTATCCGACATATCGGCAGCCGTTACTTCACCCAGCGTATTCGCGAATAGCTTTTCTTCGAAGGTTGCCTCCCTTGCTGACGGATGTATGGCAACGAGCTTCGCTTTCTCCAGATGGGCCAAGTAAGTAGATGGATCATTTCGGTCGTATAAAGAATCTTGTATGAAACCGGCAAGCAGTGCCATCGCCAGAAATAAGTAGTTTGCCGCGAAGCCAATCCAAGCAAATTTACGATAGTCCGGCCAAGAACGATTTCGTAAAAAGAGATACAGGACCCAGAGGCCAAGTGGCAACAGTGCGATATTCACGTTCTGTCCGAGCAAAGGGATTTTGAATGAAAACGAAAATAAGCCGGCGAGTGCAGCGAGCAGCACCTTCCAGATCGGGAGCTTCCTCTCTTGCTTTCTGCTTTGACGAATTAGCAGACCAATCACTGCCAGCCAACCAAGCAATCCTGAAGCTACATCCACCACATTCCACGAATAAAGCCAGTTTAATTGCATGTCATCACCTCAATTTCTCGTTAAAAAAGTTCAGTAAGTATATGTATGTGCTTCGCCGGTTACTATACTGGTGTACCCAGGCTTTAATTGGGGCTGCGACTTCTTCTACCTTGTTATCAGTGAAAACAACTGTAGCGAAATCGATCTTTATTCATGGAACTCCCCCTAGTTTATTCCAATTGCTTCTGAAAATAAGACGTAATAACATTTCATTTGTTGCGATTTATTTGCAAATAGATGTAATACTGCCAGTTTTCGTTGGCTCTAATAGTAAATAGGCCTCGAACGGCACAATATGATTGGATTCCACTCTACTGTTCCGTGGGCCAATGGCTTTTGCAAAGCAAAAAAAGGGCAGCAAATTAAGGCTGCCCTTTCTTAGTCATCTATTTATTCATCACAGCACCTGAGCGATCTCCCACACATGCCCGTCCGGATCGGCAAAACAAGCCGTCCGCCGTCCCCATGGACGCGTTATCGGTCCATTCAATAACTTAACGCCTTGCGCTTCCAGTTCATCGCATACCCGGTCGACGTCTGGCACTTGAATCGTGAATTGAAAGCGCGCGCCATCCCCGCGGCTGCCCACCTGCGCGGGCTCAATCAACTCGCGGGCATTCGATTGATCTAACAGATTGATACTTGTATTACCGTAATCAAACACCGCGCAGTTTTCATCTTCATAAATAATGGCAAGTTTGAACGTCTCTTGGTAGAATGCCTTCGACCGCTGCAAATCTTCCACAAACAATGTGATTTCGGTAATTTTGTTCGCCCAGTCTACTGTCGCCATTTCATCCGCACCCCGATTTTCAAATTTTTACAATTCTAGTCTGATCATACGAAGTGCCCGTTCCATTGTCAATGTTAAGGCGGAGGCTGCGTTTGTCGCTTCCTTTCTAAACTGCCTGCAGTGGGTAAGAATGGTTCATTTTGCTTTTATCAAAAGCCATTCGTACGTAGCAGCGACACCGTCCTTCGTGCTGAACTTCTCCTCATAAACGTTATACATTTCAGAGAACAATTTCCGGGTGCTTAGCCCGCCTGTTTGGACTGCTTTAGAATGACTGGCACCCATTGCTTTTATGGATTGAAGGAAATCTCTTGGCGAGGCATACGTTTCCTTCTGAGTTCCCTGCTGGCAGTAGATAGTAGAAAATCCGGCTACTTTAAGAACTTCGTTCCATTGAATTGGTGATAGAAAGGATAATCCGTGGCGCTGCGGCTCAAGTCTATTTGCATGATAAACTCCAGCAAATGCTTGATGAAGCTCTTGAAACGTTTCTTGCCCGAATGTCGTGAATACCAGCGCCCCACCCTTTCGAAGGATCCTATTCAGGTGAATAAGCGTTGGCCTTGGATGACCTAACCATTGAAAGCACGCATTGGAAACAATGAGATCGAAGGAATCTGATGGAGCTTCGGCAGCCCACGTCTCCGCATCGGCTTGAAGAAACCGTATGTCCGCCGATTGTCTTGAATGCAAGCGCTGCTTCGCAGCTTTGATCATTGCGGGTGATAGATCTAACGCCGTAATCGAGGCGTGAGGCCACCGGTTCAGCAAAAGTTCAGTCAAATAGCCCGTACCGCTGCCGACTTCCAGTATTGTTGGTTCCGCTGCATGTCCCATGCTACTCCACTCTATGAGCGACTTTGCAAGTTGATCTGCCATAATACGCTGTACATCGGCATGAAAGTCATAGGAACCCTCCGCGCTTCGGTTAAATTGACGTTGAATTGCCGTCGTTCGATTGTTCATGCCACCAACTCCTGAATCGTTTTGCAATTTCCTCTTCCCTCCCCAGAAACGGTACATGACCGCTAGAAGGAATCGAATCTAGTCTAGCCTGAGGCAGTAATGAAGCAAGCTCCAATGCTGCTCCATACGGGCATATTTCATCTTCCGTGCCATGAACCAAATAAACCGGACAACGAATAAGGTTCAATCGAGACAGGACTTCCTCTTCCCGTAAAACTTGCAACCCGGCGATTAATGCCCGATCCGACCATATACCGTGAGGAGGGAGAAGCTGATCCAGCTTCGTCTCTCGTTCCATTTCTGTAAACAGCATTCGTCGAAACCTTGTTTCCACCGCTTCCCGTTCTTTCACGAGTCCTGCACTCATCCGCCTTACATAGGCATCCGCCCATCCGCGGTCGGATTCTCCCCTGGGACGAGTAAATTGAGCAGTTGCCGCAAATAACAAAAGGCCGTCCGTTAATCCCATGGCTGCAAGTCTTAATGCCAACATACCGCCAAGGGACCAGCCTCCGATTAACAAGGGACGCTTTATTTTTTTTGCCGCTGTCTCAGTAAGAAAGATCATTTTCTCCTGCGTATCCGCTTCGCAATAATTAACGGTCATATGATGATACTCCGGTAACGCCTCGCGCAAACTGTCGAATACGGAATCCGCTATACTCCATCCGGTCAACCACAAGATAGTACCGTTGTTATAAAATACAGTCATCGCAGCACCCCCATTTGATGACCGATGGCGCGAATGCAGTTAACGGCATTAATCAGTTCTTTTTCCGAATGTACGGCTGATAACGAAAATCGAAGGCGGGCTGTGCCGTCAGGAACGGTCGGTGGACGAATGGCAACCGCTGCGATCCCTTTCGCTTCAAGCTCACGACTGAAACGCAAAACAGCATCATTATTACCCACGATTAGCGGTATGATTGGAGAGTCGCCATCGCCGATTATGAAACCGGATTGACGAAGCGAAGAACGAAATAATCGGGTTGCTTCGAACAATTTCTCCCGGCGCCACTGTTCCGAAATGACCAATTCTAATGCCTTGGAAATTCCGGCCACGAGAGAAGGCGGCAAAGCCGTCGAATAGATAAGCGTCCTGGCATGATTAACCAGCCACCGAATCAAGGTACGACTGCCGCATACATAAGCGCCATAAACGCCAAATGATTTGCTGAACGTTCCCATATGGATATCGACTTGATCCTGCAGTCCGAGATCATGGCTTAATCCCTCGCCTCGTCTCCCGTAAATCCCCCCGCTATGCGCTTCGTCCACCATGAGCATCGCGCCGAACTGTTGTTTTAGAGCAACGAGTTCGCGTAAGTCAGCTTTATCGCCATCCATGGAAAAGACCGCATCCGTTACAATCAGCTTTCGCCGGCGATCGCGGTATTTGCTTAATAATGACCGCACATGTTCCATGTCATTATGACGGTACCGAACATGCTCCGCACGGCTAAGGATGACTCCGTCTACGATGCTTGCATGGTTTAAACGATCGCTAAAAACGACATCTCCGCGGCCAACTAGCGAATCAATTACTCCGGTATTAGCCATAAAACCGTTCGCGAAAACGAGCCCAGCCTCACAGCTCTGCCACTCCGCCAGCTTTTGCTCTAGCCGGCCGTAGAGCGACCGGTTGCCGGTAACTAGACGCGAAGCCCCTGAGCCGGCGCCTTCGGATAGCAGGGCTTCCTTCATGGCCTCGATAATCGCCGGATGGTCTGCGAGCCCAAGATAATTATTGGAGGAAAGATTAAGCAATGCTCGGTCGCCGCGCACCGTGTAACCGGGAGTTTCAAGGTCGATATCGTTGTTATGCATAGAACGCTCCAATGATGCATCTGACAATAATTGAAGTTTCTTTTCCATCCATTCCATGGTGTCACCGCCTTACAGTGCGTTCAACTCGATTTCGAAGCCCAAATCTTCAATGATTTGGTGATCGGCCGACACTTCTTGGCCAGCCGTCGTTAAATAGTCGCCAACAAACAAGGAATTTGCGGCGTACAACGACAAAGGCTGCAAGGTTCGTAAATTTACCTCGCGGCCGCCTGCTACCCGGATCTCTTTGGACGGACAAATCAATCGGAATAAGGCTAATACCTTTAAAGCTTTCATCGAGGAGGTGCGGCCTGCATGCTCCTGAGGAGTCCCCGGTATGGCGTTTAAGAAATTGATCGGGATCGAATCCGCGCCGAGCTCACGTAGCGCAAAAGCCATTTCAACGATTTCCTGGTTCGTCTCGCCCATGCCGACAATAACGCCGGAGCAAGGCGACATACCGTATGTTTTTACCTTCTCAACAGTTTCGACACGCTGATCATAAGTATGGGTTGTGGTGATTGAAGGGTAGTTGGCTTTGCTTGTATTGAGGTTATGGTTGTAGCGATGAACACCGGCCTCGGCAAGCCGTTTGGCTTGATCATCTTTGAGAATGCCCAGGCATGCGCAAATTTTTAGCGGCAGCGTCGCCCGAATTTCTTGAACGGCGTCAACGACTTGGTTAAGCTCCTTTTCCGTTGGTCCCCTCCCGGCTGCTACGATGCAATAGGTCCCGGCCTTGCGAGCCACAGCCTCCCTTGCACCGGCAAGCAGCGTTTCTTTATCGAGCATCGTATATTTACGGACGGGCGCCGTCGACACAATCGATTGCGAACAATAGCCGCAGTCCTCGGGGCAAAGGCCGCTTTTAGCGTTAATGATCATGTTCAGCTTCACTTTTTTTCCGTAAAAATGTCTTCTGACCGTAAATGCGGCATCCATGATCTGAAGCACTTCCTCATCGTCGGCATCGAGTATGGAGAGCCCCTCCTCTCTAGTCAGGAGCTCACCGTTAAGCGCTTTGGAGGCAAGAACTTGCCACTTCGTAGTTGCCAAAATGTTGTCCATCTCAATCATCCTTCCATGCATTGGAATGCTATTGCGTCTCTGATAGGCGCGAGCTCAACACTTTCTTGAAAAATAGGTATCAACGC
Organism: Paenibacillus sp. BK720; assembly: GCF_011761545.1. Lineage (NCBI taxonomy): Bacteria > Bacillati > Bacillota > Bacilli > Caryophanales > Paenibacillaceae > Paenibacillus > Paenibacillus sp. BK720. The sequence goes on along the minus strand of NZ_JAASRQ010000007.1, from coordinate 466,373 downwards.
TTCCGGCTTCACTGCATGATGCAAACGGGGCAATTTCCCCAGGACCTTAAGTCCGCTGTACCTTTCAATAAGCACTGCGTTAGTTTCAATGCTTGGATCATTAATCATCTCGGTGTTCTCGATATCGTTCATAATGACGCCAATGATATGAATTCCGAGCTGCTGAAGATAGGAAACGGTTAAAAGCGTGTGGTTAATCGTACCAAGTCCAGATCGGGCTACGATCAACGCCGGTATTCGGAGCTGCGCAATGAAATCTGCCACGAAGGAATCTTCGGTGAGCGGTACCGCTGCGCCGCCGGCACCTTCCACGATTAAAGCTTGATAACGATGAAAGAGCGGTTCTCCCGCGGCGATAAGCTCTCTTAACGTGAGCGTTACTCCAGACTGCCTGGCAGCGAGCATCGGAGTTAGCGGGGCTTCGAATGAATAAGGAGCAACGACTTCAGGTCGTTCCTCAATCCCCGCAAGACGCAATAGTCTTTCGGCATCGGTCATTCCGCTGCCGATCCTTTCACCGGATTGCACGGGCTTCCATACCCCAACGTTCAGCCCTTCGGCACGAAGCGTTGCGGCAATAGCAGCCGTTACGATTGTTTTTCCGACTCCGGTATCCGTGCCCGTCACGAATAAACCGGATAGAGCTCTTTTAGCAATAGCTTTGTTCATCCGTTTAACCACCTTCTGTGACGTCAATAATGGATTTCGCCAAAATATCGGTCATCGCATCCAGCTCGGTTTCCGTACTGGCAAGCGGAGGTATAAAGACCATCACATTGCCAAGCGGCCTTGTCAGCATCCCAAGCTCCCTGGCCCGCTCGGCAGCGCGAACGCCTATTCTTTCCTTCCACTCATAGGGCTCGCGTGAAGCCTTGTTTCGGACGAGTTCAATGCCTACCATCAGCCCTTTTTGCCGAATATCCCCGATATGCGGCCGGTCCTTGAGCTTTGCGAATTTTTGCTCGACAAATGCTGCCTTTGCTCCTATCCCTTCAATCATCTTGTTCTCTTCCATAAGCTTTAAGCTAGCCAAAGCAACGGCGCAGCCAAGCGGGTTGCCTGTGAAGGAATGCCCATGGAAAAAAGTCTTTTGCTCTTCATAGTCGGCGTAAAAGGCTTGATAGACTTCATCCGTTGCAAGCGTCGCTGCCACTGGCAAATAGCCTCCGGTAAGTCCTTTTCCGATTACCATCAAATCCGGACTTACATCTTCCAATTCACAAGCAAACATAGCGCCTGTCCGGCCAAATCCGGTTGCCACCTCGTCGGCTATCAACAGCACGTCATGCTTTCGGCACAAGGCAGCCATCTCGCGCAGACAGCTTGGCGGCATCGTAACGATGCCGCCGGCACCTTGAACGATCGGCTCCACGATAAGCGCCGCAATTTCTTCCGCGCGTGTCTCCAGCAGATTGCGAAGGTTGGTTAACGTTGCTTCCAATGCCATCTTCTCGCCGCCTTCGCAGCGATAAGCGTAAGGATAGGGAATGATATGCGAAGGGAATAACATAGGACGGAAAACTTCGTGATAGAGCGGAATCGCGCCGACGCTCACAGCCCCGATCGTATCCCCGTGGTACGCCTGATTCATTGTGATGAAAGCCTTTTTATTTTTAACTCCTTTATTCTGCCAGTATTGAAACGCCATTTTTATTGCGATCTCAACTCCGGTTGCTCCGGAATCAGAGTAAAAAACTTTATTTAAACCTTTCGGCGTTATACCCGCCAGCTTCTCTGCCAGTTCTATTGCGGGTCTATTAGCCATTCCGAGCAAGGTTGAATGAGCAACCCGGCTTAACTGATCCGTAATCGCCTGATTTAACTCCGGCACGTTATGGCCATGTACATTAAGCCAGACGGATGAGAACCCGTCATAATAAGCACGTCCTTGCACGTCGTACAGTCTGATTCCTTCGCCGCGTTCAATGATAAGAGGGTCAGAGGATAGGTAATCTTTCATCTGAGTAAAAGGATTCCACAAAAAATCCTTGTTTAGATGAGCAAGTCTTTCGTAATCTGATAGCATTGTGTTCACCAACTTTATTTTTAATTGTTAACCTAACTACTAGTAAGAAGGTTAACAATTAGTTATACTAGCAGATCAATAATTCGGTGTAAAGGGAGTAAAAGTACAAGGCCGCTTAAAATTTCAACAATCAATAGGAGCAAAAGCACAGTTTAGAGTTCATTTTGAGACACTTATGTGCTGAAATGCGTCAAGATCGCCCGGATATACAAAAAGGGCCGCAAGTTTGCGGCCCCTTCGTTACATCGTTCGTTGTGGTGCAGGCATTTTTCATGTTCCCTGCAAGCGAGCTATAAAGTCAGTTCGATCACGTGCTCCAATTGGTCGTCCTCCAGCGTGATAAACGGACTTTCGCCAATAAGATTCAAGCTGAGATCGGCTTCTTTTCCGTCGATTCGCAATGCCGTACAGCCGCCGGATTTGCCCGACGGATTGCGGACGGTGATCCGGTAGGCTGTGCGCTTGTACGTATACGTAACGGTAAATTCCGGCCATTCCGCTGGGATGCAAGGCTGGATCAGCAGCTTTTGTCCTCTTCTCCTCAGCCCTAAAATCCACTCGATGCCCGCTTGATACATCCAGCCCGCAGCACCGGTGTACCACGTCCAGCCCGCATGTCCGCGATGCGGGTGTTCCGTATAGACGTCAGCCGTCATGGCATAAGGCTCCCCGACGTAAGTGCGGGCGTCAAACGACGATTTTGTGTGGGTGATGGGGTTGAACATATGGAATAGCTCGAACGCCTTGTCCCCGTCCCCGAGTATGCTCCACGCAACAATGCTCCAGATGACGCCATGCGTATACTGGCCCCCATTCTCCCGAATGCCTGGCGGATAGGCTTGGATATAGCCCGGGCTGGGCTTGGTCTTGTCAAACGGCGGCGTCAGAATATGCGCTATGGCAAGATGCCTGTTGACCAGCTCCCGGTCGAAGGAGAGCATCGCCTGCTGCGCGCGCTCCTTCGGCGCCATGCCGGAGATGACCGACCAGGATTGGGCGATGGCGTCGATGCGGCATTCCGCGTTGCGGACGGATCCTAGCCATTCGCCGGCGTCGTTGAACGCGCGGCGGTACCAATTTCCGTCCCAGGCTGCCTCCTGCATATCCTTCTCCAGCTTGCTTCGCGCGTTCAAGTACCGTTCCGCGCGTCCCTGTTCGCCATACCTTTCGCAGATTCCGGCAATGCCGCGCAGGACTTCGCCCAGGAACCAGCCCAGCCATACGCTTTCGCCGCGTCCAAGAGGACCGATATTGCTCATTCCGTCATTCCAATCACCGATGCCCATGAGCGGCAGCCCGTGTTCGCCGAAGCGAAGCGCCCGATCAATCGCGCGGAAGCAGTGTTCGAGTATCGTACCGTTCTCCTCCGACACAACCGTCTCCTCGTAACGTTCGTGCTCGTCCTCCTTTAGCAGCTCACTCTGCAGGAAGGGAGCTATTTCCGTTAGTATGCTTTCATCCTCCGTATGCTCCAGATAACGGACAACTGCATACGGCAGCCAGAGCAGATCGTCCGAAAATCTCGTACGGATACCGCGGTGCGTTTCTTCGTGCCACCAATGCTGCACGTCCCCTTCGCGGTATTGATGCGAGGCATGTCGAATGATCTGCGCCCTCGTCATTTCCGGGCGGGCGTGAAGCATGGATAAGGAATCCTGAAGCTGATCGCGGAACCCGAAGGCCCCTCCCGCCTGATAGAATGCCGTACGCGCCCACATCCGGCAAGCCAGCGATTGATAGAGCAGCCAGTTGTTCAGCATAATATCCATTTCGGCCGAAGGCGTAGCAACTTGGATTGTGCCGTTCACGTCTTTCCAGAAGTCTCGCGCATCCTGATAAGCCTGTTCGCATGCGTCCGCTACACCGTACTGTTGGGCAAGCTGAGCCGCGGATTCGCGGGAATCGCCGCAGCCAAGCAAGATATAGACGACGCCTTCCTCGCCGGGTTCGAGCGATACGATGCCTTGAACCGCTCCGCAGGCATCATGCACCGGTCCCGTCTCCCCCGAAAGATGGGCATTGCGCATTGCTGCGGGATTTTCGTAGTCGCCTTCCCTCCCGATAAACGAAAGCCGGCTTCCCGTCCAAGACTGGCTCGGCTCTGATGTCCGCGGATGCATGGCAAGGAACGGTGTCGCGTTGCGGAACGTGTCCTGATAGCTGTTCCGCGCAAGCAGGATATGATGCTTAGGATCCCATTCCGTGACGATGTTGGAGGCGTTATCCTCGCGATTCACTCCGATCACCCACTCGGCGTAGTACGTCACGGATAACTTCCGAGCTTCGCTTGTATCATTACTCAAGCGGAGCCTGATGATCTTAACGGGATCCTGTAGAGGGACAAACACCGTCATCTCATGCCGCAGACCGTGACTCTCGTGCTCGTAGCGCGAATAGCCTTGTCCATGCGATACCGTATACACCGCTTTCGACTCCAGCTTTCGGGATGGCGTCATGCCCCAGTATTCGCCGCTCCATTCATCCCGTATATACACAGCTTCGCCAGGCGGATCCAGGGCGGGATCATTGGACCATGGCGTCAGTTTGCATTCTCGGCTGTTGCTCCACCAGGTTTGACCGGTGTACAGCTCCGAGGCCAGGAAGCCGAATTTCTCGTTCGCAATCACGTTGATCCACGGCGCGGGCAGATGCTGCCCATTGCGCAGCACGATCCGGTACTCGCCGCCATCCGCCGAGAAGCCTCCATACCCGTTGAAGAACAGACCCTCGCTCTCGGTGCGCGAAGGGCTGTCGGAATAGAGGTCTGGCGTCGCAACGGGCGCCAGTTCGGGAACTTGCCCGGCGCGTGCGAAATCACGAGGCTGGAGCTGGGCTCTCAGGCTTGGTCCTCCGGCATGCAGCAGCAGCCGCGCAGCGGCGAACAACAGAACCTTGTCCTCGTGGGATTGCTCGGATGCCGCGACGATATGCACGCCTGCGCCATTGTTTGGATTATGCACGTTCAGCTCGATCATCCGCTGCAGCGCATCGCGGAGCTCCTGCTGATAGCCGCCTGGGGACTCGTTCCAGATGACGAGATCGAAGCTCAATCCTTTCCGGCGCAAATATTCGTAGCCGATTAGGAGTTTATTCATGAACGGCAGGCTCGACGTTTCGGCGATGCTCGCCAATACGATCGGTCTGTCTCCGGAGACGCCATGCGCCCATAGACCCGGCTGCCCTTTCTTATTCTCGGCGATGCTTTCCTCCTGCTCTGGCCGGAGCGGCGATGCGAACAGGACTCTTCCGGCCAGCAGCTGGTAAGCGGACGCATCCTGTTCGCTCATGTGGAAATGCTGCAGATCGATTTGGCTTCGTGTCCAAGCCATTTGGAATGAACGTTCTGCCTGTGGGGCCGACGAAAGCTGCGAAACGATTACTAGCGCCTGCTCCTTGCTCTCGGCGGCGCCGGTTACGGCTGTCAGGCTGATCTGCCTGCCGGGTGCTATATGCACTCGCCTGCGCATGATAAACGCCGGATCGGCGACAGCACCGAAGGTGCCTGCAAGCCGAGCGGTTAGTCCGCGCGGATTGGCAAGCGTATGCCCTCTGCCAATGAAGGCCGCGCGGTCGGTTTCGAATTCAATTCCTCCATGTTCCTCGTCAACTTGCAGCGTGTGGAATGCCCATAACGGCGCCTCGTCATCATTGCGCGGGCGTTTGCGGGCTAGCAGGCACTGCGCTTCCGAAGCGAACTCCGTTTCGACGAAAAGCTTGGTGAAGGAAGGATGAGCCTTGTCCGCGTCGTGCCTCGCCATGGCCAGCTCCATATACGTCGTTACTTCGATAATTCGGGCCTCCTGCGTCGCGTTGGTCAACGTCAGCCGGCGCAGCTCCGCATTATGCTCGGTCGATACGGTCACTTCCAGCTTGGTCAATAGCCCGTCATCCTCCCGTAGGAACGTCGTCCGCTCCTTCCTAAACTGCACGCTCGATTGATCCGCTTTCTTGCGGCATGGCAGATAAGACGGGGACCAGCAGACATTCTTCTCCACGTCCCGAACATAGATGAAGCTTCCCCAAGGAGCCATCACCGGATCTTCCCGCCAGCGCGTCAGATCCAGCCCGTTATACCGGATGAAGCCGCTGCCGGTTTCCGTCAAGACTGTCGTTATCGAACCGTTCCCGTGTACGTTCGCCTCGGGTAAAGGCGCCGGCACTTCCGAGAATTCGCGCAGCGTGTCATTCTGCGGCAGCTTGGTCTCGCCGCCGCTTCTCGATCTTCCCGGCAGCTCCCGATTGAGGAGGGCCGACTTGGGCGGGATCCGCTCGATCAGCAGCAACTCGGCTGCCTGAACGCGTTTATCGGCATGAAAATAATCGATCATGCAGGACGGCACCAGCATGTTGACCAGCGTAAGCAGGCTCATGCCTTGGTGATGCGCCATGAAGCTGCGGATAATCTTGTAAGATTCTCCCTGCGGCATACGGCGGGCGGTGAAGTCGATCGCCTCGTAATAGCCGTATTGTCCCCGCATGCCGAGCTGATCCAAGCGCTTCAAATTTCGCATGCCTTCGCGCAGCGCGAACGGAAGCGCCATGATCGTGGCGTACGGCGCTACGACCGTGTCTTCCTCAAGCCCGCGCTTGAAACCTAGCCCAGGCACGCCAAAGGCGCGGTATTGATAATTCAGCTGATAGTCGAACGCGTAATAGCCTGATTCCGATATGCCGAAAGGCACGCTGAGTCCTTCGGCGTAATCGATCTGCCGCTGCACGACGCCTCGGTAAGTACTGTCCCATACCGTTCCAGGATACGTTCGCATAATCAACCAAGGCATCATGTATTCAAACATCGTGCCGGACCAGGAGATCAGCGTCGCTTGGCCACCCTGCTTCTTGGCCGTGCGGCCAAGCGCCAGCCAGTGGGAGACCGAAATTTGACCGAGCGCGATGGCTACGAAGCTCGTTTGCCTGGCCTCCGATGCGAGCAAATCGTAGAGAATCGTTTCCCGTTGACCCGAATCGGCATGGTAACCAAGCACGAACAGCTTAGCCTTGTCGTCGTAGAGCTGTCGGAAATCCGTTGAGACGATTAACCGTTCCAAGCGGTCGACAAGCTCATATCCTTGGCCTATCCAAGCCGTTGTCTCGTGCGGCTGCTCATCTTGCTTGGCATGCCGGTCTTCTTGCCGCGCGTCGTAGATTTCCTCCGGATGGATACGATCCAGTTCGATGGCAAATTCCGTGCCGTAGGCGGCTGCTGCTAATCGAGCTTGCCCCCGCTGCCGGGAACCTTTGCCCCACCCGTCCTCTTGAAGCCAGCGAAGCAGCCCCTGCTTGACCGTCATTAGGCTGGCCACGAAATTACCCGAGTCGACCGTGGAGACATAGGCAGGTCGAAGCAGTTCCAGCGTCGAGGTGTCGTACCAATTGTACAAATGTCCGTTCCACTTCTCCATCCGTTCAATCATGCCGACCGTACGCTCGAGCCGTTCCACCAGCATCGGCGTTGTGATGAAATTAAGCTCCCTCGCGGCTATGGCTGCCGTTAGCAGGAACCCAATATTGGTGGGTGAAGTTCGGTGCGCTACACCGTTCGGAGGCTCGATCTGCACGTTGTCCGGCGGAAGGAAGTGATCCTCTTTCCCCGCAAAGTCCTCGTAAAACTGCCAAATTTCCTTCGCCAAAGTGCGCAGCTGCTCCGCGTCCGCCGCTTCGAGCGGCTTCTCCGGTTTGAGAACGGGTTGATCCAGCCAGCGTACCGCAATCGGAGCAAGCGCCCAGAAGAGGCAAAGGGCCAATCCGAACCACATAAGGGGGCTGCTCGGCTGCAGGACTGCCGCGGCCGCAAACAGCAAGATCAGCAAGTAGCCCCCTCTGTCCCCGAGAATCATGCGGCGCTTCGTTTGAATTTGGCTGCGTTCCGTCTGCGAGAAGCTGGTCCATTCGAGCATCCCTCGCTTGCTGATTCCCATGCGGTAGATCGTCTTGAAGATGGCATCCAGCAACACGGCAGTCTGAAACGGTAGCGTCCAGAATTCAATGCCGACCAGCACCAATGTCGACAACACGTACTTTGGATGCATACCTGCCGGATTCATGTTGGCTAGCTGCCTGATTAAGGGCAGCAGCAACGTGAGGAACAATAGCCCCAGCCAGCGCGCCGGATAACCAGGCAAAACGGTTACAGCAAGCGCGAACAGCACGAACAGCGCGATTGGCAGCAGGCTGCGCCGCAAATTGTCGATGATTTGCCAACGGGTAAGCATAGACAGATCAATCGGCTGAAGCTCCCCGTGCCGGTCGCAAAGCTTAGGACGGAGCCAGCACAGCAGCTGCCAGTCCCCTCGAACCCATCGATGCATCCGTTTTTGGAAAGATAGAAAGGTGGAAGGATGCTCCTCGATCAACTCGATGTCGGACACGAGCGCTGCCCGCAGAAATCCGCCTTCGAGCAAATCGTGGCTTAGCACGGTATTATCCGGGATGCGCTCGCCAAGCAATTGAGCGAACACGTTGACGTCGAAAATCCCTTTCCCCGTAAAGATGCCGGTACCGAACGCGTCTTGGTAAGGATCGGAGACGGTAAAAGCGTACGGGTCAATACCCGGGTCGGACCAGAAATGAGCCAGCCGGGAACGCATGGCCGATGCGTGGCTGGTGCCGATGCGTGGCTGCAGGACGCCGTATCCTTCCACTACCCTTGTACCCGACTTATTTAAGCGAGGCCGGTTATAGGGTAGATGCATCGTACCGATCAGCCGCTGCGCGCTTCCGATCGGAAGCTGGGTGTCGGCATCCAAGGTGATGATATACCGAATGCCGGGCAGCACCTTGCGGTCGCCGTGCAATACCTTATAGCTGGTATCTCCGCTGCCGCGTAACAATTCCACGAACTCGACCAGCTTTCCCCTTTTTCGCTCCCAGCCCATGAACGTGCCTTCCCCGGGATTCCATTGTCTTGCTCGCTGGTAGTAATGGAAGGTTGTGCCGCTATCCCCGTACATGCGGTTCAAGCTGTCGATACGGGCTTTGACCGCGGCGATAAGCGGTTCGTCCGAAGCAAGGCTTTCTTCTCTCGCATCGGCGAAATCTCCCAGCAGCGCGTAATGAATATTCGAGTCCCGATTGCCTAAATAGTGGACCTCAAGCCGATCGGCAAGCTCTTCCGCCTCTTGGATCGTCGACCATATAGCCGGTATGACGACCATCGTCGCAGCTTCGGCCGCAATCCCGCTCGAATAGTCGAACCGCAACAGGGGCTTGGCCCGACAGATGCGCTCGATTCCGAAGTTCAATCCCGTCATGACCCACTCGCTAACGGGGAACAGAAGAGCAAGGCATACTGCCGCAATGCCGGCGCTTGATAAGGTGTGCCAATCGATGACCCAAGCCGCCGCGGCGACCAGCAGCAGCACGAACAGTACCAGCAGAGAGGAGAAATAATTCATGGACGCGCTTCTGGCCAAACCTTTTGCCGGCATGTTCCTCACTTTGCTGCACTGCTTCAACGTTTGCATCAAGCGGTTAACGCCTGCCTGCTCGAAGAGGTAATACGCTGCGAATGCTTGACGCATTAGCTCTTCCTGCGGATGTTCTTGACCCGTAACTTTATTCTCTATCCGTACCGGACGGGCAGGCTCTTTTTCATATTCCTGCTTGGCAAGCGCGAGCGAATGCGACGCGACGAGACTCTCGGGCACTCGCAGGCGTCTCGCCAAATTCGCGATCCGATTTAAGATCTCGTTCCTGCTGGATGTATCCAGGCGGGGGTAAATCCCCGTTACATCCTCGCGCATGGTGCGATCGAGCAGACTGATCGCCTCGAACAGATCCTCCCAGTTCCTGCGCTCGTTGCTGCGGAGGCTCGTAATGAGATTGCCTGCTTTTACCTGATAAGCGACCTGAAGCTTGGCTTCATACGTGACGATTCGGTCAAGATCGTCGGAGCCGTTCTCGTACGTGCAAACGAGCCATTCGCGTACGGCAGCCGAATCGCCAGACCATTCCCGCAAATGGCTGATGAGATGCGCGGCCCATGGACCGGACAACGGCTGGGTCTGTCCTGCTTGCTCAAGCGCTATGCCAATCGTTTCGGCGTTTAGGCTAGTCGGTTCAATCTGATTTAGCAGCCTCTGAACTTGACTGCATACTTCCCGCCTATCCCGAACCAACGCCATGGATTCGGCGATCTTCCCGATAAGCGAGACCTTGAGCATGATCGGAATAAACCGGGTCTCGGCCAGCGTCAGCACGGAAATTTCCTGATAAGCGCCTAGGAATGCCAGAAGCGTCCCCTCGTCCAGTATGCCGTCCACTTGATCCAGATACGCCAAACAAAGCGCATGGATACGCAACCGTTCTTCGCCGCGCAGCCGGGGCAGACGGATAAGCGATGACTCTGACAGATGCATCTTCACGTTCAGCGCTTGTTCCTCGATGAATTCCGCATTGTCCAGCAGCCATTCCTCGGCTTGCTGACCGCAGCCGACCGGTTCGTCCTGAAGCAAAGCGACGAAAGCTCGGATGCTGGCGATGTCGGCGTCGAATTGTTTTTTTATATAACCGGACCTTCCGGCCGCGGCCTTGATCTGTTGCTGGAGCGCGAGCTCGTGCGCGCGCTCGCTGAGTTGTTCCGTTAGGGTAGGCATAGATGGTTCCTCCGGAGAAAATAGGTTAAAATGCAGCGAACGTGATTTTTCGTCCGGCTTGTTTATAAACTTGGACCATCTAATTATTTCCATCTTCAAGGGGTTTTATATAATCTTCCTTCCAACTTTTTCGCCAACGACAATAAACCAGATGCCTCATAGAGATGGCATCTGGCACTTTTCTTCAACGAAATGTCATATTGTTACAAGGATTAACTTAATCCGGAAAGAGTAAATCAAGGCAGCACATCTAAATATTTTCATCAGAAAAATTGTCATTGTTATATTGTTCCTCCACGATTTCAGCAAGCTTCGCCTGTTCCAGATAAATCCTTGGCGCTTGGAAGGTTACGGTGACGACGCCCGGATGGCGGGCGATTTCAATGGAACCGGTAATCGTGGCGCGGTTCATAATTTCAGGTACCGTCACGTTAAACAGCTTGGCGGCGCGGGAGAGTCCGTTATCGGTAGCCGCATTCAAATTCGGGCCTGAGCCCACGATTGACAGTGGCAGTGAGTCTTCGACTTCCTTCATGCCCCATCGGGCAGCAAGCACGGCAGCCGAGCGCTTCTCGGAGGCGGAAAAAGGCTTGGCCGTGTACGGCAGATCTTCCTTGTTCGGCAGCAATATTGGCCCCTCAAGCCGAACGTTTTTCAGTACCTTGACCTGAAGGTGTACGATTGCAGAGACGTCTGCCGTATGGCCGGCAATTTCGCCATCACCCTGCATGGCATGCACGTCGCCCAAGTAAATGCCGCCGCCGGGTACCTTGACCGGACATATCAATGTAGCGCCAGCGCGAACGCGGCTGTTGTCCAGGTGACCATCCGTGCGATGTTCATCCAGCTCCTCCTGCGTTAATGCATACGCATGCGGTGCGCCGATTAGGAATGAGCCGAAATCGCCGGCATTGTGCGAATCCGGTATCGCCTTGGATGGCGTTGTACCCAACTGGCCGATAAATGGCCGCATACGCGAGACAACGCCAACTAGATCATGCGGAGCAAACGTGACGATCGGATTTTGTATGGATCCGTCAGGTATTTGCATATAATGATGCCCGTCCCGGGCGAATTTCTCGGCGGCTTCCTTGGAGACCGTAACTCCAACCTGCCCTCGATCGTCGAAGGTCATCGTATAGGCATTCGTGAAATGGAAGGGCGTAATATCGGCCCCGCATGATGCGCATCGGACGGCTTCTTGTCCGATGCCTTCGATGACGCTATCAGGATTTAATGTTCCGCAAGAAGGACATTTTCCGGCAACGAAAGGATCTCCAAGGAAGCGGCCTTCAATCGGCTTGTCATTCCCCGAAGCTGTCGCAATCGAGGTGACTTGAATCGATATAATTTTAATGACGATCGCATCTCCAACTTCCGCACCTTCCACGAATATCGGCGTCGTTACCTCATGGCCGCCTTTAAGTCCGGGCGTAATCATCGGGCCCCAGCACCCTGGCGCGGTATTGGCAACGATGTATCCGCCGTCTCTCAGTGGTCCTAACATCGGTTTAGCCGGGTCCAATACGCCATCAGTGAAGGTGTTCACAAACAAAGTGTCAACGGCTTTCTTCATTGGCTTTATATCTCCCCTATCTATTAAAAGATTGGTTGAGCTTATAGGTAACGGAAGGATGGATGCGTTTTCATTTCCCCTCCGTGAGCTTATTCTAATCGGAGTAGCGACGGGATACAATGCCCACTTTTTGGAGATCAGAGTTCACTATAGAAAGGACAGGAATGAGCTTGGTTATACCGAACTCATTCCCCTTTCCGCGACTTCAAAGCATGCGGCGAATCCTTCGGCGAACAATTGCTCCGGATTAGTTCCTTCTTCATTACCGCCTAATTCCTTTGGATACCTCAAACCACATTCAGCTTGTTATCACTGGAAACGGCTAAACGTAACGTCACTCCTGCTTAGCTTAAAACAGGAGCTCCGTTCGCGCCTCGCGCTATTCCGACCAGTCGCGCCGCAGCGTGAACAGGTCGCGCAGCGCATCCGTTGACAGCTCTGTGATCCAGCCTTCCGAGCTCGTGATGACGTCATCGCTCAGCTGCTGTTTGCTCTCGAGCATCTCGTCGATCCGCTCCTCCAGCGTGCCGAGCGAGATGAACTTGTGCACCTGCACGTCGCGCGTCTGGCCCATCCGGTAGGCGCGGTCCGTCGCCTGGTTCTCAACGGCGGGGTTCCACCAGCGGTCGAAATGGAATACATGGTTCGCCGCGGTCAGATTAAGCCCGACGCCGCCGGCCTTGATCGACAGGATGAACACGTTCGGCTGCTCCGCTGCCGGCAGCTCCCGGGACTGGAACTGCTCGATCATTCTGTCGCGAGCCGTCTTGGAGGTGCCGCCGTGCAGGTACAGTACGCGCTCCCCCAGCTCACGGCTTAGCACTCGCTGCAGCATCTCTCCCATTCCGATGTATTGCGTGAAGATGAGGCAGCGTTCTCCCTCCTCGCGAAGCTCCTTCACGAGGTCGAGCAGCCGTTCGAGCTTGGCAGAGCGGCTGATAAGCATCGCCGATTCGGCAGCCGCCTCGCGTTCGTCCTCCGGCACAGGCACGGCTTCTTTCGTCAGCAGCACAGGGTGGTCGCACAGCTGCTTCAACCGTGTCAGCGCGGAGAGGATTGCGCCTTTGCGCTGAATGCCCTCCAGCTTCTTGACCTCGTCCATCAGTTCCTTTACGGTCTGCTCGTAGAGCGCGCTCTGTTCGCCTGTGAGATGGATGTAAGTCTTCATTTCGTTCTTCTCCGGCAGGTCCAGCATGATGTTAGGATCCTTCTTCTTGCGCCGGAGCATAAACGGCTTCACGAGCCGCTGCAGCTCTTGCGTCCGTTTCTCGTCGCGCTCGCGCTCGATCGCCTGGCCGAATCGCTCGGCAAATGTGCGGGCGGTACCGAGATAGCCCGGATTGGTAAAATCGTAGATCGACCATAGCTCCGCAAGCTTATTCTCGATCGGCGTGCCCGTCAGCGCGATGCGGTGCCGAGCGGGAAAGCTCTTGACCGCCATGGATTGCTTCGTGCCGGCATTCTTGATGTTCTGAGCCTCGTCGAGGCAGATCGCAGACCACGTATAGCCGCCAAGCAGCTCTTGGTCCAGCGTCGAAGTCGCGTACGAGGTCAGCACGAGATCGGCCTCCGCCGCTTCCTCGTAGAACGCATCGCCGCCGAGCCGTTTGCTGCCGTAATGGAGCATGATGCGCAGAGAAGGCGCGAATCGGCGCGCCTCCTTCTGCCAGTTGCCAAGCACCGAGGTGGGGCAGATCAGCAAGGCGGGACGGCGTCCTCCGCTTGCGGCAGCTTCCTCTGCGACGTGCAGTAAGTAAGTAATAAACTGAATGGTCTTGCCGAGCCCCATATCGTCGGCAAGGACGGCGCCAAGCCCGAGTCGGCGCAGAAACGCCAGCCAGGAGAAGCCGGCTTGCTGATAACTGCGCAGCTCCGCGCGGAGCGTCGATGGCACGGGAATCGTCGGCCAGTCTGTCTGCTGCGTTAGCTGCGCGATGACGGACGTCAAATGCTCGTTCAGCTCAAGGTCCATCTCCAGCTCGCCTTCGTTCCTGATGCCCTCCTCGTCGGCACTTTCCCGCTTGTTGCCCATAGTCTCCGGGGCAAAGAAGCTGCGGCTGCGGCGCAGATGCAGCTGCAGGACATCTTGGAAGGACAGACCCTGCCGCGGATCGACGCCCGCCATCGTCTTGCGGATTTGCGCGAGCAAGGCGGGATCGAGCGGCACCCATTGGCCCCGAAATTGCACGAGCCGCTCGCCGCGGGCTACCAGCTCCCGAAACTCCGTCTCGTTCAGGTCAATATCGCCAATGGACACGCGCCAGTCGAATTCGATAAGCGCGTCGAGGCCGAAGAAGGAACGGCTGCCGCCTTTAAGCTCTGCTTCTCCTTCGCCGGGGCGCACCTTGGCGCGCAATCGAGGCTTCTTGCGGCTTGCCTCCTCCCACCAGGCCGGTAGCAACACCTGCCAGCCTGCCGCCAGCAATCGCTGGCTGTCCGCAGTCAGGAACCGCCAAGCGTCTTCGTCGGACAACGGTGCGTTCAGTACGTTCGAAGGGCTTCCGGCCAGTCGGTCCGCCGGCAGGCTCGCGCGAAGATGCGCAAGCCAGGACGCGGAGCGCTCGCGCACATGAATCGTCCATCCGAAAGGCCATGTCCCGGAGGCTTCTCCGTCCGCGGTTAACCGAATCGGCACCAGCTTCGCCGGTTCGAGCTTGTCCTGCAGCAGGAGCGCGAGGTGCCAGCCGCTGGTTTCGGCATCCTCCGGCTCCAGCAGCTGCAGGAGCGGCCGGAACGGCAGCGTGTCTGCCTTCCAGCCGCTCGCGACAAGCCAGCCGCGCTCGTCGAGGCCCGCGACCGCCGCGGCTCGGTCGCCTGCGAACAGCATCGGGAAGTCGCGGCGCAGGTCGCCGGCTGCTTCCTCCGTGCCGTAATGCCGATGAAATACCACCGCGGAGAAGGCGGCGCCGAGGCCGGCCAGGAAAGCGGCGTCCGCTGCTTCCCTGCCCTGGGCTTCTTCGTCCCAATCTGCCTCTCCGATTGGTTCGCCGTCGTCCCGTCCGGCAAACCGGCCGCCGGCCTCCAGGGCGCGCATCATTCGGCGCGACTTCGCGTCAAACGCAGCCTCGTCCCATGTCCACCTCAGCTTATCGGCCTTGTAAGCTTCGAAACTCGGGATGAACTTCCGCTCCGCGACGATGCGCTCCAGCGTTGGCGCAACCTCGGCGAGCCGAGCGGCATCCCCTTCCAGCCGCCAGTTCACGTGCATTGGCAGCAATTCGGGCTTGGCGAAGAACGGTACGACCATCTCCGCCGGCAGCACGACGAGCTCCAGCTCGTCCCGCAGCTTCTCGATCTCAAGCTCCGTGCCATAGAAAGACGGCTCATGCCAGGCAAACAGCCGCTGCTTGACAAGCAACCCCGGCACGTAGCCGGAGGAGTCAGCGCCATAGATCAGAGCGTCGCCTTGTTCGGTCAGGCTTGCTTGAATCGTAAGCGTATCGGCGTACGCATTCATGACAACAGTCCTCCTTTGCGCAGTTCTTCCTGAAGCGCCCGCAGCCGGCTGTTCTTGACCGCGAACGCGGTGATGAACTGTTCCCACCGCTCGCCTTTCTTTAACCGCGAGTAGAGCTTGGCAAGCCTCTTCAGCAGCTTCGTCGCCGCCTTGTAGCCGTCGCGGTTCTTCTGCAGCACATACCGTTCCACCGCCTGATGGTAGAATGGCAGCAGCATCTCCGGCGCTTCCTTCTCGACCGGTTTCAGCGCGGTAACGCGGAACGACAGCGGGTCCTGGCCCATGCACATCTGCAGGTCGATCCACCGGTCCCACCTGCCGTGTGCCGCGAGCGCGTCCTCGTAGACGGTTCGCGAGTACGGCAACATCTCCTGTAGAGTAAGCCACATCGTCGCCTCCGCCTCCGGCAGCTGCGCTACAACGGCAGCCCAATAGTTGCCATAAGGCGCGAGGTCTTCGCTGCGGGAGCTGCCGAGCAGCGGTCCCGTCTCCGCGAGCCAGTCGCGCAGCCGTGCCCATTGTTCCGAGCGCTCGAGAACGCCGAATAGCGGCGTGAGATGCTCCGGCTTCAGATTGACCCCGTCACGGACGATCATCGACCGAGCTTCCGTGTCGCGAGCCAAGTAAAGCAGAAGGAGACATTGCGCGAGCTTCCAAGGCTGGCGCGACAAGGACGTACCAAGCGCGGCTTCCGCCGCCTGCAGCTTGCGAAGCTCCTTCTCGTAAAGCGCGGCACTTCCGGCTGAGTCCGGGCTCAGCCAGTGCAGCCACAGCGAAGCATGGAGTGCCGCGAAGCAGCCGAGCGACTTCTCTTCGGTCATCATGCGTGTCCGAAGAAAATCCGCCGTCCCCATTAGATGGTGCCAATATAAGGAACTGTCGTCAGCCAGAGCAAGCTTGTCCTCGAGCAGGTTCCGTGCCTGGTCAAGCAGCCCATCCAGCGCGATCTTCGTATGGTAGCCCATGAACAGGCGCGATTGGCGCCAGTCCGCCTGATTCGGCTTGACGACCAGTTCCAGCACGAATAACAGAGCATGCAGGGTGAACAGCTGCTCAAGCGCCCAGGGCAGCTCGGGCCGCATCGCCTGCAGGTCGGCGAGCAGCTCACCGGCCTCTTGTGCTGTACGGATGTTCGGGTGCACCGCTCCAAGGCGCTTCTCGAACCGCTCGTGCCACTTGGCAACGGAGAGTTCTGTCAGCTCCGTCTCCGTCAAGGTCGGACGGACAGGCTGAGCGGTTGCCGGCACGGCGAATCGGTTTGCGCCTTCTTCGCTGGCGGTTCTCTCCAAGGACGGTGCTTCCGCTGCTGCTCTTGCAGTACCTGTGCGGGTACCGCCTCGTCCAGCGTCCGGTTTGCCGATGGCTGGCGCGCTCTTCAAGGCGCTGCGCGCATTGGCGAGCGCCTGGATCGGCCGGCCGCACAGCTCCGCGTAGCGCATCAGCGTTGCAGCCATATGCGTGCAGGCGCGGTTCGCGGAGCAAGCGCATTCGCTTGCCGCGAGGTCGTCCAGATCGACGGCGACGTCGTACATCCGGTTATCTTTAACGCGCGCGTCGACGTGCACGCCGTCATCTCGGAGCGCCAATTCCTCGACCCTTCCCTGTTTATAATATTGAAAGCCCCGTATGATCGTCAGTTCGTCGAAGCGCGCAGCGACGCCCTCCAGCAGCCGTCGCCACGCGCCGTCATCCAGCATATAGTCTATATCCATAATCCGTTACTCCCGTTTTACATCGTCATGTATTCTTAAAACTTCGATCTCTATTATACCAGCTATTTCGCCCGTAAAACCCGAACACGTTTTAAATTTGACGCGAAGAACCATTCATTACGCGGTTCTTTATGTTATCGGACACCAACAAATCTTTTGCATTTTTTTTCCCCGTGCGTTATTATTTTTACATTGACAAATTTGCAGGTCTATAAAAGGAGGCTAACCCGGTATGTGCCCCCGTACCAAAGAACAAAATGAGCTGATACGCATACAGCGCAGAGAACAGATTCTGGACGTCGCCGCACGCTCCTACTTCCGCACGGGCGGAAGCTTTGATATTCGCGACGTTGCCCGCGAGGCAGGGCTCGGTTACGGCACCGTATACCATTATTACCCTAACCGGCATTTATTGATAGAAGACGTTTTAGAAAGCGGATTCGAGCGATGCGAGCAAGTGATCTCGGAATGGACGGACGTCAGCGGCAGTTCCCCGGATGACTCGCAGTTGTTGGCGTATTGCAAAGCGCTTATCCGGTTGTGGCAGTCGGACCCTCGCGCATATCTTGTGTACAAAATGGCGGCGGAACATTATGCCGGCTTGCCGGAAAGAGATCGACACCAGGCCAAAAGAAAATTCACGGAACGGCTGTACGTTCCACTGCGATCAATCGCACGGTGCGAAGACGACAGCGTCGACCATATGCTTGCCGTGCTGGTCGGTTGCTGCGGACTGCACTACTATGCGGGCAATTCCGACCTGGACGTCGATCGAATCGCCCGACTCGCTATGCAAGCAATTTCGAAGGAGTCCTGATCCGAATATGGTCATTCTAAAAAGCAAGCTTGAAATCGAGGCTATCCGCAAGGCATGCCAAGTGGTGGCTGAATGCCACCGCGCAATCGCCCCTCTTATTCAACCGGGTATTACAACCAACGAGATTGATCGCATATTCGAGGAAATGATGCTGAAGTACGGCGCAAAGCCATATCAGAAAGGCTATAAGGGCTACCCTTATGCGACCTGTGCCTCCGCAAACGATGTAATCGCTCATGGCTTCCCAAGCAATAAGCCACTTGAGGAAGGCGATATCGTAACGATTGATACGGTTGCTGAGCTCGATGGCTGGCTCGGCGATTCAGCCTGGAGTTATGCGGTCGGGCAGATCTCCCAGACGGCCGAGAAGCTGATGCGTGTCACGAAGGAATGTCTTGACCTGGGCATTGGGCAGGCGCAGCCCGGCAATCGACTCGGCGACGTGACGAGCGCGATTCAGCGGCATGCGGAAGCCCACGGTTTCGGCGTCGTGCGCGATCTTCTCGCCCACGGCATCGGCCGCGACCTGCACGAAGAGCCGACTTATATGCATGTCGGCAAGCCTGGCAAAGGCCACCGTATCAAGGAAGGTATGGTGTTCACGATTGAGCCTATGATCACGGAAGGCACCTACTTCATGACAATCGATCCGGACGGATGGACCGCACGGACGTTGGACAACAAGCTGGCCGCCCAATACGAGCATACGATCGCCATCACGGCTGAAGGTCCGCAAATTCTGACCGCTCAATAGCAAAAAAGAAGTCGACCCGCGAGAAGGGTCGACTTCTTTTTTAACACAAACTTCCCTATTACCGTCACTACCAAAGCTTATCCCTATATAAATACCCAGCCGTCTTTATTCAATGCCTCTCGCAAAAGAAAAACAATAGCCACAACGATCACAACAAACGAGAGGTTTAGGATAATCAAGGCATCGAGAGCATTTATCGCCTCTATCCGATCAAGCGTTGGATTCTAGCTGCTCCATAAGCCTTTTTGTGTCAATGTCAGGTTCTGGATAAGAAAGCTCCAATTTCTCTAACGAACTTAAAATAATCCGGAGCACCAAGTAATCGCGGAACCAGCGTTCGTTGGCAGGGACGATATGCCAGGGTGCATGATTGGTTGCCGTATGCCGGAAGACATCTTCGTATGCGTCAATGTATGAATCCCAGTAGTGCCGCTCATTGAGATCGCTGGCATCGAATTTCCATAGCTTCTCCGGGTTGCTTAGCCGCTCGCGGATTTTCTCAAGCTGAAATTCAGGTGAAATGTGCAAGAAGATTTTGATCAGCATGACGCCATTGTTCGTTAGTAGCTTCTCGAAATGCCGGATATGCTTCATCCGCGCTGCCGCTTCCTCGTCTTGTATCAAGCCATGCACCCGGGTAACGAGCACATCCTCATAATAAGAACGGTTGAATGCGGTAATATAGCCTTTGGCAGGGACAACCTTATGCGTCCTCCATAAGAAGTCATGGGCTGACTCTTCAGGCGTCGGTTTCTTGAAGCTTTCCGCACGGAAGCCCTGGGGATTCAGGTTGGACAGGACTTTCTTGATAACGCCGTCCTTCCCGCTGCAATCCATCCCTTGGAACAAAACGAGTACACCGTTCGTCTTCGAGGCAAACAACTTGTCCTGCAGATTGCGAAGCTTCCGTTCCATGTGTTCAAACTCATCTTGAATGTCTTCCTTACTTGCGATGCCGCCCGTATCGTTCGGATCGATGCGGCTTAGACCTCGCTTGTCCGCTTTAGTCAGCCGATAGTTTTTCAACATGGGAAACGCCTCCTCAGACACTTCTTTATCTCTCGACAATTATTCGAGTGAATACGATCAAAATCCTTTCCTTTGACCAATTTTCCGCTTCAATTAAATGAAACAGCCCATGACAAATAGCTAGAGGCTATCCCATCGTCAAATTAATGACTAATGAGACAGCCCCTTTCATTTGAAGGTTACTGCTTTACCTGCCGCGAAGCGCGGTGCAGTTTTTGTTTTAAGCCCCATTCTCTTTCTTAATGATAAAGATTCTGAATTTGAGCGTCTGAAAATGCCTTCTTAGCCAAATAAACCTCGTCAATTAAACCATTCCAATTCGAATTGTTTGACGATGGCGATTTATGCGCGCCCAATCGGAAATTACCCGCCGCCGATTCGGCAGTTACCGTTGCGGTTGTATCAAGCACGCCATTAATATACAGCTTGATCGTGCTGCCGCTTTTAACCAAAGCGACATGCGTCCAGGTACCTATTGGGATCGTTCCGGTAGAAGTTGTATTCACGCCGCCCAGGAATGATTTTAACGTGCCGGTATTGACATCGCGATACAGAATGCTGCGCCCGCCGCTGCCTTCTTGAGCAAATATCGTTTGATTTGAACCTGCTGCCGAAGCCTGATCGAGCTTAACCCATGCCGCCACGGTAAAATCCGTAGACGCCGGATCGAAGAAATTCGGAACGCTTAAATAGTAATCGCCGTAAGACCCGGACAGACGAAGGGCGCTGCCCTCCTTGCCATTGATATCAAAGGATGCGCTTCCGCCGGATGTTAAGAGGGATGCCGTGTTATTGTTGCCTGAATTATCGGAAGCCACCGCGGATCCGACGTTTTCATTCATACTGTAATAAATGGTGCCGTCATACATATTGGAAATCTGAGCCGAGGTTAGAGCCTTTTGTGACAGTTGTATGTCGTCGATGGATCCGTTCCAGTTCGCGCTGGTTGCAGACGGAGCTTTATGCGCTCCCACACGGAACTTGCCGGTGGAGGACTCCGTCGTTACACTAGCCGTTTTATCGAGAGCTCCGTTAATATACAACTGGATCGTCCCGCCGTTTTTGACTAAGGCCACATGCGTCCATGTTCCAACGGGGATGGTACCGTTTGAGGTCGTGGTAACGCCTCCCAGATACGAGTTCAGTTTCCCCGTATTAACATCGCGATACAGTATACTGCGGCCGGACGCTCCTTCCTGGGCGAGGATCGTTTGGTTCGATCCCGGCCCGGATGGCTGATCAAGCTTAACCCAAGCCGCTATTGTAAAATTGGTCGCTCCCGGATCGAAGAAATTCGGAATGCTTATATAGTAATCCCCGAATGCATTAGTTCCGGATGGAGCCAAATGAAGCGCGCCGTTAACTTTACCGTTTGACTCCCAGGTTACGTTGCCGCCATTGGAAGAGATGACAGCCGTATTGTTGTTTCCGGAAGAATCCGAAGCTGTGGAGCCCGATGTTTCGTCCAATTTGTAATGGGCCGTTCCTATATAAGCCGGTTTACTCACCGTGCCGCTTAATTTGATAGCCGTCATCGTGTGCGCCGGGAATGTGTAAGTAAAGGTATTGCCCGGTACCGAAATCGTCGATTCTTCATTAACAACGGTTGGCGCCTCGCCCGGCAGGTTATATTGGTCCAGTGCAATACCTTCGCCAAGCTTCCATACCGTAGCCGTCGATCCCGGCTCATAATTGGCAATATTTATAGTGGATGTATAATCGGTTGCCGGGGCTTCATTCAGAACATGAAGATACAAGTTGCCGTCGGCATCCTTCGTCGCTACGCTGTTCAAGGAATTTTGAGTGTAAGTTGCATTATTGCCTCCCGAGAATGCGTAGGTTGGCATATTGACGATGGCCGGAGCGTTTAATGCCGTTGTTCCTGTCATATTGGTCAACAGTTTAAACATCTCGGCCGACACGTTAGGGGTAAAATTGTACGGGCTGCCCGGCGTGTTGTTATTATTGAATATCGCCATATTGCCGATGCCCAGATTATCCTCCTGGAACCAAGTATCGATAAGGCTATGTTTTTCGGCAATGGGAATGCCCATTTGCATATATTTCATCAGCGTTTTTCCGATATAAAGCGCATCGCCGAGCCCTAGCAAATAGTGCGGGTATCCGTTCAGCTTGGCGGTCAGCCCATATTCGGACGGGAAAACGATACCGCCGGACAGCGGTTCAATTTTCAACCTTTGCTGCAAACTCGAGACCCAGCCAACGGTCACGTTAACCTGTCCCATCGTCCCCGCGTAGTAGTCTGTCAAATTGGCATTGCTCGTTACGCCAAACCCCCAGTACGGATGGGTTGTCATTCCGTCGTAAGGCACATTCGCATTGCGGAAAGCGGCAATGGCCTCATTGTCGGCTATATTACTGATTACTTTAATGGTAGGATCAACGTTTTTCATAGCCGTATAATAGTCTTTATAACCGTACTTAAAGGCGCTATAAGTAATGGTGACGGTTGCGCCGGCGGGCGGAATTTGGCCATTCATGCCATCCCCGAACGTGATTCGTCCGGTATTATAATCGATTTGATAGACCTGATCGGACGGACCATATCCCGCGAAGGAAGTCACTCTTGTCCAGGGAGCGCCGGCAACATAGAGTGTATCCGTTCCAGCCGTCGGTGGACCATACGGAGCATAAACTTCTTGTCCAGCAACGCCAGTGCTTTTATAAGCGCCTTGTTTCATAAAGCTCCAATCGGCTTTAAGCACGACCGTCTGCTTCGTGAAATTAACGACGCTGCCGTTAACGTAAGCATCCCGGTAATCCGTCCCGGATGGAATACCGTTTAACCAATACATTTGCGGACCTGGTCCCGTCTCATTGCCGATCTCAAAATAAGTGATATTATAAGGAGCAGGATGTCCATTGCTTATTCGTAATTGGACATAAGGATTGTTCGTGTCCGTACCGTTCAGATATTGAACCAGGTTAGCCGCATCCGTCGGATCCCCATTCCCCATGCCATACATATAAGTAAGCTCGGTTCCCGTATTCTCCGTGAATTTTAATGCCTCATCCAGATTAAAATTAACGGACATCACACTTTGATCCATACCGTGAACCTGCGGAAGTCCGCTATCTGGATTCGTCCCGTTGCCATTGCCCACGGCGCGCTGCCACTTAAATAAATTGGCGACCGTACCGCCGGGATAACGCATGGCTTTTATTCCGGCATCGTTGTAGCTGTCATAAAAATCGGGATAAACCTCTTTATTTACCGGATCGTACATCCCTCTTCCATCGAAATAGTAGCGTGAATTCGCGCCAAATAACAAAGGCGATACGCTTGTTGCGGATGAGTTGGCATCGAGTAAAATGACAGGATTCGTGTCTGTGTTGGCATGAACAGAGGCGGTCGGAATCAGCGTGCTGGCCAAAGCTAGAATGCTTAAAAAACTTATTGCCCGATTTTTCAAACCTTTACTTGTCACTTCTCTTCCTCCTTAGAAAATATAGTATTATTAACCACGATTCGAATTAATGCAAATAAATAAATATCACCTCGCTGTCCTAGATGTGAAGGTTACCTATATATTTTAAAATGAAAGCGCTTACTGAAATTAGCAAATAATTCTGGTTTTTTGGTCAAAAAATCGGTAGTTTTAAAACTAGTTGCAACTATTCCTTTCCTGTAAGACGGCAAGCCGATCAACAACAAAAAAAGAGATGGAGCGATATCACTCCATCCCTTCGATTCCTTATCGTTTACGGACTTACGGGTTCAGGACAGCGAAGCTCCAGTTCTGGTTCATAGAGCCGGAATCTGACCATTGCAGATTTATCCCGCCATCTGCCGTGCTGCCAGCGCTAATTCCAAGCATTTTACCGCTATTTACATTTTTCAGCTTGTAATAGCCGCCGCCTGCATCAACCAATTGCCACAATTGGCTGATTGAACCGCTCGAGGTATTAATAATGTTTACCGCACCGTCCGCTGTCGATGCACCGTTGATGTCCATGTATTTGCCGCTGTTTACGTTTTTGAATTTATAGAAGCCGTTTGTATACTCAAACTGCCAGGATTGGCTTGGTGCGCCTGAATAAGTGCGCTGCTCTATACTCGTGCCGTCTGCCGTTGCATCACCAACCGTACCAAGGGTTTTACCACTGTTTCGGTTTGTTATGGAATACGTTTTGGTCAAATCGATCGGAGCAACCGTATCGAAGCGCCAGGTTTGGTTCGCGGAACCCGATTGCGTCCATTGAATAACCGGAGCACCGTCGGTCGTCGCGCCTGCGCTAATGCAAAGATATTTTCCGCTGCTGCGGTTAATAACAGAATAATTACCACTGCCAGCATCAATAAGCTGCCATTGCTGGCTAGTGCTGCTGCTTGCTGGCAGCTGTACGCCTTGTGCACCGTCCGCCGTAGATGCCCCAGAAATATCGATGTACTTACCGCTGTTGACATTTAAAATTTTATAATAGCCGGATCCGGCATCAACAAATTTCCATGATTGGCTTACCGCTCCTGTATAAGAGCGCTGCTCGAGCGTCGCACCGTCTGTTGTCTCATTGCTCGTAACGCCAAGTGCCTTACCCGAATTTCCATTCACAAGTGCATAAGTTAAGCTCGTGTCAACTTGGCCGGCGGGTGCAGCCGAGCTCCATGTTCCGGCAGCTGGATCGATGTACCATTGAGAGTAGCCGTTAATGACAGGGTTTCCATTGCTGTCGAAGGTCAATGGATACCATTGGTTACGACCAACACCCGTGCTTCCGCCGCTGAAATTATTCCAACGGTCTCCGATGTACATGTATACTGTACCTTGTGTGCCTTGAATGGGAAGAACTTGATCGATTTGCGTGTCGAAAGAGTTGGTTGAAGATGGACTTGTCGCACAAACATAAGGAGTCGTCCATGTTCCGGACATGCTTGTCGACGAGTAACACCAGGTTTGGCTTGATTTCCAACCGTTGGTTGTAGAAGCCATCATGATGTATTTCGATCCCGTTTTAAACAAGGTTGTCGCTTCTTTGTAAGGGCCTGTGGAAGCAAACGTCTTTGTAACGGAATCAATGCTCATGAAGTCTGAGCTCAGCTTGCTAATTTGAAGACCTGCATTCGTAATGTTGTTATAGTCGATTGTGTAAGTAATGTAAGTGCTGCCGTCGGAATCAGTAAAGATGGATCCAAGGTCGCCCATTTTCCATCCGCCTGGTTGTGAAATATATTTCTCGTAAGTAAATGGTCCTGCTGCTGAATCGCTGGTGAAGATCGTAATTTTATTGCGATTTCCGTCTCCGCTGCCCCATTCAGCGAACATGACGTATTTGTTTATCACGCTATTGTACATAACAAACGGTCTTCCCACCCATTGCGTGCTTGCAAAGCGAACTGTTGTCGTATCACCGATCGCATCTAGCTTTGCGTTAATGGAAGAGAAATCGACTATGCCCTGATGCGATGTCCAATTAACAAGGTCAGTCGACGTATATACGTTGATTTTTTTCACACCGGAAGTCGAAAAATCCATGCCATACCAGTAGAACGTATTTCCTTCTTTCACGACCCAGCCGCCTTGCGCCCAAATCGGATTGCCATCGGTATCGTACTTCGTTGTATTATTTACGATTTGCGATGACGCGGCATTCGCCTGCTGTGCAAAGATAAATGCCGACATGAGAATTAGAACGGACAACAATAACGATAAGATTCTTTTAGGTACATTAAACAAAGACAAACCTTGGGCATTCGTCACGGAGGGGTCACCTCTCCTTGCTGATGTAATTTACTATATGAAGCGCTTTCATATGCATAAAGTATACATCTGCCGTCGGGATCTGCCTATCATAGCGAATCAACGAAATCTAAACCTTATCAATAAAATATACTCGCTTCATAGGAAAACCTGAGGATTCAGGTTGGACAGCACCTCCTTGATGACACCGTCCTTCCCGCATAATCCATTATTTGAAGCAAAATCCGTTCACTCGACGCAGCTCATCCCGTGGGTTCTAATTCAAGATGTCCTGTTTCGTAAAGACGGAGAACGAAACGGCAAGGGAAGCAATCCCCCAACAGGCCAAAATGACAAGAGAGAAGCCAAGCGTCATGCCCGTAATCGGCGGCGGCGAGCCCGCCAGATAATCCGTCAGCTGCAGATTTACGGAGAAAATGAATTTGGCGCTGTGCCAGGAAGAAGACATGCTCGATAAGATCGTTCCGGAGATGACGGCCGCCATCATCGTCACGATGCTCGCGGCCGTGCTGCGCACGAGCACGGATACCATCAGCGCGAGCAAAGCCACGGTCATGGACGACACCCAGATCAGCCCGGCTTCCATCAGCAAGTAAAGCCATTGCGGAATCGCGTGCACAAAGCTGCTTTCGACCGAAGATCCCTTGATTACAAAGCCTGTAAATACGGGGATTTCCCAACCGTAATAACCAAATACCGCACCGGATATTAAATAACAGAGAACGGCGCTGACCACTATGATTAATGCTACGTAGAGGCTAAGCGCCACGAGTTTGCTGAACAGGATCTTCCATCGGCGTACGGGCCTCGTGAGCAGCATTTTGATCGTGCCCGACGTGCGCTCGCCCGATACGATGTCTGACGCAAGGGCAAGCACGAGCAGCGGGAAGAACAGCGTGACCGCGTTCGACAGGAAGCTTCGGGTGAACGTGACGCCGTCCGGCGAGTTCGGATTGACATCGTGATCCAGGTAGTATTGCAGCTGCTGCACGGCGATCCGCCGCGAATGCTTCCATTCCTCCGGGATCCTGTCGCTGGAGAGCATGTTTTGGTATTCGTTGATTTGCTGGATGAGCTGATTGCGCCAATCCTTGAAATTCTTCTTATTCGTCTCTGTGATCCGAAACTGCGCGTATGTAAAGATCGGAATGAGGATCAGCAGCACGAGCACGATGACGAAAAACCGCTTTTTCTTCCAGATCTTAAGCGTCTCGTTTTGTATGAGCGGGAACAGTCTATCCAATGCTTTCACCATCCGTCATCCGTAAAAATAACTGCTCCAGCGTAGGCGCGATGCTGTGCACCGCCACGATGCCGATGCCGGCGAGCACCGCCTTCTCGACCAAGGACGCGATCCGCTCCGGGTTCATCGCCGTGATGAGTGCCTCCCTCATTCCCGCCAGCAAGCTTTCGTCGATCCGATGCTCGTCAAGCACGAGTTCGACGTCGCCCTCGCCCGCGAGCAGGCGCCGCCCCGCCTCCGGCTGCTCGAATTGCCAGACGACGTAATTGTCCGCGCCGTGAAGCAGTTCGTCCACCGTGCCGACGGCCAGCACCATGCCATGGCTAATGATCGCGACGCGGTCGCACATCAGCTGGATCTCGCTCAGCAGGTGGCTCGAAATAAACAGGCTCATCCCCTGATTCGCCAGCATGCGCACGAATTCCCGCAGCTCCTTGATGCCTTTCGGATCAAGCCCGTTTGTCGGTTCGTCGAGAATGAGCAGCTTCGGCCGGCCGAGCAGCGCCTGCGCGATGCCAAGCCTCTGCCGCATGCCAAGCGAATACGTTTTTACTTTATCGTGGATGCGGGCATCGAGACCGACTATAGCAACGACCTCGCGAATTCGCGCGTTATCGATGCCGCGCTGCATGCGCGCGAAATGCTCGAGATTTTCCCAGCCCGTCAGGTAGGAATAGGCTTCGGGATTTTCGACGATGCAGCCGACGTGGCGCAGCGCCTCTTCGGGATGGCGGCCGATGTCTTCGCCGCAAATCAGAATCTCGCCGGAAGACGGCTTGATCAGATCGACGAGCATGCGGATCATCGTTGTTTTGCCGGCGCCGTTCGGCCCGAGAAAACCGAAAATTTCGCCGGCGCGGACTTCGAACGTGACGTCCTTGATGATTGGTTTCCCGCTGATTTGTTTCTTAACGTTGCGGACGGTCAGTACGGCTTCTTCATGTGCCGACTGCCTCGCCTCCTCCTGTCTCTTCCGACTCGCGTGTTGCATGCGTATTCCCTCCTATTCCAATGACTGAACGATTCGGGCGGCGATTTGCGCGTACCCGTCATGATTGGGATGAAAATGATCCGACGACAAGTACCGGCCGATTGCGTTCTCGAAAAGATCAAACGTCGGTACCATAGACATGTTGGGGTACCGGTGAAGAAGCGCGTACGTCCGTTCGTTCCATTGCTGGATGTGGAGCGATCCGTCCCGAAATTCCGGAATATCGTAGAACGGATTATACAAGCCGACGTACACGACACGCGCATCGGGATTGATCGCGTGCAGCCGCTTCACAATCTGAGCCAGCCGGTTCAAGCTCTGCGGCAGGTCAGCCTTGAGCTTGTCCAGGTTCATTTCGCCCGCAGCCTTACCCGGGCTTGATGCGGTCTGGAAAAGATCGTTTCCGCCGATGGTGAAGACGATCACGTTCGCCTGCTTGAGAGCGAAGCTGTAGCTCTTATCGGTTTTTAACAGCTGCTCCAGCTGCTTGGTTTTCAATCCGTTGATAGCCAAATTGTTATTGAGCCGTACGGACACGCCCGGGTGATTCTGTTTCAACAGCGCGACGACCTGCTTGACGTAACCTTCGCCTGAAGCGTCGCCGGTTCCTTTCGTCAGCGAGTCTCCGATAGCCGTGATCGCAATATCCTTGCTTTCGCTCAGCTTGCCACCCGCCGGCAGCGCCGGCATGTCCGCGTTTCCCGCGAATGTCTGGCCTTTCGGATAAAGCAAATCCTTGACGGCCAAGCCAAACCCGGCGACAAGCAGCAGAGTCGACAAAACGGCGGAAATGCCAATGATCATCCATAAGTTTCTGGAGGATATCGTTCTCATCTGGGAGGTCTCTCCTCGATCGTTTGAAATCAATGCCTTTCGCAAGTGCTTTTTCTTTTATAAAGTAATGCTTTCCAAGTTCATTTGCAAATTACACCCATTTTTAGATAAAAGAAACAGCTTTGTTCTTTGGAACAATCGATTCGACACAAATCGTTAAGAGCCGCACAGATGAGCGGCTCTTAACGTCTATGGCGCTTGGCTCCATTATTTGCTCGACAAGAATTCGGCAACCTCCGCCAAACGCGTAGCGAAACCCCATTCATTGTCGTACCATGTTGCGACGGAGAGCAGTTCTCCTTCCACATGCGTGAGCGGAAGATCGATGATGGACGTATGCGGGTCGCCTACGATGCGCGACGATGCCCATTCTCCTTCGAGTACGTCCATGACGCCTTTTAAATCGCCTTCTCGCGAAGCACGTCGGAACATATCGTTTACTTCCTGCACCGAGCACGGCTTCTCCGTAATCAAGTTTAGCTCGGCGATGCTTCCCGTGCGAGTCGGTATGCGATAAGCCTTGCCCGTGATCTGAAGGTCTGGCCAAATAAACTTGAGAGCCTTTGCCGCTCCAGACGAAGACGGGATGATGTTCTCGGCCGCAGCCCAGGAGTCACGCCGGTCTCGCATCGGCTGATCCGTCAACGATTGCGTGTTGGTATAGGAATGAACGGTCGAGAACAGACCGAATTTGATCCCGTAGTTTTCTTTGACCAGCTTAATGACGGCTGCCAAGGCGTTAGTCGTGCAGCTGGCCATGCTAATAATCCGGTGCTTGCCGGGATCGAAGCTGTCGAGGTTGATGCCCTTGAGCAGCACCGCGTCGCAATCGTCGAGGGACTTGCTTGGTCCGCTGATCAGAACGCGCTTCGCCCCCCTGTCCAAATGCACTTGCGCAACGGAACGGACGACGGCTCGGCCCGTGCAGTCGACGACAAGATCCACGCCAAGCGACTTCCAGTCCGGTACTTCGTTTGAGGAATTGATATAAAGTATTTCCCGTCCGCCTATGACCATCGCGCCTTCTTTAGCCGATACGTCCTCGTGCCAACGCTTATAGTTCGAGTCCACTTCAAAAAGAGCGGCAAGCGTGCCTTCGTCCTTGATGTCGGATATCGAGACCGGAACGAAGAGTTTGTCCTGAAGCGCCACGCGCAACAGTTGCCTGCCGATGCGGCCGAATCCGAAAATCGCAATTTTACCCATTTTTCACAGCCTCCAGTTGCATTGTCAATTGTTTACGCTCATAGTGTACGCAATTTGACCGCTATCATAAATTTTCAGCAGCATTATTTCCAGCCTGTCCGCAATCCGAGTCAAATAAAATAGGGCTGTCTCAAAGCGAGACAGCCCATCGTTTATTATAAAGAATTTCTCAAAATTTTTCTGACGTCATCTTTCGTAAGAGGAACATAGCTGCCTATTTGGTCGGCGAGCATAGCTCTTTCCGTCATCAGCTCGATTTCCTTGTCATCGATGCCATAGTCCGAAAGTTTTGTTGGAGCTCCAATGGAAGCCCACAATTCCCGGAGAGAATGGATCGCTTCCGCTGCCAATTGAACATCCGTTTTTCCCGCCCGGTCCAACTGGAATACGCGAACGCCTAACTGTGCGACTTTCTCCGGACGTACGGCCGCTACATGCTCCATCCAATGCGGGGCAATGATTGCGATTCCTCCGCCATGCGGGATGTCATGGACAGCCGATACGGCATGCTCGATAAGATGAGTCGCCCAATCCGGGTTAACGCCCATTCCGGTTAGTCCGTTTAAGGCCAATGTTCCGTTTAATAACATGACTTCGCGATATTCGTAATTGTGCAAATCATTCACGAGCTTAGGAGCGGTCTCCACAACGCTGAGCAGAATCGCTTCACCAATTCGTTCCTGAAGAGGCGCATTGTTCGAAGCATGGAAATACTGTTCGAATACATGGGCCATAATATCAACGCTACCGTAAATCGTTTGGTCCCGGGGTACGGAGAAAGTAAGCTCCGGATCCAGGATACTGAATTTGGGAAGCACGTATGGGGAGTTGAAAAATGCTTTCGTATTCGTGTCCCAATTCGTAATAACGGAATTGCCATTCATCTCCGATCCCGTTCCCGCTATCGTTACAACGGTTCCGATCGGAACGGAATTAGAAGGTGCTTTCGCTTGACCGATCACAATGTCCCATACGTCGCCCTCGTACGGCACGCCTGCCGCAATCGCTTTGGCAGAATCCATGACGCTGCCGCCGCCTACTGCAAGAATAAAGTCAAGCTGGTTATCTCTGATAAGGTTAATTCCTTTTTTGACAGTCGTAAGCCGCGGGTTCGGTTCAACGCCTTCCAGTTCAATGACAAAGGCCTCGATTTCTCTCAGTTCCCGCATCACCTGATCGTACAGCCCGTTTCTTTTTATGCTGCCGCCTCCGTACACAAGCAAAATGCGTTTGCCGTAAGCAGGAATTTCCTTTTTCAAGCTGCTTACTTGCCCTTTTCCAAACAAAATTTTAGTCGGATTATGAAATTCAAAGTTTTCCATGTTGTTCTACCTCTTTCGATTGGGATTATTAAGCGTGACAAACTCCGTGATAAGCAACCCAAGCACTCCTAATGTTAAGTGACTCACCACTTGAGTTTTATATATTTACATATTGAAAATCATTAATATAAAAGGGTAAATCAAAATTGCATAATTTGCAAATTGTTAATATGTTTGCTTTAATAAAAACTGAATTCGAGGCAAGAATTCAGTTTTGTATTTTTATCATTTCTTAAGGAATTGGCCAATGTCGTTGATTGCCTCTTCATTCCTTCTGTAGTAAGTCCATTTTCCTATCCGTGTAGCATGGACCAATCCCGCTCTCTGAAGCATGGAGAGATATTGCGAAGCAGTAGACTGGTTCATATTTAGTTTTTCGCTGATTTGACTTACGCATACCCCAACCGTATCAAGGTCAGCTCCTTCCTGGGGAGAAAAATGGGTTGTTGGGTCCTTCAGCCATTCTAAAATTTGAATACGCGCTTCATTGGAGAGTGCTTTAAAAATATCAATTGGGTTGCTCATGCGATCATTATATATTGCAAATTCACAATATGTCAAATTGAATGCTTCAGCCATCGCTTGAGCAGTTTATTTAGGCTTTGACTTTGATCGGACATCCTCTTTATACAATAACACGGTTAGAATGATCGCCAGCAAACAAGCAGCTCCCGCTATTCCTGCAGTTACGATGATTTCTTTCGTGCTCCCGTAGAAACCATATAGCAATAACCCGTACAAGATACACAGTATCAGGGTAATGACACAAAGCACTACGATGACTGCGTAAACGGCAGAAGACTTTTTTTGCGGATTGGACATTGAATTGCCTCCTGCAAATTCCATATATCATAACTGATCTCCGTATTATAGCAAAAATAAAGTTAGCCCACCGGGGATCCCCGGCGGGCTGATTCAACGCGATTTAGCATTAGATTTTGAACATCCCCATTAATGGCATAATCGTCTTCACCATATTAAGACCGACTTGGAATTTCGGCAGCATTTGTTGAATGGAACCGAAAAAACCGCTATTCTGTTCCCCGCCTGCCGGCCCCGGCCCTGACTGGCCATCCGTATTCTTCTGGTTGGCAGGACTCCCCGCCAAAGAAAAGACTGAATGGCCGGATGACATGGGCTTGAATAGACCGGTTGCCATCGAACCAAAGGAATTTAGCGCGCCGATCCCCCCAATCAAGGTATCCAGCAGACCCGAAACTTGGGCTTCCGGTTTTTTGGAACGATCGGAACGATTTACTCTCCCGCAGTTCCTGGACTCGGAAAGGATTAGCCGATGGTCCTGAATGGCTTGAACCGTTCCGACATAACAGCTGCCGTCATTTAACAATACGCAAACGGGTTGACCGACTAAGCGTTTAGCCTTTTTGACCGCTAGAACTCTTGCCTCTGGCTTTCTTTTAATAGGCGCTTTCCTGGATGCCAATAGCGATTCCTCTTTTCGCAATTTGTGTGGCAAATCAATCAAATAAAGAAGAAAGGCAAAATGAAAAGGGAAGCTATGAATGCAAACGGAAAAAAGAAACAATCGCCGCCGAAGCCGCCGCAACCTCCACCGTAACCTCCACCGTAACCGTCGTATCCATAGCCGTATCCGTCATAATAGCCGGACAGTCTTGCTTTATGCTTGGAGCGAGTTTGTTTCTTCGAATGCTTTCCGTTCCGAACGGACGACAGGGATAGCGGCTTCCTGTCAAACGTACAGTCCTCCACGATTAACTTGCCGTTTTTTACACCTTTTATCGTTCCGATAAAATGCCGTCCGTCATGCGTAACCGCACTTACCCTCCGTCCGATGTACGGATGGATCGTCTTATAGCTAACCGGATAAACCTCCTGCATAATCCCATTCCTCCCAACCTGATGCGTGTATACCTTAGACTATGAAAAAATCTACTAATAGGTTTGTACGATTGTCTTCTATTCGAAAAAAAAAGAGAAGCGCGAAGCCGCGCAAGAATGGGTGCAGTGATGAAGGAGGTTATGCATAGAATATCGCAAGAGGTGAGAAGGCGATGGATTACCATACATTGTTAGCCGGACTCGGCGAAGGAAGCGCGCATCCCGGTGGCTTCCAAGCGACCAAAGAATTAATCGGACAAATCGGCTTCCCACGCGGCACGAAGGTGCTGGAGGCAGGATGCGGAACCGGCCGGACTGCGTGCTATTTAGCCAGCCTGGGCTGCAACGTGACAGCCATAGACCGGAACGAGGATATGATTAGAAAAGCGTCTTATCGTGCGAAGTCTAGCAATTTGCCCGTCCGCATCGTACAGGCGGATGCTACTTCCATGCCTTTTCCGGACGAGACGTTTGATGCCGTTTTTACGGAGTCGGTTACGGCATTTACCCCGGGAAGCACCGCTTTGCGCGAATATTGGCGAGTGCTAAAGCCGGCAGGAGTCCTATACGATCGCGAGCTGGCATTTTCCGTTAAATTAACAACGGCGCAAAAGGAAAAACTCGGGTCGTTTTACGGGCTTCATCATATGCGAACCGTTCCGGAATGGCTGAAGCTGTTAAGCAGATCAAGGTTTTCTAAATACTCCGTCTCTTCTTTCTCGCAGATGAAACAAACGGCTATCGATAACGACCCTTTACGGATTATCAATCACGAGCTATTCGCGAAACCGGCTATAGTCGCCATGATGATGAAAAACGAACGTCTAATGAGCAGCTTCTCGAGCATGATGGGCAGTATCGTAATGACGGCTTGGAAAGCCTGACCAATTAGAGCTCAAGGTTAAACCTTCTCTCATGATTGTCTTTCTTCAGCGAAACAATCGCTTTCCAATCACCGTTCATTGGCAGATAGACCTTGGTATAGTATATGCCATGCCCGGTCCTCTCCATTTCGTCTTTCATTTTATGATTCATCCCTTGCATGGACATGGAAAGATTGATTCGCACGCGGTCGACATCAACCAAATTGCCGGCTGAATCTTTAATTTGCAATTCGTATGCATGCGCGGTGGTGTCGCCGGTGTTTGGCGTATCCTTAATCGAGATCGTCAGATCATCCAGAAACGGACTGGATGACGGCTTTGTTCCAAGACTGCAACCCGCCATGAGGATGACAAACATCGCGAGAATTGCCGCTGTGTACGGTTTTATTCGTTTATTTTTCATCATGATTTACACCCTTGGCAATAACCTCGACATGAATCGTTCAAGTTAATCCCTCGCTTCTAGTATTTGAAAACAGTCTAGCACGGGAACCGTCTACTAAAAAGAGCAATATGAATACAAGGCATGTCAATAATTTGAACAGATTTCGAACGAATCATACGAAACGCTGCCAAAGAAAGTTTGGCAGCGTTTTGCATGATTATTTGTTGATTGCTTAAAACGTACTTGTTCTATGCGTGTCCGCGCACCAGCGCGCAGATCGGTATTGCTGAATGAGCGAACATTAGCGATCTTTTCTACCCAGGTTCTCGCTGCTCATGCCGAATCGGAACAAGTTGGCTTCTCCGGTTACTTCGAATTTTAATGTGGGGAATATCTCGTTCCAGTCTTTTCGGTATTTGGTGTTCCATATATGCGGATAAGCCCGATATACATGCAAACCAAATCCGATGGCATCACTATTGCTTTGCTGCATTTTATGAATGGCCAGATTGATATTATCGGCCACGTGCCGAGCAATGTTCCGCTCAATTCGATTCCGTTGCTCCGGATCGTCATAATTTCGTGCCAGATTTCGATCTTCATTAACGCTCACCTTCACGGAAGAGTGGATGCGGTACGTCAATTCATTATTCTTGACAATTGGCGTAATGCTTGTTGACGCATGACTAATCGTTACCGTTAGATAACTTCCGTCTACAATAACGGTCTCGTCATAATTACGGATGGATTGATTCAGAAGCCTGAAACCTAAGGCCGCATCCCTTTCCAATTTCCCTGTCATTCGCCCATCATGAAACAGAACAAAACTTTCGCTCCGGATGTCTTCGGATTCCTGTCCCTTTATTTCGGTTTTCACCTTCTGTAAATAAGGGAAATAGGCATCTTGACCTACGGTGACCAGTTTAGAGATAATCTCCATTAGGTTGATATGAGTGCTTGTTTCCGATTGCAATTGCTCCCTCATCGATTCTGCGGAAAAACGTTCAAGGCGTGTATCGGCTTCAAGCAGGTCAAGGGCTCGGCCCTCGGAAACAGCTATAAACGTGGAGAATCTCTTCTCGGGCGTACGGGTAATTGCGTCGATAACCAAATCGATCCCTTCCGTTCTTGCAAGTTCCTCGCCAATGATGATAACTCGCCGGTGGCCAAAGAACAGATGCCGCGGCAAGCGGTATTGCAGCTTCGACACGGCCTCGCTCACTGTTTTGCCCGTCTCCGTCTTAATGGTGTAGGGCTTCTGCCCGCCGGAGCCGCCCCCGCCCCCGCTGTTCGCGGTCCCCATATTTCCGGTAAGAGGAATAAGCACGCTGATACGAATAAGGTCGCCTTCCTTATCTGCCCCACCTGCCAATACAAACGCAACGTCATTGATTTCACGGCGATCCCAGCAGCCAATCAGCATAAGAAGCGCTCCCAGACATAAAGCAAGGGACAAGATTCGGCTTAAACGGTTTATTTTCATGGCTGTATGTATGATCCTCCTTGCTGGCATTCAACCACGCTTTATACATGGTTATACTTGCCTAAAGTTTCGAAATTATCAGGGCCGCTTAAGAGTCCCGCTCGTTTTGCCCATTTACAACGACTTCCGTGTTGTGTTATTCTTATTTCCACAGTTTTCGAAATATAAATTAAAGGCGGTGAGAACCCATGGTCGAGGATAACGAGGAAGTTAAGCAAGCCGTGAAAGTCTACAAAGCACTCGGGGAGCCGACCCGGATCAAAATAGCGATGCTTCTTACGGAAGAAATGAATCTCTGCTGCTCCGATATCAGCAATAAGCTTGAGTCCGTTGCCGGTTCCACGCTGTCGCATCACTTGAAGCAGCTTACGGAATGCGGATTGCTCACGCTGCGCAAAGACGGCACCTACATTTATTACAGCGTTAATAAAGAAGTCGCGCGGAAATATGCCCCGTATCTTCTGGGGTAGCCGCATTTTTTTTGAGGAATATTTCGATAAATCTAGAAATATAAAAACATTAAACAAAGAGATAGATGGAGAAGGAGATGGAACGTTTGTCTTATCAAGCGAAAATTTATATGCTGGCTTTGGTCAGCTTTCTTGTCGGCACGTCCGAATTCATTATTGCGGGCATTCTGGATAAAGTATCCGACGATATCGGCGTCTCAGTCGCAGCCGCGGGTCAGTTAATCACCGTGTTCTCGCTTGCTTACGGGTTCGGTACCCCCTTCCTAATGGCTGCTGCCGCAAAAGTAGACCGCAAAAAGCTGATGATCTACGCGCTTGCTGTATTCATTGCCGGCAATGCCGCGGCTTATTTGTTCTCCGGCTTTGGCGCTCTCCTCGTTTCCCGCGTAATCGTGGCGCTCAGCAGCGGCGTATTCGTCGTCACGGCGCTTACGGTCGCCGCGAAGCTGGCACCGGCGGAGAAGCAAGGCAGCGCCATCGCCACGCTTGTCATGGGCTTCAGTACGGCACTGATCGTCGGCGTACCGCTCGGTCGTCTGATTGCTTCCGCTTATGATTGGAAGGTGGTCTTTGGAGGCATCGGTCTGCTCGGACTGCTGGCACTGCTGCTCATCGCCTTCGCGATTCCTAAAACGGACGGCGAACAGCCTGTACCGCTGCGCGACCAGCTGAGGCTGTTCAGAAATCCGAAAATTGCCGTCGCCCTTGGCATTACATTCTTCTGGCTCGGCGGCTATTCCATCACCTACACGTATATTTCCCCTTTTCTCCTAGATATTACGGGCATGAGCGAAAGATTCGTCAGCATCGCGCTGCTTGCGTTCGGCATCGCTAGTCTGATCGGCTCCAAGCTTGGCGGCTTCGGCACGGATCGTTGGGGTTTCAAGCGCACGCTGGTGACGGGGATGCTGCTTCACGCAGCGTGGCTGATCGTGATCTCGTTCGCCGCCCATTCACCGGGGCTGATGTTTCCGCTGCTCATGCTGTGGTCCTTCTCCGCTTGGTCGTCCGGCCCTACTCAACAGTACCATCTGATCTCGCTGGCACCGGAAGCAACCAGCATTATGCTTAGCCTGAACAGCTCCGTCATACAGTTGGCTATGGCTGCCGGCGCAGGAATCGGCGGCGTAGTCGTGGAAGGCGCATCGCTGACCGCTGTCACCTGGATCGGTGCCGCCGGCGTTGCCGTCGCCGCGGTTATGTCGGCTTCCGCCTTCGGCTATTTCCGCTTCGGCGCGGCGTCCCGAGCGGCGACTAAAGAGGCTAGCCCCGAAAATATTAGCGCGTAAGCCTTCTATCCCTGCCAAGGGCAAGCGCCCAGCGCGCCCGCCCCGCTAGAAAAAAGAAGCCCGCAGCTGCCGCTTTCACAAGCGGGCTGCAGGCTTCTTTTTGCAATTTACTCAAAGTTTCATTCTTATCATGAACAAGAAATAATAGATAACCGGCAAGCCTATGACAACAGACAGAACGGTAATGGCAGTCCGCGCTCTCTTTTCATTCCGCACGATAAACAGCATAGCCTTATACGCTATAATTCCTATCCATCCGCCAAGACTATTTAGAATGACATCGTCAATATCCGCTATGCCGATGCCTAATGCTCCTTGAATAATTTCAACCATTAAACTCGCAATAAATAGAAACAACAGTAGGCTTGTAACTCTTTTATCGTTCTTGAATAAGGAAATATATACGCCAAGAGGAATAAATAAAAAGATGTTGCCTGCCACGTTGCCAAAGGCGAAAGTTCTTGCGTTCGCGGAATGGCCGGCGAGGAATTCGCTTATGCTGTAAAACGGAATGAAATTGATTGATCTTACGATAGTCCTGTGGCTGTCAAATATCTCGGGAATCGAAACCCGCGATAAGAAAAATATTTTAAGCAACAAAAGGCTGTAGCAGATAAAAACACCGTATAAAAAAACGGATTCTATTCGTTCTCGCGTCCTCATCATATCTCCTTTATACCGTCCTTCGTTACCGCCGGCAAGTTCATCCAGAACAGAACGCCCTCCGGCGTGTTTTCCAAAGCAAAATCAATGTTCATTGCATCCAACGTTTTGCGGACAATGGCCAATCCCAAGCCGCTTCGTTCGTTTTTCCGGCTCCGCGCCTTATCCTCTCGATAGAACGGCTCAAATAGCTTCGGAAGAACGGTATCGTCAATCCTCACGTTTTTGTTCAATACGCAAAGTCGGTAATGGCCAAGGGCAGGATCGCTATAGATCCGGATCTCGCCGCCGTCCGGCGTGTTCTGAACCGCATTTAATAGAATATTGGAAAGCGCCTTTTCCAACATGTTAGGGTCGGCAAGACAAGTCTGCCCATCAGGAATATCCGTCACGATATGCTGTCCTCTTGCTTCTGATAAGGCATGATAATCCATTAATCTGCCGGATACCGTTTGCCTAACGTTCAGTTGTTCGGGAACGGGCACGATTTTCCCGTCGTCCAGCCTGACGATCTCCAGGATATCGGAAATCATTTTACTCTGTGCGTCCATCATCTTCAGGCATTCGCGCAGGTATTTGGGATGGTTCTTGTAATCTCCTATATTCGCCAGCATTCCTTCCAGCAAGACGCTGGTTGCCGCGACAGGCGTTTTGAGCTCGTGGGAAGCCGCCGAGAAGAAATAGCGCTGCGTTTCCTCCAGCTCGCGTTCCCTTAAGATTTCATTCTCTAATCGGGAGATCGTTATTTTCAGCCTGTCGTACATGGAATGTACGTCGCGGGCTAATAGGCCAAGCTCATCGTTGCGATCCGGAAGTGGCGGTACTTCTTCGAGATTAGCCATTTTGGCCGTATTATCCGCCAAGGTCTTGATAGGTTTCGTCATTTGCCGGGCAAAGACGAATGCGCCTATGACGCAGACGGCAAGCATGGCAGACAACATAACAAGCACGCGCGCAATCAGGTTGCCGTATTTCAAGGAAATTACGTCGTCATTGAAAACATGAAGCACATAACCATTGCCGAGATAAACGATAAAAGCAGATTTTTCGCCGACGGCGTTCTTGCCGGCCAAACTGCCGGATGAATGCGTCTCGGGCGTTACGTAAACGACCGTACTGCGTTCGTCCGTAATATAGAATCGAAACGTTTGGTTTCGGTCATGGAATTGATTGGCGATAACGGTGATGTCGGCATCCCCATGCGAACGGTCTATTAATTGCTTGTAGGTGCTGCTGATTTTTTGCAATTGCAATCCCGAGTAGTAGGTCATAAGCTGAGACGAGAACAGGGCTGCCGTCGCGCCAACCAGCAATGCCGAGAAAATGATGGTGTAAAGAAATACTTTGATGAAAATTCCGCTCCTCTTCAAAGCGTTTCTTCCTCCAATCGGTATCCTACGCCTCGAGTCGTTTTGATGATGTTCTTTGGAAGCTTTGCCCGCAAGTTTTTGATATGGGTATGGACGGTACTGCCGTCGCCGTCAAAATCATAGCCCCATACGCGAGATAAGATGATTTCATGAGATATCGTCCTTCCCTTGTTCTGAACAAGCAGCAGGAGAATCTCAAATTCTTTAAGCGTCAACGCCAGTTCTACGCCGCCGTATATAGCTTTGAAATCACCCGGCAGCAGCGTCAGCTTGCTGCAGCGTATTTCTTTTGCCAACGCGCCGCTTCGCCGGAGCAGCGCTTCCACGCGTTTCAACAGGAGCTGAATCTTGAACGGCTTTGTCACATAATCGTCCGCTTCCGCGTCAAACGCCTTGATTTGGTTTGCGTCATCCGACAAGGCGGTCATCATCAGGATAGGCGTATTATTGAGCTTGCGAAACTCGCGTAAGAGCTCATGGCCGTTCATGCCGGGAAGCATGATGTCGAGAATGACCAGCTGGTAACTATGACGATAGAAATATTCGTAAGCCTCCTGCCCGTCTTTGCAAGCATCTACTTGATAGCCGGCTTCGCTTAGAAAGGCTTTGACGGTATTGCATATGTGCTCGTCATCCTCGACCAGTAAAATTCGTATGTCCACAAGTATTCCTCCCGCGAGCAAGATAGCATGGCAATCTGTAGTTTGACTGTAGTTTTATGATTTTCCCAAAAATAAAGAAGCCGCAGTTCATGCGACTTCCATTGTATAGATGTTCTTGTCGTCAGGCAATCCGTGTTTCCTGCCATTTATCTGATTAAAAGGGCTTAACGACCATAAGGCTCAATATGGCAATCATCAGCAGCTGTGCTGCCGTCTCAATGGGGATGAGCTTTTTTATAAGCAAAGCAAACTCCGTGGGAATTTTGTCATCTTGGTTTTGATTTTCAGCTATGATCTTTACGATTTTTTTGGTGCGCGGCTCGATGCATCCGTCAATGATGACGACCATAAGCAGTGCCAACAGGATGGATGCATTCAGCCACCATTGAGCTAACCCCATCTTGGTTATAATCATAAGCCAGATCCCGGTTACAATGAGCACGGCACCGCCAATTTTAGGCATAAGGGCAAGTTTTGTGGTTACGCTGAAAGCAAAGTGCAGTTGGCTGACGGTTCTAGCGGATCTTCGAATGATAGGCAGCACGAACGCGGGACCGATTATGGAGATTGATGCCAAAATATGAAAAACGAGAAGGATTTCATACAATCGCATTATACTAATTCTCCTCCGTTCAAAGTCACCTTGCTTTGATAGGCTAGACCAACTCTCTTTCTACTGAACTCGCCCCCTGGAGCGAGATAGTCCAACATGCATTTTGCAACATCGTTATACGCAACATTCAATTCGTGAAGGCGGCTGAACAAGTGACCCGCGATAGCTGCCTCGGAATATCCCTTGATCGTCTCCGCAATAGGTATGGGCAAAATTTCCGTTGTTGCATGCAGATGAACCGAATCGGGATGCTCGTTCGAATCCATCATGGTTCCCGGACACATGACGGACCAATCGAGCCGGGTCTGCCGCAGCCTTTCGAAATTCCGGTTATGATTGATAAACTCGGGCGGGAAGCCTGGTAAATGGTTGCCGATAAGATCGGTGTAGGGAATATCGAGCAGACCGGCTCCCCCCATTAACCATACCCGTCCGGAAAAAGCAGGCTGTTGTTCGCACTGGGTAATAATGTTATCGACGATTTGAACAAACTCTTCCCCTTGGCCTGCATGGCCGGCTGCAAGAATAGCCGCATCTTGATGCGCGAGCGCCTCGCTAACGCTTACCGGATCCATCATATTGCCCGCGATTACCTTCACATGCCTTGCGGAATGCTCGCCTAGTTGATCGGAAAGCTTCCCGGGGTTTCGCACGAAAGCGGTCATTTCATGCCCCATTTGCATCCCTTGCCATAACACTCTTTTCCCGGTATTCCCCGTTGCTCCAAAAACAATGATTTTCAACGTTTTTTCCTCCTCTTTAATGGTTCCCAATATTTGGTTGGCTCTAGCTTATCATCGCTTAGAAACGTTGTTAAGAACCCACTTTAAAGTAGGGTACTTACTTAGAAGTAAGCATGGCAGAATTCCGGTTTGCGACCGCGGGCACACGAAAAAAGCTGCCCGGAATCCCGTGGCAGCTTATGCTGGGAGTTGATTTAATTCGTGTACAGGTTGAAAAAAAAACGTGGTTATGACGCCGACTCTTCATATTTCCGATTATTGTGATTTTCTCCCCAAGCACACATAACCTCTGCTACAGGGATCAATGTTTTGCCATACTCACTAAGAGAATATTCTACTTTCGGAGGGACGGTTGGGTAAACCGTTCTATCGACTATGCCTTCTTGTTCCAAATCCCGGAGATGCTGTGAAAGCATCTTTTGCGAGGCATCGGGTATAAGCTTCTCCAGATCGTTGAATCTTTTTTTGGATTCCATCAAATTCCATAAAATCATGGGCTTCCATTTGCCGCCTAGAACATGAATAATGGTTTCTACCGGACATTCACGCTGATGAATCATGAATACCTCATCCCCTTACTTTTAAGCAAGCGTATTCTCAATAATTGAACCTACCAAAATTTTACGTTAGCGTTGCAATCAAGTCAATCGCAGAAACCAACTTTATTCCTTTCCTTCATCCGCCGTTACCAAGTGAACATTCATCCATAATGACAGTGCCGGGAGCGGGCTCGAACGGAACGAAGCCCGCCATTTCCCGTGCCCGGAATTCAATCGGGCGATTCCGTCCTGCAAGCAAAATGTTCCTTACCTCGGTTGCTCTGTCCGCTTGCGGCATAAAAGCCGATACGCAGGAAAATGACGCTAGCAGCGTTGCGTGAAGGGCGCCGATCAGCCGGTCGCCAGGGCCTTTGCCAGTCACGTTCAGCACGATCATACCTCCTGCTTCGAGCTTGTCCGCCGCTGTCGCAAAGAAACGATCCGTCGTCAAATGCCGGGGCACGCCTCTGTCGGTGAAGGCATCCACGACGATGCCGTCGTACGTTTCCGCTTCCTCGCCTTCCAGAATAAATCGGCCGTCGCCTGGAACGACGGATTCCCCGGCGGACCCGAAAAATCGTTCGCTTGCCAGGATAATCCGTTCATCAAGCTCCGCTGTCTTAAACCTTACGCCGCGGCAATGCCGGGCGATCGTCCCGATTCCGTGTCCAATCTGAAATACGCGCTCCAGCCGCGGGTGATTATGCTGCAGCAGATGAATAATCGCCTGCGGGTATTCGAACACGATCCGATCTGGATGGTCTAAATCGAGCGCTCCCTGGACGGCCGCGTCCGAAAATTGCAGCACCCGGAAATTTCCTTTCTTTCCGAAAAGCTCCTTCACCTCGCCTACTACAAATTCATCGCGACCTTCTTCGGAAGCTGCTTCATAAAGCACGCGCATGAGGCGTCCTCCTTATTCTGAATGATCCTCATCGAGATCATTAATCCCAATCCTGTTCCTGAATGAACCTCAATATGGCATTATACCAGCCTATTTCAATTGCTTCCAGATTTCATGTTTTCCCGGAATAGATTTCGAAACGGCAATATGTTCTCTCCTCTCAACGAAAACAGGAAAATTGTACCTGTAAGCGCTTAACTGTACCTTGTCCGCAAGTTGTCGAAGCCACTATGATCGGAGCAAAGAAAGCGCTATCCTGCTTGATATCCCTTCGATCGGCGGAATTCGCTTTTTTGACCACATCCTATCCATGCAAAGGAGATGAATTCATGAAAGCAATGCTCGAAAAGAGGATTGGCGCGACAATGGTTGCATCGATCAAACCGGCAGGCGGGATTATCCTGGGGCTCGCCTTGCTTCTGACGGTTGTTTTCGGAGGTTACGGCTTCCTGCAGCCGCGCGTCGCGGAAG
This sequence comes from Paenibacillus sp. BK720, assembly GCF_011761545.1. Classification (NCBI taxonomy): domain Bacteria; kingdom Bacillati; phylum Bacillota; class Bacilli; order Caryophanales; family Paenibacillaceae; genus Paenibacillus; species Paenibacillus sp. BK720. The sequence goes on along the minus strand of NZ_JAASRQ010000007.1, from coordinate 422,756 downwards.
CGGCCAATAACGGATTAGCGCAAAAGCCGTTAATGGGCTGGAGCAGCTACAGCATGCAGGTGTATTCAGGCAATGGCGCTTGGATCACGGCGGCGCAAATTAAAGCACAGTCAGACGCCATGCATCAGAAGCTGCAATCGCACGGGTATGAGTACATTAACGTGGATGCGGGTTGGAATGGCGGCCTTGACGGTTACGGGCGCCCCGTGCCGAGCGCGACGCTTTATCCGAACGGATTAACCGACGTCATCAATTACGTGCATGCCAACGGACAGAAGTTCGGCTTGTATTTCATTCCTGGCCTTTCCCCTCAAGCTTACAACGCCGATCTTCCGATCTACGGTGCGCCAGGCTGCTCGATGCAGGATATTGCCGTCCAACCGCTTACTACCGCGGATTATTGGGGCTTGGATTACAAAATCGACTTCAGTAACGCATGCGCGCAAAAGTACATTGATTCGATCGTGGATCTAATCGATTCATGGGGCGTCGACTTCGTGAAATTCGACAGCGTTACCCCCGGTTCCGGACATAACGATACTTCGATCGATGCCCGCGGCGACGTGGCCGCCTGGTCGCAGGCATTAAGCTCGCGCGGGATCTGGTTCGAGATCTCGTGGGCGCTCGACCACAATTACGTCGATACGTGGAAGCAATACGCCAACGGCTGGCGCGTCGACTGGGACGTTGAATGCTACTGCGTAAACACGGCGCTCACGAGCTGGCCGAATATCGCAAGGCTATTCGCGGATGCCGCTGTCTGGTGGCGGGACGCTGGCCCGGGCGGCTGGAACGACTTCGACTCGCTTAATGTCGGCAACGGCGCGATGGACGGTTTGACGCAGGACGAACGGCAGACGGCGATGTCCCTGTGGGCGATGTCCTCGGCACAGTTGTATACGGGCAACGATTTGACCAACCTGGACGCTTTTGGCCTGTCGCTATTGACGAACGATGAAGTGATCGCCGTCAACCAAGCGGGCAGGCCGGCTCATCCCGTATCCGCCGCATCCAATCAGCAAGTCTGGTATGCCAACAACGGCGACGGAACGTATACGGTAGGATTGTTTAATCTTGGCGCCTCCGCGGCGACGGTGACGGTTAACTGGAACGACATTGGCCTGAACGGCGCGGGGACCGTACGCGATTTGTGGAGCCACAGCGAGCTCGGTACGTTTAATGCGGGATACAGCTCCGTTAATTTGCCGTCTCATGCATCGCGGCTATTCAAAGTGACAGCAGCCGGCGGCTCCGTGACCGCTAATGACGATGATACGGGCGTTAAATATACGGGTGCATGGCAGCGCAGCTACAACCGCGGACTCGGGGATTATCAGGACGACGTGCATTTTACCCAGACGAATAACGATGCTTTTGAATATACCTTCCGGGGCACCGGAATTGACTTGATCACCGAAAAATCTCCCGATCAAGGTAATGTAGATGTCTATATCGACAACGTATTAAAAGGAACGGTCAATACCTATAACAGCGTGAAGCAGACGCAGCAAACCGTGTACAGCATTAGCGGACTGACGAACGGCACGCATACGGTAAAAGTCGTCAAGAAATCCGGCACCTACATGCTGTTCGACAAGCTTCGTTTCTACGTGGCTTCGCCGCTCCCGGTGAACGATACGGATCCGGCCGTCACGTATACCGGTGCTTGGTCGCTAAACAGTGCACGAGGCTTCGGCGACTATCAGAATGATGTCCACTTCACGCAGACTAACAACGATTCCGTACAATACACGTTTAACGGCACAGGCGTCGAACTCGTGACGGAGAAGGACTCGTCCCAAGGCGACGTCGATATCTACATCGACAATGTTTTCAAGCAAACCGTGAATACCTATAGTCCCTCGCGCCTCGTGCAGCAAACCGTGTACAGCATCAGTGGGCTTCCTAGCGGTACTCATACAATTAAAGCCGTGAAAAAATCCGGCATTTACATGCTGCTTGACCAGTTCAAAATCAAAAGCCCGCGCATTCAGTACAACGACACTGACCCTGCCATTGTCTACACCGGCTCTTGGTCGCTTAACAGCAACCGCGGTTTCGGCGATTACAATAATGACGTGCATTTCACCCAGACGAACAACGATTCTTTACAATTTACGTTCTCCGGTACCGGCGTTGAGCTCATCACGGAGAAAGACGCGTCCCAGGGTAACGTCGACATCTATATCGACAACGTTTTCCAGACAACGGTCAACACGTCGAGTACCGCCCGGCAGGTTAACCAAGTCGTTTACCAGACAACGGGCTTAGCAAGCGGAAGCCATACGCTCAAAGCCGTAAAGAAATCCGGTACGTACATGCTGCTTGATTCCATTCGGGTTTCGCCTTAATTAAACCGTTCTATAGCTTAATAAGGCTGCCGGGCTTAGCGGCAGCCTTTTTTGCATCAAGTGAAATTCTAATCTATTCCAGTACAACGGTAGTACTTCTCCTTCTTCATAACTTAAGATCGCTACATCCGCCGAATTTTCTGGTTTTGTTTGCATCAACGAGCATGACGGACGGTTCATATAAAATTAACTCCCCGGTTTGAAGGAAATGACAGTTCTTTTCTCGAAAACAATGGCTAGCACTCACGAAAGGAACAGCTCATGATCTCTCATTCCGACTTTATCCTCAACGCTTTTATCATTTTCCTGCCTTTGATATTTTACAGACCCTTCTATAAACGTAAGCATCCATTTTTCGTTTACGTTTTATTTTTGATTCCCCTTATCATTACAATGACGTTTCCGGTCATAATCCTCGACTCGGTGCTCGATTTTAGAGCCATTCCGCTTGTTATCGGTTCACTCTACGGCGGCATTTATACGACAATGCTCTTATTTGGCAGCATGCTGGCGTATAGGCAGCTGTTGGGCGGCATCGAACTATTTCATTACTTCCTCTCCCTGCTGCCGACAATTGGCGTATTGTTATTTCTCTTCAAGATGTACGAAAAAGCCGGCGCCAAGAAAAGAATGCTTCTTGTATGCGGAGTTTGTTTCTTTATGCGCGTATCGGTCGTCAATTTGTACGCCCTGTTCGAAGGCAAGGAAACCTTCTTTATGTCTTCGTTTGTTCCAAGCCTGCCTATTATCCTCGTGCAGTGCATCATGGCGGTTATGCTGGTGTTCATGATTGAGATGATTCGCACGCAAAATCGGATGCAAGAGGAATTATCCAAGCGGAGAAAATGAAGGTCGTCAGCGAAATCGCGGCATCCGTTGCGCATGAGGTACGCAACCCGTTAACGTCCGTGCGCGGCTTCATCCAGCTGTTGTCCGATCCTGGGCTAAACGAAAGTAAGCGTAAAGAGTTCTCCGCTATTACGCTTGAGGAGCTGGACCGGGCGGAAGCGATTATTTCCGATTACTTATCGCTCGCCAAGCCACAGATTGAGAGACTCGAGCCAATTGAACTGGATCAGGCACTCTCCAAGTCAGCTCAAATTTTAAGTTCCTACGCGAATATGCAGAACGTCGAGATCGTGACGGACTTAAAGGTACACGCGACGGTGTACGGCAGCACATCCAAGTTCAGGCAAGCCATTATCAATATCGGTAAAAACGCGATCGAGGCGATGCCCGACGGGGGGAAGCTTACCATGACTTACACGGTCAACGAGCCGAATAAAACCGTCACCATCTCGATTGCCGATACCGGCATCGGCATGAACGAGGAACAGCTCAACCGGCTTGGGGCACCCTATTATACGACCAAAGACAAAGGCACCGGTCTCGGAACGATGGTCCTCTTCAGCGTCATTCGGGGCATGAACGGCAAGATTGAGGTGCGCAGCAAAGAAGGCGTCGGTACCGCGTATTTCATCACATTGCCATTAACGCAGCCTGAAAGTCAGGCATCGGCCAATTTGGTCTGAACAATCGCCTTATTTTATTGCGCACGGTCGCTGCTTCGTTTCTTCAACATAACAACCCGAATTTGTTCATATTGATATTGAACAGCCGGGTTGTATTTTTATGTCTAACTTTTTTCAGATTTCATCACCTCTGGCCCTCTATAAGCCTATAATTAAAAAAGACCATAAAAAAACAGCCGATCTCTTTAGATCGACTGCATTTAAATACGATTTTATATCGTCGGCATGACATTGCCGCCGCTAACGGGGATATAGGCCCCGGTGATATAGCTCGACAAATCCGAGGCAAGGAATGCGACCGCATTCGCAATCTCCTGGTCGGTGCCGCGTCTCTTTAGCGGAACGTTCTTGATGTAATTATCGCTTTCATCCATGCCGTTCGTACGCTCGCGCTCGCTGATTGTCCAGCCTGGAGCAATTTGATTGACCGTTATTTGATGTTCGCCAACTTCCTTGGCGAGCACGCGGTAAACGCCGTCCATGCCCCTTTTTCCGGCTACATAAGCCGATTGCGTCGGGAAGTTCTGCATTGAACATTCCGTGTTGATGCCGATGAAACGGCCGGACTTCTTCTCGATCATGGCAGGAATGAACGCTTTTGCCAAATACACGCTTTGCATGACGCAGGACTCGAATTGGCTCGCATAGTCCTCGGCCGGCTGCTGCAGTACGGAAGTCCATTTGTACTGAACGACCGCATTTGCCACTACGATATCCGCCTGACCCAAGCTCGATACGACGGATTGTTGCAGCGCAGCGATAGAATCCTGCTTCGTCACGTCCGCTTTAATCGCAACCGCGCGTCTTCCTATCGCTTCGATACTGCTCTTTAGTTCGGCCGCTTTTGCTTCGTTACTATGATAATGCAAGGCGATGTCTGCTCCGCACTCCGCGAGGGTACGCGCGATGACTCGGCCAAGCTCGCCGGTCGCCCCCGTCACCAAAGCTACTTTTCCAGAAAGATCGATTCTCATGTCTCCGCTCTCCTTGTCCGTTAACTTTCGCATTCGATAATAGTATTCTTTGTTAGAGTAGAAATGCCTTCTTTGTCTTCTTCATTTCACCATAAATCGCACGGTTATGTCCATTTGAAAGGATAGATTTTACCCTATAGACTTTTTCAACTGGAAATGCATGCCCTCCTCCTCCGACCATTCGGCGTAATAGACGGCTTGGATGCGGTCAATGCCTTGTTCTTTCAACTGAGCCAACAACCATTCCTCGCTGCGTCCAATATCCCGAAGCTCGCCGCGCTGCAGCTTGCCTTGTTCGATAAGAATACGCGGAAGTCCGGTAGATGGCACCGGTACACCTAGTTCTTCCCGAGTTGGGGGCTCTTGGCCGGGCTTCTTCATCACGCTAAGGCTTCCGTTGGGTTCAAATACCGCAAACGCAACCTCGCGAACGGTGAAGACTCCCTGCTCTCTCAGAAGCATCCCGACCTGATGCATATCCAGACGGTTCCGTTTCATTGCCTTAACGTCTATTACGCCGTCGCGAATGATGATATCAGGTCTGCCGTTTAGCGGTATGGATAAAGCGGGGATAAGCTGAACCGCCTTCTCCAAGGCTAGCGATAACGCCATCCATAATGCGAGGGCGTATAAGAGCATCGAGAAATGCGCATCGCGGTCATAGACCGTATTTCCCACAAGCTCGCTTAACATTAGCGACGAGACGAAGTCGAACGGCGTCAGCTGGGAAATCTCCTTCTTGCCGAGCAGCTTGGTCATGAACCACAGGCCAAAGAAACCCGTGATGAGCTTCACTGATATCATTCCGTAATCCATAGCAAATCACACTCGCATTCTATTTAACGTGAATTTTTAGATATATACCCTGCGCATGAAATCGTGAAGCGGATTCAACAAAAAAATGCCGCGATATACGCGGCATCAGATATTACGGAGCTGCTATTATTTTATAAGCTTTCAACGCATAGCTGTTGTCGGGGCCGTCATTTTTTAACAAGAGCTGTATGCGTTCTCCGTCAGGCCTGCTCAGCTCTACTTCTATTTCAAAGTATTGCGCCCCGTGAATGGCATCAACAGGGAGGGTGCGGCTGCCGTTCTTTTTTATCGTAAAATGTTCATTGATCGAAATGATCCTCTCTCCATTGAATTGAGGATATCTTTCGTTATAAATTTGCTGAAGCGAGCTCTTTATCACGGGGTTTAGTTCCTGCAACATCGCTTTCTCAAGTGCATCTAATTTAGGATTCGGATCAGCATTTGCATATGACCTTGAAGACAGAATCAGAAAACAAACGAGAGGGACAATTATTATAATGCGTTGAATGCTCATGGTTACTCCTCTCCTATACGTCAAATACTCAGGTAAAGTATCTCTTAATATCTGGAAAAAAATACATCCAAGAAAGCCCTCACCTTTACGGCGAGGGCTTAACGGCATTATTTGGCGAATGCTTCGTCACCGGTTTTGACCGGGGTAGGCGTTACCCCGTCTTCATGGAAGATGGAGCTGTCATTTGCAACGTATTTGTATTCGTTCGTATCGGAACTGAAGAGCTTGAATGTACCCGTGGAATCTTCATAAAGCTCTTCTTTCGCCGGAAGGCCGGATTCCTGATCGAGATACACAACGTACTGCATATTAGCTTGCGTATTGTCATCGATATAGGATTGATAGCTGTCCATAATCTTATTCAAGGTCTTTCCATCCGCAGCTTGTTCAGTGCCAACGGAAGTCCAGTAGCTGGCTTTGTAATTATTCTTCACCCCGCTAAAAGCGAGATTCTTTTGGTCCAATTTTTCGAAAGCCGTAGGATCATCCGATCTTTGAAGCGTTTTTGCACTTAACGGTTTACCGTCCTTGTCCCGTTGAATGACGACCAATTCGTTAAAGCCGTTAAGATAGTAAGTGCTTTGATAACGCACCAGCTGATGCTCGGACGAGTATTCCATGAGATCCGATCTGAAATCCTTCGTTTGCGGATCAAACCAGTGCTCCAAGGTAAAGTTCTGACTGCCGTCGGTTCTCGAATAAGTATCCTTGCTGTATTCGATAGTACCTTGGGTTATATCCGCGACGACCGGCGATTCAGCTGGCGCGGATGCCGTAATGACCGTGTTTTTCGGAATCGCGTCGCTCCCGTTTGCCGCGAATGCGGTAATGGTGCCGAAGCTTCCGATCACAAGCGCCGATGCCAAGATTGTGCCGGTTATTTTTTTGTTTTTGACTGTTTCAAGAAGTTTCATGTTATTCCCTCCGGATATGTGATTTGCGTTTGGAGTGCGCAGTTCCTACTTGCAACTTCATTATAAAAGCGTCATATTTCCAAACTATCGGCAAGTTGTAAATTAGTTGTTTAATCCGGGAAGGACGATTTGGACAATGGTTCCTTCGTTCGGGCGGCTATGAATATGGATTTCTCCCTTGTGAAGACGGACGATTTCGGAGCTAATCGCAAGCCCTAAGCCTGCGCCATGATTCGTATGCGGGCGGATCGGATCCCCTTTAAAAAAAGGCTCAAGCACTTTCGCCATATCTTTGTCGGGTATTCCGATGCCCTCATCCTGCACTTCGATGACATATCGGGAATCTTCCTTACGATACCCGCGGATCCCCATGCTGCTTCCGGCCTTTGATGCCTTAATGGAATTGTCGATCAAATTGGTGATGAGAATATGAATCAAATCTTTTTCCATCCGCAAACGAATGGGCTCCACAGCCATGGATAGGTGAATCTGACCTTTTTCCAGCTGCGGTCTCATGAATTGCAAAGTCGCTTCCAGAACCGGCCCCATCTCCTCAACGGTCATGCGGGGCTGATGATTTTCGACAAGGATGAGGTCCATAAGCTTGAAAGCCAGGCTTTCAAGCCGTTTCCCTTCTCCGTAAATATAATTGAGAGATTTATAAAATACCTCTTCGTTATAAGTTGTTGCTCTTAGAAAGTCGGCATACCCGATAATGGATGTCAGAGGCGTCTTTAACTCATGCGTTAAATAATGAATAAAACGTTGCTTATTCCTTGCGGTCATTTCCAAGGCGTTTACCTTCTCTTCGATCGCCCCGGCCATTATGTTGAACTGTTCGGACAGCAAGCCGATTTCATCCTTCGATAACACGCTGACACGATGCGAATATTGGCCGGAAGCAATCGTTTGCGCGGATTTGGCGAGCATGCGGACGGAACGAGTCAGAAACCGGATAATACCGTACAAACCGGCTGCCAGGACGATGGCAATCACGATATTGAGCTTGAAGAAATTTCGGATTTGCGCGTTCTTGTCCTCGTAAATGTCGGTTAAGTCCTGAATGTACGTGAGCTTGAAGTTTTGGCCGTTCAACTGGATTAAGCCCGTGGCAAACAAAACGCTTTTGTGGCCAACGCCGCGAATCATGTATTTGGTATCCGACGGATCATTAACCTCCAGCTCGGGTCTCTGTTCGGAGATGTTGTCGAAGTAATTGGTATATACCGTTTGACCGCCGCCATCTTTAATTTCTATGGATACCTTGTCCGGGTCGTAAGAGCTTAAATATTTCGTTGCGTTGCGCTGCAAGAAATCGCCCGCATCGTCCTTGGCGGTATTCAAAAGCTGATTCAAGTTGTTGATATACAACCAGTTCGCCTCGATCTGATCGGACAGCATACGCCGGTCGGCCAACCCCCTGTCGACCTCTCTCACCAGGTTTTGATTAAAATTATGCTTGATGAGGTAAAAGGAAGAGGCGTTAAACAATACCTCGAATAACAAGAACGTGCACCAGAAAACCTTCAGCCAGAGCTTCATGAGATAACCTCAAGCCGGTATCCGAATTTATAGACGGTTTTAATCCGTTCTTCCCAGCCCAGTTTTTTTCGAATCTTTTGAATATGGATGTCGACGGTTCTTGTCTCGCCGCTATACTCATAGTCCCAGACAAGCTCGAGAATTTTTTCGCGGGAAAGAGCTTTGTTGCGGTTATTAATAAGGAGGAGAAGAAGCTCGTACTCCTTCATGGTCAATTCAACGAGTACGCCTTCCTTCTTGACCATTCGCTCCTCCAAATGAATTTCGAGGCCGCCGACGTTTAAGCTGTCGTTTTTCCTCCCGAAACGGCGAAGGACCGCTTCGATCCTGGCGAGCAGCTCCATCGCTTCAAATGGCTTGACGATATAGTCATCCGCTCCCATTTTTAATCCTCTTACCTTATCGACAAGAGCATTGCGAGCCGTAAGAAAGATAACCGGTACTTCAATTCGCTTGAATCGCTCCAATAGCTCGTACCCCTCCATATCGGGAAGGGAGATGTCCAGCAGCACCAGATCCGGAGCGAATTCCGCCAATAGGTTTTCAGCTTCTTGTCCGCAATATGCCTGCCGGCAGCCATAGCCGGCTAATTCAAGATTCAGCTTAATCAGATCGGAAATTGCCGGGTCATCTTCAATGATGATAATATGCTCCATTCCATACCTCCAGATATTAAGGCCTACCCTATTATGATAGACGAAAAAGGTAGAGTAACTTATCTCCAAGTTGTAAATTAGTTGTAATTTTAATTGTAGCATGCACGAATTTGGAGTTCTCTTAGTAAATTGTTCCCTCCCAGTGCGGGCCGGACAAAAAAAAAGCCGCTTCACTTAGCGGCTAATCCATAAATTTATGCGATTAAATCATCAATGGCCTTTTTTGCGGATTTGCTTATCGTGATGCTCTCCCCATTCCTTGGCTTTCGCGGTTGCGATGGAAATCGCTCGGCCTTCGGAATAGCCATCCTTCAGCAGCTCGTTAGCTATATCTATCGCTTTGTTGCGGATTGGAGCCATGAAGTTTTTGAGAGACTCCGGATAGTCGTCTTTGTTCCAGGGCATGTCCATTCCTCCTTTAACGTTGCTGCCTTTTTCTTAGACCGCTCGGACGGATTTGAAACATCAGCTGCCGCTTAGTTCCTGCTCCATTCGGGAGGCAAAAGCCTGGCATACTGCGGCTGCGCATAACGGTCGTCGATGAGCAATAGCGTCCCCCGGTCGTTCTCGGAACGGATGAGCCGACCGCCGGCCTGCAGCACTTTATTCATGCCAGGAAACACATAGGCATACTCGAATCCGTTCTTCCCTTGGCGGTCGAAATAGTCTTTGATAATGTTCCTTTCCAGCCCGACCTGTGGCAATCCTACCCCAACGATAGCCACGCCTGTAAGACGGTCCCCCACCAAATCGATGCCTTCCGAGAAAATGCCGCCCATAACGGCGAAACCGACCAGCGCGCTTTTATTTCCCGGCGCAAAGGCTGCCAAAAAGGCATCCCGCTCCTCCTCGGACATAGAAGGCGTTTGGACGATCGCCGTAAATGCCTTCGTCCCTTCGGATGATTGCGACCGTTCCATAAACCGTTCGTACGCGCCATTCATATAGGCATAAGACGGGAAAAACACAAAAATATTGCCTCGATGCCGCTCAACCATGGAATGCAATAATCCGGCAACCCGATCCAAGGTCCGTTCGCGATCCTGGTAGCGGGTCGACAGCCGTTCGATTCGGACATCTAGCTGCTCGGGCGAGAACGGAGACGGAATAGCGACGGCGTAATCCGTTTCTGCATCCCCGCCAAGCATGTCCATAAAGTAATGAAGCGGAGATAACGTAGCGGAAAACAGAATCTGCGCCTTGTAGCCTTTGGCGTATTGCCGAAGCAGATGCGACGGATCAAGGCAAAACAGCTTCAGGCGAACGTCATTCCTGTCCTTCTCGGCGTAGGTGACATACCGCTCGTCGTACAGCTTGGCTATGCGCAAGAACTGTTGAGCTCCGAAATAGACGTCCAGCAATAAGGGATCTTGGTCCCCTAGGGCCAACTGCTCTTCTGCCGCTTGGGCAAGAGCTTCCAACTGTTCAAGCAATTGCTCCGGAAGGTAGCGCTCCATGTTCCTGCCGGTTGCGTCTTCTTCCATCGATTTGCGCAAAGCGATAAAATACTGGTTTACTGCTTTCGCCGAGTTGTACACAAGCGGACGGACGGTTTTGCTTGCGCGCTGCAGAGCAAGAAAATCGGCCTTCCGAAGCTCCGCGGAATACATTTCGCGAGCCCGGTCGACAAGGTTATGCGCTTCGTCAACCAATAATGCCGTCTTCCGTTTCTGCTCTTCAAACAGTCTCTTCAGGTTTACACGCGGATCGAAAATATAATTATAATCGCAGATGACCGCATCCGCCGCATAAGCGGCATCAAGCGAAAATTCGAACGGGCAGACATGGTGCTTATAAGCATACCGCTCAATGACTTCGCGCGTCATGGACGTCTCGTTGCCCAGCATATCCAGGATGGCGCCGTTTATGCGGTCATAATAACCCTTTGCGAATTCGCAGTACTCGGGAGAACAGCGTACCTCGTCTTTCAAGCATACCTTATCTTTTGCCGTCAACGTAACGGTATGGAGACGAAGGCCGCCTTCGCCTAGCATCTTAAGCGCCTCTTCGGCAGCAGTGCGCGTTGTCGTGCGGGCTGTCAAATAAAAGAGCCGCTGCAGTCGTTCTTCCCCGATTGCTTTTACTGCCGGAAACAGCGTTGACATGGTCTTGCCTATTCCGGTTGGCGCCTTCGCAAACAGCATGCGCCCATCCACGATCGTCTGGTACACGGAAGCAGCCAGTTTGCGCTGGCCTTCACGATACGACGGAAAAGGGAAAGCCAATTTCTTGATGCTGGCATCCCGTTTTTCCGCATGAGCATTTTTCATTGCGGCATACGGATAATACCGGTTAACCGTATCGAGCAGAAATCGTTCGAGCTCCGCAAAGGTCATCGAACGCACGAAGCGTCGGCATTCGCCGGTATCTATATGCATGTAAGTCAATTGAACGTTGATCGCGTCAAGCTCCCGCTCCTTCGCGACCATATAGGCATAACAGTATGCCTGCGCCCAATGAACGGGGTACGTCTCCTCCATAAGGCGGGGCAGCATGCCGGAAGAGGATTTGATCTCGTCGATCGTCAGCCCGCCATCCGTTTGCAGCAAGCCGTCGCAACGGCCGTCGATAACAAACAGCATATCCCGGCAAGCGATTTCCGCCGATACGTATACCTCTTTGGCATCCTGCTCGCCATATTGCTTTTGAATATGCTGATGCGCTTTCGTTCCTTCCGTAAGCGCGACGGCAGATCTAAAAGCCGTATCGATATCCCCGCTCCGATATGCGTATTCAACAAGCGCACGCACGGACAGTTGCACGGTTTTTGTCATAGCCTCTCCACGCCCTTCGCCGTTTGCGATTTCCTATTGAATCGACTATACCAAACGGATGTTCGCGAGTAAATAGAACGCTGTTGTTTCAATGCCTGTTTTTCTGTTTATTAAATAACCAGAATTCATATATTAAACTCGAGAGGAATGAATGAACCATGACTACAAAAACAACGAAAACCGTCCAACAACACTTGAACCGCCAGATCGCGAACTGGAGTGTTCTCTATACGAAGCTTCACAACTATCACTGGTATGTTAAAGGCTCGCAGTTCTTTACGCTGCACGTAAAATTCCAGGAGCTCTATGAGGAAGCGGCGCTGCATGTCGACGAAATCGCGGAGCGTCTGCTTGCGGTAAAAGGCCAGCCGATCGCTACGATGAGCGACCATTTGAAGGAATCCGCCATTAAGGAAGCCAGCGGCAAGGAAACGGCCGAACAGATGGTAGACCAGCTTATTAAAGACTTCTCGCTCGTTATTGACGAGCTTAAGGAAGGAATGGAGGACGCCGAGGAAGACGGCGACGAAACAACGGCGGACATGCTGCTTGCCATCCATGCCAAGCTCGAAAAACATGTTTGGATGCTTAGCGCGTTTAACGGCAAATAAAAAGCTTGCCGGAATATCGACAGCCCGCTCACAAGAAGCGGGCTGTTCGTATTTAACGCGATTGCAGCCATCCGGGAATAACCCGCGCGTAATCCATCGAATCTTCCCATTCGATGAACCGTTCCTCGCGCAAATTCTCGAGGGCCTTTCGGATTTGGCCAACTTCCCTTTGTGCGAAACGCGCTAGTTCCGGAATAGAAATACGCGTGTTCTGATGGCCGTTTCGATTATATAGAATTCTGAGCAGCTTCCGCTCCGTATCGTTCAACAGGTTAAGCCCCTTCTTTCTTTCGCGCGATCTCAATATCAACGATTCCACCGAGATTAAAAATACGAATGGCTTGCGCCTGGAAGCAATACGCCTTCAGCCGTCCAGCCTTAACCGATATCACGCGTACATCGCGTATGCTTACCTCGCGCTTCCGATCCACATAAATCAGCTGTACCACTTTGCCGATAAATCTCTCCAATCGCTATCACCCCGCCAGGAACGTTTGTTCTTATTCATTATATACCAAACATATGTTCTAGATGCAAGACCCCAAGCAAATTGGAATTATTTTCACGCTCCTTTTAAGCAGCGAACTCGCCCGCAACAAAAAACAGCAGCCAAACCGGCTGCTGTTCCTTGTTATTTTTCTCGAGGGCTATAATTCCTTATCGCTCAAGAACTCATTTTGAATTTCATCGCCATTGGGATTGCTATTTTTAATTTGGCTTAGACGCCCATTGCGGTTCTCGCCGCCATGTACGCTATTTTGCCGTTGATCATTATTATCGGTATGATCATGTTGGTTATGGTTGTAGTTTTTGTTGTTTGACATTTTCCGGTATCACCCTTTCTGCAAAAAGCTAAATCTAGATTGTGTATTTCCGATCAGATTTATGCAAATTGGATTCATCCCAAGATCTCGATATACCCTTCCGTTCCGTTCACTCTGATTCGTTGTCCGTCTTTGATCAAAGTTGTGGCATTCTCTACGGCTACAACAGCGGGCAGCCCGTACTCCCGCGCGATAACCGCTCCGTGCGTCATCAGTCCGCCCACTTCCGTGACCAGACCCTTGATGGATACGAATAAAGGGGTCCAGCTGGGATCCGTAAAAGAAGTGACTAGAATATCCCCGTCCTCCAAATTTGCTTCTTCCATGTTCAGGATGACGCGTGCCCGGCCCTCTATAAGTCCGGAGGACACCGCTAACCCCGCGATAGCCTCGGCCGGCAGATTTTCGCGCCGGTATTCACCTATTATCATTTCGCCGTCAGATGTCATCACGCGTGGCGGAGTCAGCTTTTCATACCGCTTATAATCGTCTTTACGCTTGCTGATGAGCCGGTAATCCAGTTGATTTGTCCGTATTACCTCTTTAAGCTCTTCAAAATCCAGATAATAAACATCTTCTTTTTCTTGAATGACGTTCTTTTCCACGAGTTTTACGGCTTCTTTCAGAATCGCCTGTTTATATACGAAATAACGGCTGACCATTCCGTATTTCGGGTATTCCCGGTAACCGGCATAATTCCGGATCTGGTCAATCCTTTGCTTGGTTTCGCTCGCTTTAAGCTCGCCATCCGGCAATTGCCTGAGCCGTTCCAATATCTCTTGTTCCTTAGCCAGAGCTTCCTGCCGTCCTTGCTCGAATTTGCGGCTGCTGGCATTTGGCCCAAAGTTTTTAATGTTCGTAAGAATGACGGGAATAAGAGCAGCCGGATTCTCGCTCCAACGGGTTCTGGTGATATCGATTTCTCCGGGACACCGCATGCCGTATTTGCCGAGATAATCATGGATGGCGCTTAGAGCCGGCCTTCCTCCCTCAACATGGACCAGTCCATCCCAATCATCTTTATTCCGCTGTAAATATTCAATGACTTGCGGATATGGACGTATGACGTCCGCGACATCCATAAGCGCCAGTCCCATCTCCGAGGTAATATTGTTCGGTACCGATTGGGAAAGCGTATCCGCCGCGTTTTTTTCGCCTAACCACTCGTAAAGCTTCTCATTAATCCAGGTTAAGGCATTCATAGACGCCATAATGACTTGAATGCTTTGCGGGTTAAATAGAACCTTCCTCAGCTGCTGGATATCTTCCACGATAAAATCGAATAAATCCGCGCCGGATTTCGTCCGGATCGTTTGCTTTAGCTCTTCAATTGAGGCTTCGCTATTTTTAATCAAAATGGGAACCACGCCGGGTTCAAGCTGCGATTCTGTTTGCGTATTTGCAGGCGACGCGGCTTTTTGGCTTTGGCCGGGATGGGGTTCGCAAGTTTCGACCGATACGGGCCGGATATAGTCTCCACGCTTGATTACCTTTGTTAAAGCGTCCTTGATGAGCGGTTCGGATTGTCCGATTGTGTTTAATAGCCTTTCTCTGCTATCCGGCGAAGCAAGCATTCGGGTAACATCAACAAACAACCTTCCGCCTGCTTTGCGCATTGGCGCGGGAGTCGTTAACAGGTAAAAAGACAAGCCTAACGGTTTGATCGGATCCGTCATCATTTGTTGGTGGCCAACGGAGACGTAAACATGATTTTCTTGATCATTGGCTTCAGGGATCGGATACAGCGTAGTGATGGGGCGGCTCTGAACGATATGGAATGTCTCTTCCGCCAGACACCATTCGATATCCTGCGGGCAGCCGAAATAGGCTTCAATCCGTCTGCCGATCCGCGCTAATTGCAGGATTTGTTCTTCCGTAAGGACCTGTTGCTTCTGCCGGTGAGGGTCGATGGACTGCGTCTCGGTTCCGCCATTCTCTTGGCTGTATATTGCGATTTTTTTGGCTGCGATCCGCTTGTCGACGACCTTTTCCTCTTGCACTTTGTAGCAATCGGCGGATACCACACCGGAGACCAGCGCTTCTCCAAGCCCAAATCCGGCATCAATGGACAGAACCTTGCGATTCGCCGTAACGGGATCCGCGGTAAACATGATTCCGGAGGCGTAAGGGAAAACCATCTTCTGAATGATAACGGATAAATGAACCTGACTGTGGTCAAATCCGTTCTGCATCCGGTAGATAACCGCGCGTTCCGTGAACAAGGAGGCCCAGCACTTGCTGATATGCGCAAAGATCGCTTCTTTGCCGACAATATTGAGATATGTGTCCTGTTGTCCGGCAAAAGAGGCATGCGGCAGATCTTCCGCCGTTGCGCTGGACCGTACGGCAAAGGCGCACTCCTCGCCAAACGGAATGAGGTAATGAGTAACGGCTGCCACAACCTCCCCGGGAATTTCAATCCGCCTAATCGTCTGGCGTATATCGCTGCTGATTTCGCGAATGAGATCCCGATCCCCGGGCGTCAGCGCCGCTAACCGGTTCACCAGAGCATGAAACGCTTCATTCGGTTCAGTGGCTTTGCGAAATCCTTCCGTGGTTACGCAGAAGCCCTCGGGTACGCTTATGCCATTCATTTTTGATAATTCGCCCAGATTAAATCCTTTTCCGCCTACAAGCGAAAGCTCCGCATGATCCATTTCCTTAAACCCTAGAACCAATTCATTCATTCCACATCTCTCCTGCTCCTAAATTTGAGAAAAACATTTGACAAGATTCGAATCGGCATGATACAATAAAACTGTAAGATAAGATATTTATGTCTAGTTTCTAAAAGACAGTTGTGAATCGATTATATCATCGTATATGTTTGCGTGCAATATAAAGAACCTGAGCCGTTTGCCCAGGTTCTTTTTGTTTTTCATATAGAAGCCGCTTCATCTGATCTGTCGTAAGTCGTCGGCAAGCCGCCGAAGCGCGGAAGGTTGAATTGGCGCCAGGTTGGACTTATTATACCGGACTGCCGATCCGAAATGCACTTCCCCTACTCCGGTCCGAGCAATAAACGCTGCAATGCCTTCCGTTGTAAGACCGCTTCCAGCCAAAATCGTCAAATGGCTTTTCTTGGCGGCCGCAACAAGCTCGGCCATCTCCTTCACCGATTCCATCGCCGGTCTTGGCCCGGCAGAAGTTAAGATGCGGGTAATTTGGGGATACTTCATTAGGGTTTGAAGTCCTTCATGCTGATCTGCCAGCTCGTCAAACGCGCGGTGAAAGGTCACTTGCAATCCGCCCGTTAGCGGCAAAAGCCGGCCCAGCGCCTGCTCGTCTATTTTCCCTGCCGGCGTTAAAGCGCCTAGCACAAGGCCTGCCGCACCGGCTCGCACAATCGCTTTTATTTCCGAAGCCATCGTATCGATATCATGCTCCGCGTATACAAAAGAGCGGCTGT
This sequence comes from Paenibacillus sp. BK720, assembly GCF_011761545.1. Lineage (NCBI taxonomy): Bacteria > Bacillati > Bacillota > Bacilli > Caryophanales > Paenibacillaceae > Paenibacillus > Paenibacillus sp. BK720. The sequence continues at coordinate 405,839 of NZ_JAASRQ010000007.1, read as the reverse complement.
GCGGGCGTACCATGACAAATACCGGTATCCGGACTGCTTGCACCACCCGCTCCACCAGACCGATGCCCGGCGTTAGCCCGCCTTCCGTTATCGCCGTAATTAGCTCAAGACGATCCGCCCCGTTTGCTTCCGCCGTCAAGGCGTCGTCCATGCAGGTAGCAATGACCTCCAATTTCATAATAAAGCCTCCTTTCTCCGGATGATTATTGGACAGTCCGTTCTTGTGATGGATTATAAACCGGTAGCCTGATTTCAATCTTCGTACCAATATCAACCTTGCTGTCGTAAACGATACGGCCGTGATATTGCTTGATGATTTTGTGGCTGATCATGAGTCCTAGCCCCGTTCCCTTCTCCTTCAAGCTGTAAAAGGGCTGCCCCAAACGGGGAAGATGCTCTTCCGGAATGCCGCAGCCTTGATCCCGAATGACGATAAGGCAGTCGCCTGCCGACTCCATTTGTATGCGGATTTGAATTTCCCCTCCGTTGGCCATGGATTCGATCGCGTTTTTTAAAATATTGAGAAACACCTGCTTTAATTGGTGCTTGGCGCAAGCAACCGGAAAATAATCCCCTTCGTACCGGCGTACGAATTCGATATTGTTTAACAGCGCCTGCGGCGTCAGAAATTCGAGCGTTTGCTCGATAACGTCTTTAACGTTCGCTACGGTATACATCGCAGCCTGCGGCTTGGCCATCGAGAGAAGCTCGCTTGTGATGATTTCGATGCGTTCCAGCTCGTCCCGCAGTAAATCGCCGTATTTCAAGGAAGGGTTCTCGATTTTATATAATTGGAGAAATCCTTTGAGCGTAGTCAGCGGATTGCGAATTTCATGGGCGACGCCCGCCGCCAATTCTCCTACAATCGAGAGCTTCTCGGATTGCAGCAGAAACTCCTCTGCTTTTTTGCGCTCGGAGATATCCCGGCTGATAATAACGATATGCTCGATCCGGCCATCCTTGCCCTCAACCGGCTTGCATAACGAATCAAAGGGAATTAGTCGGCCGTCCAGATGCCGGAACCGAATTTCCATCGAGAGCGAATTTTTCTGCTCCAACAGCTTTTTTACGGTCTGATTAAATACCTTCGCATCCTCGGTGCTTATAATCCGGTCCAGCTCCGCGCGATTTAAGGTCAGCCCCGAATACCCCAGCACAAACGAATGGGACGGCGAGAAGTATCTTATCGAGTGGTCGGGATCCATGACCACAATGAGGTCAGACGTATTTTCCGCGATTAACCGGTATTGGTATTCGCTTTCGCGTAGCGACAATTCCATTTCGTTGCGTTCGGCTACGGTACGGCGCAGACGCTCGTGGGATTCAATCAACAGTCCGCCCAACAACACGCCCAATATGACAAAACAGACATACTGCAAATGAAAGAGCGGCTCGTTCACCATAATCCGGAAGGTAAGCACCACGCATGCGTACAGCACAATATAGGCGCCCGAAAATATGATGCTTCTCTTGAAAGGCGGCAGCTGCCGGCGGGAGAAGTAAACGTGCAGGACAGAAAAGGCGAGCATAATGAAGGTCCAACCTTCGATGGCCGGCATCCAATTGCCGCTTGAGAGCAATCGGACGGACAACGCGAATAATCCGGTGATGATGCCCGGAATGGGACCGAGATAAGCGAACATCAAGATGACGGGAGAATAGCGGATATCATAGACGTATCCCTGTTGTTTTACCGCTAATAAAACGAGGATGACTGAAACAATGCCCGCATAGAGACCACCCCATAGCGGATGCTTCAGCGGCTTGGAATGGATAAACGAACGGATTATGAAGGGTATGCTAACCAACAGCGAAAATATGGATAGATTCACAATGTAATCAATCAGAAACAACAATAATCACCTACGCCTCGTAGTCTTGCTATAACGCTTTTCTTCTAACCGGCTGCGTTTAAACCTACTGCGTAAATGAATACTATACCAACGTTAGAAATCCCTGTTAATTTCTCATAAAAGTTTTATATTCTTTGGCAACAACCGATTTCCGTTCCCCGGAAACACTATATAGACGCTGTAAAGTAAAAATAGTTGCGACATAAGAAAAGAGATTGCCCTTGTCATTTACGGACAATCTCCTTACGATCGCGTTAGAACAACTTCTCCTGAAACGGTTTAACGAGTGACTGATAAGCCGCTTGGCGCCCCTTTTCCAGCTTGCTGGCATACCCTTCCCGCCAAGCCATGGCGGCTTGAGCCTTCTGCGTCAGCTTGGAGGCCAATTGCGGGTCATCCGAGGCAACGATCCAATCGGACAAATCTAGGCCATTCATCAGATCGAAGCTTTTGAAGCGGTAACCGATGCACACGAAAGGGACGTTCGCTGCCGCAGATAACAAATTGGCATGCAGCTTGAGATTGATCGTCGCTTCGAACCCCGACAGCAGCCGCACATAATCCGCAGCCGAATAGACTTTGGAATCAAACGTAATGCGTTCGTCTTGGCCAAGCTTTCGGTACAGGCTTGCGAGCGCCTTTTCGTCCGGTCCCCATACCGAGTACAAATGAAGCTTGTATCCCAGCGCAAGAAGTGAACGGCCCGTTTCCGCTAGCTGATCCTCTGCCTTTCCCTCGTTGCCTCCGTATATCCGGTTATATGAGGTTCCCCAGTTGATGCCTATCGTGCGAATGTCCCCTCGCGGTCCTTCGGATAGTCGCTTATCGGTTAGGGGCTTCAGCGCATTCATCAACATGGCGGAATCGCCGCTGATTTCCAGATGCTTCGGCCGAGCGCCAAGCGATTCAATATAATCCCGAGTCCAGGGTCCCCGAACGCCGCAATAGACGCTATGCTCCAGGATTTCTTTGAGCTTTTGGCGATACGTCTCGCTTTCCATGGCTGCCTCCGGCTTCGGCCTCTCGTCCAACGTCGGGATCCATTTATGAAGACGATCATGGCCGCTCCCCCAGATGACAATCGTTTTGCCGAGCTCGAACGCCTCATGCACCAATTCGACATAACCGGGTACAAGGAGCGAGCCTCCGCCGAGAACGATCGTATCGTATTGGCTTACCTTCTTCCATTCCACGGCCGGAAGCGAAGGGATAACTTGATACTCCTCCTCCTTCAGATGGGTGTCCGCCAATGTCTTAAACATCTCCCACATCCACTCATCCCCAAGATTATTAAAGCCAATCCATCCTAAATATAATACCTTGCGCATTTGTGGCTATCACTCCATTCCTATCAGGTACTTGCCAGCAAGGAGCCGTACAGCTGTTTCATCTGAAGCGCTTTGCTTTGAATGTCAAAATTCGCCCTCGCCCACTCTTGCCCCTGGCGGCCTATACTCACCAGATTGCCGTCTGATGCGAGCGCTCCGCGGATGGCCTCCGCGATCAACTGCTCGGTTGGCCGTTCCTTGGAGTTATGGTCACCGAAATAATACTGCCATGCCTCGTCGTAAACTGGCCGATCCACAAGGCCAAAATATCCGTGATTGCCAATAGCAAGAACGGGTTTGCCGCATGCCATTGCTTCAAGAGCAACCCGGCCCGTTCCGACAACCAGATCGCCGAGATTATAATAATCGCCGATCTGCATCTGATTTCCCACCGGATGGACGAACGGCGCATGGCATTCCTGGTTTACGGCCTCCGCCAGCTCGGCGATAGCAGCAGCCTGATTCCCCGTACCCGCGATAACCAATTGCAGAGGCAGCTTCCCGTGAAGGCGAAGGGTACGCGCCGCTCGCACAAGCATGGCGCAAACCGCCGCCTTGTCCCATGCCAGGCGGGAAGCATACACGACGATCTTGTCGCCGTCCGGTATGCGAAGACTGGCGCGCAAGGCCGCAGACGAAGCGGGACGATAACGCTCGAAGTCAATGCCATTGGCAATCAAATAGGACGGAATTCCCAGATAATCCAAATAACCGCGCACGGGTGGACTAACGCTGATGAAGGTGCAGGCAGCATCCTTCAATAATTGTAGCTGTTCGGGCGGATAATAAGAGCCATGCACGGTGAATACGACCGGAATTCCCAGCTTTCGCGCCGCTTTCGCTGCGTGCAAGCCGGATGGCAGCTGGTGAATATGCACGAGATTAATCTTGCGGCTTCTCATAATCTGCGTAAGCGCGGCTTCCGCCTGCAGCTGGTGTTCCGGGTCCATCAGCTGCTCTGCCGCCAGGTCCACGCGGTGAATCGGACAGCCTGCGCGGGCAAAGGCTTCGTACATCACGCCTGTCCCCCCTGCATAGACAGGCATGACGCCAAGCGCGGGAAATGCTTTCACAAGACTCAGCACGTAAGTTTCCGTTCCGCCGACAGCCAGGCTATCCATCACCATCAGCAGCCGAATCCGATTACGTGTCATATCCCTGCTCCTTGTGCGATTTGCCGAAATAGGCGCGTGAACGCTGCTTCTGATGCTTGCGGTAGTAATACAGCACATCGCGCAAATTATCCACGTTCCTGGCTCCCGGCTTGATAATCTTCGCTATAAATTCGTAATCCTCTGCTCCCTCGATACGCCTTGTATGTCCGCCGATGCGGTCGAACACCGCTCCTCGGAACATAGCCGTCCCGTGGCAAATGCAATGACCGCCTTTCGCATACACTTTGCCGATCTGCTCTCCGTATTTAAGCCAATACACGGGCGTTCGGCTGTCCGGTTGGCCATCTTCGAATACCTCGTAATTCGTGCCAAGCAGATCAATATGGGGATTTTCGTTCAAATAACGGACCTGCTTGGCCAGCCTCTCCGGATGGGATAGATCATCCGCATCCTGAATGGCGATATACTCGCCTTTGGCCAAGTACATCCCGGCCGTTATGGCGCCGGCGTAACCGGCATTGCGCGGCAGCCGAAGCGTATATATCCCTTTTCCGTCCTGCAATAATGGCTCGTTGTCGTTAAGCCATGTTACGGCATATTCGTATGACCCGTCCGTGGACAAATCATCGATAAGAATAAGCTCCCAGTTCGTGTAGGTCTGATTGAGCAAGCTTGTCAAGCAATCCGACAGATAGGGAAGCTTGTTGTAGACGGTGACAACAATGCTGACTAGTCCAGGCACTCGCAGAAACGACAAAATGCCTCACCTCCCTTTTTTATTCGCAATCGTCATAACAGCCGGATATAAGAAATGAAGCGTAATTGAATAATGGAATAGCTGCCGTTCTCGTATCCGAATACCTCCGAGGTGCGGACCGTTAGCGCCGTGCCGTCTACCGACACGAGCGTTCCGCAAATCGTTTCCAGGGCACTTGCAATCTGCACCTCTTTGTTCACGAAAGACAATAATTCTTCAATCATCGTTCCACCTTCTTTCCTGTCAATTGAAAGGAGACCAGCTGTTCCAGCGCAACCATGACCATAGTCCCTCCAGGCTCGCGCACGATTAGAAAATCGGAACCTACCTTAGTGATTGTCCCTTCGACCGTACCCGCTGCAGTTAATAACTCGGCTGGCTTGCTTGTGTAAGGCTCGAAAACCTGCTTGAGCTTATTCAAGCCGGACATGCGGGCATCGCGCTGCCCCTCCAATCCAAACGAAGCCAATTCCTCCCGAATCGTTTGACGTAGCTCCGCCAGGAGTGCCGTCGCGTCAAGCGAATCCGAGCGTTGCGGCTGTGCCGCATTCAAACTCGGCAGCAGACGGGCAAGCCCGTCAAAATATTCCTTCAGCTCCTTCTCGTTTACGATAATTTTCATCGCTCCATCCTCCTTTTCCCACTCTCGGAAACTACCAATCTCCATACTTACTAGCGTATACAGGCGGCGGGAAGAAGGATTGAGTCAAATCACTAGTTAAATTGAAAATTTTTTCATAGAAAGGCAAAAAAAGGACACCTTCCACGTTTAAGAAGGTGTCCTTTTATGTAGTAAACGCAATAAAAAAGCCCGCAAATGCACGAGGCAATATGCAAAGACTTAAGTGCGGTCTATGTAATTAAATTAAGAAACAAAACAATTTTCGTCCTTAAAAAAATAAAAATCAACATTTTCCAAATCAGAGATATCCTCGATCTCTATAATAGTATTATAACCTGGATTTTATTATAAGTCTATACTTTATTAGAAAATCCCGGTATATTTCTTTTCTGGACTAAAAACCACTTATAAGGAGGCTTCAATCCATGATTGCGCTGCAAGGTATTAATAAGTCATTTAAGGTTGCGCGGAGAACAGCCGGCGTCCGGCAAGCCGTTAAAGCCCTATTCGCCCGGGAGCATACAATTGTCGAGGCGCTCCACAATATCTCGTTTCATATCTCCCCCGGTGAAATCGTGGGTTATATCGGCCCAAACGGAGCCGGTAAGTCAACCACCATTAAGGTCATGAGCGGTATTCTCGTGCCGGACAATGGAACATGCAAAATTCTAGGCTACACGCCTTGGCAAGACCGCGCGGCGTATGTCAAGAATATCGGCGTTGTCTTCGGCCAGCGAACCCAGCTGTGGTGGGATGTCCCCGTCATTGATTCCTTTGGGCTCCTTCGCGATATTTACAAGATTCCCGGCGATGTCTACCGTACCAACCTTGCGATGCTGACCGAATCGCTTGCGCTAACGGATATTCTGCAGACGCCTGTCAGACAGCTTAGTCTTGGTCAGCGCATGCGATGCGAAATCGCCGCTTCCCTTCTCCACGATCCTAAGATTTTATTCCTCGACGAACCGACAATCGGTCTTGACGCCGCCAGCAAAATCGCAGTCCGCCAGTTCATCAAACGAATCAATAAGGAACGCGGCGTGACGGTCATCTTGACCACGCATGACATGAACGATATTGAAGCGTTGGCGGACAGGATCCTGATGATCGGCAAAGGCACCCTGCTCTATGACGGCACGCTGAACGATCTGCGCGGCCGGTTCGGATCGAAGCGAACGGTTACGGTCGATTACCGCGAACATAATGAGCCGGTGCATATCGACGGTGTTCGTTGTCAATCGTGGACGCCGGAGCGTGCCGTTTACAGCATGGATATCGAAGTCACGCCGGTTGCCAGCGTTATTGCCAGGCTGTCCGAGCAGGTTGAGATCGTTGACCTCGAGGTTGGCACAACGCCTGTTGAGGAGCTTGTGCTGGAGCTCTATAAGGAGCACCGGATATGAATACGTACCTGTCCGTCTGGAAGCTGCGATTTGTCAGCGGGCTGCAATATCGGACAGCCGCCATCGCCGGCATGGCTACCCAGTTGTTTTTCGGCTTTATTTTTATCATGGTGTATGTCGCTTTCTATGCCCACAGCACGGCGGAGCCCTCGATGTCGCTCGAGCAGTTGGCTTCGTATATATGGCTGCAGCAAATTTTCCTTGCCTTTGTGATGCTCTGGTTCAGGGACAACGAAATCTTTACCCTCATCACAAGCGGCAATATCGCTTATGAATTATGCAGACCATGCGGGATTTACTCCTTCTGGTACGCCAAACTGCTTGCCCAGCGTTTATCAAGCGCAATCCTGCGGTGCATACCCATTCTTCTGGTCGCGCTCCTGCTGCCGAAACCCTATAACTTATCCTTTCCGCCTTCGGGCACAACCTTTGCGCTGTTTGCGGTGACGTTGCTGCTAGGACTTGCCGTTAATATCGCCATCTCCATGTTTATCTACATTTCCGTCTTTTGGACGATGTCCCCCGTCGGCTCTACCCTGGTGATCGCGGTGCTCGGAGAGTTTCTGGCCGGCATGATTATTCCGGTTCCCTTGATGCCGAATTGGATGCAGGCCGTTACTTATGCGCTTCCATTCCGCTGGACCGCCGATTTTCCGTTTCGCGTCTATTCCGGGCAAATTCCGCAATCCGAGGCGGTCTGGGGAATCCTGATTCAATTCATATGGCTGGCTGCGTTGATCCTGCTTGGCCGGTGGTGCTTAAAGCGGGCGCTTCGCCAGATTGTTATACAAGGAGGTTGACCCGCATGTATCTGTATCTGAAATATATATCCATCCTGTTCAAATCGCAGGCGCAGTATCGTCTCTCCTTCTGGCTGCTGACTGTGGGGCAAGCCCTTACTCCGCTAACCGTTCTCGCCGGTTTATATTTTATGTTCGCGCAGTTTGGGCAGGTAAAAGGCTGGACTTTCTACGAAGCGGCCTTATGTTACGCGATTATCGGACTTAGCTATGCTCTTAGCGAGACGTTCGCCCGCGGTTTCGATATGTTCTCAAGCCTGGTTGGCAGCGGAGATTTCGACCGCCTGCTTGTCCGGCCGAGAAGCACCGTTCTGCAGGTGCTTGGTTCCAAATTCGAATTCGCAAGGCTAGGCCGCATGCTGCAGAGCTTGATCGTATTGGTCTGGTCGCTGAGTAAACTGCCGGTTGAGCTTACGCTCCCGAAGCTTGGCACGCTTATGCTGATGATTGTTTGCGGCATGCTGATCTTCTCGGGGTTATTCATCGCCACCGCCTCGCTTAGCTTCTGGACCATTCAAGGTCTTGAGGTAGCCAACGTCTTTACTGACGGCGGCCGGGAAATGGCGAAATACCCACTTTCGATTTACGAGAAATGGGTAACGAATTTCTTCACCTTCGTCATCCCGCTAGGCTGCGTCAACTATTTGCCGCTTCTCTACGTGCTTGGCCGAACGGATGGACATCAAATTCTCTATATGCTGTCTCCGCTCGCGGGCGTAATTTTTATCCTCCCTTGCCTGATGCTGTGGCATATCGGGGTCCGGCATTACCGCTCGACGGGGTCGTAACCTCGGGAGCTCTCCTCCACTCTCCACCTGGATGAACGGCCTCCGCGCAACATACGACGGAGGCTGTTTGTCGATCTTTTCCGAACGTGAATATACCCGCAGGAAGAAACAAGTTTGAGATAAAGTGTAGTGAGCAGATGGTTTGGGTATAGTATCTAGATACACAAAACTTTTCCAGTGGCAGGTGCATGAACTCCAATGTCTTCAAACGAACGCACCATTTCACAAATGAGCATGGCCATGACTGTTCATTCTTCCCTTTCCGATAATGAGCGAGCATTCCGGTCCATATTCGCGAACTGTTCCGATGTGGTCTTCCGCCGCCTAACCTTGCAAGGCAATACCATCCTTCTATTGGTGTACGTCGACGGCATGATCGATAAGGATCTTGTTCAGAACGCAATCCTTAAACCTTTGCTGTATGAAGGAGTTCCCCAGGGGCTCGGGACACTCGGAAGCCTGGCCCAAATGCTGGATATGGAGCTTATTGCGGCTTTGCAGACCCAGAGGGTAACCCGATTCGAAGAAGCCTCAGACCTTATTTTAAAAGGAAATGTAGCGTTCCTAGCAGATGGCGATCCATTCGTTCTTCTTGCGGATGTTTCCCAATTCGAAACGCGGTCGATTGAAGAGCCTTCCACCGAAGCGGCCCTGCGCGGAACCCGTGAAAGCTTCACGGAGCTGCTTCGAACGAATACAACGCTGCTCAGGCGGATTATCGTGACGCCGGATCTAAAGATGGAAGCATTTCAAATCGGCAAATTGACGAAAACCGAGGTCGTTCTTGCCTATATCGAAGGTCTTTCCTCCCCTGCTTTGGTCAATGAAGTAAGGACTAGAATCGACGCGATCGATATTCAGAGCGTTCTGGAATCCGGCTATATCGAAGAATATATCGAAGACACCGGCTATTCACCGTTTCCGCAAATGCAAAGCACCGAGCGTGCCGATGTCGTGTCCGCTGGTCTGCTGGAAGGGAGAATAGCCGTCTTCGTAAATGGTTCTCCGATCGTTCTGGTCGTTCCGATGACGTTCTGGGACGGTCTACAGGCACCGGACGATTATTACGAACGTTTCTTGTATGTAACCATGAACCGGTGGATCCGCTATTCGTTCGCTCTTTTTTCGCTCCTCTTCCCGTCTATTTATATCGCGTTGACTACGTATCATCCCGAGATGATGCCTCCAAAGCTGATGCTCAGCATTACGGGGCTTAGAGAACAATCCCCTTTTCCAACGGTGATCGAGGTGTTTCTGATGGAATTTATGTTTGAAGGATTAAGGGAAGCCGGAATTCGATTGCCGCAGCAAATCGGTCCGCTGGTCAGTATCGTGGGAGCGTTGGTCATCGGCCAAGCCGCTGTGCAAGCGGGAATTATTTCGGCTCCCATTGTCATCGTCGTATCGGCAGCCGGTATCTCGTCCTTTGTTATTCCGCGTTACCGGTTCGGTTATCCCTTTAGAATGCTGAGATTCCCGCTGCTGGTTCTGTCCGGATTATTTGGTCTGTTTGGCGTGGCGCTTGGATTGATCATGATTCTATCCCATCTGATTCAACTAAGTCCGCTTGGCACGCCGTATCTTGAACCGATCGCACCGGCCAGCAAAAGCAAGCTGAAAAATGTTTTTTTGAGAAGGCCCAGAAAGCGTATGAGTTAAGGCGGGATCCATTGTTGAAAAAATCGATGACAACCATTTGCATCTTACTGATTCTGTCGACTGTAACGGCCGGCTGCTGGAATCTTAAGGAGCCCAACCAGCTGGCGATTGTTATTGGCGGTGGGCTGGATATGAATGCGGACGGCAGGCTGGAGGTCAGCTCCCAGATTGCCGTTCCGGCTGGTCTAGGCGGTCCGGATACCGGACCTAGCAAGAAAAGAAGCTTTGTAGTGGTCAGCGCCTCCGGCAAGGACTTTATGGATGCGGGTCAAAATCTTCAGACGCAGCTCTCCCGTACCTTGTTCTATGCGCATCGCCAGACGATTCTGATTGGCCAGCGTATGGCCGAGCAAGGAATGGACAAATATTTGGATATGGTCGTGCGCAACCCGAAATCGGAAATGAGATCCGTCATTTTTGTGGTGAAAGACGGTACGGCCAAGGAGATTCTAGCCACGGAGCCGGTCTTTGATCCGTTGATCAGCACAGCCTTGGGCAGCGTTCAGTCAGCACTGGGGATGAAGCCTTATTACTATCGGGAATTTCTGTGCGAATCGCGGCCAAAAGGCGGGACCGTCTTGTTGCCGGCCGTTAGCTACCATTCGACCACAAAAAGGTTCATCTACTCGGGAGCAGCGATTCTGAATAAGGAAAATTCGCATAAGCTGACCGGATTTTTGAAGCCCGACGAATCGTATTACGCGAATTGGATTAAGGGAAGACAAAGATCGCTTACCGTCTCAACCTCGGGAAGCCAATCGAGCGGCAGTATCAGCTTAAGGGCGCAAGCTCTCAAGAGTCGAATCCGCGTGGCCAAAGACTCGAACGGAATGCGCGTGCATATTCATTTAAGCGGTAAAGGCAGCCTTGTGGAAAACAATTCCATGAGGGATCCTTCCCAAGAAAAGCAACTCCGCAAAATCGAGGAAATCCTAAGCCGGGAAGTTGAACGGGCCGTGAACAAGCTTGTCTTCAAAGCCCAAAAGCAATATAAAGCGGATATTTTCGGAATCGGCAGGCATGTTCACAACAAATACCCCGGTGAATGGAAACAGTTGCAAAATAACTGGAACGAGACGTTCAGCAGAATTCCGGTTACCGTAGAGGTACAGCTTCGGTACGAGGATCCGGGACAAACCAATTCTTCGATATGATGGTTCTGCAGCCGGGCAGGAAAGGACGAAGGCAATGAAAATTACGGGGTGGCAATTATTCTGGATTATGGCGACTGTGGAAGTAGTGATGGCGGTCTGGCTTCGCATCTCGCCTGCCGTGGAGATGGCCGGGCAAGACGCCTGGATGTCCATGCTGCTTGCTTGTCTGCTAGGCGGGGCAATCACGTTGCTGGTCGTCAAAGTTGGCATGCTGCATCCCGGCCAAAGTCTGGCCCAATTCAGCAGAGAGCTCTTTGGCCCATGGCTGGGCAAAATCGTCACCCTTCCCTATTTTGCGGCCTGGTTTATTTTATCAGGTGATGTGCTGCGTTCCTTCGCGGATTTCCTTCATCTCATCCTGCTGGACAAAACGCCGGTATGGGTGCTGATGGCGATGATTCTGACGGCTGCCATTTATTTGACGGGTACAAGCGGGATTACGGGAATCGGCCGCTTTTGCGGAATCGCGGGACCTCTGACGATTCTGACGCTGCTGGTGAGTTTTTTGCTGAATGCAACCAACGCGAGATGGGTTAATTTGCTGCCGGTCTTGGGTGATTCTAGCCTGACGGAAATCGTACGCGCCTCCTTCGCACCGGCTTCGTTTCTGGCCGAATCCTTTATGGCGCTTGTCCTGTTGTCGTTTGTTTCCAATCCCAAGCATATTTTGAAGAAGTCCTTGGCGAGCGTGTGGTTGACGGGCGTAATGCTTGTCCTGTCCACGCTGATGGTTCTGATGGTGTTTGGTCCGACGGTGGCTCAGGAGCTTCGATTCCCCTATTTCATGCTGGTGCGGTCGATCAACATTTTGAATTTCATTCAGAACATGGATATTCTAGTCATCTTTATTTGGATATTCGGAGTGTTTGCGAAAATATCGCTGTACCTGTTCATTACCAGCTATGAAATAGCCCAGTGCTTCCGGATCAAGTCCTGGAAACGCCCTTTCTGGCTCACTGCTCCACTAATCTATCTTATCGCGATGATAATCCCAAATGAATCGGCCATCATGATGCTCCAAAGATTATGGGAGATGATTGTTATTCCCGTCTGCGCGATTGGCATTCCGATAGGCCTATGGATCATGACATCCGTTAGAAGAAGGTTGGTTAAAACGGAGTGATAAGCCCGCGAAGCTATTCCGATTAATAATAGCGGCTCCCCGTAAAATCACGTGGAGCCGCTATTTCATGATTATTTTTTGAACGTGGAGGCGTCATAGGCTTTTTGCAAAATTTCCAGGTAACGGTCGAGCTTCAAGTCTTTAAGTCCCTTCAAGTAGCTGTCCCAGTCCTTGTCGAGACTCTTGTGACCGGTAATGAATTGCAGCTCGTTCTCGTCAATGTACGTTTTGATGTTGGTTTGAAGCATGGTTGCTTCGTCCACTTCGGCTGGATCGAGCCAAATCGCCCAAAGCGGGAACAATTCTTTTGGCTCATGGCCTTGGTAGAGCAGCGTTGCTTGATACAGACGGCGTTCATAGTTCGCGGAATCGTAAATGTCTGTGCCTTGTACCCAGCTGTCGCGGTATTCTTTCGGCATATAGAAGTGAGCCATGCCGCTCCAGCCGGCGTTGCGCGGTGCTTCGCCTTCCGTCGTAGGAATCGGCGCTACCATAGGCTTCACGTTCTCTCCAAGCGCAAGATCGCCTTCCTTCGGATCCGTCCAGTCAATGCCTTTCATACCGGACGCGCCGTTGGTTTGGCCTTCCGGAGTAAACATGTAGTCAACCAATTTAATGAGAGCGATTTGCTTTTCTTCGCTTGCTTTGCTTGTGATCGCAAACTTGGCTCCAGGAGATACGCCGCCGCCGTCATGCGTTGCGAGAGATACGCCTCCGGGGCCTGTAAGCGGCGGAAGCGGATTGTAATCCTTCGAGTTTTTGTTACCATGGTCAATGTTAAGGAAAATGGCAGGGTGCATGCCGGCGCCGGCGCCAAGAATTTGCGCATCGCCGTTTTCGCCGATTTTTTTGAACGCTTCGGCATTTTGCGTAAACGCGCCCGGATCAATCAAGCCTTCGTCATACAACGATTTAATGTACGCCAGGCCTTGCTTCCATTCGTCCGTAACCGCGGCGGAGCCTACCTTGCCGTCTTGCAGCATCAGATGGTTGCGGTCGTCGTCGTAGACGAAAGCATTCATCAGGTAAGGAACAACGTGTACGCCGAACTCTTCCGTCGAACCGCTCAGCGGTACCTCGTCTTTCTTGCCGTTTCCGTTTGGATCTTGGTTTTTAAACGCTTCAAGCACCTTTTTGAAGTCTTCGGTTGTTTTTGGCATTTCCAGGTTCAGCTTTTCCAGCCAGCTCGTATTCAGCCACAACTTGTTCGGATACGAACAGTGGAAGCATTGCGAGTATGCAGGAAGACCGTAGATGTTGCCGTCCGGCGCAACGCTGAACGCTTTGAAGTCCGCATTGCTCTCAAGCGCTTGCTTGATGTTCGGCGCGTATTTATCGATCAGATCGTTCAGCGGAATAAGCACGCCTTGCTTGCCGTATTTGATCAAGTCAGCTTGCGAGAATTGATCGATATAGGCCGTTAGCATGTAGGCATCCGGGAAATCGCCGCTCGCCAGGGAAATTTGGCGTTTCTCCTTGGCACCGTCAGAAGGGATGGCTTCGAAATTGAATTTGATGTTGAATTTCTCTTCCACGAATTTCGTGAACTTGTTGGTTGCCAGGTCGATATTAGGCTCTTGCACCGCGAACAGCTTTATATCTACCGGTGCGGACGGTTTTTCGGTTTCGGTGTTTGTTGAAGCGCTGTTAGCGGGTTTGTTGCTGGCCGGCGCATTGTTGCCTGCGTTGTTTTTCGAGCAAGCCGACATGACCAGGGTGACCATTAAGACTGTCACGAGCAGAATAACCATTCTCTGTTTTAACACGTGCAATCGCTCCCTTTTAATGAATTCCGTTAGGTGTTGCTAATTTTGTATTGAGTTCGTGCTTCTCGCTGCGCTTTTGAACGGCATTCCCCCTTTCACCTTATCTCCGCCGGATTAGCCCTTGACGGAGCCGACAAGCATCCCCTGCACGAAATAACGCTGCACAAACGGATAGATAATGAGCACGGGAAGCGTTGCCACCACAATCAGCGAATATTTGAGAAGCTCCGCCAGCTGCTGGCGTTCAACCTGCTTCAAGGCGTCCATGTTGGCGCTGCCGCTGTTGTTTTGGATGATGATGCTTCGCAAAATGAGCTGCAGCGGATACTTGCTGTCCGATTTCAAATAAATCAAGGCATCGAAGTAGGCGTTCCACTGCCCTACCGCATACATGATGATCAGTACCGCGATTATCGGCTTGGATAACGACAGCACGACGCTGCGCATGAAGCGCAAATCGCTGCAGCCGTCGATTTCGCTTGCCTCGACAAGCTCGGACGGAATCGATTGCTGGAAGAACGACCTTGCGATAATAACCTGCCATACCCAGACCGCGTTCGGAATAATGAGCGCCCATCTGGTATCAATAAGGCCGAGGCTCTTCACAACCATGTAGGTTGGAATCAAACCGCCGCTGAACAGCATCGTAAACGTGATAATCATCATGATGACGTTGCGTCCAAAGAAGGTGGAACGCGACAGCGGATACGCCAGCATGATAGTCAATGTGACGCTGACGAGCGTTCCCGATACCGTATACAGCAGCGAATTGCCGTAACCGGTCAGCACCTGCGAGTTTTTGAATAGCGCTTCATAACCCTTAAGCGAGACATCCACCGGCCACAACCAGACCTTGCCTGCAGAGACGGCGGACGGACTGCTGAACGAGCTGCTTAAGATATAAATCAGCGGATAGAGTACGGCGACAAGCACAAGCCCAAGAATGATGTATACGGTGATTAGAAATGCCTTATCGCCCGATGATTCTCTGATTTTGTTCCTTACCTTTGCCACATTAGCCATGCAAACACCTCTTCGTTACCAGATGCTGGATTTCAAAAACCGACGTGCCAGTGCGTTAACCGTAAACAGCAGAACAAGATTGATAACCGAGTTGAACAAGCCGACAGCCGTCGCGAAGCTGTAGTTCGCGTTCAGCAAGCCGATCTTGTACACGTATGTTGCGATGATCTCGGAGTTGGCGATATTCAGCTTGTTCTGGAGCAAGTACACTTTCTCGAAGCCAATCGCCATGACGTTCCCGACATTCAGAATAAGAATGATGGAGATCGTTGGCAGAATGCCCGGCAGATCGACGTTCCAAATCTTCTGAAAGCGCGATGCGCCGTCCACCCTTGCGGCTTCATACAGGGTTGGGTCAATTCCCGATAACGCGGCTAGATAGATCACGGCAGAATAGCCGGCCGTTTGCCAAATGTCTGACCAGACATAGATCGATGAGAACATGCCGGGACTGCCTAGAAAATTAACCGATTCCATGCCCAGGTGATTCATTAGCACATTCACGAAACCAAGCCTTGGCGCCAGGAACAGCATGATAATCGATACCATGACTACCGTAGAGATAAAGTACGGCGCGAAGGTCACGAGCTGCACGAAGCGTTTGAATTTCTGAGCCCGTACCTCGTTCAGCATCAAAGCCAGCAGAATCGGAATCGGGAATCCGGCAAGCAGCAAATAGAAGCTGAGCATAAGCGTGTTTTTCACAAGCGAGCCGAATATCGGATTCTCAAAGAACAATCTGAAGTTGTGGAACCCAACCCAAGGGCTTCCCCATATGCCTTTCGTGACGTAATAGTCTTTGAAGGCCAGCACCGCGTTCAGCATCGGATAGTATTTGAAAACGATAAAGAACAACAGCGGCGGTGCAACGATAAGATACAATTGCCAGTGTCTAGCGAAGCTCTTTCTTGCGCTGAGACGTTTGCCGGCGGCTTCCAAACGAATCCCCCCTAATTAATTGAGTAAACCGCGTCTTGATGGATGACAGCGCTTTCTACAGGTTCGATCATAGGTGATTTTTAGGGTCCCGGAATAGGTACAATTGCGTCATTCAGCGTACAAATCTCCCGAAAATATAGGGACATTTCCGCATAGTGCGGCCATTTTGCTCCTGCGATACCGTACATCTCAAGCAAAAAGGCCGGCCGCGTATGCCGCGGCCGGCCTAAAGCATTATTTTGTGTTTTTCTCCTGCAGCCATCTATCGTACGCTTGCTGCATAATCTCGACGTAACGGTCCGAACCGAGAGATTCCAGTCTGGTTACATAGGACGTCCAGTCCTTGTCCGGATCCATTTGGCCGGTGATAAACTCCATCGCGCTCTCATCGATCTCGTTCTTGAGGTTGGATTGCAAGAGACTTGCTTCGTCCGCGCTGTCAGGGTTGATCCAGACGGACCACATCGGGAAATATTCCTTGGGCTCATGCCCTTCGTATAATTCGGTAGCTTGAAACAGCCTTCTCTCGTATCCGCCCGGAGCGTAAATATCCATATCCTGAACCCAGCTGTTCCGATAGGACTTGGGCATATAGAAATGCCCCATTCCACTCCACCTCGTATTGTGCGGAGGATCCCCCTCTTTGGGCGCAATGCTGGCGAACGCAGCCGGGATATCCGGATCCAGCGCCTGCTCCCCTTGCACGGGTTTTCTCCAATCCACGCCTTCCTTGCCGATTTCCGCATTGGCCTGACCTTCCGGCGTGAAGAGATAATCAGCGATTCGGATGAGCGCAATCCGCGCTTCAGGGCTTGCTTTGTCCGTAATCACGAATTTGGCGCCAGGCATGATACCGGACGGATAATATACAGCATAAGAGGCATGCGGTCCCTCAAGAGGCGGAACCGGCACGTAATCGCTCCCCCTCTTGTTGCCTGGCCCGGTATTTACAAAGATTGCAGGATGCATGGCCGTGCCCGCTCCCAAAATCTGCGCATCGGCATTCTCTCCCAGCTTGTAGAAGGCGTCGGAGTTTTGCGTAAAGGCGCCTATATCGATAAGCCCTTGATCATACAAGGACCTCACGTACTTCAATCCTTCCCGCCATTCGGGCTTGACTGCGGCCAGGCTGACTTTACCCTCCGCCACATTCAAGTAGGTCCGGTCGTCATCGTACACGAATCCGTTCATCAAATACGGAAGCACGCGTACGCCGAACTCCTCGGTCGAACCGCTGAGCGGAATTTCATCCGGCAAGCCGTTGCCATTCGGATCTCCATCCTTGAATGCCTGAAGCACCTCGCGTAATTGCTCCGTTGTTTTTGGCATCTGGAGTCCAAGCTTCTTCAGCCATTTATCGTTTAACCATAGCTTATACGGATACGAACAATGGAAGCAATCGCTATAGGCGCCAAGACCGTATATATTACCGTCCGGAGCCGTATTCAACGCCCGAAGTCCAGGCTCTTGTTCGAAAGCTGCCTTTATATGAGGCGCATACTGTTCAATGAGATCGTTCAGCGGATAAAGGATCCCCTGCTTGCCATAGCGGATGACGTCTGCTTGCGAGAACTGGTCAATATAGCTTGTCAGAATATAAGCATCGGGATAATGGCCGTTCGCGAGCGAAATTTGGCGTTTCTCCTTGGCCCCTTCGTACGGAATGGTCTGCCAGTTAAAGCTTACCTTAAATTTCTGTTCCAGCAGCCGGGAGAAATCGTTAGTCTTCAGGTTCTGGCCAGCGTCCTGCTGGGCGAAAACGCTGATCCGTAGCGGTTTATCCGCTTCGGATCCAGTTTGCTCCGCCGAACTGCATGAGGAGAGTCCCAGAAGGACGGAGCAGACGGAGAGAACGGTGCAGGCCAGACGAATAAGCTTGTTCAAACCATCTCCCCCTTCACCCTTCCACCGTTTGCCTGTACGAGCTTGGCGAGACGCCAGTGACCCGCTTAAATGCTCTTCGGAACGAATGGGAGCTGTTGTAGCCGACACGGGATGATATTTCGTCAACCGTGTACCGGTTTTCGCGCAGCAGCGCGATGGCGTTCTCCATCCGTACCTGCTCCAGATAATCGGACAGATTCGAGCCCGTCACTTCCTTGAATAACTGGGAAATATATTTCTCGGGTCTCTCCACGGCCTCGGCAACCCGGTACAGGGTCAAGTCGGAGTCCGAGAAACGACTAGCTATATAAGCTTTAATCGCCTCGATAATTCTTGTATGCCCGTCGTTCTTGCGGCTTACGACGATCGAGCACATCACGCCGGTGATATCTTCGATTTCGGCTTGGAAGGACCGCTTGTCGGAAGCGTGCAGCGCAATGATCCGGTCTTTAAGCTGCTCGAACATGCCGGATTCCATAAAGGATTTCTGATCGAGCAGCTTAAGCAGGGTTCCTTTCATTTCTCCGGCCAGCTGCTGCCACATTTCCACGGACAGCTCCCGCTGCTCGGTATTAAGAGACATTACTGTGCGGACGATTTTACTTGTTTCCTCCGACTCCCCTGCCCGGATCGTGCCGATCAGACGCAGCTCCATCTCAAGCGGATAATAATAAGTCGCGCTCTCGAGTCGGGTTTCCTCAAACCAGACGATTCCTTTCCGTTCGGCATGAAGCGCTTGATCCATTGTCTGCTTCGCCTGCTCATAGGAGACGCTGACTTCGGTTTCCGAAGCAAATGCTTCGCCAAGCGCGGCAATAAACGTAATGCGGTATTGGTCGAACGCATGCTTGGACAGCTGCTCGAGCAGGCTGGCAATCTCGCCTTGTCCAATCGCGTTGCCGGTCTCGGCTTCCATGGACGCGAACACGATCACTATCCGGTCGGAGCCCCAATCGGTGGTCAACGTAAAGCCGGCAATGTCGAGGAGCGCTTGCTTCAGCAGCAGCCTTGCGGCATGAAGCTCATTCAGAACCTCCACGCTGTCCATTCCCGTATAGCCTTGCACCTGTAAAATGCAGACGTATCCGGAATGCCCGTAAATGCCCGTATTCGCTTGGGAAGCGGCCGCGAATATTTCTTCCCGCGTCTGCAGTTCCCCGGATAAGAGCCGCTTCAGGAAAGCATCGCGAATGAGCGGTAGCTGTCTCCTCAATTCGGATTCCAGCTGATTGCTGCTGCGGATCATCTCCGCAATGTTCCCGTGCAGGAAGTCGTATTCGTTCCTTTCCGTCGTGTCGTCTTTTCCGAACTGCTCCTTTACCACGGAAACCAGCTTATGGATCGGCATGCTGTTGCGGTAGGCCAGCATTAATCCAACGAACAAACCAACGGCGATGGCAATGCCTGTAATCGTCCAAGTGATGAACTTGATCTGATTCGCATACTCGAGCAAGGCATGTCTCGGAATACCGGAGCGGTAAACCCAGCCGTTTGTATTCGAATGTATGGTAATCACGAGATCGTCTTTGTAGAATTGGCTGGTTTTGTCCGCGTCAAAGCTTGCATCCTTGGCTAACGCCTGCATGTCGGGCACGCCGGTACCCAGCGAAGCGATGGTTCGGCCGCTGGCATCGCTGATATGCGTCCAGCCGCCGTATTTGTCCGTGATGCCCGTCAATAGATTGGTAATCGTCTTCTCGTCGATCGTAACCACCACAACAGCCGGAGAAGAACCGCTGAAGCTGTCCAGCGGGAAAGACTGCATGTAAGTGACGACCGATGTTATCGTTCCCCTATTATTGTAAGGGCGAAGCGGGATAATCTCGCTCCTATGCGTCTGCCCGAGAATGGACTGTCTCCATTCGGCTAACGATTGGTCCTCATACCGGAAGCTTTCGTAGAAATGCTCGGGTCTTACGTATGCGGAGCCTGGCGTCAGAATAACGTTGTAATTGCCCAGATAAATATAGAACTGCTGAAGAAAATCATTGGTCTGCCCAAACGTTAACACGCTGCGCAGGATCCGCCAGATGCCGTATACATTCGTCTGCTCCCCGCTGCTCTTCTCGTTCATCAGCATGTTCAAATCCGGATTGATCGCAAGCTGTCTCGTAAATCCTTCAACCTCTGCCATTCTGCGCTCCAGCAGCTCTTTGCTCTTCTGCAGCTGCATGACGCTGTTCTCGATGGACAGCTTCTCCGTCACCGATATGGAAGTATGATAGGATAGGAAGCCGGCAATGCTTGGAATGATCAGGATAACGATGTACGATACGAGGAATCTCCTAAAAACGCTGTTAAACTTCTTCATCCGCCACCCCCTCCCTTATAGTCTGGCAGCGCTTACACGCCTCTTTCTCTATTATCCTATAAAATACGTTTTCCCGCACTTTATTTTCCCGACATACGCAGCCCTTTCATTTATCGTACCACTGAAGAATTCATACGTATTTGCATAAGCGTCCATTAATTTGACGATTACTCCGGTTGAAAAAAGAAGAACCGCAGGCAGCGCCAAGGCTGCTTGCGGTTCATTCTATGATTGATTTACTGAATTGGGGCAAGGTTGACCCCGTCGATTACGGAATAAGAAGAGCTGCCCGGCGTCTTCCAGCCTACCGCGACATGATCGTCTCCTCCTTCTTCCTTATGCAAAACTTCAACATAGTAACGCTGACCGGCCGTCAGCGAGATTTGCCCGGACTGCTGGCTTGCGTATTGCGTGAAGTTCAGCGGATACACCCAGTCGACAACTTCTCCGATCTGAGCCTTATTGGCAGGATTCGCATCCGTACTGAGGTACATTACGCTATTATTATCTCCCGCGATAGAGAATTGGTAGATCCCCGTTACGGAAGGCACTATATAGCCCCGGATCCGCGTGCCGTAATTATCGCCCCAGTTGGATGGCGCCTGGAAGCTGGTTAACGTGCTGGTTCCGGATGGTGCCGTGCCGGTAGGAATGCTGGCAATCGTGCTGCCCGTAATATTCGTCCAGTACTCGCGCGTAATAGTGCCCGCAGGCGTCTGGCCGCCGGATGCGTTAGTCGTAACGTTAAGCGCAGCGCTGGCTGCCGACACGTTGCCGGCCCCATCTTTCGCCTTCACGGTAAAACTGTAAGCGGTGCTTGGAGACAAGCCGGTTACATTAAGCGATGTCGCTCCCGCTGTTGTGCCTGCAAGCGTTGCTCCGTTATATACTTCATATCCGGTCACGCCTACATTGTCCGTCGATGCCGACCAAGACAGGCTTACGCTTGTGGACGTCTTCGATGGCGAGGTTAGCCCTGTCGGCGTCGTTGGAGCTTGCGTATCGCCTGCCGCGGCATTTGTGGTTACGCTCAGCGCGGTGCTTGCGGCAGACAAATTGCCGGCGGCATCCTTCGCCTTCACCGTGAAGGTGTAGGTTGTGCTTGGAGAAAGCGCGGTTACGTTAAAGGAAGTGGCGCCCGTGGTCGAGCCGGCCAGCGTGCTTCCGTTATAAATGTCATAACCGGTTACTCCTACATTGTCCGTCGATGCGGACCAAGTCAGATTCACGCTGCTCGACGTCTTCGAAGGAGAGGACAATCCGGTTGGAGCCGTAGGCGCCTGCGTATCGCTTCCGCCACCGCCAACAGCCATGTTGACGTCGCAGGTTTTGTATTGACCCGGAGCAGGATCGCCGAATACGTTGTTGGCGCACATGACGCCGTTTGTATAGGTACCGTAATTGTAAAGACCTGCTGCGCCGTAGCGGACTTCCTTCGTTCCCGTAAAGCTGCACATATTGTTTTCGCCCGCGCACGCGACCCATACAGGCGTAGGAATCGAGCTGGTCGTGACGCTGATTGCGCTGCTAAGCGAGGAAGTATTGCCGGAGGCGTCCTTCGCTCTGACGGCAAAGCTGTAAGCCGTGTTGGAGGTCAATCCGTTTACCGTAAAGGAGGTTGTAGCCGGGCCTACCGTCGAACCCGCCAGTACGCCGTCTTTATAGATGTCGTACCCGGCAATTCCGATATTGTCCGTTGATGCAGTCCAAGTCAGCGTAACGCTTGCGTCGGTCTTCGACGGAGACGTCAAATTGGTTGGCGTTGTTGGAGCCGTTGTATCCGGCGGTCCCGCTATAACGGTAACGGTCTGCTCCTTCACGCTGGCGCGTCCGCCGTTATCCCAAACGCCAAGAATTACTTGATAAGTACCGGGCTTCTGATAAGTATACGTTGGGCTGGCGGTCGTAACCGGCAGTCCTTCGCCGAGATCCCACAGATTCTCCACAATGGTACCGTTGTCGGTTGATGTATTCGTGAAGGTCACGGATTGGCCAAGCTGCACGGTCAGCGGAGCTGTGAAGTTCGCTACCGGCTTCGGATCGCTGAAGCCCCTGCTTGCGAGCTGCGTGTTATTGCCGTTGCCGCTTACCGTATTGTTGCTCCACTCGAGATCCGCTGCCGAGGATGGATATTGGTCAATCGAAGGACCGGCGTTGTTCGTAATAATGTTATTAATGAAGCTCAGGCGGTCGGTACCGCCCGCGGTTGTAATTTCGATCGCTTTGCGCCCGTTATTCGTAATCGTATTGCTGTCGAACGTCACGTTTTTCGTATTGCCATGAATGCGGACCGCGTTGCCGTCGTAACCCGGATAAGCGGCTTTCGGATTGCCGGCGGCTCCGTCTTTGAACGTGTTTTTGTAAAAATATTGGTACTGCTCCGTTTGTCCCGTGCCTTCTCCTTGCAGCTGCATGCCCCACATTACCATGTTTTGCACCGTGTTGTAGTTCCAAAGCTGGTAGCCGGTGCCCGGGGACTGCTGAATGCCGACCTGCTGGCCGCCGTCAACCATGTTGCCGGAAGTGACGCCGTGGTCAACCATCACCTCAAGCCCCATGTTGCCTACCGTTGTGCTGGAGCCGACATAGTTGTTGCGGACCGCGATATAGGCGGAACGGACCGTGCTGATCCAGTGATCGACGGTATTGTTCTCAACCAGGGAATAGTTTACGTTGGTATGAAGCTCGATGCCCAGCCCTTCCATTTTCTTGCCGGTGCCGGTAACCGTATTTCCCCGAACGATCGCGTAAGGGCTGTCGTCGTTAATAAAGATGCCGCCGCGTCCGGTTTCCGCAACATAGTTATTCTCGACGAGGGCATGATCCGAGCCCCAGCCTACGCGCACGCCGCCGCCCCAGTCCGAATTAACCCCGATATTGGTTACCACGCTGTCCGCGATTGTCAGATTATCCGTGTTGACGCCGTACAATGCAAACGGACCGAATCCGGACGACATGCCGAAATCCTTAACCTTCAGATTCAGCATTTTATTGCCGCTGCCGTTTTCCGATACAACCGCGGATTGGGGTACAGTGCTGTTGCTGGCATCGAGCGTCATCGAAGACACTTCGGCGCCTGAGAGATTATAGAGCGAGAAGAAGGTATTGGCCGAAGTCGAATTGTATTTGATAATCGTATTATCCCGGCTTTGACCCGTAATTTTGACGCCCGATTTCCCGCTGACCGCGGTTCCGAGATAATACGTGCCGTCGGGAATAAATACCGTATCCCCGCTGGCTGCAGCGTTAACGGCCGCTTGAATAGCCGCACTGTCGTCGCCCGTGTCCGTGCCGTTCGCGCCATATGAAGTGACATTCAAGGTTGCGGCGTAAGCAGGCATCGCGGGGATGACGGGAAGCAATAAGGCTGTCGCGCATAAGAGGCTTGCAATTTTTTTGTTCGTCTTGGAGACCCGCAGTGACTTGGCTAATCTCATAAGTTCACTCTCTCTTTCGTTACTGGGATAATGGCATACAGATGCTTCCGGCTTCTTCTCCCCTGTTATGATCCCAAGAAGTTCCTCTCTCTGTAGCTAACTGCCCTGAACCGGGCTTCACCTCCCTTCGTGAAAGTGCAACAGCGGCAAGGGCCGACGGCCTTTTTTTCGTGCATTGCTAGCCGTTACTCGTACTGCCGTATACGATAACTGCATTTCCCCAGTCCGCATGATCCCAGTCGTTTCCGTTGCCGCCGTTTGTGACGACCAGCTTTAGCGCTTGCGCGCCGCTGATGTCCAGATCGATCAAAGCGGTCTCCGATTCCGCGGTCAATACGCCGCTGTCGTAGGCCAGCTCTCCGTCGAGCCACACTTGGAAGCTGACCGCGCCATTGCCGTACGTCTCGTCATCCACGCCAACCTCAGCAAGGAAACGGTTGTACGCACCGCCTACCGCGTAGATGATTTCCGAATCCGCATGCGTGCCGAGACCTTTGGCGTACTCGGTTCCGTTTAGCGTAATTACCCGGCCGTCGGAAGATTTATCGCGCATAACGCTGCCCCAGCCCGCCGTTCCGATGTCCCACCCATAATCACTCAAATACACGTCGCCTATTGGAGCAGGCTGAACGGCTGTTGCTGGATCGCTGGCTTCCGAAGCATTGCCCGCCGCATCCTTCGCCTTTACCGTAAAACGATTCGAAGTACCCGGCAGCAATCCGGTTGCTTCATAGTGAGTCGTCGCCCCGTTTGTCGTGCCGATCAGGATACCTCCCCGGTATACCTCATACCCCGTAACCTCCTTATTGTCCGATGACGCTGTCCAGTTGAGACTAACATTCGTCTCGCCGATTGCCGCTGCGGTCAGGCCGTTAGGCTTTGTTGGAGGCGTGGCATCGGGAGCTTCCGTCGTAACCGAAAGCGTTGCGCTTGGCGAGGATACGTTACCGGCAGCATCTCTTGCACGAAGCACGATTAGATACGCCGTTGACGGAGACAACCCCGTTGCGAGATAAGTCGTTTCTCCCGGGGCAGTTGATCCGGCCAATGTTTCGTTGACATACACGTCGTAACTTACGACGCCAACGTTATCCGATGCCGGACTCCAGCTGAGAGCAACGGTTTCATCGGTCTGCAGCGGCGAGACGAGATCGCCCGGAGCCGCAGGGGACTGTGTATCCGGTTTGCCCGGGCGCACGACTACGGTTCGTTCCTTAAGGCTGGCGCGTCCTTCGTTATCCCAGACAACCAAGGTTACCCGATAAGCGCCAAGCCGGTCGTATACAAAAGTCGGCTGCACGCTTGAACTTGGAAGACCCTCGCCAAAATCCCAGAGCTGATGCGAGATCGAGCCATCATCCTTTGATTTGTTCACGAACGCGACAGGCTCGCCGACGCGCACGATCATTGGCGCATCAAAGTCTGCCGTTGGTTTTGCATTCTCGAAGCCGCGCGAAGCAGGCTGCGCATTGCTGCCATTGCGGAGCACGGTATTCCCTTGCCATTCCAAATGGCCGGCAGCGGCAGGATACGGATCGACTGCAGCAGCCTTGTTTCCCGTTATTAGATTATTGGTAAAGCTCAGCCGGTCAACGCCTGCCGCCCCCGTAAACTCGATCCCTTTTCGTCCGTTGCCCGAGATGAGGTTGCTGTCGAACGTCAGATTCTGCGAGCTGCCGTGAATGCGTACGCCGTTCCCGTCGTAGCCCGGATACGCCGCGGCAGGGTTGCCTTCCTGCGTATCCATGAAGCTGTTTCTGTAAAAATACTGGAACTGCTCCGTTTGCCCCGTGCCTTCGCCCTGGAGCTGCATTCCCCACATCACCATGTTTTTCACTACGTTGTAGCCCCACAACTGATACCCCGTGCCGGGCGATTGCTGTATGCCAACCTGCTGGCCTCCGTCCACGATATTGTCCGTTGTGACGGCGTTATCCGCCATGACCTCGAGGCCAATGCTGCCTACTCTTCCGTCTTTGGGTTTCACGATGTTACGTCGTACCGCAATCGTATCGGAGCGAACCGCGCTGATCCAGAAGTCGACCTCATTGTCTTCAATGACGGAATGATTCACGTTCGTGTGCAATTCAATGGACAATCCATGCTCCTTCAGACCGGATCCGGTTATTTTGTTGGAGCGTATGACGGCTCCAGGACTATCGTCATTGATCAGAATGCCGCCGCGTCCCGTATTTGAAATTTCGTTATTCTCGACCAGCACGTTGGAAGAACCCCAGCCCGCGCGGATGCCAGCGCCCCATATGGAAGCGGTTCCGATATTGGATATCCTATTGTTGGTAATACTGGCGTCGGTGGAGCCTATCACATAGAGAGCATGCGGGCCAAAGCCTTCGGCTGCTTCAAAGTTTTGAACCCTGAGATTGTTCATTCTGTTATGGCTGCCGCCTTCGGATACAACGGCGGACATCGCGATTTGGCTTCCGCCGGCGTCTAGCGTGAGGTCCGATACCGATGCATTCGTAACGTTGTGCAAATAGAACATATATGTATCCGAACCCGATGTGAATTGAATGATCGTCTTATCCCTTTTCTCGCCCCTGATCGTTACGCCGGATTTGCCCGATAAGGTGCCGGACAGCTGGTAAGTACCCTTCGGAATCATTACGGTATCGCCCGCATTTGCCGCATCTATGGCGGCTTGAATGGCTGCCCGGTCATCCAGTCCATCCTGGCCGTTTGCGCCATAATCCGCAGCCGAAATGATGATGTTCCTATGGGCTGGTGATGCCCCGGCGGCTGCACCAGGCAGCGGGAATGCCGTGACCAACAGGGCCAGCGACAGGAACAAGCCGGTCACCAATCGTTTGGATTTCATTAAGGTCATCTCTCCTTCGCGCTTGGTATAAGGCGGAACCGGATCTCCCTTCTCCGCTCCTCCATCGTGCCCGATCCCGGGTCATATGGAAACTGTTCAATTCTCGAATAACAGCACTATCAGGCTGTATTTCGGGTTAAATACTGTATTAAACGCTTCGCATAAAACTGTACAAAAACAAAAAGCCCGCAGGTTTCCCGCGGGCCAGCTCCATTTTCGATATTAATGAGCTTCATATACATAGCGAAAACCATCAGATGGATGATATATCCCATCGATGGTATTCGCGTACAGCATCTTATTTTTCCAGTGCGGCTTGAATGTGTTTGTTCAGCGTTGTTACATCGATAGGCGAAGTCGGCTTGTCCGATAATTGGAAGCTTTGCTTTAGCTTGATTATACGGTAAACGCTCGCATCCAGAACAGACGGAGGGATTTCGCCGCTTTGCGCAGCTGCCGTCAGGGCGTCAATCACGGTTTGCTGCTGCACCGGGTCATGACCGACCAGGATAATATCCGCTCCTGCTAATACCGATTGCACCGATGCTGGCCCGACGGCCTTCACCTTCCCCACAGCCCCCATTGTCATATCGTCCGTAATAACAACTCCTCCGAACTTAAGCTCCCCTCTCAAATAATCCTGGATGACTTTCTTTGACATGGAAGCCGGCGTATCCGGATCAAGCTTCGTCATCAAGATATGCGCGACCATCACCATAGGCGCTCCTTGCTTAATTGCGGAGCCGAAGGGGACAAATTCGATGGAGCGCAGCCGCTCGAGATCATGATCGACCACCGGCAGCCCCAGGTGGGAATCGACGGAGGTATCGCCGTGCCCGGGAAAATGCTTGACTACCGGAATGACTCCCTGCGATTGGATGCCAAGCATCTCCTGCACGCCCATGCTGCTGACCAACTCTGCCGTGGTACCAAAAGCACGGTTTCCGATGACCGGGTTTTTGGGGTTTGTATTGACATCGAGAACGGGTGCGAAATCGGTATTCATTCCAATCGCTTTCACCGCTTCGCCCAATGCCGCGCCTACCCGATTGGCATATTGGGGATCATTGGTCTTCCCTACCGTCCTGCTGGCCGGAAATGCCTGGATTGGCTTGGGCAATCGGGAGACCCGGCCCCCCTCCTGGTCCGTGCTCAAGAGAAGCGGAAGCTTCGCGCCATTGTTTCGGTTGATTTGCTTGAGATCGTTAACCAGCTTAATTGTCTGCGACGGAGACTCGATATTATTGCTATAGAGAATAATCCCGCCAATGTGGTTGTCTTTGATAAGCTTGCTTATTTCAGGCTGTATTTCCGTGCCGTCCATTCCCACCAATACCATTTGACCTATCTTCTCGGTTAAGCTCATGGATGCTGCAAGCTCGGCTATCGGATCGGCAGGCGTTGGCGTCTCGCTGTTCACGGGTTGCTCCGGCTCAGCCGTTCCGCAACCGGTCAGAATAAGGAGTGCAAGAATGATCGCGTACAAAGAACAGATTCGAAGATATCGCATAGGACCCTCCTTATGTAATTCTTAAACGGATGTCTTGAAAACCATCAAATATGTACGGTACAGCCCGGAAGAAAAGCTAAGTTGACCGATACCCGCAACTTAGCTTAACCCGATTATAACATAGCCGATTGCCGGGCACGAATCTGTTCTCTGGCCTCATCGTTCATCCTGGCCGGCGTCCATTTCGGTTCAAAGACGAGCTGGACTTCGGCTTGCTTTACGCCGTCAACCGATCCGGCTGCTTTTTTTACATCCGCAATAATGCGATCCGCCAAAGGGCATTCGGGAATAGTCAAGGTCATTTCGATAACTGCCTTCCCGTTTTCTTCTTCCTTAATACCGTATACAAGTCCGAGATCCACGATATTTACGCCTACTTCGGGATCCATCACGTTTTCGAGCGCCTCCATAATCCGATCTTCATTCATCGCTGCACCTCCCTCGCATACTAAGTAAAATATTCGATCTTGGCTTCGGGAAAATGATCGTGAATCTGTTTATAAATAAATTCCTTCAGTGCGTTAGCCTGCTCGTCAGGGTAAACGTATTTTCCTTGGCCCCAACGCCCCCATTTGTATTTCCGGCTTTCTTCGTCCATCTCCAGCTTGGATTTGGGGTAGCGCTGCTGGATCACATTTTTCGCCGTTTTTGTGAAACGATGCTGGATCAGCTCGAAAGTCAGGTCGGTGCATGCTTCGGGCGGAAGCGCAGTTTTTAATAGACTGATGAGTTCGGCATAACCGTCTTCCCAGCCTTGATGCCAAATGATTGGAGCAATAATAAATCCTAGCGGATATCCTGCGTGGGCAACCTTTCCGGCCGCTGTAATTCGTTCGTAAAATTTCGAAGTGCCCGGCTCGAAATGTTTAATGACATAATCGGCGTTCACGCTAAAACGAAACCGGGTATGCTTGTTATGCTTGGCATCGAGGAGCGGCTCGACATGGTGATACTTCGTGACGAAGCGGAGCCGTCCAAGAGGCTGCTGCCCCATAAATTCGATGTATTCCTTGAGTGAGCCGGAAATATGCTCAAGGCCAACCGGATCGGAGGTACAGGCTGCCTCGAAGCGGGTAATCTCCGGCGCGCGCTCGTCGATATATTTTTTAGCCTGAGCAAGGATATCGTCGGTGTTGACGTAGACGCGGATATACGGCTTAGCTCCAAGCGTGGTCTGCAAATAGCAATAATGGCAATGCCCCATGCAACCCGTGGCAATGGGAATGGCGTATTCAGCCGAAGGCTTTGACTGGTCGAATTTTAACGTTTTCCGAATGCCTACGACAAGCGTTCGTTTGGCAATCCGGTATTTCTCCAAATCGCTTTCCCCGGGTAAATTGGTGATCCGGTTATGCGAAGTGGTCATTTGAATCGGTAGTCCTTGCTTCTTGGCCCATTCATGGATTCGTTGGCCTTTCGGATAGTTCAGCGCATCGGGCTCGAAATACACAAGCTCCGGAACGAATACCTGCGTATCGCGTGCCGGCGGAGTCAATAACCCGCTTGAATTTGACACATCGGCTCACCTCACTGTTACATTCGTTTCGCAATCAACCTTAGGGTGGACGAAATTATCGATTTCATACGAAACAGCTCTTAACGGTTAATCGCAGTGCATAGTTTCCAGACGATACGCGCAACATACACCATGAATCCTGAATAATGACGATCGTAGAACCGGGGGATGGCCATGGCGGAAAAAAATATTCTCGCTTATTTCAAAAGTCCCGAGCAAGCGGAGAAAGCACTCGAGCAATTAATGCCGTTAAAGGTTATAGACAGCTCCATTAACCGGTTTGACGGGTATCCGGGCGACGGATCGGATCGGATTCGCAATCCGATTACGGGCGATTTCCCGGGACTTGGCTACCTAACCCTGGGCGGAGATTTCTCGGACCGGGATGCCGCCATCCTGGCGGCGGCACACGTTAGCGCGAGCGGTATGAGCAGTGGTGGACAAGATGATGAAACGGCCGGGCGAGACATTCTTCTGACCGTTATTGTTGAAGAAGAGGATTATGAACAAGCGGTAGCCATCGTGGAGAAAGCCGGCGCGCTTGTCTAAGGAATAAGAAAGGGATGTTCCCATTTGGGAATATCCCTTTCTTCCTGTTTATATGTGCAATACTTCCTGTTTAAGCGGTGACAGCGCATGCGATTCATCGATGTGAATAAACGCGTCGTATCTTTGCGGCAAAATTGTTGGAACGTAGTTCCCTCTCTCTCGACGGGGGTTATAAACGACGCCAATCGCCCGATGGCCAATCGGTTCGGTAAAATCTTGCCGGTCGAGCATCAGGATCTTATCGAAAGCCCCGGCGCGATGCACGAGATCTTCCCAGCTGTCTTTCAAGGCTTCCGGCACGGTCATTGTTTTTATCTCGCCGCCCCATTGATCCGAAGCAATAACGGTGCCCCTATGCGTTCCGAAACCAACGGCATATACCCGGTCTTCCCCATACTTCTCCCGCACCAGCTGGCCGACGTTTACCATTCCGTCCTCAAGCATATCCGTTGCCCGGGCGTCCCCGATATGCGTGTTATGCTCCCACACAATAGCCTTGGCCCCTTGACCGTAAAAGGTCTTGATTCGGTCCAGCGCTTCAACCATGTGTTGATCCCGTATATTCCAGGATTCGGGTCCTCCGCGCACCATCGATTGATAGTACCGTTCTGCGTTTACGGCCACGAGGGCGTTCAGCTCATCGCTGAGGAGCGCTTCATCGCGGTTATCGCCTTGCTGTCTTTTGCTTTGAAGCTCTTTCAATAACCGTACAACCTCTTGTTCGCAGCTTTCGGATAGAAAAGCAGCCGAGACCCCGTAGTTTTGCGCTTCGCGGTTATAGGGATCGAAGCAGGCAAACGCCTTGCGAGCGATGTCCAGCTCCGGAGAACCCGTCTTCTCCAGATGCTTCAAAATCTCATCCATGGATTCCCACAAGCTGTAAACGTCAAGGCCGTAAAATCCGATCCTCGTATCCGGCATTTGAGATCGATTGTAGTCATATAGCCATCCCGCAAATTGCAAAATTTCTTCATTCGCCCACATCCAGGTTGGCCACCGGTTATAGTCGCGCAGCGCTTCTCTCGAATTGGGAGCAGCGCCGTTATACTGTTTTACATAGCGATTCAGGGTATAACAGGATGGCCAATCCCCTTCGACCGCAATAAAAGAGAAGCCTTTGTCGGCAATCAGCCTTTTGGATAACTCCGCTCTCCAAGTGTAAAACTCGGACGTGCCGTGGGAGGCTTCGCCCAATAATACGATATCCGCATCCCCAATGGCATGAATTAACGGGTCAAGATCTGCCGGGCTTTTTAATGGGAACGCGCAATCTTTTATTTTTTCCACTATGCTTTCCCTGTTGGTCATGTTTATTCTCCTACCCCTAGATGTCGCGATGCCGTGCCATCGTGCCATCTTATAGCGTTACCCGAAATAAAGCCATTATGTAATCCCGGATGCAGGCTGCTAATCAAACCAAGCTGCTAAGCTTGCTTATCCGAAAATTGATGTAACGCAAAAAGCCGCAGATCGTGAATCTGCAGCCATTCGAATCGGTCAATCAAGCAACTACCGTAATGGTGCCGTGGTACATGTACATTCCGCAATCAAATGGATACGACCCGGGCTTTAAATGGTCCAAAGTCGTCACATTCTCCCCTTTTTTCAAATAAAGATCAAATCCGAGCTCATCCGAATCGACGCTTGTAATGCAGGTAAAAGAAGTATTCTTGACAAAATTCAGCTTTACGGGAACTCCTGCCTTAATTTCAATATCGGAAGGGTAAAAACCGTCTTTCTTGGCTTGGATCGTCACCACCTGATAGCCGTCCTGCATCGTCACGGCGGGCGTTTCCGCAGCGGTCTTCGAGTTGGATGAGGAGAAGAAAACAAAAAATAATGTGCATATAACAACGATAGCTAGAATAAGCCACATGGCCGGGGATTTGAATAGGCTGGTTTTCATCGCATACACTCCTTTCCTAGGTCGATTATACATCTTCGACTCGGATGAATATGGCCGGCCATGTGGCCGTTCCTTGAAGGAATAGTGAATATTTCAGTACAAAAAAACAGCTGCCGAATCTCGGAAGCTGCTTTGCGTTAACGCCGGCTTAGGAAAAGCAAAATAAATGAGATCACGATGATAGAGCCTGTCCATGCCCAAGCCAGCGTTGTATGGCCGGAATCAACGGCTACATAGATGGCGGTGGGCAACGTTTGAGTCTTGCCCGGAATGTTTCCCGCTATCATCAGCGTGGCGCCGAATTCTCCTAGACCTCGTGCAAAGCCAAGAATATAAGCCGAAATAAGCGATCGGAATGCCAGCGGCAGCGTAATGTGCCAGAATACCTGCCGTTCGTTCGCTCCGATTGACCGCCCCGCCTCTTCTAATCTTTTATCAACGGATTGAAAGCCAACCTTCATCGTCTGATACACCAGCGGAAAAGAAACGACGACTGCAGCTATAACGGCAGCCCACCAGGTAAAGATAACGGGAGCCGAGAACAGCCATTCGATAGCCCGCCCCAGCCAGCTTCTCCTTCCCAATAAGACAAGCAATAAAAAACCGACGACAGTCGGCGGAAGGACTAGCGGCAGCATAAATACGGTTTCGATAAAAATCTTGCTTTTTAGTTTAGTGCGGGAGATCCACCACGCTGCAGCTATTCCAAGAAACAGCACAAAAAAGCTTGAACACAGGGCTACCAATAAGGATAACCGTATAGGAAGCCAAAAATCATGAGCGCTAATCAACTTCTCCCCCACTTCTTTTATGTCTAATTATAACGAAATGCATTTAAATAGAACATTCACCTAATATAAACGGTACCACCGTAGATATCAACAAAACAGTGTGATGAGAAGAACACTAAGCATTACCGGCAAAATTGGAGCAAGTAAAAAAGAAAGGAGACCCGCTGCCGGGTCTCCTGCCTCCTATGATGATTTCAATTCCGTTATTAAGCCCGAATTAGTTCAGACCGGCTTTTGACAAGCCAAAAGCTGCATCCGCGGAGCCAGGCTCGGTTCTAAAAGCAACGTTTGCGCGGTTCCAAGCATTGATCGCCATGATCGAGTAGGTCAGGTCGGAGATTTCCTTCTCCGTGAATTGTTCACGGACAAGGTTGTAGATTTCGTCGGAAACGCCATGCTCCGGCAGTTTAGTCAAAACCTCAGTCCAAGCGAGCGCTGCTCTTTCCCGGGCGTCGAACAAGGTGGATTCTCTCCAGACCGCGAGATGGTAAAGACGCAGTTCTCTCTCTCCGTGAATCTTAGCTTCCTTCACATGCATATCCAGACAGAACCCGCAGCCGTTCATTTGGGAAGCCCGGATGTGAACGAGATGAATAATCTTCGTATCAATGGAACTGGATTTCTCCGCATAGCTCAGCTCCATCATTTTTTTCGTAAACTCAGGCGATTGCTGCATATAATTTACACGTTGTGTCATTTCGTATTCCTCCTCAAATTTGTTGTGACGTTATTAAGACAATTGACGATTTCGTCTTGTGACAGCCTTAGCGAAAAAGTTTTTAAGTGACGTTCAGGCCGCCGTCTATCGCGATAACCTGACCCGTTATCCAATCCATACCCGGTTCGGCGAGAGTCACAATCCATGCGGCAACGTCTTTAGGCTCTCCGCGGCGGCCAAGAGGTATGCTATTGCGTTCATGCTCCTTCACCGCTTCAGCCTGTTCCGGAGTAAGCCCCATCCGTTCCTGAAGGAATGAAGTCTCGACAGGTCCGGACGCTATGGCATTTACGCGAATGCCCTTCGGAGCGAGCTCAAGCGCCCAGCTTCGCGTCATGTACTCCATTGCAGCTTTGCTCGAACCGTATAGCGACAAATTGGCTCCCGCTTTACTGCCATAAGTGCTCGACATATTGAGGATTAGTCCGTTTGTTTTCTCCAGATAAGGAATAGCAGCAGCTGCAAGCAGCGTTGGACCTACGACATTTACCGCGAAGATGTCTGTTATGGCTTGGGCATTCACATGCTCTAGCGGCATAATACCGCCTGCTCCCGCATTATTCACAATGATATCCAACCGTCCCCATAGCCCTATTGCTGCCGCAACCGTACCGGCAGCCGAATCGGGATCGCTTGAATCAGCAACAAAACCTCTGATATTCGGATGCTTTGCCGTAATTTCTTCCAATACTTCCGCCCGACGTCCTGTAATGAGCACCTTGGCTCCCTTGGCCGCAAACATTTGTGCGGCGGCAAATCCGATACCGGATCCTCCTCCGGTTATAATAACAACCTTATTGTCTAACATAAGCTCGGTCTCCTTTTAAACTATCACGGATTTATATTAAACTGCTAATAATTAATTAATTAACTATTGGACGAAAGCCGTCCTTTTCCAGGACGGAAATCGTGATTTAGAATAAAATGCTCAATAATTCTTTCAGCCTAGACTGATTTTCCATCGATAGCTTTCCAATATGCTCTTTGATGGTATCCTCGTAGACGGGCCACACCGTTTCAATCAGAGCCTCGCCTTGCGATGTTAATCGCACAAGGACTCGTCTTCGGTTAGAGGGATCAAAATCTCTTTGAATCCTTCCCGCCTTTTCCAACGTGTTCAGCAAGTTGCTGATATTCGCCCTTGTCACGGCGAGATCATCGCTTAATTCGGACGGAAGCATCGGCTTTCCGCCTCTTTTCAAGGCGACGAGCAAGCACCAGCGGCCAAGCGTCAAATCAAACTTCCCAAGATGCTCTTCCAGCTTCTGTACCAGATGATGACTGGTTTTATAAATCGTTAGAAAAACATCGATTTGGAGAAGAGGCTTCTCAAACGGGTCCCATTTCTCTATACGGTTAGCCTCCTTTATAATTAATCAATTAACTATTTGCAAGTTAACAATACAGCGAATTTATTCGCGTGTCAAGTCAATGCTCCATGCAAAGACTGCCGATAGGTTATTATCGGCAGTCCCCTATACCGGTATGCCTTAAGCTAATGCGGTTGGTCTTACCATAATTTCGCTAATGAGAGCGTCGTCAGGTTCACTGATTGCATAAGCGATAGCTTTCGCGATTCGGGACGGAGCAATTCCCATATCGCGTATCTGGCTGGCGACGGCTTGCACCTCGGGACTTGTGATGCTGCCGAAGAGCTCCGTACTTGTCAAGCCTGGAGCTACGACGGTGGATCGAATACCCGATGAAGCGGATTCCTCCAGGCGCAGCCCTTCCGAGATCGCCCTTACGGCAAATTTGGTAGCCGCGTATATGGCGGAAGTGGCGGATACGTGATAGCCCGAGGTGGAAGACAAATTAATGACATGACCGGACTTTTGCTCGCGCATAATCGGTAACACCGCTGCGATTGCGTACAACACGCCTTTGATATTCACATCAATCATTTGCTCCCACTCTTCCACCCGCAGCTCGTTCATTCTGGAGCTTGGCATAATGCCGGCGTTGTTTACCAAGACATCGATACGGCCATACTTATCCAATGCGAATTGTGCCAGGCTCTTCATATCATCGGCAGACACGACATTTGCTTTAACGGATACCGCTTCTCCTCCGTTTTGCTTAATGTCATTAACGATTGCGTGAAGACGATCCTCTCTCCTCGCTGCCAGCACAACCTTCGCTCCGTTTTCAGCTAGCAGCCTTGCCGTTGCCTCCCCTATTCCACTTGATGCTCCCGTAATAATAACGACTTTACCTTTTATATTTTCCATGGCGGTTATCTCCTTTGTTTGCTGAATTTGTGTCGGATATATAACGCGAGTTGAATATTTAACGGCCGTTGATTTACATTATAGACAGATATCGCAACCTCTCAATGGTTGATTGCAGCGCTTTTGTTTTATATCCGACACTCACTTCGCAATTGTTGATTAACTTAAGGAGGAATCCTTTGGCATGGAAAATGTGGCAAAGACGGATCGCCGTATTCTTAGGACGAAACAGGCGATCAAGAAGTCATTTCTTGAGCTTTTTACGGAAAAAGAGTTTGAACAGATTACGATTAACGAGATCGCGGACCGGGCCAATGTAAACCGCGGAACCGTTTATTTGCATTACAGCGACAAATACGATCTTCTGGACAAATGTATCGAAGAGCATATCAACGAAATCATCTCTTTATGTAAAGATCGCGGGTCGGGTCAAGGCAATCCCCAGCAGGTGTTTGATTATTTTCGCGAGCATTTCCCTTTTTTCTCGGCTATGTTTTCCAATGAACGAGTTTTTCTATTCCGGGATCAATTGCTTCATTTTTTCTCCGTCAATATGATGATGAAAATGGAACAGGCGAACGACAGGCCAATTATCGATCAGGAGATTAAGGCCCAATTTATGGCTTCCGCCTTTATCGGCATCCTGGAATGGTGGATTCGCAACCGGATGCCGCATTCCACTCTGTTTATGGCGGATCAGGTGCGGAATTTATTCGAAAATAACCAGGTCTACCCGATGTTTCGGTAAAACGAAAAACCATCCGATCCCGGAGTTTATGCTCCTAATCAGATGGTTTTTGACTTTTACAAACCTAAATTTTCAATGCGGTTAAGCAAGCTGGTTATATCTGAAATCGTTTGGATGATCGGCGAGTTTTGTATACGGTCCAAAGCGAGATGGCCGTTCGCCAAGGCGTCATTAATCTCCTGAAGCAAGACTTGATTTTTCTCGATCAATTGTTGATGCAGATCCTGTGCAATCGCGGGGGCTTCCAGCAGGTTAAACTGCATAATGTCTTCTTTTAACGCAACTAACCGGTCCTCCAGCTGCTGCTTGGTTTCGGGGTCGGTCGCGGCGTCCCGAATCATTTGCGGTGCCTGCTCCGCAAAATCGGACAATCTATTCATATGCTCCTGTGCTTGATCCGCGTATTTCACGGTTTGATTGGCGCTCTCGAACAATGAACACGCGCTTAACATCATCGCGGAAACGACGAGCAAGAGAATCATAAGTTTCCTCATTCCGCACCTCTTCCTTCCTTAGGGGCTAATTTTTACTTTTTACGCATTCGGAGGAAAAGGGTTTCATGAAACAGCCTCAAGGTGCGGCTTGAGGCTGTTTCTCTGCGTTTGATTAATCTACAATCATGTCGCCAACCCACAAAAGGATGCCGGTGGCGATATTGAACCAACCGATAAATTTGGAAATTTTCCATTCCTTTTTCTTCTTTTTATCCTTGCCCAGATCTCTCACGTCAATGTAAATGATAAGCAGCCCGCTTACGATATACAATGTAATTGCGTAATACAGATAGCCTATGGTGTAACCGCCAAGCATCCGTAATCCCTTCCTCGCCAAACAGGATATTAAACGCCTTTCATTCCGATTCTTCGTACCTTCATCGCGACTTTGACTTCAAAAGTGCATTGCTTGTACATTTTGCTCCATTCCTCTGCCGTTTTGATCCGCTTGTTCCAATATTGCGACTTTCTGGCCCGTACGATTTCGCCAAATCCGAAATAATCCGAGCCCTTTTCTTGCGATTGCTTAATGATGTCGGAATAAAATTTAACGGCATCTTCTCCTTGCTTCTCCTCGATTAATTTCAAGATATCCGGATTATTAATCTGAATATCGTTGCTCACCTTTCCTTCCACGTTTAGCTCAATTCCGATATCTATCGTGAAATGCGGAACACCGTCCTTGATTTGGACTTTGATTTTGGAGCGGCGGTGGGTCGCGGTCGTCATGACGCTTTGTTCTGGACTGCCGAGCTGAACGAACACCCTGTAACCCGCGGGATTGATCCCTTTAACCGCCAAATACCCCGCTATTTCTAACGGCTTGGTCACTCCAACCATATGGTCGCCTACAAAGTAAGCCAGACCTTTGATCTCCACATTCTGTTCTTTCTTAATCTCAACAAATGGCAAAAAG
Source organism: Paenibacillus sp. BK720 (assembly GCF_011761545.1). Classification (NCBI taxonomy): domain Bacteria; kingdom Bacillati; phylum Bacillota; class Bacilli; order Caryophanales; family Paenibacillaceae; genus Paenibacillus; species Paenibacillus sp. BK720. The sequence continues at coordinate 367,662 of NZ_JAASRQ010000007.1, read as the reverse complement.
CCTTCCTGTCCTTTTTTAGAGACATTGCTCCAGAATATGCCGATATAGTCTTTCGGAAATTTCCCCATTCGAATGCCTTCATCCAGCGTTGACATCAAATAAAGGGTAGGAACCCGTTCGAGAGGCGGAGACGCTTCCATAAATTTGCGTGCCTTGCCTTTGGCGACCATCATCCAGGCCATTCGCCGGACTTCGGAGTTTCGGCGAAAATAATCGTTTATGTTTTCGAGACCTTTTCTGGCCACGTCTTCGGAAATCACTATGACGCGCAAATGACCGAAAAAAAGCTTGCTGGATACCTGCTGCTGCAGATTCATAAAGGCGTCGTTTAAGCTATGGCCGACAACCTCGATAACCCATACCGTTTTTCCGACGGAGCCTCCTCCTCCTCCTCCGGTTTCGCCTGGCCCCAACGGTATTCTTCCGGGGAGAGCTATTTGCACGGCAACTCGGATCATTCCTTTACTCGGTGCGGGAATCGTTCCATGCAAATGGGAGATTTCGTCTTCTTGCTCTTCCGCTTTTTCCGTATTTGCCACCGTATCAATAGATACACCGAGTACAACTGCCCGTTCCTCGATCTCGAGCCTGTCCCAGCATCCGGAGAGAAATGACGCGGCAATCGTAAGCATGCAAAGTACTCTAACGATTTTGATCCACATTCTTGTTGTCTGCAACAGGGTTCCCTCTCTTCTTGCGAAGAATCGAAACGATAAGCAATAAGCCTGGATAGGCAATGGTAATGATAAGTCCGACGCGGCCCACGTTTTCAATAATTTCGTACATTTGAATAATGTTTTTAGGCAGCATGGCCATTACAAAAACAAAAGGCAAAATGAAATAGGAAAACAGCTTATGCTCTTTCAACCGGAAAAAATGACTCATCGAATAAATCGTAAAGAAGTAACTGGAGAACAGCGTTGTAAACACGGCCGTCACCCATACGGCAAGAAAAGCCGCATCCAGCCGCTCTAAAATGTTAGCGGGCAATGACGTTGCCTTGGCAAGCTCCAAGGTCGGCCATAGCAGCTTTTTTATCTCCTCCGAACCAAATACGCTGACGGTAGCCGCAACGATAGTCACATAGAGGCCTCCGGCAATGATTATGCCCCAAAAACTAGCCTTCATCGCCTTTCGGGGATGCTTCATACTCGGGATAACGGCCGTCATCACGAATGCCCCCTGGAATAGGGCTGCTATCGTTAGAGTACCCTTCAGCATTCCGCCCGGCTCATTGCCCCAAATGGGCAGCAGATTAATCGCTTCCGCATTTTTTAAAGATAACGCGGCAATGACAAGAACGGGAACCAACAAAAACGGAAAGTAAAACGTATGAATATGAGCGAAGGTGGTAATTCCGTGCCGTGTGGAAATAGCAGCGAGAAGCAGCATGACGATAACCGTGACTTCAACCGGAGTTGATTTTAATACCGATGTAACAACAACTTCGCCGAACTCTCGCGCGGTTAACGACGTAAGTACCGCAAAGAAGAGAATGATAAACAAGCTCCCCATCCATGCAAGCCATTTGCCTATTATCTTCTCGCTGTAGTCAATAATCGTTTCGTCCGGAAACCGCATGCCGAGCCGGGTAATCAGAATTAAACCGACAAAAGCAAGCAGCATAGCCAAAAAGGTTACCAGAGGCCCGCCAGAATCGGCAGCGCGTACCGCGAACAGCGGCAGAGCCAGCACGCCTACGCCAATGATCGTGCTGACAAGAACTGCGGCTGCCTGTATGACTGTAATCTGGCGGGTCTCCATCTAACGATTCCTCCTATTCACTCTTATCATTTAAAGGATCCAACACATTCTTCGATGTTTTTTTGAGCTCGTCAAACTGCGATTCCGATACTCTTGTTTCTTCGACAGGATCAAGAAACGCGGGTCTTTTGTTCATCAGCCATAATGGTCCTCTGACCAGCAGATCCTTCAAGCCTTGAAAGTCAACCGGAATAAGCGGGCTGAGGTAAGGAACGCCAAAAGACTTGAGGGACAGCAGATGATTCGCTATCAGGATTAAACCGATCATTACCCCGTAAAGCCCAAAGGTTCCGGCTAATATAATGAGCGGAAAACGAAGCAGCCTTAGCGCCAGCGCAGCATTGTATGCCGGTGTAGCGAAGGACCCAATCGTCGTTAAAGCGATAATAACAACCGTGATAGGACTAGCGAATCCGGCCGCTACGGCGGCTTGACCCACGACTAACACGCCTACGATCGAAAGAGCACCGCCGACTTGCTGCGGCAATCGGATTGTGGCTTCCCTGAGCACCTCCATCGAAATCTCGATGATGAAGACCTCGATAACGGCCGGGAAGGGTACGCCTGCCCTTCCTCCCGCTACGGCTACCGCGAAATCGGTTGGAATGAGCTCCGGATTGTAAGAGATAATCGAGACGTACAAGGACGGAAAAACCAACGAGAAGACGAGAGCAATCAACCTGGCGAAACGGATCGAGCTCATCAGAAGGAATCGTTCCGTATAGTCCTCTACGGTTTGATAGAACTGGTTAAAGACCGTAGGCACAACCAAAGCCAATGGCGAGCCGTCCACGAGTATGGACACCCTTCCTTCAGCCAGGTTGGCCACCACTTTGTCCGGCCGCTCGGTATATTGAACTTGAGGAAACGGCGAATAATGATTATCTTCAATAAACTGCTCCAAGTAACCGGAATCCAGCACCGTATCGATATCGATTTTGGAAAGACGTTTATGAACCTCTTCCACCAATGCCGGATTGGTAATGCCGTCTATTGAGCAAATGGCCACCTTGGATTTCGTTCTGCGGCCGATCTCCATAGTCTGAATACGAAGATCAGGGGACTGAAGCCGATAGCGGATTAGCGAGATATTTGTGCCAAGCGGCTCGATGAAGCCTTCGCGCGGACCCCTGATGACTTGCTCCGTTGCAGGCTGCTCGATCGAGCGTTTTTCAACGGATCGCGTCGTAATGACGATGGATTCCTTCATCCCCTCTACGGCAATGACCGTGTCTCCCCGCAAAATACAATCCACGAGCCCCGTTAATTCGCCCTGTAGGCTGCTCTTGCTGTGATAAAGAGAGTCGTTCATGATAACGTCGGATAACTGGCTAGTCTCAATTGATCTTCCAATCAGATGCGGCGGCGTATACATCAGCGCCTTCATGATATCCGAATTGACGCTGTCTTGATTGACCATGCAAGAAAAGAACATAATGGCGGCTGGAAATTGGCCGAATACGTTGAATTTGCGGACTGTAAAATCCTCGTTCATGCCAAGTATTCCGTCTAAAAAAGCTATGGTGTCTCCCAAGCTGGAGGTGACTTTCTGTCCATTGTATTTATCCATCGTTTTGCTTGGGCTTGGCATAAGCAGCTTAGCATCTAATCTTCTGACTTTTCTTGTTGGCATTCCATCACCTGCTACTCACCATAATCTGACTTTTTGCTTTCTCAGGTTTTACCAATACGGCGGAAATTATGCGTGTCCTCATTCCGGGAGCCCTTATGCAAAACAAAAGCAGCCGCCATAGAATTGGCAGCTGCTTCCACGAGATCGAACTCTTCTAGCCTGTATCCCAACGATGCCTAAACTTCGTCAGATTCGGATGCGCGTCCGGAGGCGCTTCGGTAATGATCAGCCGTATTTTTCCGATCCATTCCTCGAATGAATGATACGAAGCAAACGCGTTAGCCGTCTCCGGCGAGACGTACAGGAATAGCGGCGGCGGATATGCCTCCATCAGATGACGAATAGCCGCTTCGATTGGCGTATATTTCTTGCGCTTTCCTTCCCAATTCTCAACCGCTATCATAACGTCGTCCCCGTGCTCTCTTCTCCAGTCGAACAAGAAATCCTCCCGCTTATAATACGGCTCGATCGGACGTTTCCACATGCGTCTCGCCGTTTCTTCATGGAGCGGATAAAGCACAAGCTTGACGAATGATCTTGCCTTTGCAATCGCAGCCGCTTGCTCCAGCTGCCGGTCCGTCACGTCCTGGAACGTGTCATAATACACCATGGTTCCTTTTCTGGTGTCCGGCTCTTCTACGTGACCAAATGGCACCGTCCGGTTGCCCCGATCCATCGACATCCCCCCTAGTCATCCTTCGTAACATAGTATTGGTCTATTGATTCTTTTTCATTTCCTGCCGATTCGCCAACAGATTTGATTCTTCCTCTATACGGCTGACGTCAATCCGTTCGAACAAGATTTTCAGCTCCTTGATTTTGCGGTTCGCGGGAACGGAAATAATTGCCCATTCCGGCTGATCCAGTGTCAGGAACTTTCTTATTTCTTCGCAGGCGAACGGAATAAACGGGTTTAATAATTGAGCCAGGTTGGCAATGATCTGAACGGATGCATGAAGCGTATTCCCGCATGCCGCTTTATCTTCTTTGATCTGAAGCCACGGCTTCTGCTCGTCAAAGTACTTATTGGCGCGGCGTACGGAAGCGAATATTAGCTCAATGGCTTCTTTCATATGCCCCCCTTCTATCAATGCCCCGCTTCTAGCGTAGCAGTCTCCTATCGTCTGCTGCCAATCCTCGCTTAGAATCCCTTCAGGGATAAGTCCTTCAAACGATTTTTCAATAAAAGACAACGTCCGATTGACGAGATTTCCGAAGGCGCCAAGCAATTCGCCATTATGGCTATGAATGAATTCCCGCCATGAGAAGTCGGTATCCCGATTCTCGGGACCGTTGGCAATCAGAAAGTAGCGGATGGAATCCGGCTGATAGCGGCTTAGAATGTCCGGTACCCATACCGCCCAGTTGTTGCTCGTGGAGAACTTCTTTCCTTCCAAGGTCATATACTCGCAGGAAATAATCCGGTCGGGCAAATGCAGTCCGCCGGCTCCTATCAGCAATGCCGGCCATATGACCGTATGAAAAGGAACATTGTCTTTGCCGTGTACATAATAGGCCGTTATGGGATCATTGCCTTCTTGCCAAAATAGTTCCCAGCTGCCTCCAGTCTCCGCGGCCCACTGCTTGCTTGCCGACAGATAACCGCTGACGGCTTCAATCCAGACGTATATTTTTTTCTCCTCGAAGCCTTGAATCGGCACATCCACTCCCCAGGTTAAATCTCTCGTAACCGCGCGGTCTCGAAGTCCCTCTCTCACATATCTTCTCGTTATTTGAACCGCATTGTCTTTCCAGCCGCGCGAATGCTCAACATACTCCGACAGGACATCCTGGAAGCGGGAAAGCGAAATATAATAATGCTCGGTAGGACGTTCAACGGGCGGATTGCCGCAAATCTTGCAGGTCTTATCCGATAGGTCGGCGGGATCCAGCAAAGTAGAGCAATAATCGCATTGATCTCCCCTAGCCCGATTGCCGCAAACCGGGCAAGTCCCTTCGACATAACGGTCAGGCAAAAATCGCTGATCCGTCTCGCAATAGGTCTGCTGGATCGTTTTCTTGTACAAATATCCGTTCTCCAATAAGCTTAGAAAGAGCTTTTTTACGACCTCATGGTGAAACTCCTGGTCCGTGCGCGTGTACAGGTCGTACGTAAACCCCAGCTTCCGAAAGCAATCCGTAAACTCCCGGTGAAAACGGTCTGCGATATCCCCCGGCGATACGCCTTCGTTGAGCGCCTGTACAGCAACCGGCGTGCCATGACAGTCACTGCCCGAAACATACAGTACCGGATTGCCTTTCGCGCGAAAATAACGGGCGAGCACATCACCCGGCAGCAAGCTCGCGAGCCGTCCCAAATGCAGCGATCCATTCGCGTAAGGCCAAGCGCCTCCGATAAAAATAGGGTTCATGATGTTCCCTCCTTCATGTAATCCTGCAAAATAAAAACAAAAAAACTCCCATCCCGAAGGGACGAGAGTTATCCTCGCGCGGTTATCTGAATATTCAAGTTATTCGAATTATATTGGATAAATTTACCTCTGTCAATCATTCCCCTTAAGCTCGACTGGTATTGTCACTATAGTTCCGGTATGGTAAGTTAATACAGCTACCTGAGACCCTCAGCTCAGCTATGCCGATCCGCCAAGAAAGGATGAATCCCATGTTCAAGCTGCTCAGTAGAAGCATTCGCGACTTCCGCGCAGCGTACCCGCAGCTATTATTGTTTGAATATTTATTTATGCTGGTTACCAGCGTTATCATTATCCCCATCATTACTTTAATCTTTAGCCGTATCCTGACCGTTGTTGGATCAGGCTCGCTTATGAACGATGATATCGTTCAGCTCGGATTAAGCTGGCAGAGCATGGTTGGCCTTACCGCTATTGCGCTTGTCGCTTCCTTCGCAATATTTATCGAGCTGTGCGTTCTAATTATTCTGGTTCAGCAGCGTTATTTCGGCAATCGGATCGCGATCATGGACGCCCTCTTTACCGCCCTCCGCCAAACGCCAAGTCTGTTAGGCTTCGGTACCGTGCAGCTGCTTGTCTTGCTGCTCGTGCTGATCCCGTTCGTCGACTCGCCGATGTCGGAATCGTTCTATGCGCTGTTTAACCTCCCTATTGTACTGGAGCGCAGCGTCATGAACTTGTCCGTCATGATGTCCATTGTCTACTTGCTTATCCTGCTTGCAGCCGTATATTTGGTGCTTCGATGGATTTTCGTCCTGCATTACATCGTCCTCGAAGGGCGTACCGTCGGCCGCGCAATCCGGAGCAGCCTCGAGCTGACGAGAGGCAAGCATTTCAGGGTGCTGACCTCCTTATTTTTAATAAACGCGCTTGTGATCGGTACAGGCTTCGCAACGCTTTCGTCGGTCTCTCTCTTGCCTCATTGGCTTAATCATAATGTGCTGAAGGCGTTCTCCGATCATTATTCCTTGACGCTGTCCACCATTCTAACGTACATGCTGACGCTGGCGATCATGCCTCTCAACATCATCGTGCTGACCCGGTTATTCTACGTACTCAAACGGGAAAAAGGACAGCATCTGCAGGATAACCTGAAGTTGTACCGCAGTACTCTTGGACGATTCGAAGATTCGCTGTCCGGCATGATAAGGCGTTTCGCTCATAAACGGGCATTGTTTGCCGTATTAGCCGTTGTTTATATAAGCCTTGCCTTATTCGTTGGTCTAAAAGCGAGCAGTCATCTGGTCTACGCCAAGTGGAGCGTCCTGATCTCCGCGCATCGCGGCGACACGGAGAACGCTCCCGAAAATTCGCTGCCGGGCATTCAAAGCGCCATTAATAAGGGCATCCAATCGGTTGAAATCGATATTCAGCTGTCCAAAGACAATGTCGCCGTCTTGAATCACGACGCTACTCTTAACCGGATGACCGGTGTGAACAAATCGGTGAATCAGCTGACCTACGACGAAATAAGCAAGTTGTCCATCGGACACGACGCCGAAGGTGATCCTATCCCTGTCGCTACGCTGGAGCAGGTATTGCAGGAGGCAAAAGGACGGATTAAGCTGCTGCTCGATTTGAAACCCCACGGCGCAAGCGAACCGCTTGTGAGGGAGGTTATCCGGCTGATTCATGAGAACGAAATGGAAAACGAAGTGTATATCCAATCGTTTGACAGCACCATGCTGAGGCAAATTCGCGTGCTTTCCCCCGATATCCGCATTGGTCAGATCATGTATTTCGCCGTCGGCAATCTTTCCTCGTTAGACGTTGACTTCTACACGGTCGAACAGGTTATGGTAACGAAGCAGCTCGTCGACCGGGCGCATGCCTCCGGACGGGAGGTGTGGGTATGGACGGTGAACGGTCGTCACGACTTGAAGGAAATGCTGAAATTTCAGGTGGACGGTCTGATAACCGATACCCCAGCTCTTGCGCAATCCATGATTGGTGTTGATTTATAACTTGAAGAAGCTGAACCGTCTTAAGTGGTAAATTAAAAAGTAAGCCTCCTAAAAAATAGCGCTGCAGAGAGCTATCCCTGCAGCGCTATTTTTCGATTTTGTTCCTTTGCAGCTTTCTTGAGCAAAATTGCGGGCAAGCGAATGCTGCCGGACTTCTAGGCTAGAATTTGGCAAGCCTCAAAGCAAGAACCGGAGGAATCCTCTGCTATTTTTCACTTCTATTCGAACACATAGCCCCTCGTCATTTTACAACTTATAGGACCTTCCTACTTTCTAACGCGCACCCCGTCTATGAGGTACCCCGTACTGCTCACGATGACCTCCTGCTCCTCGAACAGCCCTTCCGTAACAGCCGTGACATAGGCATTGGAGTCAGTGACCTTAACTCGGGTCTTCGCGGCATAATAGGCATTTCCTAGAGGCCCTTCCTTGCTTTCCAGCGTAAATACATAAGCTCCTTGATCATCCTGATGCACGGCTTCGTTCGGCAGCGTAAGGTTGGCCTCGCTGTTGCTCTTCGCAAGCTTTACCTGCACACGCTCGCCGCCAATCAGCTTGTTGTCCTTAAGCAGAACCGTTACTAGGCCGGGAATGGAAATAGAATCGTTTGATGGCGGTTTGCCGCTGTCTGGCGTATCCCCGACTGCACCGTTTACAACATTATCGATAGACGTTATCGTACCAGTAAGCTGTTCCGTGTCTTTGCCGGTTATCTTCATCTGATCCAACTTTTCTCCGATCTCCAGGAGTCGGGCTATATCGCCGGGTACCTGCAGCTGGATCTTAAAGCCTTCGGATGCATTGGCGATTATCACATCCGGCCCTCCGCCGGGACCCGAACCAGCAAGCGCATGAACCTCGGTTACAATGCCCGCAAAAGGCGCGGAAACCGATTGGCTTTCGGCAATGCTCTTTTGCAGGCTATGTATGTGATTCTCCTGCGAGGCCATGTCAAGCTTGGCGGAATCCAGCGCAACCTTGGCCGCAGAGAGTGCGGTCCCGTCTCCTTCGGTGACCGCCGCAATATAATCCGTTTGCAGCTGATTCATGGACAATTGCATTTTCTCGAGACTTGTCTTCATGTCATCGAGCTGAAGCATCGCTTCGCTGCCGTCATACTCGATTAATTTCTGGCCTTTCGTTACTTTATCGCCTTGTTTGACTAGCAACTTCTTCACTTTCCAGCCTGCCGGATTCATAAGGGCTTGCGTCAGCTCCGGTTGAACAGTCGCAATGCCTTCGAATTCGTGCGTGACCGATCCTTTGGATGCGGTTTGCGTATAGACCTTCTGCAAAGACAGGTTCCTTATCGTATTTCCCGCAAGGGTGCATGCCGCGAGCAGGATCAGGAACAGACCGGCAAGCAGCCGCAGCTTCCGTTTGCCGGAGCCGGACTTTCTATCATCCATTGCATTCACTCCTGAGATTATCCTTTTATGCCCGAATGTTGAATGCCTGCCACGAAATAAGACTCCGCGTACAGGAACAAGAGCACCATCGGGGCCATATACAATGCGGAAGCGGCAAACCCTGCCCCCCGTTCCGATTGGTTGATTTGCGCCAAATAGAGCGACAACGGCTGTCTGGCAGCGTCCTGCAAGAAAATAAGCGGCTGCTCGATCATGTTCCAATAATCGACGAACAGCAAAACCGCCAGCGCGGCGAGACCCGGCTGGGCCAGCGGAAGAATAACCCGCAAAAAAATAGTAAAAGGATCTGCTCCATCGACTTTGGCGGCTTCCGAAAGCGCGTAAGGAATATGAGCCATAAATTGCCGCAGCATAAACACGCCAAACGCGCCGAATATGCCGGGCAATATAATGGCTGAAGGCTGGTTCATAAGCCCCAGCTTATCGATTACAAGATAATTCGGGACTAACGTAACCTGGAAAGGCATAAGCATCGTCATCAGATAGACAAGAAACAGCTTTTCCCTTCCCGGAAACCGCAGCATGGCGAAAGCGTAAGCCGCCAGTGAACCAACGAAAATCTGGCCTATGACGATCGGCGCCGCAAGCCCGGCAGAGTTCCAGAACATGTGAAGGAACTTCGGACTCAGTAACAATACCTTCGCGTATTGTTCGAATGACAACCAGTCCGGCAGCAGCTTCAGATTAACGAAAGCATCCTTCCCGCCGCCGGCCGCATCCACCATCTGTCCGATTAAATGATAATTTTGGCTAAGCTCGGCTTCCGTCATCAAGGAGCTTACAAGCGTAAGTCCAATCGGAAACAGCATAACAGCTGCAAATACGGCAAGAATCACCGATAATGCCAGTCCGGACACTCTAATTTTCATTGATCCGCCCCCTACTCCGTTTGTTCCCTGAATCGGCGTTCAGCGCGGAGCAGTCCCGAGGTCAGGAGCACGATGCAGGCCACCATCATAGTCGCGGCGGCCGTCAGCTTTTGAACATCCAGCTCGAAAAACATGTTATTCATGTAATGCTGCAGCATATACAACCGGTCATACGGATAATTTCCGGCCAGCAAATACGTCTCCCGAAACACCTTGAACGAGTTAATGATCGAGATCAACAGCACGAAAAATAAGGTTGGCGTCAAATAAACTAGCGTAATATGGCGGAATTGACGGAAACGGCCGGCGCCTTCAAGCGAGGCCGTCTCGTAATAATCCTTCGGAATCGATTGCAGCCCCGCCAGCAGCAGGATCATATCGTAGCCGATATTTTTCCATACATACATCGCGATAACAATACTCATGGACCAATTCGATTGCATCCAATCGATTCTTGCCATTCCCAAGGCGTGCAGCCATGCGTTCAAGGTCCCGTTCCAGTCGAAAAAGATTTGCCAGACCGTCACGACGGATGCTACAGGCACAACGAGCGGGAGCATAAACGATGTCCGCAGCGCACTGCGCAGGAAGATCCGCCTGTTTAGTAGGAGGGCAAGGGTCAAGGACAAAATGATTAATAGCGGAACGCCAACGGATGTAAACAGCATCGTATTGCCGGCCGCTTTACGGAACGAAGCGCTATGGAGAAGCTCGGAATAATTGCTAAAGCCTACGAATTGCCCGCCAAGCGCGCCGTCAGTGAAGGACTCATAGATGCCGAGCAGAAACGGGATGAGATAAAACAAGGAAAATCCAATCAAGCTCGGAGCAAGGAACAGCAGCGCCGTCATTCCGTCCCCTCTCCAACCTCGCAGTCCTCCTCTATTCATTGAGAACCGTCATCGCTTTATTTTGAATCAGCTTCGCTACGTCTTCCGCCGATTTCTGGCCGGCGAAGAAAACTGACGTATTGGCGAATACGATATCCAGCACCTTGCCGGATGCATTCTTCTTGCGGGTAGCGGCATTCGCAAATGCTTCAAGCCGGTCGAGCTGCGTTTCGTCCACCTTGAAGGCTTTGCCGGGCTGCGAGCCAACGGTTGGTGGCGTAATCGTTCCCCGCTTCTTCAGGGCTTGTACAGCGTCATCGAAACGCTCCTTGTTGATGGGAAGGCCAATCGTTGTGTGGTCCATCATGTATTTCAGGAAATCCCAGGCTGCGTCCTTCACTTTGGAATTTGCGTTTATTCCAATATCCGAACTCGTTTCAAAGGAAGTACCCGCCGGCTCGCTGTCCGCATGAGGTTTAATATAAAATTCCGTATCCTTGCCAAATAGATTTAATGTCGTTAAGTAATCTTCCGGTGACAAGATGGATACGTTCGTAAAATATCCCTGCCCCGACGTGCTGACGATGCCATCGTCAACCATGCTTTTTATTTGTTCAAGCAAGCCGGTGAATTCCGGCGAATCAAAGCTTGCCTTACGGTTAGTCTCGTCTACAAACCTGCTATAGTTATCCGCGACAATGCTCCGTACGAAATAATCGGTACCGCCAACTTGAAGACCCTCTCCGCTGGCAATAGCCGCCTTATATTTTCCGTTTGCGTTCACCAGTTCCTTGCCCGCTGACATGAAATCATCCCATGTCCATGAATGATCGTCGATCCTTACTCCAGTGGCGGCAATTGCGCTGCGGTCTCCGACCATGCCGCTTAAGCTGAAGGATAACGGCAGGCTGTACAGTCTCTTTTCACCTTGTTCGCTGCCTAATACATTTGTGAAGTAGTCCGTCTTGCGAAACGTATGGTCTTCGTCCATTCTTGCGGTTAAATCCTCAAGCAAATGATGCCTTTCGTAATCGTCCGCGGCCAAATACCGGAGATCAACCAGGTCAGGTCCTTTTCCGGCCAGCATCGCCGTGTTTGTGGTTGTCGTAAACTTATCGATGTCGGCATCCGTTTGCTCTCCCCCCCCTTCGTCGCTGTACGGTTCGCTTAACCCGTATTGCAGCTTGATCTTGATATTCGGATGTGCTGCTTCGTAGGATTTTACCGCTTGTTCGTATTGCTCCTCTGGCCAGAAAACGGAGAATACGACTGTTTTCTGACCGCCGCCGGATGCGTCTCCATCCGGTTCCGCGTTTGATGCAGCATCGGAAGGAACAGCTGACTTGCCCGGCTCGTGACTAGCCTTATCGCCTGCCTCCATGCCTTTGTTCGTACTGCAAGCCGCCGTGACCAGCACGATTAGCGAGACGGCAAGTATGATTAGTCCCCTATTCTTCATTCCATTCATTCCCTTTTCGCGTATTGTAACTCTGGAAATACATTAGCCTCCTCTAACCCGAATGCTTGACCCAAGTATAACTAAGCGATGTCTCAAAGCTTTCATCATTTTGTGTACAACATGTCTCCGACTTTCAAAAAAAATACGGCAGGACGGACCTGTTTCGTCCAACCTGCCGCGCTCTCGGCAACTAAATATCCGATTTTACTTGTCCTGGAAATCAATAATGAAACCATGCATGGCAATCGTGCCCTCAAGTTCGGACACAGGTGCGGGAACAATCTCCGTTCTGTTGAACGGTTTGCTGCCTGCGACCAAGAGCTCGCCATTGCCGATACTCCATTTCATAAGGGAAGGGACAAAGCCTTGGTAGACGGCCGTTTGGGACAACAGGTTGTTGCCTTGCAGCTTGCCCGCATAGATAATGTCCCCGTCGTTTTGCGTATAAGCGATCATCTTTCGATCCGGTGACAGGCTAAAGCTGACGATCTTCTCCAGCAATACGGTAAGCTCTCCGTTTCGACTGTCGTATTGGAACAAGGTGCCGTCGGCACCCAGGAATATAAACCGGTTCGCATCTACCCAGAAGCAACCGTTCTGCGTGGACGCATGGTCGTATCTCACTACAAAGCGGCCGTCATCGTTTAATTCGGCCAGCGAGACCAGCCTGCCGTTATCGATTAATAGACGATTTCCGTCCTCTGACAATACGGCAGAAGCGCTGTTCTTCATATCTGGCATGCCCTGCAGCGCCAGCCGCTTAGACGATCCCTGCCGCACGTTATAGACAACAAGGTTCAGCTGATCGCGGCGGTCTCCCAGCACTAGATACGACAGATATCGGCTATCGTTCGACCACCGCAGGTTACGGGAAAACAATCGCTGCGGCTGCTTTGGCACCGGCTCGTCTATGGAATAGTTTTGTCTTCCGTCCACGGATTGCAATTCCAGCGAGTAGCCATTCTTGGAATCCGACAGACTGGCGATCAGCCTGCCGTCCGGCGATAGGCTGAGAAGATCCTTTCCTGCATTTAAGCTTGCAGTAAGCTGTTTCGGTTGGTCAAAGGGCGGTGCGAGAAGCTGCAAGCCGTCATAAGGAGAACCGGAGGGAACGTTAGCCGAAGCATAACCAACGATCTCTTCTTCGTTTGTCCAACCCAAAACCTCAAACTTGGCAAACCACTTCTCCAAGGGATAGATCATCTTCACTTGAAACAGCTTGCCAACGTTTGCTCCAACCGCCGGCTGATCGGCTTCAGACTCCGGGATTACGATCGTCTCTGAGCGGGGATTTCCCATGCAGCCGGAAGCCGTAAGGAGCAGCGCCATCACAACCCAGTAAAGAAGAAGACGGGTGATCCGATTAATCATGCTGTGCATTATTCCCCCCTCCCTTACTGCCGGCCGCGGGAAGCTCAACGCATACGCTTGTGCGTCCTTCTTCGCTCTCCATTCGAATGGTTCCGCCGTGGTCGTCGACAATGGATTTTACGATACTGAGACCTAGGCCTACGCTTCCTTCTTCCTTAAATGTCCTGTCGCCGGAATAAAAGGGCTCAAACACGCTGGCTATTTGCTCTGCCGACAACGTCTCGCCCGGATTGCTGAACGTGAATCGGAGAGTCTCCCCCTTCGGGTGCTTCTCTCCCGTGACCAGAATTTCCGCCTGCGGCGTGCTATATTTGATCGCATTATCTAGCAAATTGATAAACAATTGCCGCAGCCTGTCCGCTTCTCCCCATACAACAAGCCCGTCTTCCGCCCTCAAGACGATGCTCTTCTTATAACGTTTGGCGCGTATCGCCATGGCATCGCATAAATCGCGAAGCAGCACGCCGGTATCGACAAGCGCTGCTTCTTCCCTGACGGCGTCTCGCTTCGACACTTCAAGCAGGTTCAGCACCATGCCGTGCAGCCGCCGGCTTTCCTCCACGATATGGGTCATTCCCTTTTGGAAAAACGCAGAGTCGCTCTCTCCACTCTCCCGGATGATCTCCGCGTAGCCAAGAATGGACGTGAGCGGCGTCTTGAGCTCATGCGTGACGTTATCGAAAAAGCGCTTCTCCTGCTCGATAAGCGACTGCAGCCTGTCGCGGTCCCGGCCAATCGTTGCAATCTGGCTGTCAATCCGTTCAATCATGTCGTTGAAGTTGTCCGCCAGCCGCCCAATCTCGTCCTTGCGCCGGAATTTCAGACGGACGTTCCGGTTTCCCCGTATAACCTCGGTGGATGCGTTAGTCAGCTTGATGAGCGGAATGGTGATATGCCGGGACAGCAAGTAAGAGAAACCAAACGCAGCCAGGAAGATTGCAAGAGCGAGATAGAAGATGATGTTAAGAACTCGCCCGGTCTGCTCATACAGCGAAGAGAAGTCTTTGGCAAACCGCAGGATCCCGACCTTTACCCCATCGATTACGACGGGATAGGAATACAGCACGGAGCCGGCACTGCCTATATACGAAATGGTATATGCCGTCTTGCCTTGCAATGCAAGCTTCAGGTCCTCGGTGGAACGTCCCGCGAATTTATCGGCGTCCGTGGAATACAGCAGCATGCCATCTACCGTATAGGCGCTCACATCGCTTGAAGTGGCGCGGCGAAGATCGCGAGCCATCTCTTCGGCCATTTGACCGAAATAAAGGTCGTTGTTTGCGAAATGATTAATGAGGAAGGCTTGAGTGACGTAAATATTGCCGTTGTTCTTGAGATCGATGAGATCCGATGTGACAATACTCTTGTTGCTGTTACGGATATATTCCTTTAATGTGACGTTCAGCAAAAGGAAGGATAAGCAAAAAATCAGGAAAAAACCGATGACGAACTTGGCCCGCAGGGTTTGCAGCATACGGTCAGTCCGTCCTTTTCTCGAATTTGTAGCCGATGCCGAACACGGTTGTAATCAGATCAGCGGCGTCAAGCTTCTTGCGCAGCCGCTGAATATGGGTATCAACCGTCCGCATGTCTCCGGGAAAATCATACCCCCACACGGACTCCAGCAGCTCGGCGCGCGTAAAGATTTTGCCCCGGACACCTAATAGCGCCAGCAGCAGATCAAACTCCTTAGGCGTTAGATCAATGAGCTCGCCTTGCTTCGTTACGAGACGTTCGGATGGAGAGATAACGATGTCCCGGAACCCGATTTCCGTCGGCAGCGCCGGCTTCGCCGGGGTTTGGGCTTGCGCAAGCCTGCGGAGGATGGTTCGGATCCGGACAATAACCTCCCGAAGATCAAACGGCTTCGTAACGTAATCGTCCGCTCCCACTTCGAGTCCGAGAATTTTGTCCGTGATATCCGATCTGGCCGTAAGCATTAGAATCGGAATGTTATATTGCGCGGTCACCAATTTGCAAATATCAAGCCCGCTTTTGTCCGGCAGCATCCAATCCAGCACCAGCAGGTCGGGCCTGAACCATTCGAGCTCCCTTAGCCCGTCCGTGCCGGTGCCGGCTATACGCGTCTCGAAGCCTTCGCGTCCCAGACCGTAAGCAAGCAGATCCGCGATTGCCTCCTCGTCCTCGATGATGAGTATTCTTGTTTTGTCCATTATGAAGCTCCAATCCGTTTACGTTTGTACCCTTTAGAATAACTGTCATTTGTTGCGGGATTGTCTAGAAGTTGCGTCTAACTTGTCTTGAAGATGTCAACGAAATGTGTCCGAATGGATGAATGCCCATATTAAAATGTCATTAATTATAAATAACGTTAATTACGCCGTTAGCCTTTGCAAACGCCTTGACTGCTTTCTTTACATTTTTGCGCAGCTGAGCAGATACGTGAATGTCCGGCTCAAAATGCAGCAGCTCTACCTTAAGAATATTTTCTTTCCGGTCGAGCCGGGGATCCATTCTGCCAATTAACCTGTCCCCTGCAAGGATCGGCATCGCGTAATAGCCATATTTTCGCTTATCCGCAGGCGTATAAATCTCCCATCGGTATTCGAAATGAAATAAATCCTCCAGCCGCTTTCGGCTCCACAGCAAATTATCGAGCGGCGGTAAGAACGTAATTTCCGCGGCTTCCGCCTCCAGCGGCTGGGCCGGCTCCACGGCAGCCGCATCATGGTGCGCCAGCACCCGTTCCGCATCGGATGCCAGCACATAATACGGCTGCTTAAGACCCTCCACCTCAACCTCCGTAACGATGCCGGATTGGATAAATTGCCGGATTGCATCGCGGCGCTGGGCGGCGCTGTATCTCAGCCAGCCAAATCGGGAATCGGAAGGCTCGAATACGCGATAAGCCCGGAAATATTTCAGCAGCATGAGCCGTTCCGCTTCTTCTCTCCCCAGTTCGCCTGCAGCTTTAAGAAGCTCTGCCGGAACGCTGCGGCTCGTCAAATCAAATAGTCTCTGATTGCCTTCCCTGCCGACAATCCGGATAAGCGCCGAATCGGTTAATAGATTGATGGCATGCGAGGTTGCTTTTGTTTTGGCTGCCGCATTTGTATTTTCCCAATAACCGTGCACCTTCTTATCCGATTCGAACGCTCTGGCAGGCAGAGGCCCCTCATCGCGAAGCTTGTCCATGACCTGCTCCGGCACAGGCTGCAAGGCTTCAACCGCGGAAGCCGCATGCTCGCGGATTCTTGCCCGGGTAGGTTCGAATATGGGATAATCCTCCATCGGAATGATGCAGGCAGCATTGGCGAAATATTCGAATACCTTATGATCGCTTAATAAGTCATTAAGAAGAGTTGGCTCATAGCCCGCCAATCGGGCTGACATGACCAAATGCTGATTCGCCCGGACGGCAGCTACCGGATCGATCTGCAAGCATTCCAACTCGCGTATGATACCCAGCACCTGATCATGATCGGCAGCCTTGTTGCTCCGCGGTGCGAGAAGCTGCTGTTTTTCCAATAGAAATCGCCTAAGCGCCCGTTTGGTGGTTTTTATCATCCGTTTGTTCCTTTCTATTCTCCGTATTATCGATGCGTTCATGGGAATACTTGGTTGTAGCCAAGGCTAAGGAAGGAGTCAATGAATGGAGTCCGCAGAAAAAATCTCAGGAACGCAATTATGCCTATTAATGTTTTCTTTTATTGCCCCTACCGTCATTCTCGTTATTCCGGGCCTTATGTCAAGTCTGGCCAAGCAGGATGCGTGGATAACGATTCTCCCCACGTTTTTGTTCGGCGCATTAAATATAGGAGTCATGCTCGTTTTGTCGAAGCGTTATCCCGGGATGACCATCATCCAATACAGCGCATGCATTATCGGCAAATGGCCGGCGAAGGTTCTAAGCTGTTATTTGATTTATGTCTGGTTTAATTTCGATTTCATCATTCTGAATCAGCATATCCAATTTATTAATACGGTTTTTCTTATGCGAACTCCTTCTGTCGTCATCAGTCTGACGCTGGCGATTTTCTGCTGCATTGCAGTCTATATGGGGATAGAAGCGATCGGAAGATGCAACGAATATCTGGCCTTGCTCAATTTTCTGCTTCTGATTCCCCTCCTTTTCCTGATGCTAGCGGAGTCCGATCCGGAGAGGCTTCGCCCCGTAATGGGGAGCGGAATCGTTCCCATTCTTCAAGCAAGCGTCTTCCCTATCGCGTACATCACTCAATTTTTCACGTTAGGCTGGCTTCTGCCTTACTTGAATCAACCGAAGAAAGCTGCCAAGGCTTCCTTTCTTTCCTTGAGCATTATCACGGGACTTTTATGCATTACGCTCCTTCCACTTATCATGGTGTTTGGGCCGTTAACGGAAAAGCTGACCTTCCCGGTATTAAGCGTTATCCAATATATCGGGATAAAAGGAAGCTTTGAGAGATTGGAAGCCTTGGCGGTAGCGATCTGGGTGATGAGCTGCTTCATTAAAATCGCCGTTACGATATTCGTGATCTGCCTCAGCATCAGCCAAACGTTCAACACGAAAAACTACAGGGACATCGTCATTCCCGTCATGATATTGTCTGTGCTGGGCTCGTTAACCGTATTTAAAAATTATGCGACGGAGCTCACCAGCTATCTGAACTTTACCTATCCCAGCTACGCGATGTTTACTCACTTTGTTGTGCCCCTTCTGCTTCTCGCCATAGATACAATCAGGAAAGGCTTTCGGCATACTGCAGCTTAATAAGGCCGCGCAATGATTTTTCCGATTGGCTCGAACAGGCCCCTAATAGGGGTTGTCGAGCTTGGAAGCGGAATATGGGCAATCCACAAGCAGCCCGCCACCACGACTATCGTCATTAAACTCGCAAATAAAACAGCCGCTCCCGGCTGTTTTATTTGCAGAACCCGGTACCAGGACCAGCCAACCGCAGCCAGTGCAAAAACAATCAATTGCAAGATCATCGCATGTTCTCCTATTCGTGTTGGAGCGTGGAATGAACCATTCCGGCGCCATTGACCGTCAGATTGACGTCAACCGTTATGCGTGCGTTCTGGAACTGGGTATCCCACTCCTTTTTTATCGTCTTCCACTTGCCCGGATTACTCTTGTAAACTTCTTGCCCGAATCCTACGCTATCCGCTTTATATTTCTTTTGCAGTTTAACCAGCAGCTGCTCCGCTTGCATTCTCATGGAGTTTTCCATCGCTTGTTTGATCATCGTCATTTGGGCGGAATTGCTGACGTCGAGCGTGGAATTGTTCTCCTCGACCGTCCCCGTCCCTTCCAGCGTGACGTTGAATCGGATTTCGTTATTATCCGTATGCGTCACGATTTTGCTAGTCGTATGGTTAAGCATAACCCCGATCTCCCCATAGTCCTCGGGTAATTGTGCCGATATGCGGCCGAATTTCAGTTTATTCGTTAACCACATTAAGGAAAGCGTCTCTTTCTCGTCCAATAGACCGATTAGCTTGAGATCCTTCAGGATTCCCGTACCTTCGGCCTTGAAGATCTGCTCCTTTTTATCGGTAAGGTGATCTCCAAGCTCCAGAACTCCGACAACGGGCTGTATTCCTTCGCTTTGACTCGCAATAAAGAAATCGCGCAGGGTGACGGCCACTTCGTCTCCCGTTCTTTGCATTTCGTTAACGACTTCAAGCGGCACCTGCTTCAATGGATAGTTCAATTCAAGAATCTGCCTCGCATCTCCGCCTTTGACGATCATGATATAGGTTTTCAGGCGATTTCTCGGATCATGGGTAAAAACGTCAAGCAAGGCCTTATTAATGCCTTGTCTGGCTAAACGCTCGCTAATAAACACCACGCTGCGATGGGAGTAAAATAATTGACGAGAGCTTTTTTTCTGCAGGGCACGATGAATTTCATTGCCGCTGTTACCGGTTGCCGATACGAGATAGAAGGAGCCCGAATCACCTTTCCCCCCTCCTCCCGTACCCTCTTTGGAGCCGGGAATGGCGATTTGCAGAGTGCAAAACAAGCTGCCGTCCTCCTGCACGTCCATGGCCGTTCCCGTTACAAAAGCCAGATCATTGATCTCCATGCGGTCCCAGCAGCCGCCAAGGGTAAAAACGACAAGAAGAAGCCATGCGGCTTTCAGAGCTCTCATCTACTCCCACCCTCTTTATTCGTTTTCCACCGATATTTAAGCCGAATCGGGATCCGGACGAAAACATCCTTAAAGGCAGCCAGTCCAATCGGAGTGACCGGGGCAAAATAAAGCTTGCCGAAGGAGCGGAGCGAGGTTACATGCAGCATGATGCCGAGAAACCCGAGGACGATGCCGTACAACCCCAGCGTACCCGCCATAAACAGCATCGGAAACCGGAGCAGCCGAATCCCGTTGCGCAAGCTGAACCGAGGAGTGGTAAAGGCGGAGATTCCCGTAAGCGATACGATGATGACAACCGGGGCGGAGATTAAACCGGCCTGCACCGCGGCTTGCCCAATAACAAGACCGCCTACGATGCCGATTGTCGGTCCGATTTGCTTCGGCATTCTTACGCCGGCTTCAAGCAACGCCTCGAATACAATCTCCATCATTAAAGCTTCTATCATCGCGGGAAAAGGAACCGCCTCCCTCGAACCGGCAATGCTCAAAACCAGATTAGTGGGAATCATTTCCTGATGAAAGGTCGTAATCGCTACGTAAAGGGCGGGAGCAAAGACGGCAAAATGAATAAACAAAAAGCGGATCCAACGGATAAACGTAGCGATCGGCCAACGGATATAGTAATCCTCGCTGGCTTGAAGTCCCGTCCAGAACGTCATCGGGACAATCAGGACATAAGGGCTTGTATCCACAAGAATGGCTACCTTTCCTTCGAGCAGCTCGGCGGCAACCACATCCGGCCGTTCCGTGCTGTGGACCTGCGGAAACGGAGAATAAGGCTGATCCTCGATAAATTCCTCGATGTAGCCGGAGTCAAGAACGCCGTCTATTTGTATCGAGCGCAACCGGCTCCTCACCTGTTCGAGTACTTTATCTTCCGCAATTCCCTCAAGGTACGTCATGACGATCTGCGTCTGCGACAGCTCTCCGAGCGTAATGCTTTCCGTCTTCAGCTTTGAAGTTTTGAGTCTGGACCGTACCAGACCCAGGTTCGTTGAGAGCTGCTCGATAAAGCCTTCCTTGGAGCCGCGGATAACGGGCTCGGAGGAAGGCTCTTCAAGGCTTCGTTTCGCGACTCCGGGGACGGCAACCGTGATGACGCTGCTGCTGCCTGCCGTTAGAATAGCCGCATGGCCTTGCAGGAGGTTGCGGACGACTTCGGATATTTGGCTGGAGATGATGGTTGTTCCAACGGATATCCATTGATCGGCCAGCTCTTCCGCATCAGATGGAATGTCCTCTTCCGCGGAGCGGGCAAGCAGCGGTTTTAATACATGCTCTTCAAGCAGGGGCTTATCAATCAAGCTGTTTATGTAAACAATAATCCATTGCGGCTTTTGTTGAACTTTAATCCTTCTGTATTCCAGGTCATAGCAATTCCGAAACGTTTCTTTGATACAACTCTCGTTCAGCTCTATGTCGGAAACAAACCGTTTATCGTCATCTTCCTGGAGGATGCTCCTCTTGGATTTAAGAATGTTGAAATAGCTGCCGGATGATCGGATTCTTAATCTCCTCATAGAAAGCACCTCCTAGGCGGTCTCATAACCTTGATGAATTCCCATTCCCATAGTATGGATGCGGCGATTCAAAATATTCAGACGGGAATGCGCAAAGAAAAAGCCTGGAGCGCGGTTAGGCCCCAGACTTTTATGAATTCCTGCTTATCGGGGCAGCTCGGGGATAATCGGTTTGGCAAGACGGTCGGCCCGGCCGATCCCTAGCGGCAAGCTTAACGCTCCCGCAAGAACGACAAGAGCCGCTCCGATTAAAGCCGAAAGATAGCTTCCGTTG
Organism: Paenibacillus sp. BK720; assembly: GCF_011761545.1. NCBI lineage: Bacteria > Bacillati > Bacillota > Bacilli > Caryophanales > Paenibacillaceae > Paenibacillus > Paenibacillus sp. BK720. Next base: position 346,012 of record NZ_JAASRQ010000007.1, on the reverse strand, counting down.
CCGGAGATCAAATGACCCGCAATAAGCGGACCGATGATCTGCCCCAATCCAAAAAACGTCGTCAATAAGCCGATGATTTTCCGGTTGTTCCGAGGGAACAGATCCTTCGCATAAGCAACAAACAGCATGGTAATTCCCATAAAAGTGGCCCCGAACAAAATAGCGCCTGCAAAGATGGCTGCCTTGTTCGGAATAAGTACAGGAACGGCAATGCCTATGGCTTGCATGGCCATCGCAAGGGACAGGGTCCACTTTTTCCCCCACCGTGACGCAATCATCGACCAAAGGACGCAGGAAGGAATGGCTGCAGCGCCGACTAGCATCCAGCTGAGCGATGTCATGTTCGGGATGTTCGATACGGTCTTGGCGTAAGCGACGAGATAGGTTCCCGTCACGATATAGCCCAAGCCTTCCAATCCGTAGGCAATAGTCAAACAGACCATAATCCGCCGGGCGGAGGACGACGCTTCGTTGCTCGAAGGGCTTGCCTTAACCGTTCCCTCATTTCTTCCCCCTAATGAGTACCAGGCGGCCAATCCCAGGACCAGGCTGATCAAACCTAACCCCTTCCATATCCCAACCCACTCGCTGCTGCGTGCCAACAACGGGACGGCAATCCCGGTAAGCAGGATTCCGGCTCCCACCCCTCCGTAGAAGATCCCGGCCTGAAGGGCGGACAAACGCTCCATTACGATGCTGGTAACGATGACGAAGACCGTTGCGCTTGCCAGTCCGGACAAGAAACGCAGCACTAGCCATGCATCGAGACCGTGGAATTCTCCCATGCTCCATGTCGTTCCTATACTAACGGTGATCCCTGCGAACAATAGCAGCGAGCGGTTCTTGATCCGCATGAACGTTAAGATAAAGGCGCCGATCAAATATCCCAGATAATTGCTGGAAGCCAGATACCCGGCACCCGAAGCGGAGAACAAATGATGATCCATCATAATGGGCAGCATGGGGGTAAAAGCAAACCTTCCGATTCCCATGGCAATCATCATGGCGGCTACGCCGCCGGCGAGTACCATCCAGGTATGTCTTCTTCTCATAAATGTTCCTTCTTTCTTTGGATAGCCTGTTCATGTTGGCATAATTCTGATATCATGAAATTTAAATGATTATATATTTTGTTATCTGAATTCCAGATATCTAATGCATAATAATATAACGGAGGCCGCAATGGACATTCAATTACTCAAAGTATTCTCGACAACCGCCAAGGAAGGAAGTATCTCGAAGGCGGCTCAAAAATTGAATTTCGCCCAATCCAACGTCACTCATAAAATTCAGCAGCTGGAAGCCGATTTGCAGACGCAGCTCTTCTACCGCCATAACCGGGGAATTACCTTGACGCCCTCCGGCCAGATTCTCGTCTCCTACGCGGAAAAAATTCTGCATGTCATTCAGGAAGCCAGGTCGGCTGTTGTTGATTCCAAGGTACCGGCTGGACCTTTGTCCATTGGATCGATGGAGACAACCGCCGCCGTCCGATTACCCGTTCTTCTGGCCAAGTATCATGCCGATTATCCGGCAGTGGATTTCAATTTGGTTACGGGTCCCACGGACAGCCACATTCATGGCGTTCTGCATTATGAACTGAACGGTGCCTTTGTTGCCGGGCCCGTTGATCACCCCGAATTGGAGCAGGAAAGCGTGACCGACGAGGAGCTGGTCCTTGTCACTTCGTCCTCTCACCCGGCTATCAATAGCATTCACGAGGTCCAATCAAGGACGCTGCTTGTTTTTCAGAACGGATGCTCCTACCGGGCTAAATTCAATCAATTGCTTCAAGAGGAAGGGATTATCCCCGTCAAGCTAATGGAATTCGGATCGCTCGAGACGATTATCGGCTGCGTCAGCGCAGGTCTCGGCATTTCTTTATTGCCACGCTCAATCGTCACCGAGCAGGAGCAGCAGGGACAAATTCGGACGCATGCGATTCCGAGCAAGCATGGGCACGTGACAACCGTATTCATTCGGCGCAAGGATGCACTAATGACTCCCGCATTATCCGCGTTCCTCACGGAAATGCGGGCTCATTTTAATTAAAAAGGACTTGTTTATTTCGTTAAGGCGGCAGCTTGGCCAATGATCTCTTCCACAATCTGCCGGGCCGTTTGACCGGCAGTCAGCATCCGCGTTCCTTGTCCTGCCCATAAGGATAAGTAGTCAGCTTTCTGCTGCTTGCCCGCCGCATTCCGGATATCGCGCGTTGCGGTGTTTTGCGTTGGGAACGGCAGCGGAGCTTTACCGCTTGCCTCCCATTGCTCGATAAATCCGTTTCTAATGCCACGGGCCGGCCTCCCGGAGAAGGCATTGGTAATCACCGTACTCTCCTCGTCGCTGGCAAGAAGGGCTTTCCGGTAAGCCTCGCCGGTCCCGGCTTCGATCGATGTCAGGAAGCGGGTTCCCAGCTGCACGCCTTGCGCGCCAAGCATCAGAGCAGCAGCAAGCCCGCGGCCATCCATAATTCCGCCCGCAGCGATAACGGGAATGGCTACTCGATCCACGATCTGCGGAACAAGAGCCATCGTACCGATATTCGCTCCCATTGGATTTATAGCTGCGCCAAAGGTGCCGCGATGGCCTCCTGCTTCGCTTCCTTGCGCGACAATCGCATCACAGTCCTTCTCCTCGGCAATCAGCGCTTCCCTTACCGTGGTAACCATGGCTGCAACCTTGCTGCCGGAAGCCTTCGCTGCTTGCATCTGCGGTTCCGGCAGCACGCCAAATGCCGTGCTGATAACGGGAACCTTCTCCTCGATTAACACGTTGAACTGTTCTTCGAACCAATCGGGCGTTTGGATTGCGTTTCCTTCCGAGTCGGGAATGCCCAGCTGCTTCCGGAACTCGTTAAGCTTGTCCTGTACCTCTTGCGTTCGAGTATTATCGTCCGAAGGCTGATTCACGAACAAATTCACTCCGAAAGGTGCCGTGGTTAATTGTCTGATTCGGCGGACTGCTGACCGGATATCCTCCGGCGCCATATAAGCTGCCCCTAAAGTGCCAAGCCCGCCCGCCTCGGAGACGGCAGCCGTCAATTCGGGCGTGGAGGGCCCGCCTGCCATACCGGCCAGCAATAGCGGATAACGGATTCCGAACAATTCGCATAAAGGCGTACGAAGCATATTTAGCATCGGAACTCACTCCTTCTATAAAACGTCCAGTCTTGCTTGCTAACTTGCTTCAAGTATACAACGAAGCGGCTTTCACGAATAATACAGAAAAATGCTATCTGCTATCGTAAAATGAGATAGCAGATAGCACATCTATTTCAATCATCCTTGTTCGGAATGGATGAAAGGCGCGTTATTCATACATCATAAATTCGCAGCTCGTATATCATGAACGTCATCTCCTTCGAAATAGGGTAACGCCAAGAACACAAACTTATTCGCTTACCACTTGCCGGCGCTTTGACCGCCATCCACATGAAGGACTTCGCCCGTAACGAATTGGGCAGCTTCCAGGTACAGAATCGCTTCCACAATTTCATGAACCTCGCCCATCCGTTTCATCGGGTGCAGCTGAGCCAAGAAATCATGGGTTTCGGGAGCATGCATAGGCGTTTTGATAACGCCTGGCGCAACCGCGTTGACGCGAATGCCTTTGTCCGCATATTCAATCGCAAGGGACTTGGACACTGTCGTCAAGCCTCCTTTCGTCAGTGCGGCGAGTGCAGACGGCACGTCTTTGATCGGCTGCTCGGAGACGCCGCTTGCCGTGATATTGACAATATGCCCGGATCCCGCTTTTTGCATCTCGGTTATTGCGCGCTGGGTTATATGGAAGAAACCCGCTACATTCGTGGACAATACGGCTTCAAACTCCTCTTCGGTGTAATCCGTAAAGGGTTTCGCCAGAAAAATGCCGGCATTGTTAACCAGCGTATCCACACGGCCGAAACGCGCGATGGCTTCGCTAATCAGACGTTCTGCCACCTGCGGTTTGGAAATGTCGCCTGCGACATAGGCGATTTTCAATCCGGTTGGATCGATTTCTTTTGCAGCTTCCAGCAAGGTTTGCTCGCGTCGGCCGTTAATCACGACCTTCGCCCCTTTCTTAACGAGTTCAATGGCAACCGCCTTGCCGATCCCGCTGCTTCCGCCTGTTATAATGGCAACTTTATTTTGAAATGTCATGATATTTAATCCCCTTTTGTTTACCTATCAATAGATAGTTTATTGAGGCGCTGATTTATCAAACCTTTGCCAACGGCTTAACCGTTCTCAAATGGTTAACGTAGTCGATACTGCTTTGCGCCAGCCGCTCGTCGGTAAGATTGGATACGTCGTTTAAAGTAAAGTGAGGAAGATAAGTTGCGCTAATGAAATGAGCCGTTGCTTCAAACGGACGCAAGATTTCTTGTACGGTGAATCGGTTGAAGCCGGTTGGCTGATACGATTCCTCGGACCCGTAAGTGGAGACGGCTACGCCAAATTCCTTGCCGGTTGTTTTGTCGCCTTCCGGACCGAAAGCCCAGCCGTATTGCAGCACGGTATCAAACCATTTTTTCAATAGTGCGGGCGCGCTGTACCAGAAGAGCGGGAATTGGAAGATAATGCGGTCATGGGCTTCCACCAGCGCCTGCTCTTTCGCAACATCGATATTTTCGTCAGGGTAAGCTTTGTAAATTTCATGGATGGTGTATTCGCCTTGTTTCCTCAATTCTTCAAGCCAAGCTTTATTCACGCGCGATGCTTCCATATTAGGGTGTGCTGCGATTACTAATGTTTTCATGATCATTTGCTCCTTTAATGGTTTATTTATTGTTTGCGAAGAAGGATACGTCCTTCATAAAGATGCTTTCTTGTTTCTTCACCAATGGCCCGTCAAGCTCCGAGACCCTTTTCACTTCTATCCACTCCGGATCGTTGCGGAAACGATCGTAATTGAGGTTGCGCTGTTCCATGCCGGCATGTTCGACCACGTAATATAAGCGTTCCTTGGCCTCGTCTTCGTCTTCCCAGAATTGCGTGATCTTCATATCATGCTTCCCGAATAATTCAATGACATGATCTCTGAACCGGTCTTTTATGGCCTGCAGCTTGCCCGGTTGCATATCGTAAATTCGCAGCTCGTACAACAAACGTCTCAACTCCTTTAACTTTTCTCTTATTCAGAATTACCTATTAGTAGATAGGTATAACTTCTTAATTTGTCCGCTTGTTCATATTACTATATCTCCACTAACCCTGCATAATACCAAATCAAGATAATAAGCATCTCGAATCCAGATATCAAAAGCAGCCATTATTTTGGCTGCCGCGCAAAGTTGTTTTCCTATTTTTAATGCAATAATTTCAGTGCTTTATCGGGGTCGACCAATATGCGCCCATAATACTGTTTGGATTTAAAATTATGAATTTCCTTGCATGCCTTTTCCATGCGGCCCATGATGATCTCGTCCTCCAGTTCGACCGGCGACCAATATAACACATGCATGGGATACTGATGGCCTTCGAAGTCCTCTGGAGCATACATAATCCGATCCGCTTTTTTGAAGCCGTTCTTCTTGTAAAAAGCCAGGCGCCTCCGGGTATCCTCGTTCTCGGGATCGTTCGGCTCGGCTTCAAGCAGGATCATTTTCCCCTTTGTTTTTAACGAGTTGAGAACCCGGGAGCCAACCCCTCTGCTTCTCGAATGCGGCGTGACCAACAGATAATCGATAAAAATAAAGGTCGTGAACTCGGCATACAAAACGATGTAGCTGTCGGTTTCTTTAATGTGATAGACATCCGTCTCTTCAAGCAAGTCAACGAGCTGGTGAGGATCCTTCATTTCGTGCTCCGGAAAATAGTCATGCAGCTTCTCGTACCATTGCATATTTTCCACTAAGATTTTCTCCTTTATCCCTGTTGTCCGGTTTACTTCGTCTGCCCCCTTACAATAACCTTCTTGTCCCCGCTCTATTCACGGGCTAGACTCAATTTCTGAATAATTCTGCGCTTCCGGTACATGATTCTGCCCGTTTCGGTCACATCCTGAAGGGTGGAACGATTGAGATATGCGCCGAACAGAATACCCGCGATCGGAATCATCTGAAATAGCTTTTTCCAACCGAAATTATCCCTGTACGACAACATGACCTCACGCCATCCTTGCAGCTGAGATAATACCTGCTTGCTCTGCTCGCCTGTATGGAAAGCGGCAAGATCCTCGAGAATGGCTTTCTTGCCAACAATGTCGGAGGATGAGAACTGCAGGCATTTCACGATAAAAATTCGCTCGGACTTCTCTGATGGGTCATAACCGTAGCTGATCGCAATCTCCTGCAGCGCTTTAATGGAAATGCCAAGCAGGAGCGGAATATCGATGGCAAGGGTGAAGAGTCCGCCGATTCCCGTCGTTGCGCCTTGAACGGTCGCGGTATTGCTGCTTGATCTGCTGATGCTTTGGGCGATTTCGTCCATTCTCCCAAGCGGCAGCTGCGCGATTTGCTCAAATGCGGTATCGGCATCCGGATCTTCGACGTCAGGCAGCATCCTCCGGTACATTTGCTCCTTGCTGATTAAATACCTGCCTCCGCTTTGCACGTAGCTTCCAAGCTCGTCTAGCACGACTCCGATTTTGTCCTGGATGAACTTTGGCGTTAAGCGGTCCAGGATCACAAACGGCAACCGGCCTAGCTTTTCCCAAAAGAACAGATCCTTCTGCTCCTTCTCCCACTGCTCGATCAGCCTTAACTCCGCATTTAGGTATTGAAGATCTTCCGTATTTGTCATCTATGTCCTTGACCCCTTCGCTTCAAATATTCGCTTTAGCCTTACATACTGTAAAATGCGCGTTTTCGTTTCATAAATATCCCCGCAAAAAACAAAAAAACCTGCCGGCGCGGCAGGTCAATCGAAACCGGCGTGGCATTCATCGCTTGTCAGTGTCGCTTGATGATTGCCGCGTCGGTTCTTTCTGTTCGGTGGTCAAGCCTCCAGATTCAACAAGAAGTCTTTCGTCACCTGATAAGCTTCGTTCCATCCCATCTTCGCGTAGAAGCGGAGTCCGTCGAGCCCTTTCAAATAATAAGCGCCCATTAACCGTTCCCTGAATTGCGGATGCTCGATCGCTGTTTTCGCCCGGTATGCTTCATAAGCCGATATGACGCCGTTCCATGGCATATGCCGGTCAAGTACTGCCAGATCAATCAAAGGATCGCCATACAAGCAATTGCCGTCAATAATGCCGGTCACCCGTTGTCCGTCGGATAAAACATTCCACTGATGAAAGTCCCCATGCACAAAGCTCCTGTACGGAGCATTATAGGGCACGTAGGTCATAAGCCGGTTATAAATTTCTTCATAGACCGCTCTTTCCAAGCAAGACGTGCGATACAGCTCCTGCCAATTCTCCCAGAAGCCCGTCTGCTCCTCCGCGTTTACGGCGATGACAAAGTCCTTCCAAGTTGAATAAGCTCCGTTCCCATCCGCTTCAATCCAGCCGTATCCGTTGGTGCTCTGAACTTCTGCCTTAACCATTCCCGTTAAAATATCAAACAGTTCCGGTAATAGGCGTTTCTGCTCTTCCAAGGTGCAATCGGATAAAAGGCGTCCTTCTATTCGTTCCGTAATCGCATAGGATAATCGTTCCGTTGTTCCATAAGCCACGCATTTCGGAAAAGGAATACCTTGAGCCGTCAGCAATTCCGATACGTATCGTTCCGTCTCGTAGGCGCCTTTCAAATCGCTGAATTTCACGACATATCCTTTCCCTGCATGCATAAAAGCAAACACGCTGCTAATATTTCCTCCGGATAATTGTGCAAGCTCCGTCGCGCCCGGTCCAAGCCGATGCTGCAATACCTGTTCAATTTCGCTATTAGTGAGCAATGGTTTTTCGTAAGCCGTCATGGGACCATCTCCAAATGTAAGCAGAGTAGATAATATCACTATAAAAAACGAGAAAATACGGGTCAACGGCGAGTTTCGGTGAAATAAAAAAAGGACGCCCTCCGGGCATCCTCTCTTCATTATGGCGTGGCAGGCTCTGCTGCTATAGCTTCCTTATTTTTACTTTTCTTTATGGCGAGCAAGAATGTCGATAACGCTAGGACGGCAATAATGACCGACATCATTCCGATTGCGGTACTAAAGCCTAACGTGCTGGAAGCGACTCCGCCGCCATAGGCGCTGGTTCCTTGGAACAAGTATGCGGCAACGAGCACGGCGGATAAAAATTGAACGCGGTTATGGGCTTGAGAGTTGATTGCCGCTAATCCAATGCCCCCGGATGCGGAGAACCCGTACGCAAGGCCTCCCAGCACGGATGAGCTCATGAAGAGCAGGAACGAATGAACCTCCGCGGCACTAAAGAGCAATACAGCCGCTACTACGATGGAAGCCATGCCGATGCGAATAGATACAACCGGTTTTAACCGGCCGGCAATGGTAGCGCTGACCGAGGCAAGCAAGTATGAAACGGACAATACGGTACCGATGACAAGGATATCCTGCGTGCCAATGACGTCACGGGCGATTTGGGCGCCAAGCGACAGCAATACCGCACCGTTCGCGAAGCCCGTGCCAATCGCCAGGGCTGCCAGCAAGTAGATGCCCCATTGTCCCCTAGGAACCTTTACCCCCCGAATCTGAAGCTTGAAGGCAGGTCTTGCGTCAGACTGCGCTTTGGTTTGCTTGGGAAGAAAGAGACATAAAATGATGCTGGCAAATACGAGAACGGCCAATACCCAATAGCTGAAATGAAGCGGTGCCGGCGCGTACTTAATTAATGCCGCTCCCACGATTGTAGCAAGGAATAGCCCAACAGCCTGAGTAATCGTGTTTATGGAGCCAGGCAGCTTTTTATTTGCGGTCGGATTGAATTCCACAAGCGCAGCCGCTCCGGATCCGGCGGTTAACCCTACCCCAAGGCCTTGGAATATCCGGCCGACAAACAGCCAGAACACGTTCTGCGCTGTTGCGAATACCACTGCCCCGATAAGAAGAAAGATTAGTCCCGTAATTAACGTATTTCTGCGGCCAATGTAGTCGGACAGATTGCCAAGCAGAAACAAAACAAGAATAAGAACGATTGGATACACCGAGAAGATACCGGTTGTTACCGACTTGGAAAGATGCCACTGCAATGCATAAACCGGAAATTCAATGGACGGCGCCGTGCTGGACCATAAGCTGACCGTGAGTACCCAAGCCACAATCCAGAAGGACGCTTTCGAAGATATTGTTCGCATGTTTTGACCTCTTTTCGTTGGTTATAGGATGACCTAAATTAGAAAATCAATTAAAGAATGTTCGTTCTTTAATAATCAAAAAAAATGGCGTTTCCTTACGTCTTGCTTTCGACTTAATACGACGAGACATGCAGAATAATCCACGTTTCGGAACGACTGTTCTTTAATTATCGCGCAAACTTGATTTCCACATGTCTCAGTATATTTATTTAAGAACGATAAGTCAAGAACAATCGCAGCCAGATCAGACAAGGATTGACATCGCTACCTTCGCGGCATCCTCGAGCACTTGACGGTCCGTTGCGATTTTCGCAAGCACATAAAGCCCGTATCGCGTATTCAACAGGAATCTGGCCGCTTCTTGCACGGTATACTTTGTTTTCAGCTCGCCTTGCTGCTGGGCACGCATCAGAAATTTCTTGAAATTCGTTTCCATATCCAGCGTATACGCTTCAATCCGGAAAGAAACAACCGGATCTACCTTCCCCATCTCCATGGCGGTATTGGCAATCAGACAGCCGCGGCGGCCATTCTCTTCGCTTATCGCTACATCGATCAACCGCTGAAAGTAACGCCATAACACGTCTTTCGCAGGTCCGTTCTCTTCAAGAATGCTATAGGCATGACCGCGGTTTCCCTCACGGAACCGGTCCAGACAAGTCAGAAAAAGCTGATTCTTATCCCCAAAGGTATCGTACAAGCTGCCTCTGTGCACACCGGTACGCTCTACTAAATCTTGAATCGATGTGCGTTCGTATCCTTTTTCCCAGAATAATTCCATCGCCTTCTGCAGCACAGCATCTTGGTCGAATTCTCTTGGTCTAGCCATTGTTCATACCTCCCTTATGTCCAATCATAGCGGTTTAAGAACGAACAGTAAAGAATTTTCGCAAGCCAATTGCTGTTAGTATGCCGCAGTCCTTAAACGATTTATCCCGCGATCCTTTTTATGCGGGGAAAAATCAAAAAAAGCCGCGGTTACGCGACTTTTTTGATCAACATAAATCCTATCCCGTTTAGAGAACAGCTGCTTTGCCGCCGTCAATATTAACGGATGTACCCGTCACGTAAGAAGCGGCATCCGATACGAGAAACGCGATCACGTTCGCCGCTTCCTCCGTACGGCCGATTCGCCTCAAAGGAATGTCGTGACGAGGGTCCGCGGCGAATTCGTCCCAGGTAAGTTGCGGAGCCGTTGCCTGCCACATCCGCTCGATCTGATCGCTCCGGATCAAGCCGATGCAAACCGCATTTACGCGAATTCCGTCGGCCGCCAGATCCTTGCTCATTGCCTTCGTTAGCGCCAAGCCGGCTGCCCGGCTTACCGAGGTCGGCAGCGAAGAGCCGGAAGGCGTTTTGCCGCCGATTGCCGTTACATTAACGACCGCGCCTCCCCCACTCTGGCGCAGGAATGGCAATGCCGCCCGCGTGAAATGGATCGCTCCGAACAGCTTTAGATCCAGATCGGCCGACCAAGCCGCTGCATCGACTGCTTCGAATGGCTTTGCCGCCGAAGTGCCGGCGTTATTGACGAGTATGTCGATGCCGCCGAATCGCTCGGCTGCCGTCAATACCGCGCGCTGCACCTCAGCTTCAACGGATACGTCGGCAGAAATAATAAGCGGCTCTACGCCAGTCTTTGCAGTAATTTGTTCTGCTGCAGCTTTGAGCGGCTCTTCGCTTCTGGCTACAAGGGCAACCTGCGCGCCTTCGGCAGCAAGCAGCATCGCGGTTGCAAATCCGATGCCTTTGCTTCCGCCGGTAATGATGGCCCGTTTTCCTTTAAATCCTAATTCCATGCTATTCAAACTCCCTTGTCGCTGTATTTAGTAAGGACCTTACCCGAATAACCCTCTGCCGATCAGGTTTGCGCTAACCGGTACCTTGCCGACCTCGCGTGCCCATACCGATAATTGACCCATGTGATGGATCTCGTGGGCGATGACATGCCTCATCACTTCACCGCATTTATGGGCTTCTTCTTTCCCGTCATCCGTAATATCAATCATCACGCGGTTCTCCAGGCTGTCATTCCATCCGTAGACGAATGGCGCAACCTCCTCCCGGCAGCGGGCAGAGAAGTCAATGACTTGCCGCAGGCTCGCTACCTCGCCAAACGAAGGTATGTAGAGTTCCTTTCCTTCTATTCCGCCACAGATCCAACCATATTCGACGGCCACGATATGATAAAGCGTGGGCAGGATGAAGCCTAATCCGCCGGTACGCTTTTTCAGCAGCTCATCGGGGTCGACTTCACCGCACCAGCGGAACCAGTCCTGACGAACCTGCCAGTTATACTCGAATAATTTAATCATGCTTAGCCCTCCCGCATAGCCCGTATATCCCTATTATTCTGCTCGGGTATATAATCTCCTGCCTGCTTGATGGTCTTATTTCCTCCAGAAGGTTGTGCAGTCCGCTTTATCGGTAATGTTAAATTCAATCATCCTCTTGAGAAGGCCGTAATCGACGGGTTTCTCCCACCGAATACGCAGTAATAAGCCGGTGTGATCATAGCCGGACTTTTCTATGTCATCCGTAAACCGAATCATCCCTGCCCGTTCCGGCGCGACAGCGAGATGCTGTTTGGCTGCGCTAAACCCGATGATATAGGTATCGTGGTCTGTGAACATGGGCTGGTTCCAGCCGATCTTTGGAGCCAATGAAGGAAACGTATCCGCAACCCAAGTCAACACTTCCTCCGTCCGTTCCCGGTGCGTCAAGTTATCAATACCGGCCAAAAAATCTGCAAACACTTCCATATGGGACTCCCCCTAAACTATCATTTCGTTCTATTTTTCTTCCCTAAGGGTTTTGATATTCGTTGCCGGCGATTCAATATCCTCTCAAATCCGTATGCTGCATAGCCATTTCACCAAATGGTCATAATACCCAATACCCATGCGATGCGGCTGATTAACCAGGCGAGGTGATTATCTATGAATCTCAGCTCAAGACTTGAAGAGAATGAATCGTACCTTAGAGAACAATTCCAGAATTGCTCGGACTTCATTATCCGTTCATTTAGGCTAAAGGACGAAACCGTGCTTTTGCTCGCTTATTTAGATGGAATGATACGCATGCAAAGCGTTGAAGAGAGTATCCTAAAACCTCTTATGCATGATGAACCGCCGCTTTGCACTGGCACAAATCGTTTACAATCGCTTGCGGAAATCATCAGAAGCAATTGGCTTCCCTTAGCGAACGTGCAAACGTCCGACAGCGCGGAAAAGCTGGTGCAGCATATCCTGCAGGGCAGTATGGCGGTATTCGCGGAAGGCGAAGCATCCGCGCTTATCGCGCAGATCCGGGATTACGAAACAAGAAGCATTCAAGAGCCTAAGAAGGAATCGGCTTTGCGCGGCTCCAAGGAAGGCTTCGTCGAAAGCTTGCGTACGAATACCACGATGATCAGACGCCGGATTATTCACAAGGATCTAAAGCTGGAGTCCTTCACCGTTGGGACATACACGCAAACGGACGTGGCTCTTGTCTATGTGCAAGGTCTGGCAGAAGAAAAAATACTTGCGCAAGTGAGGGAAAAGCTCAATGCCATTGAGATAGACGGGATTATCGATTCCGCCTACATTGAGGAATGGATGGAGGGCAAATCCTTCTCTCTCTTCTCGCAAATTCAGAATACCGAACGTCCGGATATCGTCACGGCAAGCTTATTGGAAGGAAAAGTTGCAATTATAGCCAACGGGTCTCCGTTTGCCTTGATTCTTCCCATTACATTCTGGTCAGGCCTTCAGTCCGTTGACGATTATTTCGAGAGGTTTATTTTTGTATTGCTTACCCGCACGATTCGTTACATCATGACCTTTATTTCTTTCGCTTTGCCCTCCATTTATGTTGCCCTATCGACCTTCCACCCGGAGATGGTGCCCAGTTATCTGATGATGGGCATTTCCGCCGCAAGAGAAAGCTCCCCGTTTCCGACGGTGATTGAGGTATTTCTCATGCTGTTTGTGTTTGATGCCTTGCAGGAGGCCGGCGTTCACCTTCCGAACCAGCTCGGCCCGGTGGTCAGCATCCTTGGGGCGCTGGTTATTGGACAAGCCGCTGTGGAAGCGGGACTCATCTCCACGCCAATCATAATCGTGGTTTCTTTAACGGGTGTAGCGTCGTATTCCATTCCAAGATACAGCGCTAGTCTGCCCTTTCGCATCATTCGTTATCTGTTTCTCTTCATTACCGGGCTGCTTGGCTTTGTAGGCTTTGCATTCGGCATCATCTTCCTGATGATTCACATGGTCATGCTCGAATCGTTCGGAAGACCGTTTATGTATCCGATTGCTCCCTTTGACGCCAAACGGATCAAAGACATCATTATCCGCTATCCTTTCTGGATTCAGAATGGCCGCAATAAGAAAGGACAACGCAAATGATACGCTCGCTGCAAAAAACTTGTCTGTCTCTTGTTTTACTGTTCGCTTCCGCCGGCTGTACGGATTTCGTAGAGCCGAATCAATTAGCATTCGTTATTGGCACCGGGATTGATCATGCCGGAGAGAATATGCTGGAGCTCAGCCATCAGATAGCCGTTCCTTCCCAATTAAGCTCAACCAAGGGAGGGAGTAATGGAAAGTCGGAGAGTTTTATCGTCATCTCGGCGAAGGGGAAAAATGTGTTCGAGGCAAATGAAAAACTGCAAAGAAAGATGTCCAGAAGACTTATTACGAGCCATCGTACATTAATTGCAATCAGCGATCAGTATATCGAAAACAATAATACCAAAAAGCTATTCGATAAATTGAACAGAGACCCTGCGAATAACCAAAGAGACATTATCGTTGTGGTTAAAGGCAGTGCCAAGGAATTCATGAAGATCAAACATCCTTTGGAGCAGCTCTCCAGCATAGCCACAAATAAAGAGCTGCGAATCAACGGGATGAACAACTACTCGATCAGGCAATTTTTCATAGAAATGGCTCAGGAAGGAACAAGAATTCTGGTCCCTCTCCTTCAGATCGACAATCATGACCAGCCAGGCACTGAAAAAGCGCATTTCATCCAATTTGCCGGGTTTGCGGTTCTGGATAACGAGCTGAAGTTAAAAGGGATTCTTAATGATCCGGAAGGCTCAAGAGCGATTTGGATGATTGGAAAAGGAACCTTTCATGGCTTAACGATACCGTGGAAGGAAGGAAACGGTACCTTGTCCTTTCGGTTAACGCATCTGGAGCGAGAAATTCATTCGGTTGACGGCAATGATCCCAAGCACATTTTATTAACGGTAAAAGCTCAAGCCTATCTTCTTGATAATACAACGACGCTTGATATGTCTGAAGTAGACAATATGATTGCGCTTAAGAAGTACTTGGACGAACGGGTTGAGAAAGACATGCAGGCTACGCTAAATAAAGTCCAGGGATGGGGACAGGATATCTTTGGCATCGGCGAATACCTTCATCGCAAGCATCCTTATTGGTGGAAAACGCAAAAAAACAACTGGGATGATAACTTTAAGAATATCAACGTCTCCGTGAAAGCAAATATTCTGTTGCGGTCTACCGGGACAAGTGCCGGTCAAGTGAAATAATTATTGGAAAGAGGAGCAAAGCATGAAAGTTAGCAGCTATCAAATGTATTGGATCGTGACGATATCCTCTATCGTCACGACCACTTACCTTCCTATCCATCTAGCCGTGGAGCAAGCGCGTCAGGACAGCTGGATATCCATGCTGCTTGGCGGTGTTGCGATGCTCTTTTTCACCTGGATCTCCCTTCGGGTCTGCAGACAGCATGAGGATAAAACCTTGATTACGCTTATGAAGGATCTCTTGGGCACGGTAATGGGAAAAATTCTGGTACTGGCGCACTTCCTGTTATGGTTCAGACAAATGTCGATGATTGCAAAAGGCACGGTTGATTTCCAAAATCTGGTTTTGCTTCATAATACGCCAATGATATTCATTTTGATCTGCTTGCTGTTCCTTGTCGTTTATGCCGTGTACAAAGGCGGGATAACGGCTATTAGCCGCTGCGCGGAGATTATCGGCCCTATTCTGCTCTTCATGTTATTCGTTCAGTTATTTCTCAATCCGCAGGATATGAACGTAAAGAGAATCCTGCCGGTCTACGCGGATTCAGGGTGGTTGGCCATCCTCTCAGGCACATTTAACTCTTATAGCTATATCGCGGATCCTACAATTGTCCTCATGCTGTACTTTTTTGCGGAGAACAAGCGAACGGCTGCTAGGGCCGTTATCTGGGGAACGGTCACGACGGTCGTATGGGGCGTGCTCGCAACGTTTGTTCTGATGTTTGTTACCGGACCTCAGATTGCCTCTCAATTGGTTGTACCGATCTATTCGCTGACAAAGTATATCTCCATTCTTAACTTCATTCAGAATATCGATGCTTTTTATATCCCGTTGTGGCTGCTTGCCGCGTTCATCAAATTATCCGTGTGCTTGTTTATCCTTAGCTATGGGTTGTCCGAATGGATCGGCTACCGGAATTGGAAGTTGATCGCTTGCATCGTCACTTGCCTCTGGTGCGTGTTTTACATTTACAGCAACCATAATATTCGCCTGTCCTATACCTTGAAAAGCTTGTATTTAAACGGCATCTTCTACCCTATTGTATACCTTGTGCTTCCTTTGATTCTTTGGATACTCGGATCCGTCAAGCAGCGGAGAAAAGCATAAGCTTTTCTCAGGTCTTGCTGGCCGCAACCGGAGGATAATATTTCTTCGCGATAAGCAAATAGACGGCTCCGAAGGCAACGGACAGTGTGACAACGATGGATGCCGCAAGAACAATGACCGTAACTCCAGTCAAGAATGGCGTTGCGCCGTTCTTCACCATTAAGAGCGTACCTTGAGCTGCCGTAGCGACGCCAAAGGTATAAGCCCAATAGCCAGGCGCAAATGACTGCTCCCTCAACCACTTGAATGAAAAAGACAACGAAATTAAAAGGAACAACGTATAACCTGCCATTGCATACGTAACGAAATCGGAGGATTTTCCGCTTAGAACTTGATAGGCAACCAGCGCAATGGCGCTTGGAGCCATATAAATGCCCATAAAGTTACGCGCCTTCGCATCCAACCCGCCTGTTGCAAGCTGATGGAAGATAACCGAATCCAATATCATCCAGGAAATAAAGCCCACTCCGAATACCATCCAGCCGTATTCCTTGTATCCAAGCAGCCCTGCAATCAAGGCGTTCACCAGCACGCTTGCCGTGTAGGTCAGAAATAACGAGGGCGTAACCTGCGTGTGGCTTCGCGGATATCTCCACATTCCGGATAGCCGAATAGCCGCCAACATCAGGTTGGAAACGGAGCCAGCCCAGAACAAAACGCGGGCGAACGTCACATCGTACGGCAAAATGGCAGCGGACATAAGAAGAACGGATTCAGGAATAAGAGCCACAAAGGAGCCTTGCACGGGATCCATCCACTCCTGCCTTGCGGCTTGGCGATGGTTGATCCATTTGTTCACATATAACATTCCCCACCACAAGAAGGACAGAATGGCGAGACCTTCAAGCAGTTCACCCCACAGCTTTGAGCCTCCCCACGTTTCTTGCGCGAACCTGAGCGCGTTCCCCGTTTCCGCCAGCCCCAAGGTCATCGCGAAAAAGGAAGCAGGCGCAACCGGTAGTGTATTCATTCTCTTCATAGTCATCTCTCCATTCTCTCTTTTGTTCAGCTCGAAATGCAGCCTAAATGAATATGAGTTCATTGTAAGGAGAATGCTATCGATAGATCAATGCTATTGTTTCTATCGTTATGATATATAATTTAAATCGTTTTTCAGTTAAAGCATATACAATTCAATAGAAGTTTTCTATGATGATCATAGAATTCTAGGAATTGATTTAATAATACGATATCTTTATACTGGAAAGAATGCGATTTATGATTTGAAGAGGTGTTGCAAATGGAGATTAGACAGCTGGAGTATTTTCAAGCGATCTGCGATGAGCTTCATTTTACCCGTGCCGCCGATAAGCTTGGCATTACGCAGCCGACGTTGAGTTATCAAATCAAGCAGTTGGAGGATGAGCTAGGGGTGCCTTTATTTCATCGAATCGGAAAAAAAATCGCGCTTACGGAAGCCGGTTTTATTCTTCTGAACCACAGCCGCAACATCTTCCGCTCGGTCGAAGGGGCACGCGAGGAAATTTCCGAGCTTCATCATATGGAGCGCGGAGCCTTGACGATCGGAACTCTAATAGGAGAAATTAATGATCTTGTTTCCGGTCTGCTGGTCGAATTTCACGAGAAATACCCGGGGATAAGCATGAAGCTTTTGGCATTGGAGGATGTGGTAGATCCCCTTCTGCAGGACGATCTTGATTTTGCCGTAACCATCTTTCCGGTAGACGACGACAGATTCAGCAAGGTTTCTTTGTATGAAGAGGAATTTTATTTCGTTGCCCGCTCCGATTCTCCGCTATCCGCTAAGCCCAGCGTGACCATTGAGGAAGCGATGAGAGAGCCCATCATTATGTTCCCCAAAACCCACCGTTGCCGGCAGTTGATTGACACGGTGTGCAGCATGCACGGCATTGCTTGGGAGCCCGTCATTGAAACCTCGGCAATCAAGTCGATTCTTTCCCTCGTGCAGGCCGGGGCCGGAGCATCCATCCTATCCAAAACGCTGCTTGAATTGTATCCCCATCAGAATATGACCATGATCCCGATAAGCAATCCCTCCCTTCGCAGGGAAGTCGGTATTGTCTATCTGAAGGACAGGTATGTAGGCAAGGCGACCGCTGCTTTCATGAAGCAGCTGACCTCGCGCTTTGATGGGATCCAAGCTCCATAAGGCAAAAAGAAGCTGCCGATCCACTGGTTCGGCAGCTTCTTTGTTGCGTATAATCGGAATAACTTATTTCAGGAATCTTCCCGTTATCGAATGTTCCTCGTGAATGATTTGCGACGGGGTACCCTCGAACACCACCTGGCCGCCTCTGCTGCCTCCATCCGGCCCCATGTCGATAATCCAGTCCGCCTGGCTGATGACCTCGAGATTGTGTTCAATGACAATGACCGTATTGCCGGCATCCACAAGCCGGTTCATGATCTCCAGCAGATGGCCGATATCCGACATATGCAGACCGGTTGTCGGCTCGTCCATGACGTAGATGCTGCCCTTCTTGTGAAGCTCGCTTGCCAGCTTGATGCGCTGGCATTCCCCGCCGGACAACGTGCTGAGCGGCTGACCAAGCGTAATGTAATTCAAGCCGACGTCGCTCATCGCCTGCAGCTTCTTCTTCACTTCCTTCAGCTCGAAAAACTCCAATGCCTGCTCGACGGTCATCTCCAGCACTTCCGCAATATTCTTGCCGTTCAGCTTGTAATCGAGAACCTCTTCCTTGAAGCGCTTGCCTTCGCAGACCTCGCATGGCAGCTTGACGCTTTCGAAGAAGGACAGATCCGTATACACAACGCCAAGCCCCTGGCAGTTCTCGCAAGCTCCTTTGGAATTGAAGCTGAACAAGCCCTGATTCACCTTATTGGCGGAAGCAAAGGCCTTGCGCACGTCATCCATGATTCCCGTATAGGTTGCCGGATTCGAACGGGTTGACACGCCAACCGCCGATTGATCGATGACGACTGCATCCGGATGCTGGCTGAGGAATACATCGTTGATAAGCGAGCTTTTCCCCGAACCGGCCACTCCTGTTACGACGTTTAATACGCCGGTTGGGATATCCACGCTTACATTCCGAAGGTTATGCAGATTGGCATGACGGATGGGCAGCTTGCCGGAAGCCTTCCTGCAATCCTGCTTCAATGCAAGCGGTCTCTTCATATGCGTTCCGGTTAAAGTACCCGACTCCAATAAACCCTGGAAGCTGCCTTCGAACACAATATTCCCTCCGCGGCTGCCTGCATGAGGACCAACGTCAACGATATGATCGGCAACTTTAATAACGTCTGGATCATGCTCAACGACGATAACCGTATTGCCCTTATCCCGCAGCTTAACCAGCAAGTCGTTCAACCGGTGTACGTCTCGGGGATGCAGGCCAACGCTAGGCTCGTCGAAAATATAAGTGACATCGACCAGGCTGCCGCTCAGATGCTTAACCATCTTCACGCGCTGCGATTCGCCGCCGGACAACGTATCGGTCTCCCGGTCCAGCGTTAAATAATCCAGCCCGATATCCACCAGATGCTGAAGACGCTCCGTTAACGATTTGACGATTGGCGCCGCTTTGGCATCGCTGATTTCTTGAACAGCCCGAATGAGATGTCCCACCTCCATGGAAGACAGCTCTGCGATGTTCATTCCGTTAATCCGGCAGTTCAGCGCAGCCTGACTAAGTCTCGATCCGTGGCAGCTGGTGCATTTGCCCTCGGTGATAAACGGCATAACCGCTTTTTGCGTGCGTTCGGATTTCAGCTTTACGTCCTGCTTGATATATTTGTTCGTGAACTTCTCGATAACGCCTTCCACGGTAATGTTGGTCGCCTTGCCGGCAAAGTCCATTTGCACCTTCCGTGCCTTGGCATGGAGCAGCTGGTCCAGCTCTTCCGGCGAGTAATCCTGCAGCTTCTTGTCCGGATCGAAGTCCCCAGACTGCAGAAGCATATTCATTTCCCAGCCGTTTACGGTATAATCCGGAAGCATAATGGCCCCTTCATTAAGCGACTTGGACAGATCAATGGCCTTGCTCATATCCACTCCGAGCCTGCGGCCGATGCCGTTGCACTCCGGACACATGCCTTGCGGATCGTTAAAGGAAAACATATTGGCAGAGCCGACAAACGGCTGCCCCACCCGGGAGAACAAAACGCGGAGAATCGGAGAAATATCCGTAATGGTGCCCATGGTGGAGTGGGAGCCTCCGCCCAGTCTTTTCTGGTCGACAACAACGGCCATGCTTAAGTTTTCGATTCCGTCCGTATCCGGCTGTGGAAAGCTCGGCAGAAAAGTTCGAACGAACGTGCTGAAATTCTCGTTCAGAAGTCTTGTGGATTCAGCAGCGATCGTATCGAAGACGATGGATGACTTTCCTGATCCCGATACCCCCGTAAAAATCGTGATTTTCCGCTTCGGGATACGCAAAGAAACGTTTTTAAGGTTATTTTCCCTGGCATTCGTGATAACAATGTACTCCTGGCCCGTTTCGCTCATTTCTTACATCCTTTCGGGTCGTAGTTTAATATCCTTCCAATTGTACGAACCAGACATAAACCGGTTGCAACTGATTGCAACCGGTTTATGTGGTTTCGAGCCCTTGCAGGCTCGTTTATGCGATTATTGCGCCAGCAGCTTGGCAAGCTCGTTGTGCCAGTTCGTCCAGCCGTATCTTGCGCCTTCCAGCCCTTGTACGTTCGAGAAGCCGGTTTGTTCAAGGTGAAGATTAACCTTGCCCTCTCCCAACTCCTGCACCGTCCAGGTAACCGTATGCTTCTCCGGACCAACCGCCCAAGAATAGGATAACAAGCGGTTTGCTTCGTCCACGGCAAGCACTTCGCCGTCAATAACGCCGTCCCAATATTGGTTAGGCTCGGCCCGGAACTGAAACTTGTGTCCAACCTCCGGTTTGAAATCGTTCGGGAGCACCCATTTGGCAAGCATTTCGGAAGTGGTTAACGCAGCCCAAGCCTTCTCTACCGAAGTATTGTACTGAAAATCCAGCTCTAATTTCAAACTCATTCTTCTTCCTCCTCCAATAGTTGCTGCAAACGCAGCATATTAACCGTCCAGAATTTCCTGTAGTAAGAAACCCAATCCTGAATTTCCTTCAGTGGGGCGGCATTAAGCCGAAAACGCGTTTCTCTGCCGACCTTCCGGTCCGTTACCAGTCCCGCTTCTTTCAGAATCGTCAAATGCTTGGAAACGGCCGTGCGCCCCATATCGAATTGCGAGGTTAACTCGTGAAGCGGGACTTCGGCTGTCTCGGACAATAGCTGAATTAACCGGCGCCTGGTTGGATCCGCGATCGCGTCAAAGACATCCCGTGACGGATGATTATCGTTCACAACACCCCCTCCTAGAGTTCGACTTCCTAAAAAGATATTTGGCGTTTGGATCCATGGGTTGCGGCTGCTCCATTCATTTCGTTACAATAGAATGTAAGGTAACTTTTTACTTATGCCTAATGATAAGACACCAAACGGTGTCGTGTCAACTTGAATTCAACGACAGTAATGCTTTCCTTTCCGAAAATGAGATATATCTAGTATCGCAACACGAAAGCCGCGAGGAATTCTCGCGGCTTTCGTGTTGTTTTTATTGATTATTTCAACGTAATCGTCTTTTTCCAAGTAAGCTCTTTGCCGGCATCGTTTACGAAAGTGAAAGTGACATCGCCTTTCTGGCCCTTCAAGTCGTCCGGGTAGAAGAAGCCCATAAATTGTCCGTTTCCGCTGATATAGAATCCGTCTTCGCCATTGCCGCCATGCTCAATCGCTTCTTGCGTCGTGTTGACGATGCTGGTTTTGCCCGATTTCCATTCCATTTTGGACAGCATGTAGCCTTCCGGGCGTTTGTTGACCGAAAAATCAAAGCTGTTGCCTTCGATCGGTTTTTCGGTCTGATCGATGATAATCAAGATCTCTTCATTCGCGTTTTCGCCGGCTGCGTTAGACGACTTCGTAGCGTCCGGAGCTGCATTCTCGGGTGTCGAGCTCTCAGGCGCGGTGGATTCCCCGGCAGGCTCAGACGATGCGGTATTGCCAGGCGCCATGGATTCTTCCGCATTTCCGGCATTGTCGTCAGGCGAATTGGATGGCGCTTCCGTTACGGTCCCTTCGTTTGTCGTATTCGCATTTCCCGTGTCCGCTTTGTTGCCGCATGCGCTCATAACGACCAGAATGGCTAACGATGCTGCCAGTAAGCCTACGGATTTTTTATTCATCATGAATCTCTCCTTTGTTTTCTTGTAAAGTGAATGAAAAAGCTGCGCCGTTTCCGGTATTAACCGCATCGTATTGACTGCCGTGCAGCTCCAAAATATGTTTGACAATAGCAAGCCCTAAGCCGGTTCCGCCGGATTTGCGATCACGGGAACGTTCTACTCTGTAGAACTGATCCCAAATTCGGCTCAAGTCTTCCTCTGCAATAGAAGGACCGATATTCTCCACGACGGTTTTTATCGCTTCTCCTTCTGCCCTTTCCATTTCAATAACGATCGCGCTGTCCTCTACGGCGTGCCGAATCGCATTGCTGAGCAGATTGAGCAGCACCTGCTCGATACGTCTACGGTCCGCATTAACGAACAGCTCCCGTTCTCCGTCCTGCCGAACTCTTAACCGCAGCTGCTTGCTCTCCAGCTGCTGGGTGAAGGAGCTTGCAACCTCTCTAACCAGATTGGTCAGGGAGAACCGGTCGATATTCAGCTTGACGGCCTTCACCTCGAATTTGGACAGCTCCAGCATATCCATAATAAGAGCGTTCATCCGGTCCGTCTCGTTCACGATCAAGGCGAGGTAACGTTCTCTTTTGTCATCAGCAACCCCGTCTTGCAGCCCCTCCGCAAACCCTTTTACAATGCCAAGCGGAGTTTTGAGCTCGTGCGATATATTCGCCACCAGTTCTTTGCGCAGCTGCTCGGATCTCTGCTTCTCTCTCATGTCCTCCTGCAGCTGCTCGTTGGCAAGCTTGAGCTCACTAAGCGCCGAGTCCAGGTTTTGGGATAAAGCGTTCAAATTCCTCGACAACTCCCCGAATTCGTCCTTGGAACGGATCTCCGGATGTTCGGCGAAATCAAGCTTGGCTAAGCGCGCGGCCGAGCGATTCAGAGTCAGCAGCGGACGCGATACAATTCTCGAATAGATTAGCGATAAAGCAAGGACGAGAGCAAGAATAACCGGCGCCAAATAAATGACGTATTTTTTCAAAATACCAACCGCTTCTCCTACCGGCTGGAGCGAAGCCATGACGAACATATAATGCTCATCCTCTTCGTCACCGGTAAGGGATCTCACCAGTACGGCGTACTCGACTCCGCTCCATGGATCCTTCCATTCGCTCCGTACCGTCTGTCCCGCGTGCAAGCGGGACAAGCGCGACTCCGCCGATGCCGTCCAATCCTGCAAGGCTTCGTCAACAAGGGCATCCTGGTAAAGCGGGTTGAACGACCGCTGCTCCGGCAGCAGAAATTCGGTAACCTTTCCCTCGACCCGTACCAACCCTTCGTCCAGCGGTGCGGCATTATCGGACCAGAAGTTAATCGGGTGAAGCACCGTATCCTTCTCGTCCATAAAAATGCCGTCCACAATCATGTTATTTCCTAGCGATACTCCTCGCGGGATGGTATTGATCGTTGCACCCGCCGTTGGGATCGGAACGGTAATCATCTTATTGCCTGACTGAAGCTTTACGTAATACGGATTGAGGTTAGCCTTGTTAAAGCTCTTATTCAGTATGGCGGAGCTGGTATCATTCCGGTTCATGAACGTCCCGAGCAGGCTGGAAAGCTCCCGTTCATTCCCCTTTACCTCGTTATACTGTTTGCTAAACCCGTTAATGGACGATTCCAGCTGATGAATCCGGGACATCCGGTAAAACCGTTCAAAGAACAACCCTTCGGCCAACATCACCAGCGTAAAAATAAACAAGATCAAAGCAGACGTGATGACGAACAGCTTGAGTACGACGCCATGTCTTCTCATGCTTCCGATTCAAACCTGTAACCGGATCGTATCACGGTCGCGATCAGCTTGCCGGCGTCCCCGAGCTTGGCTCTTAATTTCTTGACGTGAGTATCCACGGTCCGCAAATCGCCAAGGTACTCGTATCCCCATACGGCATTCAGAATATATTCGCGGGACAATACCTTGCCGTCGTGCTTGATCAGGAACAGCAGCAGATCGTATTCCTTGGGCGACAAGTTAATGAGCTGACCCGCCAACGTAACCGTATGGGCCTCCCGGTTCACAGACAATTCCCCGTACTGAAGAAGCTCTGCCTCCCGCCCCACCGTTCTTTCCGTTCTCTTCATTAAGGCGTTTGCCCGGGCAACCAGCACCCTTGGGCTTAGCGGCTTCGTTACGTATTCGTCGGCTCCCAGCTCGAACCCCATCAATTGATCTTCGTCCTCGGCCCTTGCCGTGATCATAATTATAGGTACATCCGATTTCTCGCGGATCCGTCTGCATACGGACCAGCCATCCATCTCCGGCATCATAATATCCAGCACAACCAGGTCGACGGAGACTCGCTCGAACAACTCAAGCGCAACCCTTCCGTTCTCCGCCTCGTGGACATCCCATCGCTCTTTTTTGAAATAATCCGTTATAAACTCCCGCATAAGCGTATCGTCTTCCACTAATAAAATGCTACGTTTCATTTAGATCCCGCCTCTTTCCGGCATAGGTTCCATTCTCGTACGGAACCGCAATCGTATTTCCTATGCTATCACAGGTTTACCCGAAATTCGGCATTCTTATCATTCTTTTGCACCTCCGTTTGTTCTACAAGTTGAAGTATAGGAGGTTCTTGTGTCCAACGTGTGTATTTGAAATGGATGCCTAGAGAAATCTATACATAAACGCTGGGGTTCCTCTCTAAAACGAAGAACCCCCGGCTTACCGGAGGTTCTTCCCTTTAATCGTTATTTATCTGCGTACTTCTAAGACGTACACCGAATGAGGCTTCAAAGTCATCAGCGGCTTGCCATCATGGAACTTTAGAAGGAACTCCACTGCGGTTACCGCATCCGGCTGAAAGACATCGTTGATTAACTCGTAATCGTCTCCGGACAGCTCCCATACCGCCGCTACTCCCGAGTGCGCAAAGGAACCGATAGCCAGCTCCGCCTCAACCTCTGCAAGTCCGCGGTTAACGACGAACAAGGTCAATACATGTCCTGATTCGTCAAGCGCGGCCGTTGCGTCAAGCGCCGGCAAAGCTCCCGGCTCGAGACCAAACCGCTTTGAGCCCGATAGCCAATCAAAGCTAGGACTGTCTGTTTCCGTTGGCAGTATGCGGGAAATATCGCGATTCGCGTAAGCCTTCATCACATGGAACGTTGGAGTGCCGTACACTACTCCGCTGCGGCCGCTCCAGCCCGTTTCTTTCCCCCTGTACTGATCCGCGTAACCATCCCCAACCCGAATGCATCCGCCAAGCCAACCGTTGACCAGGTCGGAGTAGCTGCCAATTTCGATCAGATGGGATTGACGGATAAATTCGTTGAGGTTTGCGGCATTGGCTACCGCAGCCTCCAACGTATGCTCCATCGGGCGCCCTTCGCGGATCGTATTGGGATAATACATCGTGTTGTACTCCGTGATCGCGAGCTTCACATGCGAGTAAGCCGGATTGCCCGAAATGATCTCTTCAGCCTTGCGGATTGCGGCACGGCTTACCTCAGGAAACGACATGACTGCCGGGTACCGTTCTTCTTTCGGCGTATCAGGGGTAATTCCCACCGTGCCGAAGCCGTGATAAATATGCAGCGTCAACATGTCCATTTTGCCCGCCGAGATACCAAGCAACGTGCGGTTCCATTCGGGATCGCAATCGCCGCATGCGAGAAGCACGATATCCGGATCCACCGCTTTCATCGCATCCGCAAAACGGTTATACCGGTGCGCGAATTGCTCCGCCGTGCAATGGCCATGCTGCCATGGTCCGTAAATTTCGTTCCCGATTTCCCAATACTTGACGCCATAAGGCTTCGGATGGCCATTACGGGCCCGCAAAGCGCCGTATTCCGAATCCACGCTGCCGTTGCAATATTCCAGCCATGCGGCTGCCTCTTCCGGCGAACCCGTTCCCGCATTAACGCAAATTAAAGGCTCCGTCTCGGTATCCCGGCAGAACGCCAGAAATTCATCGGTGCCGAAATATTTGTTCGTCCAGCCGCCCCAGGCCTCATTAACCATGTTGGGCCGCTCCAGCACGGGACCAATCGCGTCCTCAAAATGGTACGCGCTGATGTAATTACCCGCCAGACGCATCATCCTCGGCTTCAGCTGCTTGGTCAGCTCTACTACTTCCCGTTTCACGTAGCCCATGCTGTCGGAAGGAAGCATCGACACATGGTCAAGCCACAGCATGCCCGATCCCATTCCGTCACGCCAGGTTTCTTGCTCCGAAGAAAGCAGAATCCGGAATTCCGCGTTCTCGCAGGAACGTTCAGGCGTCAGCTCAATCTGATATTCGTTCCACTTATGTCCCCGCAGCTCAACTTCAGTATGGCTCAGCACCTCGCCGGACGCTCGGTCGGCAATCTCGCAAACAGCAGCCCGGAGATCCATAGCGGCACGCGCTATGATACTCACGCGATAAGCAAGACCGCCCTCGACACTGATCTGTTGTCCAATTCCGCCGTAGCAGCGGTCCGCGCTGTAAATCCGAATACGCTGGCTATGGCCGGAATGCCTCGGTGCCGCAGGCTCCAGCGCATATTCCGTATTTTTGCCGTTGGTTACGGCATACCAGCCGGAGGATACGCCACGCGTGTCGGCTTCGTCTTCAAAATCCATGTCTCTTAGCGTAAAGGCTAGCATGGCATCCATATGATCGCGGATGTCCTCAACGAAATGGCCGAAAATATAAGGATTCAAGCGGTGCTTGGAAGGTGCTTCGGTGTTAACGGTAATGCTTGCCTTCTGGTTCATGCGATTCTCTCCCTCGTCTGTCAAACTTCCGCCTCATCTTCCATGGCAGAGATGGACTAGATTTCATATCCATGATAGTGTTTTCGTAAGCGAAAGAACATAGAGGAAAAGGAAGGATACGTGAGGAAAATGGACATCACTAAAGAGGATGGGAACCGGGCGCAGCATAAGCAGGGCCAGATTCATGCGCTGCCTTATTCTCCCGAGCTGTCGGTATATGTTCCAATGATCGGAGTGAATATTTGCGCGCCAACCTACAAGAATATCCGTCAAAAAGCAGATATCACTGTACTTGGATATGTGATAAACGGACATGGCGAAATCCAGGTTAACGCGGAAAAGCACCGCCTCGGCAGAGGCGATGCCTTTATTTTAAGGAAAGACGGCAGGCATGAAGTAACGGCGTTGTCGGATTCAAGCGATCCATGGACGTATTACTGGTTCAATCTTCACGGCAATAGCCTGCCGCTCCTCGAAGCCTTCCATTTACTTCATACCCCGTATATTCCAAGCGTTGACATCGAAGCTTTGTTCTTGAAAGGCTTTTCTGCTGCAAAGACTAAAACCGATAATGGCACTGACGCGCAAACGGCGGTGATTCTTAGCTGTACGGAAATATTAATTGCTCTGCAGAAAGCCGTAAAGCATAAGGCCGAAATAACCTCGCCCATTCTTGGACGAATGAAGCTTTATCTGGATCGGCTTGTCGGCGAAACCTTCCAATCGGGGGAATTTGCCCGTCAAATGGGATTATCCTTCAAGCAGCTGAACCGTATCTTTAAACAGCATACCGGCAGCACCGTTTACCAATACGTACTCACACGCAAGCTGGACATTGCGAGAATGATGCTTCATGACACGGAGCTGCCCGTTCACGAAATCGCCGTTTACCTTGGTTACGACGACCCGCAGTATTTCTCGAATCTTTTCAAGCAAAAGACGGGCATGGCCCCTACGTTATACCGGCAAAACGCCAAGGCGGCTGATTAGTTGCCGCGAATAGCGGCCCGCGACAGCTGGTCGGCCGATTTGTTCTCGGAGCTGGGAATCCACATCATAAAAAACAGCTCGAATTGCTTCGTCAGCTGAAGCGCTTCTTGAAGCAGCGGCGCGAATTTCTTGTTTTTCACAAACTCGATCTCGACAGCCCGGTTCACGAATTGGGAATCCGTCCGGAAGGACACGGTTTTATATTTCTTGCGGATGCATAACTCCAGTGCGAGGATAAAGGTCCGGAACTCCGCTTCGTGATTGTCCATTACCCCTAACGGAATGGAGTAGCGCTCCACTTCCCCGTTATGCTTGATAAAAATACCGGCGCCGCTTGGTCCCGGATTTCCCGCGCTTGCACCATCCATATAGACTTCAACCATGGTATTCCTGCCCTTCTCTAAAACTGAGAATGAAACAACGCAAAAAAGGAAAATATATCCCACAGAGGTGATCCCCTGTGCGGTTTGATGGCTTGAACAAAAACGAAGATTTCGCGCGACGCGATTTTGAGAATAGAAATTTTGCCATACGTTTTTATTACCTGACCTCGGTCTGCAGCGAGGATGATATATTTGACAAACTGATTACTCCTTTCTACCAGACTGACACCTCCGATGACTTCGCCAGGTATCTTCAATCCTTTCCGGATTGGTCGCGGCCAAGCGGCGAGGCTGAAGCAACGGAGCGGATGTTGGACGGTTATGTGTTGATCCTTCTAAACGGAACAATGCTATCCGTCTGCATGAAGAGCTTTCAATCCCGCACCGTCAGCGAGTCAACCGAAGAAAATATATTGCAAGGCCCCAAAGACAGTCTTAACGAGAACATCAAGATCTCGATAAATATGATACGCAGCCGCTACAAAAGCGAATCCCTTCGCATGGAAAGCCACCTGGCTGGGAGTAAATCCAAAATAAAGCTGATGCTGTTATTCGATGAGCAGCTTACGGACAACGGCACGCTTGCCGAGCTTAAAGACAGGCTTGCCAAGGTACAAGCGGATCTTGTGCAATCGGCAGGACAATTACAGAAATGCCTCATTCATAACCGGTTCAACCTTTTCCCTCTCTTTATGACTACCGAGCGTCCGGACCGCGTAGTGAAAAACCTTTCGGAAGGCAAGATCGTCATCTTGATCGAGGGTTCTTCATGGGCATTAATCGGACCCGCTACATTCTTCGATTTCTTCAAATCGATGGATGACCCTGTCCATCTGCCGATAATCAGCAAGTTTATGGTGTGTATCCGTTATGTGGCGCTTTTGATTACGCTAGTGCTGCCAGCATTATATATTTCGATTATTTCATATTCTCCCGATCTATTGAAGGTTCAATTTGCCTTGCTTGTTGCGGGAAGCCGGATGTCGGTTCCGTTTCCTTCCTACGTGGAGATTATGTTTATGCTGATTATGACTGAGTTTCTGATTGAAGCGAGTATCCGCCTGCCCAAAACCATCAGTCCTACGGCAACAACCGTGGGAGGGTTAATATTGGGACAAGCCGCAACGGAGGCGGGGCTCGTAGCCGAAGTGATGATTATCGTCATATCGGCCGTTGCCATCTCCAACTTTGTTATTCCCGTTAATTCCATGCATCAAGCAATCCGGGTAATCCGGTATCCATTGGTCATTCTTGCCAGCTTTCTTGGCAC
Source organism: Paenibacillus sp. BK720 (assembly GCF_011761545.1). Lineage (NCBI taxonomy): Bacteria > Bacillati > Bacillota > Bacilli > Caryophanales > Paenibacillaceae > Paenibacillus > Paenibacillus sp. BK720. Next base: position 316,636 of record NZ_JAASRQ010000007.1, on the reverse strand, counting down.
GGTTGGCGTTGTTATTGGAATATTGGCCCTTATGGCCTATCTATGCAATTTGAGAAGCTTAGGCAAGCCGTATATGAAACTTCTTTAATTACACAGGAAAACAGGTGATTCGTATGCTACAAATCCGTTATTACTACTTTCTCCTCTATCTGAATTTTATCGTTTGCATGATTGAGTTCACTCCAAAGCTGATCTATTCGGGACGGTATACCAGCAGTCTATGCAGTCTGCTGGTTGCATTGCTGCTTACCGGATTAATGATCGTCTTTTTTGAAAAGCTGATGAGCCGGTTCTCCGGGCAATCCATTGCCCAGATCATGAGCGGATCGATAGCCCGGCTGGTTCAGAAGAGCCTCTTCTTCTGTTATTTTGTCCTTTCGTACGGGTCCGGTCTAATTTTTCTGATCTCGTACACGCAAATCATTCATAAGTTTATATGCCCGGATATCTCTTCCGGACTGCTATTTAGCGTCTTTCTCGTTCTCCTTGTCTTTGCCTCTCTTATCGAGTCCAGGAGTGTCTTGTACATGCTCGAGATTGCGGTATTATTTCAGATTCCTTTTATTATCATTATGATTCTGCTTTTCCTGCTGGACTCTAATATTCATTTCGATTTCTTGCTCGAAGCCGCAACCTATATTCGGCATTGGCCAAGCTACGAGATGATTGCGGCAGGCGCTTTTCTCTTCAACGGTTATATGAGCCGCCTGGTGTTTAATGAACATTTGGTGAACAGCAAGCCTATGAAGCCATTTATCATCCTCTTTACTGCGGGTCTGCTTCTGCTTCTTTCCTATTATTTCATTCCCATCGGCTATTTGGGTCTAAAAGGAATTGACAGCGATATGGATGTCTGGTTCACGACAACAAACAGCATGCGGCTTCCGTATTTCTTTATTGAACGGTTTCTGGTCATTTTTCTAATGGTGCAGCTTGGCATTTCGCTTATGTTTGTCATGGTCTGCTGGCATTCCTCGCTCCAATTTCTTAGACAAGCGAACCTTTTCAAGGGGGGGAAACAAAAATGGATATGGGTCTCGCTCTTGCTTGCTGCATCTTGTGCGCTGCGGCCTTATATGGATGTTTCTACGGTTCGGAACAGCTTTGGCTGGCTTCTAAACGTCAAGCTAATTTTCGATATCGTGATGATAGCGGCCATCGCATGGTGCGCACGAAAAAGAAAAGCACTCTAAACGTTAGCTGCGCATGGTTTTTATTGGTGGTAACTTTGTCGGGCTGCGCCTTCGAAGATATCGACAGACGCGCTTTCGTAACGTCAATCGGTCTGGATCCGTCCGAAGACAAGGACAAGAAGTATACGGTTATTCTGAAAGTCTCGATGTCCAAAGGGGATCCAAAGAACATCGGCAGCGAATTTTTGCTGCTTAAGGTGAATTGTAACTCGATATCGGAGGGGCTTGAACGTCTTCGGTCCATGAGCGACAAAAAGCTGGAATACGGCCATGTCAAAGTCCTGCTGTTTGGGGAAGAGGTGGCGAGAAAGGACATCTCTCTTGCAGTGGATTATTTTATGAGGAGGCCTGATATTCAAAAAATCGCCTATTTAAGCGTAGGCAAGCCAAATTCCTATGAGCTGCTGAAATATAAGCCGAAGGAAGAAGCCGTAGCCGGCAGCTACTTCTTTTATACATTCGAACGAAGCCGTAAACAATCTCCGTTTGTTTATGCCGTCCCCTTATACGACGCGAGCCGCAGAATCACCACGTCAGGACTGGATCTGACAATGCCGGTTGTGACGTACGAGCATGATGCTCTACAGATTAACCGGATTGCCCTGTTCGACAAGAAACAAATGAAGGAAGAGCTCACATCTGAGGAATCTCGGCTCTTGAAGCTTCTTATATCCGGCGTACACAATGATACGTTAACCTTGAAGACTCCAAATGGAGACTATTCCGTAACAAGCGAAGAAGGGTCTGCTGGCTTCAAGCTAATTGCCGGACAAGGGCATGGAAAGCCCATGGCCGTCTTTTCGATTCGAATGCGCGGGGCATTAATAGAAAAGCTGGATGATTCCGCTGTTATCTCGGATGACGTAAAACTCGCATTGGCGAAGCAAGCCGAGGAACAAATCAAATCCAAAGCGCAGCAGCTGCTGGTTAAGCTAAGAGATGAACGCCTCGATCCGCTGGGACTTGGTCTTCGTTACCGCGCAAGGCATTTTGACCATTCAAACGATCTTCGGACTTGGTCCACTCTCTATCCGGAGCTCGAGTTCCAGGTGAATGTGAAGTATAAGTTTAAAGAAGATTGAAAGACAGCCCATTGAAAATCATGGACTGTCTTACTTATCGTTTATAAGAGGCATAATCTCGACATCGAGATTTTACGCTGCTTGTCAGCCGAACAAACCCCGGCGAATAAAATTAGCGGTTACAGGAGCCTTCCCTAACTCTCTCGACCATATGGACAATTGGCCGATATGATGGATTTCGTGGGCAAGGACATGCCGCATGATTTCCCCGTATTTGAAATTCATGGGCTCGCCATTCGGATATACATCAGACAATACCTTCATTTCCATCTCATCGGTCCATGACGCTACGAATGACCGAACTTCTTCGTGGAGTTTATCCGATAACTCCATGACCTGCTCGAGGCTGGCATAAGACTCGAACGGTTCCGTGAAATCAGGCTTCCCTTGCAGACCGCAGATCCAGCTGTATTCCACGTCCGCAACATGAAACAAGGTATGTAGAATCCCTCCTATCCCCCCCGTCCGCTTCTTCAGCAGCTCTTCCCGGGAAACGTCCCGGCACCATTCGAACCAGTCTTGCCTTACTTGCCAGTTGTATTCAAATAACTTCAGCATTAGCAGTACTCCTTAAAGTCATTAATTGTTAGTTGTATTAAATATCCGGTTTTGAAAGCATTGCGAAGTAATCAACGACAACCTCGCGAAAGGACAAAGCAGCCCGCGACATATATCGGCTCTTATGCCATAATAATGCGATTTCCCGCACGAGATCGTTTTTTTCCACCTCTAGATATGCAATCTGTCCGTTTGAATTTCTGGCTGTGCCCGGAATAAACGCAATGCCGATCCCGGCCTCCACCAGCGCATTAATTCGGGCGGGTTCATCTCCCTCATACACAAACTTCGGCTCAAATCCGGCCTTGTTGCATATGGAATCTACCAGGTCGCGTGTTCCGTACCCCTTCTTCACCCCAACGAACCATTCGTCTTTCAGTTCGGACAACGATACGCTGCTTCGACCCGCAAGACGATGCGTCCTCGGAACCGCCACAAGGACAGGGTCTCTGTACATAATCTGACATTCGATATCTTCTCCTTCAAGCGGAGGCGAAGACAGGCAGAAATCAATATCTCCCCGATGAAGATGCGCCACCATTTCCTGTGTCGTAAGCATTTGCACGTGGAACTGTATATTCGGCTTTTTCTTCCGGAACTCTCGCAGGATACTAGGCAGCATGCTGGCCGTATTCACGGCAAGTTCGATCGTCCCTTGTTCCGAGCCGGACGGATCGTTAAGCTCCTGCTTGCCTTGCTCCAGTTCGAACAAGGCCCGCTCTGCGCGTTGCAGAAATCGGCTTCCCGACTCGTTAAGACGCAGCTTTCTGCCTACCCGGTCGAATAAAGGCACGCCTAAATCTTCCTCCAAACGTTGAATCGTCTTGCTAAGCGATGACTGCGTGACATGCAGATGCCGCGCCGCTTCAGTCACATGCTCCAGACGGGCTACCGTCAAGAAATATTGCAATTGCAAAAGCTCCATGTAATTCACCATCCGCATATTCCTTCAAGTCTATGAAATTATAACATGAAATGCGTTGGAATAAATGACGAACTTCCCGTACGATAAGCTCATGACAAATCGAGGAGTGACTTTAATTGAATACTCGCAACAGATGGCTGATGATTGCCGTCGGCTTGGGAATCCTGCTCAACCCTTTAAATTCGTCCATGATATCGGTGGCAATCGCAAGACTCCAGTCCGATTACAGGCTTGATTACACCGGCGTTTCGTGGATTATATTTTCATTTTATATTGCGAGCGCCGTTGCCCAGCCCGTGATGGGCAGAGCAAGCGATCTATTCGGACGGAGAAAAATTTTTCTGTACGGTCTAGTCGTAGCCTTTCTTGCATCGCTAATAGCGCCGTTGTCGCCTAGCTTCGGCTGGCTGATCGCGTTCCGCGTTATCCAATCGATAGGCACCAGCATGATGGTTGCCGTAGGCATGGCTATAGTGCGAATCTATATCACGGATAAGCAGGCGGCCGCACTGTCGGTCTTGTCTATCTTCCTATCCGGTGCGGCGGCTATCGGTCCCTTTGTTGGCGGCGTGCTCATCCACTGGTGGGATTGGCCGGCGATCTTCTTCGTCAATATTCCGTTTGCCATAGCGAGCTTTTTGCTGGCGTGGAGAACCATTCCCATGGATAAGCCGGAGACCTCTCCCGCCCGCGGCCTTACCTTCCGCAGATGGCTTGACCTGATCGATGCGCCAGGAATCCTGTTATTTACAGCAGGGCTGGTTGCCCTGCTTGTAGGAGTATTGTCGGCGAAATCTTCGGGGCAGCTCTCAATCGGATACGTCGTTATCGGTCTGATTGGACTATTGTCGCTTGGAGCCTTCGTCAGGCATGAGCTGAAAGCAAAATCTCCTTTTATCCCGCTGCGGACAATAGCCCAATACCCGGCGATGACTTGGGTCAATGTCCAATTTATCCTTGTAAACATTTTGTTCTACTCGTTATTCTTTGGACTTCCGTCATACTTGCAGATCGTACGGCATGTCAGCGAGTTTCATACCGGCTTGCTGATGCTTAGCTTAGGCTTGTGTTCGCTTGCCGCATCCCCGCTTGCGGGCAAATGGATCGATAAATCCGGTCCGCGGCCCGCTTTGTTGGTGTCGGCCGTTCTAATGGTGTTTGGTTCTGTCTGGATCGTGACGTTAAATGAGGCTTCGCCCGTTATCAGCGTCTGCATTGCCTTGGCTGCCTTCGGAATCAGCAACGGACTGAACAGCGTGGGCATGCAGACGGCTTTGTTCGACAGCTCGCCCAAAGAGATCATTGGGGTCGCTTCCGGCTTGTTTAATACCTCCCGCTATCTCGGTACCATCATTTCTTCCTTATTGACCGGCATTGTTATGGGAGGAGAATTCAGCTTTACCGGGTTCCGCATACTGGCGATTATCCTAACGGTAATTGCCTTGATTCTAGTCCTGATGAGCTGGCGGCGAGCTCGCTCCGCGCGCTTAAAGGAATCAAAGGCCTAACAGTTATGCCGGATCGACGGGTGCGAGGCGGCACTTGCTTGCCTGTTCGTAAGCATAGGCTAACTTGAAAAGCACCGGCTCGCTGTGAGTGATGGGGATGATCCCTCTTCGGCTGACAAGACCTACGGTTGGCTTCATGCCCACAATGCCATTTTGCGAGGACGGACTGATAATGGAGCCCGATGTTTCCGTTCCGATTGCGGCCGCACACAAATTAGCAGCTACCGCGGAACCGGACCCGGAGCTTGAACCTCCCACGAACAGCTCGCCGGGTCCATAAGGGTTCAAAGTGAGTCCGCCTCTGGAGCTGTATCCCGCCCACATCGAGCCGGACATAAAGTTCGCCCATTCCGTCATATTGGCTTTCCCGAGAATGACGGCTCCCGCTGCCCGAAGCTGGGCGGCCACTGCCGAATCCGCAGGGGCGAAATGCTCCTCGAGAGCTATGGATCCCGCGCTCGTATGCATTCGATCTCCCGTATCGATATTATCTTTAAGCAGAATCGGAATGCCGTGTAGAGGTCCTCGCGCACCAAGCTCCACCCGCTCCTTATCCAGTTCCCGCGCAATGGATATGGCGTCGGGATTCACTTCAAGTACGGCTCTTAATGTCGGATTTATCCGTTCAATCCGCTCCAAATACCAGCGAACGCAAGCCTCGGACGTCAGCTCGCCCGTATCCATCGCCGCTTGCAGCGATAAAATATCAGCTTCGTATAATTTTTCGTCAATGATTTTATTCATATAGATCCGCTCCTAGGTTTGCATTCTCCATAATAGTCTACCATTTATAGCCAAATGCTGGTTGGTAAAAATCATCTATAGTTGTTATCCCTCAATAATTTAAGCTGTCGAATTGGGCTTCGACAGCTTTGCGCAGCAGTAATCTTCATTTAAATCGTGTAGAACACTCTTTTGCTGTTGAGCAACGGAAGACAAATATGGTCAATCAGACCGGAAATATGCTCTTCAATCCAACTTAACTTATCTGGCTGGCTCAATACGAAGGTGTAATAGCCAACGATCGCGAGAAACATAAACGCTTCAAGCTGAGCTAATTCCATTCTTCTAGCCATGCAGCTGCTATAGCCGGCGAGCAGAGCATCCCGATGTTTGCAATCGACTAGCAAAGCGCTCATCGCAACATCCATCGCATAATACCCGTAGCCCGACATGCCAAAATCAATGATTGATATTCCTTTGGGAGAACGTATCAAGTTGCTGTAGTTCATATCCCCATGAATGAAGCCCCAGGTTTCAGGAGTTGCTTCCCATAAAGTCATCCACTCCAGCATCATCCGCATCGTTTTCTCGAGAATTTGAAAATCTTTGCTAGCGAGGATGCCATACTCTACTCCTCTCCGCAATTTAATGATCATGGAATGAATCCATTCCATTCCATATTCCGGACGGATGCGGGCGTGTCCCGTCTCGTAGTTTCGCGAGAAGTGATGAAGCTTCGCGATACGAGTGCCCAGGATATGGGCTGCCTCCTCGCTATCCATCTCTTGCTTAGACAAAACATCGCCATCAATCCATTGCAAGACCGTACAGGGGACCTCTTCTTGGCCGATTCGAATCATCGTGACCAACTCGCTTTTCCGATTGGCAACCGGAGTCTGTACAGGCATATCAGCATGAGCCGACCAAGCGAGCAAAAAAGCTAGTTCAGAGCGGATTGCTCCCGGTGTGGTTTGAATACCTTCCATATTGCTTGCAATCGGCTTATGAATTCGCAGCAAATAACAGGATTGCTTATCCGTTATTTTGTAAGTCATATTCTCGTTATGACGGATGAATTCAAATACGGGGTCCGCAAAAGAATAGCATCGTAAAGCCACTTCCATGAACATCTTGTGGTCCATGATAGACTCCTCCTCATTTAGAGCTGCAAAACGGTAATATCCTCCCCATGGAGGACTTCTTGGCTGTCGCGAAAGCCAAAGCTTTCATACAGCTTCCTGGCTGGCGTATTTTCCTTCTTATACGGAATCCAGCAATATCGAGCGGGGCCTGCCGGACAGGTACGGATAAACGCCAATATTTTCGCCATGGCTTCCCGTCCATAGCCCTTGTTTTGATGCTTCGCATCGATCATCAGACGCAAGATGCAATAGCCGTCTTCAGCAAACGATGGAAGATCGTAGCTGGTTATTTTATACGTAATCATGACAAATCCGACAGGCTGCTCATCGGCATAAATAGCAAACGGAAACGGAGCTCCCCCATTGGTCGCCAGAACATAGCACGAAGCTACGCTTGAGAGATTTGATGCCACGTAACGTTTCTGATCTTCGGACACCTCCAAATTAAAGATGTCGCGACGGTTATCCAACGTAATTTTTCGAAGCGTAATCATATCAGCCTTCCTCCTTTTCGGTTATTGCGGCCGCTTTCCTACCATACAATTAATTCCAAAAAAGGAATAGACTTATGTTGAAAAATGATGTATTGTATTATGTATCCATGGCATTTTTTGGGTGACTCTATAAACCATAAAAAAGAGACAGTCAGCATCTGCCGACTGTCTTTCTTGTCCTTCTAATAGCTCTTACAGCATCAAGGTCCAACTACCCGTTGGCGGGTTGTACTCGCCTTCTCAAAACCCGTCAATCAATGATTTCCCGTTCGTAATCCGCGCCCAGCTATCCTGCAGAAAATCCCGTGTCCAATCGTCGGGTTGACTTAGATCCCAGCTTCTATGCATGCCTACAAGGACGATAATGTCCCGAAGTCTTAAGAAAATCCCGAGCTGATCCTTCAAATGGCGTGGCAGTTGGCGGCCGCCATCCGTATAACCCCGTTCAAAATGCTTCATAAACAGCTCGTATTGCGTCTTTCTTTCCGCCCTTGAATCTTCTCCAAAGACATAGAGTAAGTAATAAAGCTGGATAGCAATATCCTCTGTATACCAGCTATACTGGCATTCATCGAAGTCAAACAGCGTCATTTCACCTGACTCGTCTAGCGTAAAATTGCCAACATTGATGTCTCCGTGGATAAGTCCGAAATGCTCCGGAGTTACGGGCAATCCGGCAAGCTCTGATTTGAGTTCATTAAGTGCCAGAAGAATCGGCTGATGGCCTTGCGGCAAATAGCGCTCGGCCCGCAGCAAATATTCATTCCGCTCCCATGTATGTCTTCTGCCTGCCTCGGTTGGCTTGAACGATCTCGACAGATCATGAAGACGGCTCGTAAAACGCCCGCATTGCTCATACAGATAAGGATTGCCCAAACATTCAGGGTATCCGATCTTACGGCCTGGCGCATAAGTAAACGAATAGCTTTTATCCTCGGGTCCATGCTTTCTCCCCTCGTCTTAACCGATATGCACAACCGTGTCTCCACGCCGGAAAGCACTCGGCAATCCCGTTTCCAGCAGCTTCAGCCTGCGCAGCATATGCTCCCGTGCTTCTCCGTCCATTTTGGCGATTACCCATTCCTTCAGCTTGTCGAGCTCCTCCAAGATGGCGGGAACATCTTCATGCTCGACATCCGTTCCGCCCTGGAATAAGGCCGTCCATTGGAGCCCCAGCTCCTCCGTCGCCGGCTCCCAGTACTGCTTATAAAATGCTTCCGTCGCAACCGGCAGCATAAATGCGCGTTCGAATTCGTCTTCGGGATCGAGTATAAATGCGCTGATCGACATGTCTATTTCACTCCAAATCTGATTGAGAATGTGTAGTCCGGGAATTCCTGACGCAACCGGTTCAAGCTGTTCTCCGCGGCGGCGCGCAGCTCCGGCGAGTCTCCGTCAAGCTGGAACTGGAAGCGCCGAATGCTTTTAATATCTTCCAAGCTCGGGATCTCGGATGTTCCGTCAGGCGTCGTACGCGTGCCTACCGCTTTTTCCATCAAATTATTAATTCGGGTTTTTGTTTTCTGGTAAAGCTGTTTATCCGTGAACTGCTGAGGCGTCTGCTGAGGCTTGCCGGTTTTGGGATGAATGCGGTTCAAGCCTTCGGCGGATTTGGCTTCGTAGAAAATACCGTTCTCAACGTCGATGCCGTCGAATTCGCCCAATGCTCCGTTGCGGCTGTCGTATAACTCCACGCCTTTGTATTTGGCTTTGCTCCAGTGCACGTAATCTTCATCTTCCGGATTCTTGGAAGGCTCCTTCTCCTCCGGTTTGCCGGGTTCGCCTTTCTCTTCCCGCCCGTCAACCGGCTTATGAGGAATATCCGGCTCAGGCCTACTCTTACGCTTTAACAGCTTCTCCAGCCATTTCCGAAGCCGCTCGCCGCCTTTCTTGACCAATCGCCCAAACGGCACGCGGCTGAGAGCCAGCGCAAGCAGAGCGGCTGCGGCATTCTCGGGAGTAAGCAGCCGCTTCGGATCTCGAATATCCTTCGCGATTTCGTGACCGCTGGCAGGAATGCTAATCGCAGTAAAGGCAAAGCCTAGCGCCGGCCAGAAGCCAACAAACAGCAGCGCGAGAGAAAAAGCTCCTAACAGAATCGCTCCTTTTTCCCTAAAGCTGAGACGATCCCACCAATTCTGCAGCGAGTCGAACATACAGGAGAAGCAGGCGGATGCATGAAGCTGAACCTGTCCTTGCCAATAAGCGGCAAAGCCTGCGAGAATGACCACGCCTATCAGCAGCAAGGCGAGTCCCGCCGCCACCCGGTAATGGTGCTGCATCCTTGCGCGCAGCTCTTCTTGAACGGATACCGCTTCGGGATTTCCATACAGCAAGGAAAAGCCCAGCTCCCGCCGTTCCCGAGCCAAAGCCATAACGCTGGAGAAGCTTTCCCTCCTCAGGATAAAAGCTCTCCACATAAGCACGATTTCGCTAAGAGGATCAAGGAATCGTTCCGCTGCCGTCATTGGGAGCTGGCTTCTTACGCGGTTCAGCGCGAAGTAATCCAGAACAAGGCCCAATAGCAGCATCAGCAGAAAAGTATCTTTCGTATGATAGCCGCTCCCGGTCCAATCGCTTATCGTCATGAACCACTCCGGCAATGAGTTTTGCCCGTTATAGGCGGCATGATCAAGAATGGACCAGGCTAGCAGCAGCGCAGGCAGAGTAAACACCCAATTGCTCAGCCGTTTGCGGTATCGTACCGCAAGTCCCAATCCTAATGCAACCATTGCCGTATGTACGGGATGACTAACGGTCATGATGGTCGGGAAAATGCTTTCCTCGAACCGGCCGGGGAACAACGTCCAGAAATCCCAGTGGATGGTCTCCCCGCCCAGCATCGTTGTGCTGTAGCCGTAGGTCCGTCCGATAATCCCGGAATTCAGCCATCTTCGGCTTAACTCCTCCATCAGCTGAAAGCCTATTCCGGATGCCGCTCCAGCCAGCGCGTAATCGCTTAGACTCATGGCAGACGCCCGCCGCGAGAACAATAAATACAAGCCGAGCGGAAGCAGCTTCCATATCTCCTCCGCAATGGGAGTAATAACCGCTTGAGACCATGTGTCCGATGTCCGGCCTCCGACGAGCCCGTGTACGCCCATCAATGTCCAGGCCGTAACCGGGATTACGAGCAAGATTCCCAGCAGCATAAACAGGGCCGTCTTCCTCCAGGTAAAGGTTTTGCTGCGGCATAGCAGCCAGGACTGCAGCATCACGTAAAATGACCATAAATACTGAACCAGCATCGTACGCGAATCGCGATACAGGAATAAACCCGCGATAAACAGAAGCAGCGATATCCAGCACCAGACCGCATAGAACGTTGTCAGCAAAGGATATCGTTTAGGTATTTCCCGGACGAATCGGTACACCGCTTCCGCGTAATCTCTAATCCCGCTACGGATCCGCCACATCGTTTCCGTATCCATCCCTCCCTTACCCGTCTTCCCCATGAAAGCAGGAGGATGATTCCCTTTCCAAATCATACTCGATAATCTGGTCCACGAATCATAAATAAGAGGAAATTAACTAAAACTGGACTTTGTTCCCAATTTCAAGGCAACAGGGCCGGGATTACTCCCCCCGCGCCATGAAATCCTCTCCGCATTTCGTACGGGTAACGGTTAGATCCGTATGTCTAATAATCGTTGAACCGATTCCGGAGGACCCATTGCCTTTGACGCACACGCATCGCTTATCAATAGGAGTACGTTCTCCTGCTGCGTTCACATAGAAATAGAGATCCGTTACTATCCCATATTCCATTTCGGGCTTGGAGGTGTTATAGATTCCGTCTTCCCCAACCGGGATAACGTCATATTTCCCCTCTTTTAGAAGTGCCGGTGCGCCTTGCACATTGTAATTCACTCTTACATCGCCCTCATACCCTTCAGGAATCAAGTAGATATCGTTGGTTGAAGTAGGCGAATAAGGGTGGATCGCAATGAAACCTATCGTCCATAACAAGGCAACAAGCCCAAACAAGGCTGTGATCACATTTCTGCTCATCGTCTGCTCATCCCTTTCTCCAGCATCTGAACAAAATGATAATCCTTCCGTCATTCCGCCATAAGTTCTAACTTTCATAGAACCCTTTCTCGACAGCACAAATACGCCTGCCTCGGCATAAACGATAACAGGCGTATTTCCATTTGATATTCTTTTAACGCAACAGCTCACGCAGTTTGGACAACTCGAGGCTTGCTTGCGGCTTAAAGTCATCGGAACCAGCATACTGGTACAAGCTGTGCAGGAACTGTCGTCCCTCCAGCGTTTGTCCCGCTTGCCCGGCATCCACGGCGCAGACTAACAGGCTTCCCGCTCCGACCTTGCATTCGAACACCATTCCAAGCTTATGGTTGCGCTCGAAGTTATCGATGGTTTGCACGATGGGCTGCAGAGCCCGGTCCGTTCCATCCAAAATAATGGAGCGGGAGCTTTCCGCAATCTGGCGCCACGGCTCCGTGGAATGCATTTCAGTTGGAAACAGCTTAAACAAGGGATGCTCCTTCTCGATCAGCAGTCCCATCGTACCAACCGGCACCGGCTTGTTCATGCTCTCCGAGATCGACCGGAACATCGGGTAACACCAGAAGTCCACGCAATAGGTTCCGTCAATGGCATTTTCCAGCTGCTTCGGATTTGGCATAATGACAACGCGTTCCCCCTTCTCAAGCAGCGCGGCAGCTTCGTCTGTCAGCCCGTTGAACAGGTTCAATCCGCTCTTGTCAGCTTCCATTCCGTCCGGGTAAATCCAGAGATCATAGGACTTCCGGATATCGGTACCGGCGATACGCAGCTGGAGAGACACCTTCGTCATCGTCTGTACTTCCGGCATGCTGAAGGAAATCTGGCCAATATCCACATAGTCCCCTGAAGCATTCGCCGTAGCGATTGCTTCCCCGCTGGCCAATTGAACTTCCCGAGCTGCCAGTTTCCATTCCAGCTTGAAACCGGCAAGCGGTTCCGGTCTCAGGTAACGAAGCTGAATCGAAGCTTCAAAGGATTCCTTCGCTTTGTAATTGTACTTCGCGAACCGTGCCAGAAGCACGGCATCCGAACAGAAGGTCCGCCATTCCTCGGGAGATACGAGACCTTTGGATTCCATAAACGCATCCAGCACGCCAACAAGCGCGGTCCCTTGCCCGCTGAAATCCTGAAGGTCCAGCAGCTGGAAGCCTGCCAGTTGCCTGGTCCGGAATGCGGCTTCCAGCTCTTCCTTGTAGCTGTCGACCGCAAGCCGGCCGGAGGCAGCATGGTATTTTTCCGCGAGATGGTCCAATCCCTTCTCTTCAAGCCGCTGCTTGAAGACTTCAAAGTTACGAGCCTTTAAAGGACCTGTATATTTGGCAATCTCGTTAAAGTCGGGATACGTCTGGTACTGCCCGATTTCATGGGAGACGACCGGAATATGCGGTACCCATTCGCCTTCGACTGCATCCGCTTTAACGGTTTTCGCTTCCGTTCCGTATTGAATCTGAATGGTCCCATCGTGCCCGGAGGCTTTCTCCATAGTCCCCTTGTCTTCTTGCGGCCAAATCGCTTCATCATAGTCGGTCAACGTGCCTTGCGGTCCAAGCTGCACATGCCCTTGCGGAGCATCGCACATCGCGTACGAACCCCGGATTAGACGGTCGCGCGAGAAGCGGACGCCGCAATAGAAATCCTCATGCTCCAGGATGACGGGAACAAACTGAAAATTATTCGAGCCTTGCGTATATAACGGACGGCTGTCGAATGCCTTGTAATTTTTCAAGATTTCGTCAATGCGTTCCTTGCTCCCCCACAGTTCATTGCCAAGCGACATCATCACAAAGGAAGGGTGATTGCCGAACGCCTTCAGCATCCGGTAGCCTTCTTCGATCAGATAGAGCTGTTCCTCCGCATTGTGATTATCGTACGTTTCGTCCGTTACGGTTCCCCAGAACGGCAGCTCCGGTTCCATGTAGATACCCAGCATATCGGCGGCTTCGAAGGCAGCGTCAGGCGGACACGCGGTATGGAACCGATAATGGTTAATCCCATAGGACTTGGCCGTCTCAAGCACCTTCAGCCATTCTTCCACTTCCGTTGGAGCAAAGCCGGTCAGAGGAAAAATCAAGCCGTCATGCTTGCCCCGCAAAAAGGTTTTCGCACCGTTAATCGTAAACGAGCTTCCTTCTGCTCGGAATGCCCGTAAACCAAAAATCGACTCATAGAGGTCTGTCATACCGTCATTTTGCGAAAATTCTAGCTTCAGGTGATACAAATTCGGGGACCATTCGCTCCAGAAGAGAGCGTCTTCCCCAAGCGGATAACGAAACTCGAATTCCCCGCCGGAAATTCCGTATGTTTTGGCTTCCGCTTCATGACGGATAACACCGTTTGCGCTTACCGCCGAGACGCTGACGGTTCCTGCCGATGCGCCAACCAGCCTTCCCTTAACGGTTACCGACCGATCCTCGACATTCGGGTATGTCCGGACCTCCTCTAGGAATGCCGCACCGTAAAACTGCAGCTCCATTCGTCCCGTTATCCCGTTCCAGTTGGTCTGCGTGTCCCTGGACGTCATATGCCCGCCCTTTGTTGGATAGCTTGTATTATCCACCCGGACGATAATCGTATGGCTGCCCTCCGCAAGCGGCTTCTTTAATTCATACAGATGCGGCGCGCATAAGCTGTTCTGCGTTCCCAGCTCTTCCCCGTCGATCCAGACCGTCGTTACTCGAGTCCGCTCAAGGTACAGCTTAACGCCGGCATGAGCCAGCCCTGCCGGAATAAAGAATTTGCGGGAGTACCAAGCCCAGCCCTCAAAGGCATACTCGTCGGTGAGGCAATCCACATTGACGCTTTGATTGCGCTTTCCCTTTCTTGCATGCGAAGTTGTACCGGGTAAAGCAATGGTATCGTTCAATGGCTTCCGCAAGCCAACTTTTTCTTCGTCCAGTTGTAGCTCCCACATGCCTTGCAGGTTGATTCTTGCGATCATTGTTACACATCCTCCATACAAACGGTTTGATTGCGACAACTATAGCACAATCGCGATGACCAAAATACCGCAACAATTAGTAACGTTTTCATAGCAAATTTACACCGCCACCCTAAATAGCAGCAAAAAAACCGCGCTCCCGCGCGGTTTTTCTTAGCTGTGCAGTTAACTCGTTACTTTCCTTCGTTTCCCCTCCAGGCATTTCTGGATCACGGTAAGAACAGACGAGCTGTGCAGAGGCTTGCTGATATATTCGTTCATCCCCGCGGTCATGTACCGCTCCCGGTCCCCAATCAGCGCGTTTGCCGTGACGGCAACGATGTAAGGAAGGTCACCCGGTTTAAGCTTCTGACGCAATATTCTCGAGGCTTCGATTCCGTTCATCACCGGCATCTGTATATCCATAAATACGATATCATATTTCTTCTTGAGTACCTCATCCACGACTTCGGCACCGTTCGACACCGCCTTGGGACGATAGCCCAGCTTCTCTACCATGCGGATCAGCACAAGCCGGTTCACTTCATTGTCTTCCGCAATCAGGATGGAAAGCTCGTCCTCCGGCTGCGGTGCTTTTTCCATAATGCAATCATGCACGGCAATAGACGGCAGCGACTCGGCTTTAATCAGAATATGGAAGCGGAATATCGTTCCGCCGCCAGGGTTAGGCTCGCAATATATCTGGCCGTCCATCAGCTGTACGAGCTTTCGCGTAATCGCCAGCCCGAGCCCGGTGCCACCCGCCTGCCTTACCATAAAATGATCCGCTTGATAAAAAGGTTCAAACAGATAAGGCACCTTGTCCTCCGGAACCCCGATCCCCGTGTCCTTTACGGCAAAATGAAGTCTTACGCTCTTGCCTTCGACCTCGGCTTTGTCCACGGAAACGCCGATCGATCCCTTAGGCGTAAACTTGATGGCGTTGCCGATCAGGTTCAGCATAATCTGACGGATCTTAAGCGAATCGCCAATCACGTTATGCGGAATTCCAGGGCTGATGCTTACTTTGAACTCCAGGTTTTTCTCCATCGCCTTGGGCATTAAGGTATCAAAGGTCTCCGCAATAGCCTCGTTTAAATTAAACGGCTCCTCCGTCAATTCCGTATTGCCCGATTCCACTTTAGAAAAATCGAGAATATCGTTAATGATGCCAAGCAGCGTGTCCCCGCTCTTGCGAATAATGGATACGTACTCCCTCTGCTCCTCGTCCAGCGGCGTATCGAGAAGCAGATCGGTCATACCGATTACCCCGTTCATCGGAGTGCGGATTTCATGGCTCATCATCGCCATAAATTCGCTTTTCACCTCGTTGGTCCGTACGGCCGTTTCTTTCTCGATCAGCAGCTTTTTCTGTTCCGTAATGTCTTTAATCAGCAAATAGAAGCCGATACTTCGGTTATTTACGATTATAGGCGCAATCGTAACCAATACCTCCACGTAAGACCCGTCGACATGCAGGACATGGTTAATGGAGCCTTCAATCTCGGTATACGGTTCATTGTCGGCCAGAATGCGAGCCAGCTTGTCCTCTCCGATCACGCTGGCAATACTTGTGCCGATCAAATCCGAAACCTTCCGGCCGGTCATTTTCTCCGCCATCATGTTGCCGCCGATAATCTTGCCTTGCAGATCGAAGGAGATAATGGTGTCGTGATTGTATTTCTTAAGCGACGTATATCTCTCTACCGATTCCTGCAGCTTTTGCTCGGTCAGCTTGGTTGCGGTAATATCAACGATCTGGGCGATATAATACCAGGGCGCTCCGTCCGAACCATTCCTGACAAGCGAGATATGCAAGGACACCCATACGATAGCTTCGTTATTCAACAGGTATTTCTTTTCCAGATTTAAGGTCGAGATTTTCCCTTCAAGAAGATCCTTAAACTTTTGGCACAGATTCTCTGTGCCGGAGGAGAAAATGAGTTCGGCGGGGTCAAGCGTCATCAGCTCCGCCCTTTTATATCCGAGAATCTGGCAAGCAGCCGGATTGACGTCAATCCATCTGCGATCCAGTGAGATCAATGCGATGCCGATTGGAGCATAATTAAAAACATGCGCAAACATGTTCTGTTGGTTAAAGGTTACTTCTTCCACGATTAGCCGCCTCCGAGTTCAGAATGATATGACCCGATATTTACGCAAAGGACCCGCAAGCTGCGGGTCCCTGGTTAAATGTTCGATTAAGCCTCCGATACGAGGATTGAGCTCTTTAAGGACTGGTTAAGTTCTTTCATCCGCTGCAGCTTGTTGCGGGATGTATAGGTGTCTGTGCGGTTCGTATCGACAAACAAAACGGAATCCTTGGGCAGCTCGGGCAATTTGCTTCCCGTTAGACCAATCGTAATTCCCTTGTTCACAATAACGACCTTGGTTGCAGGGGCAAAATCAGGATGGATTGCGTATTTGGAATGGTATGTGTTCTGAAGCCGCCGCATCTTAATTTTGTTCAAGCTCATTTTTGCAACCCCCTTAATGCCGAATGGATGAAATCAAAAATCATCACGTTGGAATGTGCCATCAGTATACCATTTTTTATATCGTCCGTGTAGTCCACGTACATATTTTGGTTCCATTTCGTTTCTTCGGGAAAATGATAAGAGATCACGTACTCTCCCAGCTTATAAAGCAGGTAAAACATACGCTTGGCCTCCGTGTAGAACAGTACGGGCTCTCCTTCATCCCTGGTATTGTACGTAAAAGATACGTATGAGTTAGGGTCATTGACATGAAACGAATAACCCCCGGCCGTGTCCCCTGCCGCTTCGATGCAGGACAATACGTCATTGTTATGCTGAAACAGACAAATCGCCGCACAGCTCCTAAGCCTGCCAAGCGTAAGGTCATGAATGCGCAGCTGCTTGATCTCCGCTCCCTTGATAATGCCTTGAAGACGCGCCAATAACAACCTTAGCTGTGACAGCTCCCGGATCTTCAGATGGTCCTTAACCATCTTCTGAACAAATTCCGAGAATTCCACTAACGCCGCAAGGGTATCGATACTTTCCATGTACTCCGCTTTTTTGGGAAAGTATGAAGCCCCTTCTCTCAGAATATCGCTAAGCACGGGCTTCCAGTCAATCCCTACTCCAATCGGCATGTCCAGCAGATACTTGCCATGCCTGTCGATAATGTCATAGAGCATAACCCAAATATACGGGTCGATTTCGTATTTGCTCGGAATTTCGGAGGGCTGCGCCTCCGCGGTCAGCTCGAGATAATCCGTAAGCTCGCGGTTGGATGGCTCCCTGCGGTGACTCTGCTTGTAACGCTCGATGTAGTTGTACATCAATCGGCGAATGGACGTGAAATATCTCTTCGTAATGGTAGGCTCTGCGTAGAGAAACAACGTTTTTCCTGCATTAAGAGCCGTCAAAAATTCCCGATGGGTGACGGAGTAGCCGGTGTCGGTCATGCTGCCGCCTTTATTGTAGAGGAACAGGCAAAAAATATCGCATTCCCTGACCTTGTTCAAGCAGTGCTCCACCCCGCTTACATCCATCGGCCAGGGTCCGAAAGTTCGTTCGTACATCTCCGGCTGATGGCCCAGCGCGGTAAACTCTTCAAATGTCCGGTTTCTTAGCGGTGTCAGCGCATCCTGAGCAACGGAGCTGATAAATAGCTTTGTAAGAGTAGGCATCGGATCATAGGCTCCTCGTTAAGATAGGAATGATCTCCCTATTATACCATACGGGCTATGGTTATCTAATAGAGTCCACGTACCTGTTCCTAATCTTTTGCAAGGCCAAACAACTCCGGGATATCGTTCAGCAATCGTCCGATAGGTTCGGCTGCATGCTCATTCCAGGGTCCCTCAAAGCATCCGTAACCGAAAACGACGTGAATAGCTTCGGCTTGCACAGCCGGAAGCGATTGCCATTCCTGGCTTCCGGAAAGCATTGCCCATCTCTCCTCCGCCGCTTTGGTCCGCCCGACATGCACGAGTATACGGTCTGCCCGGTACTCCGATAGCTCGGCAGCCGTTACCTGTTCCAGCCATTTCATATCCCGCACGGCCTCCGGCATGCCAATCTCCAGATCGTCGTAGAGCACCGTACCGGCCAAATGCCCCCATACCGATACTTGGCTGTTGCTTATGGCAAGCACAAGAACCGTCTTACCGCCAAGGAGCGGAGCTATTTTGCTTTTGACGGCGCTAACATCCCGTTCATACCTTCTCAGCCAGATCTCGGCCTCATCCTCGCGTTCCATGAACCGGGCTAACTTCCTTAAATGGGTGCGCCAATCCTCTCTCCAGCTTAGAAACAAAACCGGAGCCAGCTCTCTCAGCTTGTCTTGTTCTTCCGGAGGAATAAACTCCTCAATTGCCACGATGCGGTCGGGATTGGCTTGGCGAAGGGCATGGAGATTAAATTCATAATGATGGCTCAGCGGTGCAATCACTTCGAAATCGTATCTGTTCCTGTACCGGTCAGTCCAATAGTGATCAAGCGGCGCTGCAATCGGAATCAGCTGCAGCGCCAATAGCTGCCCCAGATTAATCCAGCTATACGCCGCGATCCGCTGCTGCCTGTTGCGTTGGTAGACAGCCGGCGCGAACCCCGTATGCTTCTTGAACAAGCTGCTGAAATAACTTTCGTTCTTGTAGCCGATCCGCTCGACGATTTCGGCAAGCGTCAAATTCTGTTCGTTCATGAGGCGCTTGGCTTCCCGAATTCGAAGCTCCGTTCTGTACTCGGCTACTCCTTTGCCGTAGCGCTCCTTAAACAGCCTCATGAAATGAAAACGACTGTGTCCGGCAATGCGCGCAAGCGAATCAATGGCCATTTCACTCGTATAATGACGTTCAAGCTCCAGCCGCGCCATCTCTAGCGCCATTTCCGTCTGCCGCTCCCGATGGGACAACACGAGACTGAGCAGCTCGAGCAGTCCCGCCTCTATGCGCAGCCAGGCTGACGCCGTACCCTGTTTCCGGCTATCCCGGATTGTGTTGTACAGCTGACCGGTCGCTACCGCCGGAGAAAGTATAGGCTCGCTCAGGAACGGGAACAGCGCCTTAGTGCCGGATTCCCGGTTAAAGGCATGGGGCTCCTGAAGCTCCCGGGATGATGACGGCCGTTCAAAAGCATGGAATGCAAGCATTAGCAGCTCCAAGGGCTGACCGACATAATTGGTCCATTCAATTAATTGACCAGGCGCGCAGACGAACATCCAGCCTGGCTTCAGAAGGTGCAGCCGACCGTCAATAATAAGTCGCCCTTCGCTTGAATTTGACAGAAGAAGCACTTGGGAATTCGTTTCGATAAAAGAACGGTCGGAAACAGGCGCTTGCGGATCATCCCGCAGCACCTGTACATCAAGCAGCCCATAACAAAGCCTGGCCGCAATCGTAGATTGCTGGCCAGGACCGATTCGAACATTATTCATGGACATCCTTCAAGACATCGTCGATCATGAGTCCGTTCGCGATGATATTGGCATTAAACCAATGGCCGGAATCCGCTTCGAATACCTGATTGTTCCGGACCGCTTGCAAAGACTTCCACAAGGAATTATCTACTGGAGGCTTGCCGCGTCCGGGGCCCGAGATGACGAAAATATAATCAACGTCCTTCAAGTCCGCAAGCTTTTCAATCGAGAACGTATCGTAATCGCCTGTTACGATGGAAGGCTGCTTGAAACCAAGCGTTTTGTAAAGCGTCTCGCCGCCGTAGAAGTTTGGCCCGAACAGCTTAAAGCCCTTCTCACCGTCCGCTTGCAGCAGAACGGCTGTTTTCTCGGCGGGAATAGTGCCTAGCTTTGCCTTCGCTTCCTGTACCTTCTTGTCGAAGTTGCCAAGCGCCGCCTTCACGGCGTCTTCTTCATTCAGAAGCGTTCCCAGCTTCTGCAGATTTCCGCGCCAATCCGCTTCGTTATCGGACAGGACATAGGTAGGAGCGATTTTGGCAAATTGCTCATAGCTGCCGTCAGCCAGATAAGTCGGGGCCAGGAAGATGATGAGATCAGGGCTGTAGGACAATGCCTCCTCCGGCTTCATCCCTCCTTCCATGTTCAAGACGGGAACGTCTTTAAGTTCGTCCTGCAAATATTGCTGCGGCACGCCGGCAGCGCCCCATTGTGCTATGGGCTTCAAGCCTAATGCGGTAAGCGGGTCTTCCAGAAACGGTGCAAGCACCTTTTTCGGATGAGCGGGCACTTGCACGTCATGACCCATAGCATCTTTCATTGTGCGTACTGCGTTATCGTCAGCAGGCGACTGTCCGGTAGAATTCGCCGATGATGCGACGGCCGAAGGCGGATTCGGCTCTGCATTTCCGTTATTGTTGCCGCCGCATGCGGCCAGTAGAGCAATCAGCATGAGGATGATTGCCAGCTGAGTAAAGCGTGTCATTGTTTTCATGGTTCACTTACTCCTATAAATGAAATTGATTATCATTATCTAGGAATAAGTATAGTACCTTCTACACGGCTTGTGAATCATGATTTGTGCGGTTTTTTTTGAAAACACCGCATTTTGTCTGTTAGACGGTCTATTTATAATCCCAATCGCGCTAAAAAAAGCGGCCCCGCAACGGAGCCGCCTTAACTAGTGCTTAATTGCTTAATTGCTTGTAAGCGAATAATCGTCGAAGAAGAACGTACCGCGCATATCTTTGAAGTACGTATAAATGCGGACTTTGGCTGTATTGGCAGGAGCGGTATACGAGCCGTGTACGTTAGCCCAGCCGGATGTCGTTGTGCCGCTGTAGGTCGTGATCGTATTGTCGGCAAGCATCGAACCCGAGGCGTCGAGGAACTGCAATTTGAATTGAAGAGTGCTGCCATTGTTGGCGGTAATATTCACGTAGCCGTCAAAGGTATAGGATTTACCCGCAGTTGCGGATACGTCCTGATACCAGCCAAACCATGGACCGGTATCGCCGTTAATGCGGATGGATGAGGAACCCGAGCGGTAGGTGGACGTATTGCGGGATACGTAATAATCCTGCTCATAGGTCCAGGAAGCCGGCCGATTGCTGCCGTTATCCGTCTCGAAGCCGGCGTTTGCCAGCAGGTTGCCGCTGCCGCCCGCTGCCGCGTCCGTCGTTACGTTAAGCGTGGAGCTAGCCGCTGAGACATTCCCTGCCGCATCCTTCGCTTTTACAGTGAAGCTATACGACGTGCCTGCGGTCAACCCGGTTGCCTGATAGGTTGTCGCTCCTGTTGTTGACCCGATCAACGCTGCGCCTCGATAAATATCGTAGCCCGTAACGCCAACGTTGTCGGTCGATGCCGTCCAGGACAGGTTGACGGTGGTTTGGGTCTTCGAAGGCGAAGTTAAGCCGGTTGGCGCGGTAGGGGCCGTCGTATCGGCAGCAGCGTTTGTTGTCACATTAAGCGCGCTGCTGGCCGCCGAAACATTGCCTGCCGCATCCTTCGCTTTTACCGTGAAGGTGTACGACGTGCCTGCGGTCAACCCGGTTGCCTGATAAGCTGTCGCTCCTGTTGTTGAGCCAATCAGCGCCGCGCCTTGATAAACATCATAGCCGGCAACGCCAACATTGTCGGTTGAGGCCGTCCAGGATAAATCAACGGTTGTTGCGGTTTTCGCCGGCGATGTCAGATTGGTCGGAGACGTTGGCTCGGTTGTATCCGCAGGTCCAGTCCCTCCGCTCCCGTCAGTCAAGGAGA
Source organism: Paenibacillus sp. BK720 (assembly GCF_011761545.1). NCBI lineage: Bacteria > Bacillati > Bacillota > Bacilli > Caryophanales > Paenibacillaceae > Paenibacillus > Paenibacillus sp. BK720. The sequence continues at coordinate 294,412 of NZ_JAASRQ010000007.1, read as the reverse complement.
AATCGTCGAAATAAAGCGCGCCTCGCAGGTCCTTCATGTAAATGTAAACGCGGGCTTTAGCTGTGTTCGCAGGAGCGGTGCGGGTGCCGTTAATATTGACGAAGCCGGTGTTGGTTCCCGTATGCGTGTAAAGCAGGTTATCCTGCAAAACGGTATTCGAAGCATCCAGAAATCTGAGCCTGAATTCAATCGTGGTTCCGTTGTTCGCGGCTGCGTTGTAGTAGCCGTCGAAGGTATAAGCAGACCCTGCTGCCGCGGCGACGTCCTGATAGAAAGCAAGCCATGGACCGCTGTCGCCAGTCATCTTCATGGAAGCGGTGCCGCTGCGTTTGACTGCCGTATCGCGGTAGCAGAAGTAATCATTCTCGCAAATCCATTGATCCGGTTTGTTATTGCTGTTGCTCGTGTCAAAGCCCGGATTCTGCAGCTTGTTCACCGGAATCGGCGTTAGCGTCGTTACGCTGATCGTACCGCTTGCCGCGGACGTATTGTTTCTCGCGTCTCTTGCTTTCACGTAATAGGAATACGCGGTTGAAGGAGTCAAGCCCGTATCCGTGAAGGTTGTTGCGGTGCCGCTCACCGTTCCCGCAAGACTTCCGTTCCGGTAAATGTCATAGGCCGTCACTCCGACATTGTCTGTTGACGCTGACCACGATAAAGTAACCGAAATATCCAGCTTTGAAGGCGATGCCAGATTGGAAGGAGCCGAAGGAGCCGTTGTATCCGGCGGGTTTGTCGTTACGTTAAGCGCGCTGCTGGCCGCGGACTCGTTCCCCGCGTTATCCTTGGCTTTAACGGTGAAGGAGTAAGCGGTGTTTGCCGTCAGTCCTGTTGCCGTATACGTTGTTGCTCCTCCCGTCGAACCGAGCTTTGCCGAACCGCGATAGACATCGTAATCCGTCACGCGGACATTATCCGTCGACGGCGACCAAGAAAGCGTTACCGTTGTATCGGTTTTCGAAGGGGAAGTCAGGTTTGTTGGCGCTGCAGGGGCCGTTGTATCCGGCGCGTTGCAGCCTTCGCATTCGATTTTCACCGCGATATCGCGGCTGAAGGCCGGCACGTTATTCAAGACCAGATTGCCGCCGGCAGCCTGGACGCTGCTAGTAGTTCCGTAGGTTCCGGTGTACGTATTGTAGTAAGTGACGTTATAGTAGTTGTTCGGCATCGGAATGGTAAAGCTCATGCCGCTTACTGTTCTTGGACTCGATACGGTATGATTGGCTTGCGTATCATTAATCCACAGGTAAGCACGTGAATTGTCCTTGAAGCCGCCGATCTTCGTATTGTTGGACTGCAAGCCGTAATCGACAAACGGCATGTTGATCAGATGGTCCTCTTCCGGTTGAATGAAGTTCGCCAGCTGCGTGTAGATGGCTTTGAAATTCGCCGGCAGCGCAAAGCCGGTCTCAAACGTCCACCACAAGCTGCCTCCAGCCGCTCCCGCGCGGAATATCGGTCCCCACAGCGCATTATGCATATATTCGTCTATTGTGGAATCCGTCGTCTGGTCGGTATCCGCCTTCCCTACTTCCCCGATGAAAGCAGGTTTGCCGGGTGCAAGGGCGTGCAGATTGTCAATTTGCTGCTCCCATGCGTCCACGACGTTTGCGCTGGAATCGTATCGGTGTACATTCGTAGCGCTAAGCGTCGTTAAGGTCTCCCAAGATTGCTGGCCGGAACCGGCGTGGTCCTTCCAGGCAAAGCTTGTTGTTGTTGGATGGTGGTAGAAGTCCAGGCTCTTCCAGTAGTTATCCATCGTTGCATGCCAGCTTGCGCGGTTCGCTGCAGACGTATCCACGCGATTGTCGGACTCGTTCCAATACTCCAGCATGCCAAGCGCTCTGCTGTAACCGAAGCGGGCAAACATATACCGAAGCAGCTTCTTCTGATACGAGATGGCCGTCGGATTCGTCCAGAAGTCCGTATTGTTCTCCGAATACGTGGAAGGACCGCCATTCGCCTGGTTGTATGCGTTTACATTCCATTGGTAGTACATATCCCCGAAGCTGTTCATCGTCAGCATAATGTAAACGCCGTTAGCAGCCGCGGTGTCCAGCATTTGATCCATGCGGGCCTGATTATCCAGCTGGTACTTGCCAATGCCGGCGTAATTGATCGTCAGACCGGCTTCGTTAGCCGTAATGGGTCCCCATTCCGGAGCGAAGCTGCTCCACCAGCAGGAATACCAGACGCGCAGGAAGTTCATCTTGGCCGGCAGCAGATTCGGAATCTCTGTAGTAACCGCAGTCGAGTCCGATGTGTTGTTCCAGGCAAAGTTGGTGCCGAGCAGCGTCAGTTGGGAACCAAAGCTGTCAACGAACCGGTCGCCTTGCGCGGTCATGAACCCCCGGTTGCTGCCTGGTCCACCCGCCGTAAACGTATACGTCGACGAGGTTCCCGTTCCGTTGGCATCCGTGACGCTCAGCGTAACGCTATGTACGCCCGACTGCCGCGGGGAATAACGGATAGCCCAGTTCGGAGAGGAATTGGATTTATAGAAGCCCGGTACGGACTCCACGGTTCCCGAAGGAGTAGTAATCGTCGCGTTTACGCTCACTTCATCCGGGTTAAACGGATTAGTATACGTAGAGCTTAAATTAAAAGTCATTTCGTACTTGTCGTACATCGCTGGATTTGCGGTGTTCATCGTCACATTGCTGATAGTCGTTGCCGCGGCTGATGCCGGACGATTCGCAAGGGGCATGCTCCCAAGCACCAGCAGAAAGCTCATAAAGAGAATAAAAAATTGCTTGTTCCTTACTCCCATCGTGCGCATAAAGGTTCACTTCTCCTTCTCGAATAGGTTTGCTCATGAAGTGATTCTCGGTTGCTTATCATTAACCTCCCTTCAACGTTTGTGGTTCCCATTCTCAGCGATTGGGAGTGGAATCACAACCTAGCAAAACACAGATTTTCACCCCTTAAACAAGTGAAGCTAGGAAAATGAATCCACTATATGGGAGTAAAGGTTTGCAGCAGGAAAATGGAGCGGCAGAAAAGAATAACTTTTTTCGATCCGGCAGGAATGTTCCGGTCTAGAACGGGACATGCTAGTACTCAATGTCTTGTCTTGATAGCGAAAGAATGCTTTTGAAGAAAACATACTAGGAGGTTCTTTTATGATCGAAACCCCTCACATTACAGCCGCAAACGAGCTAAAAACGGATGAGGATATCCGGAAAGTGATGGCTTCCAAAGAGCCTGTTATCGTCTATCAGGACCGGATGCGCTTAAGACCGCCCCTTCCGATCATTGCCTACAACGACGATATGGTCAAAATAGAAGACGGGACGACCTTTCTCCGCAGCGTGACGCATTTCTATACATTAAGCGATGAAGAGAAAGTAAAGTATAAGATTAACGAACCAAAAGCATAAGAAAACAGCTGCCCAAGTAAGTTCTTGAGGCAGCTGTTTTTTATTGTTACCGGTTTTAGAAAATAGTCGGCACCATCCCTCCATCCATCCGGATAGGCGAACCCTTAAAGGCAGAAGCATCCGGGCTGCATACAAAAGCAGCCAGTCTGCCAATCTCGCTTGGCCTGATGAATCTCTGAATTTCCGATTGGGGAAGATTGGCGGCCATAAATCTCTTCTCTTTCTCCGCAAAAGGAATTGCTTCATCCGAATAGAGCTGGTCGATGATCCGATAAACGTTTTCGGAGAGCGTTGGCCCCGGTAAGATGGAGTTAACCGTCACTTCCGTTCCTGCGGTTAATTTGGACAAGCTTTTGGTTAACGATAACAGCATTGATTTGGTCATCGCATATTGCGGCATTTGGCCTGAGGGCATAAGCGCTTCTTCGCTTGCGATAAAGAGAATGCGGCCGTAGCCGTTGCTCAGCATTTTGGGCAAATAATATTTACATAGATCATTGGCTGCAAGCACATTCGTACGGAAATACCGCTCCCAGACTTCATGACCGACGTCTTCGTAAGCCATGATTTCGTAAATGCCCGCATTATTCACCACGATATCCACTTGGGGGAGCCTCTCGAATAGAGCTTCAAGCTGCTGCTTATTCGTTAGATCGGCTGCTGCACCTTGCGGAGAGGTCGCCGGGAATCGTGCTTTAATCTCCTCAACGATTCGATTGGTCTCTGCTTCGTCGCGGCCGTTAATCCACACATCGACGCCTTCCCTTGCCAGTTCTATAGCTATGGCTTTACCAATGCCTTTCGTTGATCCGGTCACTAACGCCGTTTTGTTCGATAATCGCATATCCATATTCTCTATCTCCTTTGTTGCTTGGGATAGAGATTATACTATCTTGTACGGAGCCGTTGGTAACTAGCTCTCCCCGCCAATTTTCTTGCTTAACGCGCCAATGGAACAGACTGGCTGTTTTGCTTGATCCGCCAATTCGCCGGCGTCTCCCCTTCCCATGACCGAAACGCCCGATAGAACGAATTCTGATCTTCATAACCCGTTAGAAAGGCCACCTCATGAATCTCGAGAGAAGGATCCTTTAAATAAGTCAAAGCCATTTCATGTCTGACATGCGACAAAATTTTCTTAAAGCTTGTCCCTTCTTCCGCAAGCCTGCGCTGAAGCGTACGTTCGCTCATGCCAAGATCCCTGGCGACGATCAGCATATCCGGACGACTGCCTGCCAGCCCGTGTTTTATTATTCTTTCGACGGTTAGTACGAAGGAATCGTTGCTTTGCCGTTCGTTCAACGTATGCTCGAGAGCGGGAGTCAAAATCTCGAGCATTTCTTCATTATACGAAAGAAAAGGAAGGTTCAAATCGCTTCTTTTTAACGTCAATCTGTTCGTATCCGCGCCAAATCGGACGGGGCAGCCGAAATAAGTCTCGAGCGTACCGGTATCCATTAAAGGAAATGAAAATTCAACAAGCTTAGCATGAATAAGCCGGCCTGTACCTCTGCGGCCAAGCTCCAGCAGAGTCGCTAGCGTAATCGCCGCCAGCATCGGCGGTCCGGGCTGCTGCGGGTCTGACCAGCTTAGTTGAATGCGGCAATCATCCCCCTCCTCCTTAATTTGAAGACTCTCGGGAGGACAAAGCTTTTTATATTTTCCCATGCGGTTTAAGGCATCGCGATAGTCGCGGGCATGGAATGTGGCTAACATAGAAGGCGGATATTGCGTAGTGTCAAATGCGGTTGAAAGCTTAACAACCGCTTCGGAAATATCGCCAACAAGCTCGGAATACGCCTGCCATATCGCAAAATACTCCGTGATCGTTACTCCTTCCGGCCTCTCGATTTGAGCTGGCATAAGTTGCGCCTTAGCCGTAATCTCCTGCATGGAAAAGCCTATTTCGCGCAATCCGTTCCAGAATCCCGGCGGGATTTTAATCCGGTCATGAGAGATCATGTTGTTTAACTCCTTCTTTCGGGATTCCATGTATTCATGATAAGTTTACATAATATATTTTCTGTAACTTATATTATCTCTAGATCCTTAAACATTCCCGTAAAATGATCAGATCCTATAATTTTCGGTTTCGGCTTGCAGCTTGATACACTCATTTCGTTGCATAAGAAATCGTTCCATATAAGAACGCAAAAAAAGGACGTCGGCTAAACTGCCAAGCGGCCCCAGCGGTGAAGTATAGTCGAATATATCCGTCATCAGCGTTCCGCCGTCACGGGATTCAAAACGATGCTCATGCTTGAACCGTTTAAAGGCGCCTTCGACCATTTCATCCACAAACCGGTATGGCCGCTCGTATTCCGAAATAACGGCCGTAAGCCGCTGGCGAACTCCGAAATGAACGGCTTCCCAGGTGACGGTCTCCCCGAGTTCGATTAACCCGCTTGTCCGGCCTTTCACCGCTCTTTCTTTCGTTTGAGAAGTGGACGACATGTGAAGCTCTATGCTGCGGGAAAGATCGAAGCAAACGTCGATTGGCGCTTCGATAAAAAGGGTTTGTACGATAACGGGCACAGGAGAACCTCCGATCTTACGCGAATGCCAATTTCTTTTCCATAATAAAGTCGTCCATCACATAGCCATTGCCAATGTCCGCAACTTGCTCCCTCACGCTGATGAAGCCTTTTTTCTCATAAACCGCGATACTGGATGCATTATCCCGGTTAACCGTCAGCCAAATATGGCTTAATCCGCGTTCTATGCACAGCTGCTCGATAAACTGCATCGCTTGACTGGCATAGCCTTGGCCGCGATGCTCCTTGGATACGTAAAATTTGCTTAAGAACAGCTTCCCGTTGTCTGCTCGAAAAGACAAATAACCAGCGGCAGTGCCGTCTTGTTGCTGCAGCAGGCAATATTCATAGCCCTGATTCTCAATCTGGCCGGTTATCGCGGACACGGATTGAAATTTCTCAATCATATAATCAATCTGCTCGATTGTAATGATGGATACGTAGTGCTCGCGCCAGATTTGCTCCGCCAAGCGGGCAACCTCGGCGATTTGTTCCGCTGTATGGACCTTCCTAATATCTATCTTCATCCGGGGTACCTCCCTATTCCGATTTATAGTTCCATTTTACCTTATCCCTTCTTTAAATTCATGCGTTCTCGTTCGCGAACAATAAAAAAGCCAGCCATTATCGAAAATGGCTGGCTTCCCGCCAATCTAACGGATATCCGGCAGCGTATCCTTGAATCGGGACCAGTCTTCCAGCATCTCGGCTTCGGTTAAGAGACATGCGTCCAGTGTTTCGTTTATGGATTCCCGGTCCATCTTTATGCCGATAAATACGACTTTATTGATACGGTCGCCATACTCAGGAGACCAGCCGTCACGTACCTCCGGATACTCCCGAAGGTACATGTCCTGTTCCGCTTGCGGCAGCGCGGCGATCCAATAACCGGACGGACCAAATTGAATAGAAGGACCGGCTTGGCTAATCGTTTGGCCGATATTGTTTCTCGAAGCGACCCACATGACTCCTTTGGCCCGCACGACATCTTCCGGCCAGTTTTTCAGCCATTTCTTCAACCTTCCGGGATGAAAAGGTTTAACGCGCTCGTAGACGAAGGAAGAGATACCGTACTCCTCCGTTTCCGGCGTATGCTCCGGCTTTGACAGCTCCTTCACCCAGCCCGCAGACTGACTGGCTTCATCGAAGTCGAATAAGCCTGTATTTAATATCTCCGCCGGATTCACTTGCCCGTTAACGGTTCGGATCAGCTTGGCGCGTGGCTGGAGCTTTCTTAACACGCCTTCCAATTCAACCCGTTCATCCTCTTCGATCATGTCGCATTTGTTAAGCAGCAATACATCGCAGAATTCAATCTGGTCGATAAGCAGGTCAACGACTTCGCGCGTATCCTCGTCTCCCACAGCCTGACTCCGGGCGAGCAGCGACTCCCCTGAGGAAAAATCATGCCAGAACCGGTTCGCATCCACAACCGTTACCATACAATCAAGCTGACAGAAACGGGATAAATCGATTCCTTGTTCTTCATCGATATAGGTAAAGGTTTGAGCCACGGGGACAGGCTCGCCTACGCCGGTAGACTCGATTAATATGTAGTCGAATCGCCCATCCAAAGCCAATCGTTCCACTTCGAGAAGCAAATCCTCCCGAAGCGTGCAGCAGATACAGCCGTTCGACATTTCCACCAGCTTCTCATCGGCACGGGAAAGGCCGCCTCCTTCTTTAATAAGTCTCGCATCTATATTTACTTCGCTTAAATCGTTTACTATAACGGCAACCTTCATGCCTTGCCGGTTATTCAGAACAAGATTGAGAACCGTCGTTTTGCCGGCGCCTAAATAGCCGCTTAGAACGGTTACGGGTATTTTTCTCATAACGTCATCTCCATTTACGTAATTATTACGATTTATTGCGGTAGAAAAAGCCGGGCTTCATCCCAGCGTATCTACCCTTGCATCGTCGAATTATTTGTTGAGCGCTGCCTTTAATGCCTCAAGATTATGGGTCATGATGCCGATGTAGTCCAGGTTATTCCGGATGTCTTCCGCGGTCAGCCCTTCAAGCGGGTTAAGCACAGCCGTTTCCGCGCCTATCTCGTCTGCCACAACTTGAGCGACTTTCGGATCAACCAGCGTTTCGAAGAAAATCGTCCGAACCTGATGCTCCTTCGCGAACTCAACAACCTCCGCCATCTCATCCGGGGAAGGCTCCTGCTCCGGCGATAATCCGGAAATCGGAACTTGGGTGAGTCCGTATTGCTTTGCCAGATAACCAAATGCCGCATGTTGGGTAACAAATTCTTTATGCTTGGCGTTTGATAAGGCTTCCTTGAAAGCATGATCCAGCTCTTGCAGCTTCGCGATATATTGATCCGCGTTCTTCTCGTAATCCTCTTTATTGCCGGGATCCGCCTGTTCCAACGCAGCCTGGATTGCTCTTACCTCTTGCTGCGCAAGTACCGGATCCAGCCAAACATGGGGATCCAGGTGCGACTCTTCCTCATGAGAATGCTCTTCCTTTTCCCCATGCTCATGCTCTTCTCCCTCCATCAAAGAGATGCCTTTGCTCGCCTCAACGACTACACGCTGCTCGCTCGCCGCGCTGGATAACGCGCTATCGACCCAGCCTTCCACGATGCCGTTATAGACGAATACATCCGCGTCTTTAATGGCAGCCATGTCTTTAGCGCTTGGTTCCCAGTCGTGCGGCTCGGCTCCGGAAGGAATCAAGGCAACAACCTCCGCATGGTCGCCCGCAACCTGCTTGCTGAATTCATACATGGGGTAAAAGGTTGTGACCACCTTCAGCATGCTTTCCGTACTTGCTGCCTCTTTTGCTTGATTGCCGCAACCGGTCAGGATGAAAGACAATCCTGCTCCCAGCACGATCGATTTTTTCAACCAGGATTTCATAATATAAAGAACCTCCAAATTTGATTTATAATTGACCGCGGGATACGGGCAATTCCGGACTCGCAACCTTGCTGGATCTCTTGGATCCAAGCGCAAGCAGCTTTTTCAAGCTCAAACCTGCCACTAAAAAGATTAAAAGAACAAAAGCAATGGTGCCTCCGGGAGGCGTACTTAACTCGTAGGAAGCGGTTAATCCCGTAAACGTCCCGGTTAAGCCGATTCCCATCGATACAAGTATCGCCGTGGTGAAGCTTGACGAGATTCGCACCGACAGAGCTGCCGGCAATATAATAAGTGCGGACACGAGCAGTACGCCTACAATCGGCATGGCTGCGGCTACGATCATGCCCGTAACTATGCTGAATCCAAGGGAAATCCACTGAACGGGTATTCCGCTCGTTCTGGCGGATTCTTCATCGAAGGAAACTATATAGAGCGGTCTTCGCAGCAGGAAGAAAAACAAAGCGCCAATAAGCGCGGCTGCGAGCATAATCATCAGCTCCATCCGGTTGACGGCAACTACGGAACCAAACAAATAAGAGGAGAAGCTTTTGTTAACCGTCTTATTTATGGTCATCAGGATGACGGACAAAGAGAGACCTCCAACCATAATAATGGCTACGGAAAGCTCGCTATACGTTTTGTAGGATTTACGGACGTATTCCACCGCAATTGCGCCGATAACGGCTACGATAAAACCCGACAGGGACGGATTGATCCCAAGGTATGTACCTGCAGCAACCCCCGCGAGCGATACATGCGAAAGCATATCGGCCATTAAGGCCTGCCTTCTCAGGAGCAAATATACGCCTAGCACCGAAGCCATTAACGCAATGATTCCGCCGGCGAAAAATGCCCGCTGCATGAAGTCGTAGTGCAGCATTTCCAGCCCCCCTCCTCCCTTCTCTCGAGCGATATGATCCGGTCCAGCATGCCGTCCAGCTCGGTCAGGTTATGGGTCACCATAACGACCGTCTTGCCATATTGATCGATCTGCTCCCGCATTAGCCGGTAGAAATCTTTCCGGCTTTCTTTGTCCATGCCGGTTGTCGGCTCATCGAGAACAAACAAATCAGGAGACATAGCCAGCGCCCTGGCGATGCAAATTCGCTGCTTCTGCCCGCCGGACAGCTCTCCGATCCGGCGGTTGCGCAGTTCCCATATGCCCATGCTCCGCATCGCTTCATCCGCGGCTTGTTTAGCCTTAGGACTTAAGCCTCTAAGCCAATTCCGGCTTTGCGAGTAAAGGCCGGAGCGTACAAATTCGGTCACTTGACTAGGGAACCCGCTGTTAAAGGCAGCTATTTGCTGCGGGACGTAAGCCACAACAAGCTTGTCGCCGTTAGCATTCGTCGAGGATAGATTCACCTCCCCCTGCCAAGGATAAAGCAGCTGCAGAGCAAGCTTTAGCAAGGTGGATTTGGAAGCACCGTTCTGACCGGTAACCGCAATGAATTCTCCCGAGTGAACCTCGATGTTCGCCTTTTCGAGACAAGGTACATCCCCGTACCCAAAGGTCACATCTTGGAGTGAGGCAAGCAGCAACATAATCATCCTTTCGTTTATATAATTGCAAAGTCGCATTTCGTAATGATTACGATTAATAGCTAAATAAAAAGTCCAACAGCTTGTGTTGAACGTAATCATTACGTATAAGCAACAATAACAGAACTTTTCTTAATCGTCAATATTACGATTAAGAAAAGTCCTGTCGCATAGCCTGCTTAGGTTGTCAAAAGCGGTCGATCTTGCAAATAGCGCTCCATATAAGGGCTATATCCTTCGGTAATCTCCTGAATAATGATTTTCGACAGGAGCTGACTGTATACGGTCCCGTTATCGCCGTAAGCAAGCAGGAAATAGCTATTCGGGTATTCCTCGTACTTCCCTATAATCGGGAGACCGTCCACCATCCCGCCGTAAAAGGCCGCACACGAATAAGCAGACTCAACGGGAATGTCAGGAAATCTGAGGTTAAACTCCTGAAGCAGCAAAGACGTTTTATGAATCAGTTTACTGTTCCTATCGTCGGGATAGATCGTGTTTTCATCGAGACCGCCTATAATTACGCGATCGTCTGCCGTCGTGCGGATATAGATATAAGGACGCGCCGTCTCCCATAGCAGCGTCCGATTATGCCAAGTTGAGAAATCGGTTACTGGCTGCGTAGTTACTGTATAGGTACTAACGAAGGAAGCCTGCTTTTCTTTGCGAATGTCCATATTGTCGTATCCCGCCGCAAAAATGACATAGCGCGCTTGTACGTTATATCCGTTTTTAGTGGAAATCATCATCCGTTGAAGCCCTCTGTCATAGTGATGTCCGTTCATTTCGGATTGCTCATACACCATGACTCCCCGATTCGCGGCATATTGGAATAACGCATGAGTGAATTTATACGGATTCAATTCTCCGTCCCGGTAGGAGTAGATAGCCGCTTCCCTGCTAAAAGGATAATGGGCCTCAATTTTGTCCTTTAACCAGAAGTCCACTTCCGCTCCATGCCGCTTAATGAACTCGTATTCGCTCCGCAATCGATCGACATCCTCGGGACAGCTGGCTGAATATAGCGTGTCGCGACGTCGGAATTCACAATCCGTTTCCACTAGCAAGGAGGCTGCTTCGATGTCGTCAATGGCTTGTTTCAGCAGCTTGATATGGTCAGCGATATATGATTCTCCGAACGTATGGGCAAGCGAGGTAAACATCTTTTCCCCGGAATATTGAATGATGGCCGTATTGGTGCTTGTGCTGCCCCCGCCAATCCTCCCCTTTTCCAGCACAACCGTCTTTAATCCCTGCTCAGCCAAATAATAAGCGCATTGTGCCGCCGAGCTTCCTCCCCCAATAATCGCAACATCGCATTCCGTGTCTGCTTGAAGCGAAGGGTATGCCGGGGCATCCGGCAAGGTTGTTGGCCAATAATATGTACCAGACTGTAAATTCATCACGTTCCCCCTGTATCGGCTAGAATGGAAATTATTATGCCCGGAAATTCCGTTCTTAACAGATAAAGAGCCACAAATGAGCGGCTCCTTATTGATGGAATCCATATGCGTATGGATAGGAATGATTCTTTTCCGGAAAACTAATTTATCCAAAAAACGATAAGCAGGTGTAACCAATGGATAAGTTAAACCAAAGACTTGATCAGAAAAATGCCGCCGTTATCGTCGTTGACGTCCAGAATGATTATTGCCATCCCAAAGGCGCCATCGCCAAAACCGGGATTGACGTAAGCGCCGCGGGCGAGATGATACCCGATTTGCAAGCACTGCTGGACGCTGCCCGGGAGCATGGCATCCCTGTCATCTTCCTGCAAACCAATCACGAGAAGGCGACGGATTCCGAGGTTTGGGTATCTCGCTTCGAGGATGGCGTTAATCCGATTTGCCATACCGGCAGCTGGGGTGCCGATTTTTTTGTTGTCTCACCCAAAGAGACGGACATCATTGTTAAAAAGCACCGTTACAGCGGCTTTATCCATACCCGCCTGGAAACGGTTCTGCAGACCTTAAAAATTGAAACTCTTATTATGACGGGAGTAAGCACTAATCTTTGCGTCGAATCGACCGCAAGGGACGGCTTTATGAGGGACTATCATATCATCCTCATGAAAGATGCATGCGCAGCCTTTTCTCAGGAAGAGCATGATATGACGGTTAAGACGGTTGATGCTTATTTCGGCATGGCCGCGAGTACAAACGACGTGATTGATTACTGGAAACAGCACGCCGGCCGCATACCCCAACTGCAAACTTAAAGATTCACGGGCAATCGGATGGTCGCCATGGCGTCCTTCTTCTGTTCGTCGTTCACGTGGGTGTAGATCATCGTTGTTTCGATTGAGGCATGTCCAAGCAGCTCCTTGACTACACGGATATCTACCCCATTCTTCAGCAAGATGGTGGCAAACGTATGGCGCAGCTTATGGCAGGAGAGCTTTTTATTCGCCGCATTGGGATTTACGCTTTTGAATGCCTCAAAGGTTTGACCGGCAATCTTCTGAATTTGCCGGATCGACAGTCTTCTCCCCTTTTGCGAGACGAAGAAAGCATCCTCCTGCTCCTTGTATGGCGTTAGGCGGTCCTGCGCGACTTCGGCAAGGATGGCTGCCAGCTCTTCCGGCACCGGAATTTCATTCCACTTCCGTCCCTTGCCAAATACCTCGATGGTCCCTCTCACCGGGTTAAAATCGCTCCGGTTCAACCGGTGAACCTCGCCAACCCGGAGGCCGCAATAGCTCATCAGCAGAAATATGGCCAAATTGCGCGCACGGTATCTCCCTTCAATGCAGGACAAGCTGGCTGCCAGCTCGTCTTCTTCCAGATAAACCGGCTTCTTGTTCTTCTCGGTCTTCGATTTCTTCACTTCCATTGCGGGATTGCGTACGGCCAACTCGAAATCGATTAACGCCGTATAGAAAGATCGGATTGCCGATAAGGTCCGGTTCCTCGCACGGTCCCCCGCCCCGCGCTGCTTCGATACAAGAAACGAAATGACATGCATCTTCCCGGCTTGCTCGGCGGCTGCCCCTTCGAGAGATTCCAAATAGGCATAGGCCTCCCTCATATATTCTTTTTGCGTGGTATCCGTGTATCCGGCTTGCTTCATCCAGATGCGAAAGGCCTGCGTCAGCTTCCCGTACAAATCTTCCAATTCATGCTGCCTTTTCAACGCGCATTCCCCTATCTTGTGTATAAAAAAATGGCTCTCAAGCGAAAGTACGCAAAACTCTGATTTTGCGCACTTTATTATAGCACATATCTGGCTTAAAATTGCCGCAGCAGGACCGAAAAGCATGAAAAAAGCAGCCCCTGGCACCCAGGGACTGCTCTAACGATTATATTGTCTTCCTTATTGTCACTTATTCGCCATCCATATATAACGAAGACTCGTAGATCATCTCGCCAAGCGTTTGGGGCTGAGCCGATTGATCCTTCAAGGGTTGGTTAAGCTTCATGGTCAATTTATCCAAGATATAAACAAACAGCTCTTTTATTCTCATTAATAATACCTCCCATTCATTCGGTTCATATTCCCCATCTGTCGGTCTGGAGCCATATTCGTAATAAAAATCCAGAGATGCAGCGTTCGGAAGGTCGGATAGTCCAAGGACATTACGATCCGGGCAACGGTTAGTAAGATCTGCTCTCAATGACTATCGCCTCCTTGGTTTCTTGTATCATGGCCTCAGTATAACAAGAATATCATCGGATCAAATCTGTAAAAAGTCATGAACGGCTGGTTATAGAATCATGTCATTTAATCGGGGGTCATGAACGAAGTCATGTTCCCCCTGCCAAAAGTCATTTAGTTAACATAATATATATTATGTTATGATGGATGCCAAAAAAAGCAGCCGCAATAAATGCGACTGCTCTATGTTTAGCTAGTGCCCGCCAAAGCTTTGTTGTTCCATCTCCGCATTCGGATCAAGCTTGCTGCGGCCCATGAAGAACGAAACAATCAAAGCGAGCACGGCCGGAATAATTGCCCATGCGAACGTACCCACGATTGAATCGGCCAAGGAGTGGACGATTTTGTCCAGTACTTCAGGCGGAATCTGATCGCGCGCTTCCGGTGCAAGAATTTCGCGAGGATCCTTGAATTGCATGCCGCCTTCCGGAGCGGCTTGGCCTCCAGCCGCAAACGTATCGGTCATTTTGCTTGTAAACAGATTGCTTTGCACAATCCCGTAGATCGTGATGCCGATTGTCATACCAAGCGAACGAATAAAGTTAAGCGTCGAGCTTGCTGTCCCCCGCTGTCTGGCAGGCAAGCCATGGATGGCCGTATTTCCGAGTACCGAGAAGGAAGCGCCGATGCCAAGACCAATCAGAATCATGTAGATTGTCACAATCAACCGGGAAGAATCGGCCGTAAGGGTGGTAGTCAGAATCGAGCCGACAACCAGGATAATAAACGTGGCCACCATAATATTGCGGTACGGCATCTTGGTCATCAGGAAACCGCCTGATGTAGCGGTAACTACCGTGCCAAGCATCATCGGCAGCAGCACGAGTCCGGAGTTGGTTGCCGAACCGCCGAGTACCCCTTGTATAAAGATCGGGATAAATACGGAAGCGACGATAAACGCTGCCCCGCTGAATAAGGCGCTTAATATACTGGTGGAATACAGCCGGTTTTTAAAGAGCGCGTACGAGATGATCGGCTCTTTAACCTTTGTCTCAACGAACAGAAAAGTAACCAGCAGTATGGCGAATCCGGCAAACATGCCAAGAATCTGAACGGAATCCCATGCATAGGTTTTGCCGCCAAGCTCCAAAGCGAACATCAGGCACACAATAGCGCCGATAAGAGTTGCCGCACCGTACCAGTCGATTGGCTGCTTCGAATGCTCCATCGATTCTTTGTAGAAGAAGCCAATCATGCACAGCGCGATAATGCCTAGCGGGAGGTTGATGTAAAATACCCATTCCCAGGCAAAGTTGTCGGTAATATAAGCGCCGATCAAAGGGCCGAAGATAGAGGACATTCCGAACACGGCGCCGAACATGCCGCCCATTTTGCCCCGGCTTTCCAAGGGCACCGCGTCAAACATAATCGTGAAGGCAACAGGCATCATAGCCCCTGCCCCAATCCCTTGAACCGCGCGGAATAGAGCGAGCTCGGTAATCGAACCGGCGGTTCCGCACAATACGGAGCCGGCCATAAACATGATGATGCCGAAAAGGAAGAACCTCTTCCTGCCATACATGTCGGACAGCTTGCCGAAGATCGGCATCCCTGCCATTTCCGCCACCATATAAGCGGATGTCACCCATACGAACTTGTCGAGTCCGCCTAGTTCGGCAACGATATTCCCCATCGCCGTAGCGACGATCGTATTGTCCATCGACGCCATTAGAATACTAAGCAACAGACCAGCGATAACAAGCCCAACGTTGCTTTTTTTGTTTGCTGCCAATTTACACGCAACCTTTCTTTCGTAACATTAGTCCTTTTCAGCGGTTTAAAACAATGTTCTGCTAAACCTGAATTCCGACAAAAAATAATGGCCTGCATCTTCAAATACGTTAGCTCTCCGCCCCTAAATCAACGGTTCGTCCGCAATTTCCAGGATGATATAGGGTTTGGCGCACTGTTTCCTACGTATGACATCGTAACATAACATTGTTTCGTTGCATAGTCCAGAATTTTGGATTCCGGATTCTAATGATTCCCTCCTTGCCAATCGAATCACGCTTTCTTCAAGGAAATGGAAAATCGTACATTCATATATTAAAGAACGGGTGTTCCCCTGTCAATTCTTATTTTATTCGTCCGTCAAATTTATTGTTAATTACATAACTTATATTATGTTAACTAAAAATGCCCCAAGGAGATTTCCTCCCTGGGGCAAAAGTCTGTTACGCTTTGACCGGCTCAAACGTTTTGACAACCTCGTACATTCCCGGCTCGAATGTTGCTATCTTTAATGCTTCCTGCAAATACGGAAGCGGCTTTGGATCATCCCGCATTGCCTGGTAGTCCTCCAGGCTTCTCCATTGCGCATACATCGTTACTTTCTTGCCGTCCGTGCTCCTGTGCAAGCTGGACGAAATGAATCCGTCCGCATACCGGACAGAAACGTCCGTTGCGCTTGTAAGAAGCTCGACCAGACGATCCTGATTCTCGGGTTCAACGGTAAATACGTTGATAAAAGTTAAAACCGGATGATCGGCGGAAATATGAGTCATGCTGCACACTCCTTTTATTTTCTTCAATAATATTTGCGAATCCCCTCACGTTCATTCAACGTCTTGCTTCTGTTCAAACTCGTCATACATGCGAGTAACCTGCGGATTCAGCTCTTTTGCTTCAAAGTCGGTAGATACGCTCAGCTTCTCCCATCGTTTGGTTTCAGCCAGCTTGCCGGCATCCACTGCGTTTGCAATGGCGACAGCATCGCTGCCGAGCAAGAGACGAAGCGGCGGATTTTCTTCATTTGCAATGGCTAGGATGGCTTGCGCGGCTTTGTCCGGGTCTCCGTTCTCCTTCCCGGTTACATCGCGCAGATGCTTCAGCAGACCGCCTACCGTTTCTTGGTATTCGCCGCGCGGTTCGATATGCTGCATGGAGGATCCCGCCCAATCGGTACGGAAGCCGCCCGGTTCGATCAACGTAACTTTGAGCCCAAGAGGAGCAACCTCTTTCGCCAATACCTCGGAAAAGCCTTCAACTGCCCATTTTGACATCTGGTAAGGTCCAAGGCCAGGCGCGCCGGAGCGTCCTCCGATAGACGAGAACTGAACGATATGCCCGTGCCCCTGTTCCCGCAATAACGGAAGCGCGGCTTTCGTAACGTTCACGACCCCCCAGAGATTGGTTTCCGTTTGTGCCCGGAAATCCTCCATCGGCGTTTCTTCAATGGAGGAGACATTGCCGTATCCTGCGTTATTCACAAGAACATCCAATCGTCCGAACGCTTCGAACGCCTCTTGAACAGCTGCCTCCGCCTGCTCGTAGTTCGTAACGTCCAGGGGAACAAGTCGAACCTGGCTGCCGTAACGCTCTTTCAGATCGGCCAATTGCTCCGTTCTGCGCGCGGTTGCGATCAGCCGATCTCCGTTTGCCAATACGGCTTCCGCCAGACTGCGGCCGAAACCGCGGGAGCTTCCTGTAATGAACCATACTTTAGACATATAAAAGTACCTCCTGATTGTTTTAGATTTAACTTGGAACATTCATTCCACCGTTAGTATAGTCCCGTTGATGTTTAAATGCAATAGTTTTCGGAATGTTTATTCCAACCATATTTATACATATGCCAAAATCCCTTAAATCACAACGTACTTCGGCTATTTAAGAGGCCTTTCCCTTTATCCATTCCTCCTCTGGCTTTTATTAACCTAAGAACAAAACAAACAAACTTCTTAAACGTTTTCGGAATACATATTCCAATATGAACAAAAATAAAAACAGCCCTTGGATTCAAATCGATCCGCAAGGCTGCCGCTAGACTAAAATGGCTTTCCATGACGCTTCCAAAATCTGTTGAACCTGAACATCGTCCAAAGGATATTTATCTATGTAATAACCTTTAAGTATGGACGAAATGATTCCGTGAATAAGCTGGTGGCACAGATGCGAGTCCATCTCCTTGATAATCCCCTGCTTCTGCCCCTCCACGATCAAGGAAAGAACGATCTCGCTGGACTGACGGGCATCCTCCATGTTGCGCAGCTCGGGCGAAATATAGGGGGAAAACGAAAAACTGTCGATAAACAAAAATTCCTTCGGATAACGGATCCCGAATTTTAATCGGTTCAACTGCAAGCACTTAAACCGCTCGTATAAGCTTGCTTCCGGATTATAGTCTTGAAGCAGGTATTCTCCCATAAGAAGGCGTGCTTCTCTATACACCGCATTAACTAACTCTTCTTTGTTTGCGAAATAATTATAGATCGTTCCCGCTCCGACGTTTGCGCGCTTGAATAGCTTGGCGAACGTGACGGACTGAAGTCCCTCTTCATGGATCAAGTCGAGAGTAGCCTCCATAATATCCTGCTTTTTGCTCATGTGTCCCACCTCTTGCAATAACATTAGTATGTTTCCGAGTATGGTGTCAAGGATACGGCTTCATCCAAGAGTAACAATGGAAAATTAGGGCATAATATTTTTTGACCTTATACCTTAGAGGAGCATGGCTAATATGGATGCAATAGATGAAGTAAGAGCCCACTTTTCAACCTACCCGGATTACGTAAACCAGCAGTTGCAAATTGCGTCTGATACCTTTACCATTACCGGCTTAAAATCATTGATAAACTTCCCGCAAACGGTATATATGGTTCGAGATTCGCTGCTTACGGCATCCCTTAAACGTCTGGAGCTAGTCGATGTATTTGCTGGGCTTGGCCAGATCATGCCGGCCGAATCTAATCGATTAATTTCAGAAATTACGGACGGTATGCTTGTTGCCGTACATCATGTCTCCGGCCAGTATGTCAGTATATACCCTATTCCGCAACCGAACAGCAGATCAATCGCGATGCCGATTATGGAAAACAACGTAGGCGGCTCCAACAGCGCGTTTAATGAGAACCTGGAATCCAACATTACTCTGCTTCGTTCCCATTTGAATACGAAGGACCTCCAATTAAGGACCTATACATTCGGCATTCATGTGAAGACAAGGGTGATTTTATGTTATTTGGAATCCTGTACCGATACGGAGCTGCTAAATTCGCTCACAGAGAAGCTTGAATCCGGACAAGCTAAGGATGTTTCCAACATTCAAGACCTTTCCTCGATTTTAGGATTTTCGAAGTTTTCAATGATTACCCGTTACATGACCTATGAGCTGCCTCAAAACGCTGCAAAAGCATTAAAAGACGGCAAAGCTGTTTTATTTCAGGAGAGGCTTCCGTTTTCCATTGTATTACCCAATTTGATTACGGATTTATTTATTACGGAAGACGACAGGAACCATCCGCCGGTTTATACTTGGCTGCTTCGAGTCCTCCGTCTAATTGGAATATTAACGACATTAATTGTGCCTGGATTATACGTAGCGCTCGTATCGGTGAACCCCGATGTATTACGATTTGAGCTAGCCCATTCCATTGCGCGAAGCCGGCTTGACGTCCCCTACCCCGCCATTGTTGAGGCTCTGCTTCTATTAATCATAATGGAATTGATTATGGAGGCTATTATTAGACTCCCTTCCAGCATAGGACCCACGGTGACGATGGTTGGTGGCATTGTTCTTGGACAAGCAGCGGTTGATGCCAAGTTGGTAAGCAATCTGCTTATCATCGTAATTGCGGCCGCAACCATTGCGAATGCTGCCGTAGTGGGATTTCGGAATTCCTATTCGATTCGCGTATTTAAATATTTGCTGCTGTTCTTGTCAGCGTTCCTCGGAGTTCTTGGTTTATTATCGGGGCTTGTCATTTTATGTGCTTACTTCGCTGGCATTCGTACACTTGATGTTCCCTATTTACAATTTAGACGCTCAAAAGGAGAATGACATGTCAAAAAGTCTGCAAGTTTCCTCGACCTATATCATCATGCATATGGGGCTGATTTTTTTCTTGTATCCTTTGGATGTGATTGAATGCGCGAATGAAGCACATTGGATACCGGTACTTGCCGGTTATTTGTTTCATATTCTAATGATTTATATCTACCTCAAGGGTTTAAGTTATTTCAAAGGCGAGAGTATTGTAAATATACTGATGAAAAAGAATAGATGGTTGGCTTGGTTAGCATTACTGCCTATGCTGATCTATTTGATGTGGATTATCGTATTATGCATTCGGTCATTGGCTGAGGTTATTTCAATCGCCTTTTTATCCAACACGCCTCTATGGATTCTTATGCTTCTCATGCTTGCCATTTCCGGTTATATGACCATTCACGGGAAAATTGGAGGCCTGTTAAGATTATCGGTTCTATTTATCGTACTGTTTATCGGACCGATGTTTTTTGTTCTAGTCTCTTCTTTCCAGAATGTCGATTGGCATTATTTATTTCCGATATGGCCAGCGACCAACGCGTTGACTTTTCTCAGTCATCCTTCTTTCTACAAAAGCTTGTTTGCTTACACGGGCGGCTTCCTAATGCTTGGATTTCTGCCTCCTAAAGCGGCTTTCACACCAAAGTCCATATTTTGGTCAAGCCTCTTGCTCCTGCCCATTTATCTCGTTTCCGTCTACATTCCTGTACTTAAGCTGGGCGAAGAAACGGCTCGTCGGCTGCAGTTTCCATATATTTTTGCGGTAGACACGGTTGAAATAAACTGGCTGATGTTTGAGAGGATCAATGTCTTCTTATTGCTTTCGATTGTTGCTTTCTGCATGTTGTTTGTAGCAGTTACAATCTGGCAAGTTATTTGCATCTTCCAACAGAGCATAAAGAACATCAGCTCCAATATCCTGATTCCAACCATTATCTTCATCACGTTTATCACCTGCCTAACGATTCCGGATTGGAAAGAAGTCGACAGCTTCTTCCAATGGAATACGGGCTTGCGGCTGTACGTTGCCATTACAACGCCAAGCCTTCTTCTATGCCTCGGTTTGTTGCATGCGAGGAAGATGAGGTTAAGGTTGAAGAGCTCATGAAGGTTCGGATAATGATTAGTCTTATTGTCATTGGATTACTCGGCGGATGTTGGGATAATAAGGATATTAACCACCGGGCACTACCGATCGCGATGGGAATCTCCTATGAACAAGGCAGTTATGAGATCTATCTGGACATCCCTAAGGTCAGCGAGAGCGACCAGGGCATTCAAGTAATTAAGGCCAAGGGCTCTTCCATAAGCTCGGCGTTTGATCAGATCTCCATGAACATGGAAAGTCAGGTCGATTTGCTCCATCTGAAGGTCATTCTTGTCAATAAAGCATTCGCAATTCACGGATTAAATGAAGTAACAGCCAGTTTCATCCGATCCCGTCACGTTTCTCCGAAAACCGTCATTTCCATTTGCGATGAACCGCTTGATCAATTTTTCAAAAAGATTAACCTGCTTAATAACGGTGACGGAAAGGAAATCTACGACTTTTTCCAGAAAAACGCCGGTTGGAATCCTGAAATTGCCTATACGCCGCTGTGGAAAGTATTCAGAAGCATCCACTCGTATACCAATGACGTTGTTCTGCCAATTATCGAATCGGGCGAGACAACCGCTATCCAAAGCAAGGGAGCGGGAATTATTAAGAACGGAAGAATGGTAGGCCGGTTGAATAATGATCAAACCCTGTTGTACAACGTCTTTGACGGGAATAGTCTGGATGGAAAGATTGAAGTTATGGGCAAAGCTACCGTTCAAATAGCAAGCACCCGGATCCATCATGAAAGTAAGTTTGTCGACAATCAGCCTGTATTAAACAGCCGGCTTATACTGAGGGTCATTATCCTGGACGTCATTGGTGAGCCTTCGATGGAAGTTATCAAGACGGAACTGCAAAGTCTACTGCAACGCATATTGAATCAAATTTTCAAAAAAATTCAAAGCGTAAACGCGGATATCTTTGGTATCGGCCAGCATTTCCGGGATGATCTGCCCCGAACGGAATTGGCGAAGTGGCGCACCAAATATCTGCCCGAGGCCAAAATCAATCTCGAAGTGAAAACAACCATCAGAAATACGGGCAATCTTAAACTGCACTAAGTTTTACGGTTTGAATTCCGTAAGGCTTTCTGCCAACTGGTTTATCGTCGCATCCGTATAGTAGTATCGAGAACTTTGAGCGTTTCCTCAATGGATAAACGGATATATTCCAGGATCGTGTCGAGGCTATAGATTTCCAGATCGTCCGGGGAAAAGGGCTCTTCGATATGGAAGTCGCCGATAAGCTGGTTCGCAATATCCGGTATGTACTCCGGATATAAGCCGTCGATCAGGACGTTGTCAATGACGGGGACTTCCATGGGAGGAGATAATGGATATTCTCGTAACAATAATTTGTTTAATCTTCTAAAATCACGGTAGCCTTTGTCTATCGCGGCTTGCCTCTCCTCTTCCGGAAGAGACTTGATCAAATTCAGGTACATCGTTTCGTACCAGATGTGATCGGCTACTAGATGGCTTAAATAACCGACATAAAAGGAATCGTCAAAGTTGTCCTTGTATTTCTGGGCGAAAAACTCGTAATCCGTCCTCTTCTTGCCCTCCTTATCGATACGAACAAAATGAGTGACCGATTTAGGCGCGTAAACGGGATGGGTTAAGTCGGGAGCGAGACCTCCCAGATGAATTCGGGCTTCTGGCGAACTATAAATCCTTTTATTGACTTCTGATGTAATACAATAATGCATCATGCGGGATCCCATTTGCATCCACTCCTCTTTATCCATGATTGGTATTAAAAAAGCCTCTAACACGAAATGGTTAGAGGCTTCTGTGATGTCGTATATTAACTCAGGATTTTGTCTCCGGTGATCAACGTATCCGCCCGTTCGTGAATGGACAGCTTAGCCCCGATTGCGCGAAAGCTGCCAATCACGTCTTCATAGCCGCGTTCGATATGCTCAACGCCCGTAATGTTGGTGCTTCCCTCCGCGGCGAGGCCCGCCAGCAGCAGGCATGTACCGGCGCGCACATCCGTTGCGTGCACCCAACCGCCTTGCAGCGGGATTCCGCCTCTGATAAACGCGCTTTCCTTCCGCAGCTCAATCTCTGCGCCAAGCCGCCTTAACTGCGGGACGTGAGCGAACCGCATCGGGTAGACGCGCTCCGTGATGATGCTCTTGCCTTTCGCCTGCAGCAGAAGAGCCGTCATGGGCTGCTGCAGGTCCGTCGCGAAGCCGGGATACATGCCTGTCCGAATGCGCGTCGCTCTTAACGAACCGGAGCTATACGCCGTAATATGGTTCTCGCCGCATTCGATTTCCAGCCCTATTTCTTGCAGCTTGGACAGACAGGACCCCAGATGTTCGGGGATCACATCCTCCACGGTAACCTGTCCGCCGTTCATTCCGGCAGCCATCAGAAAAGCTCCGGCAATCAAACGATCGGGAATAACCGTATGTCTTCCCCCATTCAAATAAGACACGCCTTCAATGCGGATCCGGTTCGTTCCCGCACCGTAGATTTTCGCGCCAAGCCGATTCAGGAAAGCCGCCGTATCCACAACCTCCGGATCTACGGCCGCGTTATGAAGAATCGTGCGGCCTTTCGCCCGGGAAGCTGCGAGTATCGCGTTAATCGTTGCGCCGGATGTGACCATATCGAAGTAGATGTCCGCGCCTTTGAGCTCCGCGCCTTCCACAACGTAATAATCCTGGAACATGTGAACCTGGGCGCCAAGCGCTTGGAACACCTTAATATGCTGATCAATCGGCCTGGAGACGAAATTATCGCCTCCGGGGAATCCGATCGTTACTCGTCCAAATTTAGCCAGCAGGGCACCCGCAAAATAATACGATGCCCGGTAGCTCGAGGACTTGCCCGGATCGATCACGGCACTGTGAATCCAGCGCGGGTCAAGGATCATTAGCCCTCCCTCTTGCTTCAGCTCCATGCCGATATCCTGGCTTATTCCTTCAATCATTCTTATATCGTCGATGAGGGGAATACCCTCGAGCATGACAATATCATCCGCCAAACATGCTGCGGCAAGCAGCGCCAGAGAACTGTTTTTCGCTCCAGGAATATGTACTTTTCCGTTAAGGGGTCCTGAATACTCTGTCTGTATATATTTCATGAAGGAATTCTCCTACTTTCGTCAGGAAGATACAATCTCCGATTCGAGTACGTAGCCGCTGCCGCGCACTGCGCTTATCAGGAAGGTGTCTTTGCCGTATTTTTTGCGCACCCGGTAAATCAGGGCATTTAATTCATCGAGCGTAACATCCGGGATGCCTTCTTCTCCCGCTAGCCGTTCAGGCCATACCGTAGCCTTAATGACTTCAAGCGGTACAAGCCGATTCGCATTCTCGTGCAGAAGGCGGATCAGCAAATATTCCTTTTCCGACATCGGAATACGCTGCCCTTCCACTATGCATTCTCTCTTCTCCCAATGAATGGTCAGCGGCATTCCCGGGATTTCAAGCTGTCTGGTAATGCTAAGCGGTTCAAGCTCCAGCGTCTGGTCGGCGAACACGTAGGAGAAGTGAAGGACACTCATGCCGTTGGCCAGCTTGATGATGTCGAAATTGTTCAAAGGATAAGGTCGGTGAGGCTTCACGCGTTCCCCGTTGATCTCCGTTCCGTGCAGGCTTCCTTTATCGTACAGCACGGCTTTGTCCAGTTCTTTCCGTATGACGATATGCTGACGTGAAATAAACGGATTGGTAAAGGCGATATCCGGAGTCAACTGATTGGATAACCGGCCAACCGTCGTTTCATTCTCATCCAAATTCACGATGGTTCCCGACTTGTAGGGCTCACCGCGAATGATATATAAGCATGCAAAGTTTTCCACTTGTGTTCCTCCGTATGGGATGGCGGACTGCCATCGGTAGTGACTCCATTAGATATCGTAACTCAAACCGGGCATGATTAAAACCTCCGCACACTGACGCCCCGCTTATTTTTCAGTAACGCTGCGGGAGTCAGTGAAGCAAAAAAAGAGCCGCTGCCCGAGCGACTCTACCCTTACAACCAAGACATGAAATCTTTATCGACCATCTTTACGTTGTTAGCTGCGGCCCACTCTTTCAGATCCATTATACCCTGATCTTCATTCGCAGCGAAACTGAAGCATAACCGAAGGGGGACGATTTTCTTTCCTTTTGGCTTTATGCCGATAACCGGATTGAAATAGCCCATTTTCATAATGACTTTAATCTCTTGCGCAGAAAGGGTGTGGCCGTTCACCAGAATCGCGTTTTCATGCATAGATAGCCCAGTAGGTTTTCTTAAAGCTCTGATTACGGTTAATATTAAGAGAACAATATAAACCAGGAATATGAAAGAGTTCGAATCTAAGATAAGCAACTCCGTCTCGCCTCTACTTGAATAGTCCCTCCAGCGATGGATAATGATAAACAACCAAATCAGACTTGCGACTGAAAAAACGATCATATTTTTTAACCTGGTTGGGTTTTTCACGGAATACGTAACGTTCAAGTCAGTTCCCCCTTTATGCTGCCTATCTTTTTCTCGCCTTTAATCCCATCCAATTAATTCCACGCAACTTGCCTAATATCCTGCATTAAAGGCAACGCAAAAAAATCCGCGGGCTACGCGGATTTCCACTAAACTTATTACAACTTACGGATCCATATCATACATGCCGGAGTGAGAGATGTTAACCTTTACTTTTACGTCCTTTAATGAATTTTCATTCAAAAACGATCCGTGTTCCGTGCTGCCCGCAGCAGCCGTCAAAGACTTCCATGTTTTCGGATCCCTTCTGTACAAATACTGCTCCAGTCCGTAAATATCCGTAGCATTCGCGATCCCGGCGTTATAAGTTTGAACCACTTGTTCTCTAATTTCTTTCTCCGCGATGACTTGAAATTCCTTAGCTCCGGAGCCCGTAAGCACCTCTTCGATTACTCCTTTGAATTCCAGCTCCAAACGTATAAACGGTTTGCCGCCCTCGATTGCGAAATCTACTTTTTTGTCCGGCTTTAAGATCGACATCATCCCTATTCGCCTGCCGTCTTTATTAATCGGCAGAACGGACCGCCTCGTCTTGGGAGTGACCCATCGCACGCCGTCCAATTGTTTTTCCGAATAAAAATGCTCCGCTCTTCCGTCATCCAAAGCAAAAGCCCCATTCATTTCAAGAACCGTTTGATCCCTTTCCGTGTCTTCCCACTTCTTCTTGACGAGAATCAGGTTCGGAATCAGATCGGTTTCCCCTTTCTCCTCTTTATTGGCCAATACGGTGTTGAGCCGAATCGGCGGAACGTAGGACAGTTGGTTGTGAAGGACCCTAGGGTTATGCAAAAGATTCGAAATAGGCGAAAGATTGAAAAAGGTGGAGTATTTGAACAACTCGCTAATAGGCTCGCGTGTGCTAAAAACCCAGGTATTATACCGAATTTGCGGAAACCGCGGAATCGAATCAAAAAAAGTGTTGATATCGTTTTTTATGGCGTTTTCGCTAAACACAATGGCCATCAGATGATCCCAATACAAATTTTGCTGCGAGGTTTTGTAAAGCTTGTTAATCGCCTCATACAGGGACTCCCCTTCGCTTCTGCCAATCCATACATTTGATCGGTCTCCAGGAGGACTCTGGTCATGCGTACCCATGTCGCCGAAATCCATAAGTTGAACATAAATGGTATACTTGCCCTCTTTGTGATCAATACCCATCGCGGTAACAAAATTGTAGTCGGATACAGTCTTTACATCCCAGCATCCCGTTAACACAAGGCATATACCGAGCAATATGAAGGCGACTCCGACTCTTTTTCTCATTTCCCGCTCTCCTTTCGTTCGATATCCTGCGGTTTGTAAATGAACGGCCTTCTCTTTACCCTGGATCTCGGTTTGGTCAGCAAAGCCATAATCATATCCTTAAATACCGGAGGCGAGAATGGCGCCAGATAAGGCACTCCGAACGATTGCATTCTTGTTAAGTAAATAAGCAGCGCGAACATGCCCCAGAAGAAACCATACATGCCAAGAAACGCAGAGCATGCCAATATAAACAAACGCAATATCGTTACCAATCCGCTTAACGATTGATTAACCAGCGTGTAGGTTGAGACCATGGACAAAGCGGTTACTACGAGCATGGCCGATGAGGTTAAACCTGCGTCAATTGCAGCTTGACCAATGAATAAGCCCCCTACCACAGTAACAGTCTGCCCAACCCCTTTTGGAAGCCGGATGCCTGCTTCACGGAACAATTCAAAAGTAAATTGCATGAGAAAGGCCTCCAAGGGTGCGGGTATTGGCAGCCCTTTGCTGACGTTAATGACGGTCGCTAACGTTGTAATTGGAATTTGGTCCAGATGATACGACGTAAGGGCAACATAGAAACCCGGAATAAAAATACCGATAAACAAGCCCAGATACCTTAGAAGGGACTCGCAAGCAACAAATAAATAGTTGGCATGAATGTCTTCGGGTGTTTTCAGTAAAGAAGACAAGGTGGCCGGTGCAATAAGCACCATTGGCGTCCCATCCACGATAATAACGAAACGCCCCCTGAGGATCGCCTCAACCGCATAGTCAGGTCGTCCGATATAATCTATGGAAGGAAATATACGGAATGGCCAATCCGAGATGAATTCCTCTAATTCTTCGCTGCTGACTAAAGCATCCACATCGATTTTCTGAATCCGCTTGCGGGCTGTCTCAAGAATTTTCGGGTGGATAATATCGCTGTCATACAAAAGCGCAACCTTGGTTCTGCTCCTGCGGCCAACCACAAAGCTTTCGCAGCAAAGAGTTGTATTACGCAACCGTTTGCGCACAAGCGCGATATTGGTAGAGATATTCTCCGTAAAGCCGTCACGCGGTCCTTTAACCGATACTTCCGTATTGGATTCCTCGGTATTTCGCTGTGGAGGGTTGGAAATATCAACAGCATAGATCCTTTTGTTTTGGTCGAAAAGGAGCAGGAGCTTTCCGGAAAAAACGGCATCCACAATACTTTGCTGCTCGCGTTCCACTGGCAAGAAAGACAAATTTCCCAGGGTACCTGTCATCATTTCTTCGGCTGTCAATTTTTCCAACTGGGGAATTATGGTTTGGTCGATAAGCTTCCTGTCCGTTAAACCCTCGCAATAAACAAAGAGCACCCCCCACCTGCTCTCCTCGTTTATAAGATGAACGGGCTGGAAAACGACATCGGAGCATTTATGGAACCATTGCCGCAAGACCGATTCAATGGGATGGATCTCTTTTGACTGCATGGCTTTGACCTCCCCTTTCTCTCATGCGGACAATAAATGCGAACAGAAGCAGCAGACACAAAATACCCATGAGTAAAATCAAGGCAATCGGGTAAAACCATTCCCTCAGAAACCAGACGAACGCGGGATCGCTTATAGGAAAAAGCGGCATGATCAACATGAACGCCGTAAGAGCCAAAAGGGTAATATTTCTCGATAAGGCATGCTTGAATTGAAACAGCTCGACAATCAAAAACATGCAAAGCGCCAAGCGGATAAAAGCCCCGCTTAACCATTCGTAGATTGACAAAAAATCAAGATGGGCTACGTTTTTCCCTATGGTGACAAGGCCCCATTGCTCAAAGGTTGGATACCGCTGCAGCCCGACTTCGCCGGGGGAGAAGTTGGTTATAATATCAACCAGCGTACCTAACACAAGACCGATATGAACAGCAACCAACAGGAATATGAAGCCAGGACGGACCTTCGATTGAATATGATGCTGGATAAATAAAAGAATGATTATTTCTAGCACCGTATGGGAAGAAAAAATCATTCCGTGCAGTACCGGCGGCATACCGTTCTCCAAAACCGGCATGACATATTGATAGTTTTTATATTGAAGGTTTACGAATAGCAAAAATATTTCGAGCAGGATAAAAAACGGAAGCAATACTCCAGCGCATAGTGTAATGGACCAAAAGCCCGCTTGCGCTGCCATGTAGCATAACAGCGTCAATGAAGCAGCGATTACAAACCGCGGGGTTTCCTGAAGAAAGGTTGCGTCTACCCAATTAGTCGTATCTTTTAGCGTTATCAGACTATCGGATAATAAATAAAGCATAAACGGAATCGCGATCATCCAGCTGGAAAATACACCGAAATGACGTTTTACCCAAGGAATAATGGACTCGTTCTTGGTTGAATTCATGATAAATTGGAGGATTAATAGCAGAAAAACGCCCGGCACGATTGCAAGTACAACGCTAATCCAGGAGTCTCTTCCCGATACTTTCAAAATAAGCGGTATAATGGTGGACTGGTTGGTAACTGCAGATGTAATTACAAGCAATAAAAAGGCTTGTACCAGAGAGATCTTGAGCGAATTCATTCTTACACACCTTCATCAATAGAGATTTGTTGTAGTATTTTCCATGTCCGATGAAATTATCCAAGAAAGCGCAATCCTGCACGGCACAGCGCAACAAAAAAACGAATACCGTCAGGTATCCGCTTGAGACATATAAGGGGCAGGTTCCTTCCGCTCTTCCCCATGCTGTTTCATAAAGTTCAAATGCTTGAAGCGCCATCCGCACATATCGGTCAAAACGGAACCAAGAGACCCGCCATGGTCGGATAATTGGTACTCCACTTTGGGAGGCACCTCCTGATATACCTTCCGCACGATTAGTCCGTCCCTCTCCATTTCCCGAAGCTGGCTGGTCAGCATCCCTTGCGTGACGTTCGGCAGCATCCGCCGCAGTTCTCCGAACCTCTTCGTACCTTCGTATAACAAAATAAACAAGATTAACGGCTTCCACTTCCCGCCTATAACCTGAAGGGTCGCAAGGATTCCTTCCGTGGAGGCAGGCCTTTGGCTGTCCTTGCTCATCGTTCTCCTCCGTCCCTCGTAGCTCTCAGATCGATGTATTTATTATAGCAGAGCCCTCAGCAGCGGCAAGATAGTACGGTAAACCGTACTAAGTACGGAAAAAGAGCGTACTTTTCAGTTCAGTCATATTGCTTAATAATGGGGATACTTCAACTCGAAAGGAAGATTCCCATGAAAATTTTGGTTATCGCAGCCCATCCCGACCTGAACAACTCCCGGGCCAACAAAGCTTTATTGCAGGGGCTGAATAAGAATAATGATGCCATCCATATTCGCAAGCTATATGAGCTGTATCCGGATTGGAACGTGGATACGGAGAAGGAGCAAGCGCTCCTGCTGCAGTATGACCGGATTGTGCTGCAATTCCCCTTCTACTGGTACAGCTGCCCGCCACTATTGAAAAAGTGGTTCGACGACGTAATGAAGCCGGGATGGGCATATGGTCCGGGAGGGAACCGGCTGGTTGGCAAAGAGTTTCTTATCGCCACGACAACGGGCGGTTCCGATAAGTCCTATCGCTCAGGCGGAGACAATCAATTCACAATCAGCGAGCTACTGCGTCCCATGGAGCGCACCGTAACCAAGTGCAAGGGTACCTATCTCCCTGCGTTCGTATGTTATAATGCGAATGCGTTAACGCATGAAGGGCTCGAACGGGAAGCGAATCGTTACGCGGAGCATATTCGAACCCTTATGCCCGTGCTTGCCCATTAATCAGGAGGCTGCAACCATTCGTTTACGGATCATGCCGGCAAGCAGGAATAGGATTGGAAAGCCCACGACAAAGATCGGGAAGATATACTTGATCCAAACGAAGTTCGCGTAATCGAGCAATCCGAATACATTGGCCGGGATCAAGGTTGCCGCGAAAATGACGGGAGCCGTAAACGCGATCAGCTTCCGCCATTTTTTTACGCCTAATATTTGAGCTGTGCCGTAACTATTGATGAACAGATAGATGGACAGCTTAACGAATACGCTGAAGATCCAAATAAACACGATCCACACATCCATATTTTGAATGAAATCCAGGTAATTTATAAACCGCACCATGCTGAAATACGGGAAATATAAGGTTGATCCGATTTGAACGCCAAAGGTGGAAACAACCATGATGGCCGTAATAATCGCCAAGACAGACGGGATGCAGATCGCCAATAACACAGGCCTCTGAATGTTTTTCGGATTAGCGACAAAAGGGATCAGCATCATAATCATCATGGACTCCCCCAGGAACGACGCATTCACGAAGGATCCCTTCAAGATGGACATCGCTCCCGTATCCGTAAATACAGGAAGCATAAGCGATAAATGCAGATTGGGGATATTGAATACGAAAGTAATCAATATCCCCAGCAGAAGCAGCGGGCCCGCCATCTCGCTGAAACGGGCGATTGCCTCAACGCTTCCCGCCCAGGTGATATAGATCATTGCCGTCATCATCAGGGCGGAAATCATCCATATCGGGGTATCATGGAACAGAACCTGCTTGATGAACAAGGAGAAGATTCGCAGGATATCCGCGCAGACCGAATACCACATCAGAATGTACAATAGGCCGATCAGCTTTCCGATCCATTTGCCGAATAGAGTCTGTGCGAATTCCACCAAGGTCTGGTCGGCATGCCGCTGACTAACTCGTATTAAGATCCAAGTCAATGCGATCCCTATAATTCCCGCTAAGGCAAACGAGATCCATGCGTCCTGTCCGGCAATCTCTATGGTAGGAGATACCGTAAGCCATATACTCATGGATATCTCCAGCGTTGTGAGGATCCAAAACAATTGCCAAGATGAAATCTTCACTCTCTTGCTCCTATTCTAGGGATGCGCTTGCGAATATCCCCCGTGCTCTGAATTTTAATGCCGACATCGACGGCTACTTCCACGGTCGGGAAAATGTTGTCCCATTGGTCTTTCAGCTTTTTCCATTTCTTCGGATGTTCCCGGTGAAACTCTTCGCCAAAGCCGAATACGTCTTGACCGTAAGTCGTTTGTATTTTCCTGATTGTATCCTCGATTTGCTTTGCCTTGATCTCATTAAACTTCCGTTCCGTATGAATACGCTGGGCGGATACGGAAAGATCGATAGGCGTATTGTTTTCCACAACCCTGGCATTCCCTTTCAATTTCACGTAGACCTTAAGCTTATCCCCTTCGATTGCGGTGCGGAACGTTCTTCTTAGATTGGATACATACAAGGAGATGCTGCCTTCCCCGGTATCTTCCGATACATACTGGTTTTTGAGCACGCCTTTTACCCAAAACAGCTCGAGAGACTCCCTGTCCCGGACTTTCCCGACCATTTTCAAATCCTTGTTGAAGATCGCGACGGCCCTTACTTCAAAGATTTTGTTTTCCTCCAGCTTGTTCATTGGAGCGATATCGATCATCGGTATCGAAGGGCGGATGCCGTCTCTTCCCGCATCCAACAGCAAATCCCGCAAGGACGTATCTCCGAGCCGGCAATAACGGTCTTGATGCACCGCAACGATCGCCGAGAACTGGTTAAAGGGACTGTTAATCGTTAAGGCATCCTTGCCCTTTCCATCGTTGACCACGAAAATATCGGTTCTCATGCGGGTGTCGGGATTCCGGGTAAACTGATCCATGATATCGACCAGCCCTTTATGGGCCAGCTTTTCCCCGATGAATATCGACCTGCGGTGTCCAAGGAAAATGCGCCGGGGCAGCTTTTCCTGGATTTGTTGAATCAAATCGACAATGGATGTGCCCGTTGCCGATATGACGATATTGGCCCTCTCCCCTTTCCCCCCGCTGCCCTTCATCGTTTTGAACTCGGCGGGAATCGCGATTTGAGCGCTTTTCTCCAGCTTCCCCGAGTCCGTCAAATCCAGAGCGGTACCGATCCAAAAGGCGTATTCGTTAATTTCGTTCCTGTCCCAGCAGCCCGTGAGCAGCAGCGAGCAAAGTGAACAAACGATAAAACACCGTATTTTTTTCATTTTCTGCGTGGCGCCGGAACGAAACGTTTGTTCATGCGTACCAGCGTATCCTTCCAAAAAGTGGGCCAGATTGGAGCCGTGGGTTTTAAGTAAGGGGTTCCGAAGGACTTCAGCGTAACAAGATGTATCGCAATAAACATGATTCCGATGGCAACGCCGTACAATCCGAGAAACCCGCCTAGGATCAATAACGGAAACCGGAGAATCCGGAAAGGCAAAGCGAGGCTATAGCTCGGGAAGGCGAACGAGGCAATTCCCGTGCCCGCTACAATCATGACGATGGGGGCCGAAATAAAGCCTGCCTGCACCGCAGCCTCCCCAATGACCAGCGCGCCTACGATACTGACGGCCGAGCCGATTGCCTTGGGTAACCGAAGCCCGGCTTCCCTAAGGCCCTCAAACATAATTTCCATGAGCAGGGTTTCAATCACCGTTGGAAACGGAATTCCTTCCCTGGCTGCCGAGATGCTAAGCATGAGATTAAGCGGAATCATTTGCGGATGAAAGGTGGTAAGGGCCACGTACAAGGATGGAAGCAGACATGACATGACGGCTAGCAGCATCCGCAGCATTCGGACCGCCGACACGTACAGGAAACGCTCGTAATGATCCTCTGCCGCTTGGAAGCCCGACCAAAACGTCATGGGAAGAATAAGCGCATTCGGAGAACCGTCTACAATAATCGAGACTTTCCCTTCCAGCAGGCTGGAGGACACGGTATCCGGACGCTCCGTGTTTCGAATTTGGGGAAACAAGGATAACGATTTATCCTCGATATACTCCTCGATATAACTGGAGTCCAGCAATTGGTTCGTGCGGAAGGAAGCTAGTCTCCTTCTCACCTCCTGCAGCAGCTCCGGCTTTGCGCAATCCTCGATGTAAGCAACAACAAACTCCGTATTGGACAGCTCTCCGGCTTGATAGCTTTCGAATTTCAGTTTCGAATGACTGATTTTTCTCCGGATCATGCTTAGATTCGTTTTTAAATCCTCCGTGAACCCTTCCCTCGGACCGCGAATGGAAGCTTCATTGGAGGGCTCATCGATGGAACGCTGCTTAAAGGAGGTCAAATCAGCGATATACGCAATAGGCAACCCGTTCATAAAAATGGCCGTACAGCCTTTAAGCACTTTGGCGACTATCTGCGAATAGCTGTTCACGCTCGTATATTGCGTCAGTCGGCTAAAGTCGTCGTTCATCATGCAGGTAGAGATAATCTGCTCTAATTTGGCCGTATCCGTCAATTCGTCGATATATACAAGAAGAATGCCCGGACGGCCAGGAAGATTCAAAGGCCGAAACACGATATCCGCGCAGTGATGGAAGATGTTACGAAGCACGTTCTCGTTGTCTTTTAGGCTCGCGCTCACATTCACCGGCTTAAACGGCTCCATAACAATTGCCACTCCCTTCCTTTTGTCGTGGATATTTTTTACGGATTCGGATTGCCTTATTCGTAACAAAAAAAGAAGCACGGCCATAACGGCCGTGCTTCTTCATGCTTACCTATTTCAATTTCGTTAAGCTGCGAGCTGCATGGACGGTACGGAGCGGCCGCGGGGAGCTTGGTTCGAGGCTGCCCGGACTCTCCTGCTTTGCAGGACCGCAAGCGCAGGGGCAGGCTCCAGATCCCCTTGCTGCACAAGGGTCAGCATCGCGTCAATATCGCCGCCTTCATAAGCGATGGCAAGCGTTCGCAAGACCTCCCGCAGTCCTTCGTCCTTCGGAGCTGGCAGCGTGCCTGCCTCGACAGCCTGCCTGATCGGCGGCAATGCGGCGCGGGCCCGGTGCAAAGCCGCTTTGACCGCACCAGTTGTTAGACCTAAGCGCAATGCCGTCTCCTGAGCCGAATACCCGATGACGTCCCGCAGCAGGAAGACCGTTCGTTGAAGCGGAGACAGAAAAGTCAGAAGAGCCTGCATAATCAGCTCCGTTCCGATCCGACTTTCCTGCGTCATGGCTTGATGCTCTGCCAAGCTTCGGATTGAATCCATCATCCGCGAATGGGTCGATTGCCTTCTTACCCGGTCAATCCAAGTATTGCGGGCAATTCGGAGCAAATAAGCTTCAGGATTGGCATGCTCCGGCAGCTGCGCCGAATCCATAGCCTTAACCCACGTGTCCTGAGACAAATCTTCCGCTTCCGCCCGAGATTTGGTTAAAGACAGGCAATAGCGGCTAAGCACTCCCTGCAGCCGTTCCAGCTCTATATTTTCCTTTTCCATCGTTGCTTCCATCGTATCGGACACCTCCGCTCTTACCTATTATACGCATCCTTAATTCAGTAAACGAGCGAAGACTCGAAAAAGATACGGTCAAATCAAATTAATTTTGTTACGTATCTTTTCGCCTTCTCTTTTCGTTTGCCGAATGCAAGACATCAAACAAACAAAGGAAAGAGGGATTAACGATGAGCAGCTTTATCCCCTATGTTGTTGAACAATCCAATCGCGGAGAACGTTCCTACGATATTTATTCCCGGCTACTGAAGGACCGGATTATCTTCCTTGGTTCAGCGATTGACGACCAGGTAGCGAACAGTATCGTCGCACAGCTCTTATTTCTGGCCGCCGAGGATCCGGATAAGGAAATCAGCTTGTACATTAACTCTCCCGGCGGCTCTACAACGGCAGGCTTTGCGATCTATGACACCATGCAGTATATAAAACCCGAGGTTCATACGATTTGCGTTGGAATGGCAGCCTCCTTTGCGGCTATTCTGCTTCTAAGCGGAGCCAAGGGCAAGCGATTTGCTCTGCCCAGCAGCGAGATCATGATCCACCAGCCTCATGGCGGCGCACAAGGCCAAGCCAGCGATATCGCGATCAGCGC
Organism: Paenibacillus sp. BK720; assembly: GCF_011761545.1. Taxonomy (NCBI): domain Bacteria; kingdom Bacillati; phylum Bacillota; class Bacilli; order Caryophanales; family Paenibacillaceae; genus Paenibacillus; species Paenibacillus sp. BK720. Next base: position 258,958 of record NZ_JAASRQ010000007.1, on the reverse strand, counting down.
GAAACGAATCCTCGATACGAGAGCCCGGTTGAATCGGATCGCCGCCGACCGTACGGGCCAACCGCTTGAGAAAATCGAGAAGGACATGGACCGCGATTATTTCCTCTCCGCCCAGGAAGCTCTTGACTACGGGATAATCGACCAGGTTGTCCATTCGGTTTAGGACAAAAATAAGAAGGCTGCTTTATGTGGCAGCCTTCTTATTTTCGACTTGGTTCACCATTCTTCCTTTGCATTCATGCGAGTTAATTCGTCTTGAAGCCCTAGCTTCACCATTACGGATACGACTGCTTCTTTTACCTCATCATCATAGAATCCTATAGCATTGAAATCGCGTATTAAGGCCATTTTACCTGCAACCGAAGCATGCACTAAATAATCCTCAAGCTCTTCGATACCAAGATCTTCATCTACGTTTAAGCGCTTATGTTCTTTATCCTCGAAGGGCGATAAAGAATTAATTATACCTAGGCTGTCATGCGTTGAAACCAATACGCGCTCTTGTCTCTCCTGCCTGACCCTTTTTAAATAGGTATACGGATTTTCAATTTCAGGTAGTTTTAAAAATTTAACCATGCTTGCCATGACTTCTCGGTTTCTGACCTTATCTTCTTCTGTAGGCAGCCATTCCGGATTGCTTGCTTTAAGCTCGGCCTCTTCTTTCAATACATAATTCTCATATTCATCTGTATTGTCAAACTCAATATAGACCAGCGTACTATCAATCGCTTTTATTCTCAGAAACTCTCTTATATTATGGGCAATGTACTCTACGGCTTCGTCTCCTCCCATGGGGGATACTCGTACGATAGGAGCGTTCTCCAAATCTTCCACCGTACCGAAATCAGTCAAAAAACCATAATGTTCTCCATCTCCGCCCGTATGGCCAAAAACGATAACATCGTAAGGCGTTTGGCTGTAAGGGCTATGCTCATTGCTTATGTAAAAACCAACCTCATCCAAAAATACACGGCCTGTTTGGTCCAATTGGAGGCTAAAAGCATTCAATTCGTTCAAGATTGGAGGAGTAGCATATTTACCGTAATTGATTTTCGCGCTTTCTTCCGGGCTAAATTCCTCTGGTTCATATTCATCATTAGCCTGTTCGTTAGTAATAAAGCCGCTCTCCTCTGCATCCATTTCATCAGTAATTGTTATTGTTGCATTGCGGTTACTAATTACGATTTCTGTATTTGTTACATCGCTTAACCGATTGGAACAAATAAAAATTACTCCATCAATCTTTCGAAGAGAATCCTCCCATTCATCATGCAGCCATGCAATTCGTTTACGCTTAGGTAAGTCCGGACAAATTGCCAGAGCGCCATCCTCTTCTATCCAATAAGTTCTGCCCAATGCGGACAGGATTGAATCGAGATGGAGGAATGATCTTCTTCCGTCATTGAAAGGCGGAAAATCCGTTTTTAGCTCAGAACCATTTACGATTATTCTCAACTGATTTCCTGCTCTCCTATTAATTCTGGGAATCTCTTACTTTATCGTCACATTTGACTGAATAATGAAGATTCTATTCCTTAGCGGCATCTGCTTTATGCAATTTCAATAGAAATACAGCTGCGATGATAACGATCGCAGCGATTAGAAAAGCAAGCCCGAGCTTTTCATGCCCCGTTGTAAACAAAGCGGCCGATGCAGCCAGGAAAACAACCAGCTTCAGGGCCGTTCTTACGGGGTAGGTGAAGATTGCCACGGATGCTTTTGGCGAAAGAAACATCCCCCACAGAACCGCGAGAACAAGAGGAGTCGCTACTGCCAGTAGAATACTTATCATTTTTACGGACTGCAGCTGATAACCCCAATAACCAAACACGACAAACGCGGCAAGCTCAAGCAGAAAAAAAGCCGCAAGCAAAATGCCCGTTCCCAATCCCTTCATTTACAGCTCCACCCTTCGCGAAAAACGGCTTCCTTGTATTTCCATTCGCTATTGCCATTCTAACACCTATACGTAAAATGGAAACAAAAAAAACCGCAATATGCGGTTTTTCATCCTCATTAAGCTTATAGAGTTGGCGCTTTTAAGGATAGATCAATATTCTGAAGATCCAGCTGGAACTGCCCTTTAATATCCCAAGGCTGATACCATTGCTTCTCAAGCATAAAGGCCAAGATCCGATCATGCGTATCTATAGCCTCCTCCAGCTGTCTTAATAAGACTTCCTTAACCTCTGGCGTTCCGGCTTCCGTTATCGCAAAGGCATAGTTTCTTACGCCGCTTTTCGCGGAGTTCAGAAAATCCATGGCAATCACCTGATCCGTGAGCGTGTTCATGCCGGTCAGAAACTCCATGATTGGATTCATGCCTCTACCCCCTTCTCCACCGCGCTGGACAGAATACGTCCTAACTCCTCAAGCTGGCGGCTGGAGGTGATGACATCCTGCATCAGAATCTCTTTCAGAACAGGATCCGAGACTAATCCTTTCATCGTCTTGGACTTGGTCAAGCTGACGGCCTTGAATCCGGCAATCTCGTGGATTTCCAACGTTTCGTGCAAACCGTATCCCATCTGTCTGCTACCCCTTTCAAGCCTTGCTATGGCTTCAATACGACTTTGATGCAATTATCCTGACGCGTGTCGAACAGCTCGTAGCCTTTCTTAGCTTCGCTAAGCGGCATCACATGCGTAACCACGTCGCCGGGATCCACCTCTCCCGTATCGATTAGCTCATACATATAAGGCATATAATGAATAACCGGTGCTTGCCCCGTGCGGAGATTCACGTTTCTTTGAAAAATATCCCCTAGCGGGAACCCATTATATCGGCCTCCGTATACGCCGGTTACTTGAATCGTTCCGCCTTTGCGCACGGCTTGCGAAGCGATAACCAATCCGCCCATTGCTCCGCCTTGCAGCTTTATTCCAGATGCCAGGGCTTCAAGCGGCGACATCTTGCCGCTCATTCCGGTGCAATCGATAACGACGTCGGCTCCTCCCTTGGTCATCTCCTTCAGGTTATTGCCAATATTCAAATCCGATTCGGCATTTACGATTTCGACTTTATTGGTCCGTTTGGCATGCTGAAGCCGGTAATCCAGATAATCCACGGCAATGACGCGGGAAGCGCCTTTGAACCAGGCAAACTTCTGAGCTATTAATCCCACCGGTCCGCAGCCGATCACGATAACGGTGTCCCCTTTTTTCACTCCCGCATTATCTACGCTCCAGTATGCCGTTGTCATCGCATCCGCGATCAGACAGAGCTTCTCGTCTGGCTGCTCGCAGTTTTCAGGAATTTTGAAATGCGTAAAGTTAGCAAAAGGAACCCTTAAGTATTCGGCTTGCCCGCCCGGATAGCCGCCGGTAGTACCCGAGTATCCGAAATAGGAGCCCATATCGCCATGCTCGTTCGCGTTGTCGCATTGGCTTTCAAGCTGGTTTTTGCAGTAAAAGCATTCCCCGCAGGCAATCGTAAACGGGATGATGACGCGATCGCCTTTTTTCAAGTTGGCAACACCGGGTCCCACTTCTTCAACGATCCCCATCGGTTCATGGCCGATAACGTAATCTTCCCCGAGATTCGGAATCATTCCGTGAAACAGATGCAAATCCGATCCGCAAATAGCGGTAGTCGTCAGCCGTATAATCGCATCGTCAGCCTTCTGAATTTTAGGGTCCGGCACTTCTTTGACATGGACGTTTTTGATGCCCTGGTAAGTGACTGCCTTCATGCGAAATGCCCCCCGATATGCTCGTCCGGCGTCCGGTCAAACATGCCTTTGCGAGTGTGATCATCCGGAAACAGCTTCTGTTCCGCAATCTCCATGGTATTCTTGGCCGACAGCTGATCCAGCTTGTATTGCTCGGACAGTTCGTAGGGATGAAACCATTTTTTGCGGATCATGAGTTCCGTCAATTCCTGATGCATGGCAATGCCCTGCAAAAGCTGTGCCCGAAGTAAAGACCGCACATCCGGCGAGACCGTTTCCGTAATGGCGACTGCCGTATTGCGGACTCCTTCCTTGACTCGAATCAGAAAATCAACCGCAAACGTCATGTCCGCCATTTCCGGCATATTTAGCGACTTTGCGGGATCCAAATAATCCGTCTTGTGATCCATCAATCGTCATCCCCCCTTCAATTTAAAATGGGTGTCGGCCTTACATCCGGTACGAGAGCGCGAAAAGGAGCTCTTGCGTATACCGCTTGCAAATCGGCTATAGCCTGCATTGTCTGCTGGACATCCTTTTCCATCAAATCCCTGAGCTCTTGGTCGAATACTAAACCTTGCATAAGCTTCGATTTTGCCAGAGCCAAAGTTTTTAAGTTAAGTGCTTCGTGAATTTCCAGCGATTCATGTGCTGCTAATCGTTGTTGTTTATCCATTCATCCACCTATTCCAAAAAATTAATGACAAGCCAATTTTATGTTGCTTCCGGGTATATGTTCTTATTCAACGCGCCCCTTCTGATCTACAACCGGCATGGCAATTTAACCGGAGAAGAGTCTCCCGATTATCATGGAGATCCAAAATAAAATAACGGCCAGGCTTGCGTTAGAGGCAGGAATGGAAAATGGTTTGGAGAGGAGCGACGGCGGGAAATTGATAAGGCTTATTTCCAGACCTATGCAGAGGAATACGAAGCCGATAAAATAAATGAGCGTAACTAAGGGAAACGGAGATCCAGGCGGCTCATCGTGATCGCAGCTTGATCGTTAATCTCCGGCAAATAAGTGCCTAAGGCCGTTAGTTCGCGACTGACATGGTATTATAGGCAAGGATTTGATCGATAGCTTCAGCAACGGAATGTACAATCGTGCTCGCCTGCCCGCGGATTTCATCATGGCTTTCGGCCATGGCAAAGCTATGCGGCGTTAAGGCAAACATCGAAAGGTCGTTAAACGAGTCTCCGATACATGCGATTTCATCCGGCGCAATGCCCAATTCCCGAATGAGGAGCGATATCCCCGTGCCTTTGGAGACGTGAAGCGGCATAATGTCCAAACAATCCTTATCGCTGATAAAAGTCTCAATCTGCCCGGGAAATTGGCGGTTTAACCGTGCTTCCAACCTGCTCAGCTCGCCTGACTCCCCGAAGCAAGCGAGCTTGCTGCAACGAAATTCATCATTCGCCAGAGCATCCTCCAGGCTGTTATGAACGGAGCTCTCGGACATAATACGCTTCTCATAGGAACGGGAAACTTCATTATGCACCCGCGCATAATAAGAGTCATCCGTACAATGAACGAAGCTGATGAATTCCTCGCGAGGGACGGCTTGAAGCAATTGCAGGGATAAATCGGGAGCAAAATCCTTCGCGCCAAGCAGACGCCGGTTATTTAGCCGGACGGTTGCTCCGTTCTGACCAACCGCATGATATTTATTCGGGAAAGGCCGCATAATGATAGTAATCTCGGCATTCATCCGGCCGGATGCGATGCATAAATCAAGACCGCTATCAAAGGCTTTTTTTACCGCGCGGCGGTCCCGCTCGTTAATCTGCTTGCCTTGATCAAGCAGCGTGCCGTCCAAATCGCTGACAATAAGTTTAATCATCCAAATCCTCCTCCGTTACGACGCGAAGTTCCACACGATGCTCCGCAAGCTTCTCCATCATGTCCCGGTCAGGATGCTGATCCGTAATCAGGAGATCAATGGCGTCCAAACCTCCGATTTTATAAAACATCTGTTCGCCGAATTTCGTATGGTCTGCCAACAAAATAACTTGGTTCGCTTTCTTGATCATCTCGCGTTTGACTGCCCCATCCTCCACATCGGGATAGGATAAACCGTTTGCCGTAATTCCGCATGCGCCAAGGAATAATTTATCCACTTGGTAATTGGCCAGGTTATCGATCGTCGCTTGACCGAACAGGAAGCGATGTTTGATATTTAACTCGCCGCCCAGCAAATACGTCCTTACGGCATTTTTCCGCGATAAGGCATCTGCAATGTCAATGGAATTCGTAACGGCAACCACTCTTTCAGCCGTAATGTGCTCGGCGGTGAACTGTACGGTCGTTGAAGCGTCCATCATAATATAGTCACCGTCTTTTACGATCGATGCGGCAAGGCGTCCGATATCGCGCTTGACGTCGGACTCCTTGACAAGCCGGTCTTTGTACTCGAATACTTCCATAGACTTCTTAGGCAAAACCGCTCCCCCATGCGTTCGGAGAATAAGACCAAGCTCCTCCATCCTGAGCAGATCCCGGCGTGCCGTATCGCGGGATACGTCGAATTTTTGGCACATGTCCTTTATATCGATCCGCTTATGCTCATTGAGATGCTCCATTATGGCGTTGATTCGTTCTTCCTGAAACATAACCTCTTTACCACCTCTTCCGGATTTTCTCAAACAATTAAGTCGTTGTGCAACATTATATAAGCCATTGTATGCCTCTATCATCATTAATGCAACAAATTAATGCATTTAAACGAAAATGACTTAAATATGCGCAAAAAAAAAGACAACAGCCGATGGTTCGGCGGTTGCCTTTCTCCATTATGTAAGCTTCAACTCATCGAAATCTAGACATTAATGATCTTCCTGTGTATTAAACTTATGACGCTTATCAAGCATAGGAGGATATTTTTTCCTATTCACTCGGCTTTGTCACGTTAGGTCACAATCGAACCGCCATTAACGAAGTATACTTGTCCCGATATGTAGGATGAATCGTCGGATGCCAGCAGCACGTAAGTTGGCGCTAGCTCGAACGGCTGCCCCGGACGTCTTAAGGGAACGTCCGTAGCGAAGGTCGTGATCTCCTCTGCCGTAAATGCCGAAGGGATTAACGGTGTCCAGGTTGGACCCGGCGCAACGGCGTTTACCCGTATTCCCTTCTCTGCCAGCTGCAGCGATAAGGAGCGCGTAAACGAGACGATAGCCCCTTTGGTAGCGGTATAATCGACCATATTCGCCATTCCCGAAAATGCCGTATCCGACGTTGTATTAATAATCGTGCTTCCCGCGCGTAGATGGGGCAAGGCTGCTTTGGTCATATCGAAAAAAGAGATAATATTCGTCTGGAAGGTATTCATCAGCTGTTCCCGCGTAATTTCCAGGATGCTTTTCTTATGAAACTGGACGCCATGATTGTTTACCAGAATATTTAATTTTCCGAATGTCTTTATCGCAGTATCTACAACCTTCTTGCAATTCTCTTCAATCCGTAAATCGATAGGCATCATTACGCAGCTGCGTCCAAGCCCCGTGATCATCTGTTTGGTTTCTTCCGCATCCCGATGCTCATCCAAATAAGGAATAACCAGATCCGCCCCTTCCTTGGCAAAAGCGATAGCGACGGCCCTGCCAATTCCGCTGTCTCCACCGGATATGATGGCCACCTTATCCTGGAGCTTCCCGCTACCTTTATAATACGGGTTATCCGACAAGGGGCGCGGGGTCATCGGATATTCAAATCCCGGATGGCGGTTCTGGTGCTGCGGCGGAAAGACGAGCGGCACATTGGCGCACTGCTGCTTCCAGCCGATATAGGGATAATAGAGATAAGACATGATTTCACCTCTCCGAAATAAACTTCCTGTCTCCATCTTATTCTTCAGCATCAAATAGATGCCGGACGGTATCCTGTAGCCAATGCGAAAAGCCGCACTTCCTGTGCGGCTTTCATGATTATTCCGTTAACTTTATGGCATTCTCATCCGCTAGGTCGTCCTTCATGAAATCACAGGGCTTCAAATAGACAATCTCATCGGCCAGACCCGCAATATATTTCTCATCGCTCACGGGGATGATCACTGAAGCACCGGAGTCTCTAAGGATGCCAAGCAGCTTTCTCCCAAGCTGCCCAAGGATATAGAAGAGTCCATGGGGTTCGATCCAAGGGACGCAATAGAGCTGTTTTTGAAAAGCATAGCCAATCGCCAGGGAAGCTCTCCATCGTTCGCCGCTGTTGAATGCAAGAGGGCGATGAATTTTGCCTTGATAGCGCTTTGGTTTATCCAAGCCGGTTAATTCGAACATCCCGGCGATTTGCCCCAAGGTCAGCGGATTCCCGCTCCGCTTGATTCCCTCTGCAATCTGGTCGGCAACCGACCGTACTTTTTTTAATTTCCATGTAAGAGGACCGGGATAGGTTTTGAAGCTGCGATACGGAAACTCGGCGACCCCTTCGCCTACATAACAAGAAATACGCTTTAAGACTTCATTATTAACGGGATCGTCATCCAAGGTTACGATCGAGTGGGACATATCCAGACATTCCGACAACAGTTCTTCTTTTCCGGCCAAAAAATAACTGAGAAGCCAGCCTCCGCTGCCCATGGATCCAACTAAACCATAAATTTTGCCGGGTTCAATGGTAAGATTGAAATCCCGAATGGAGTCGATCATCGAATACTGATGGAAAAGCGTTGGCGTCGAGGTGCTGTTTAAGTTCCGGATCTGGATCTTCATAGTTATCCCCACCACCTTTTACCCGAGTGTTATATATTATGCGGTAACCCTCGACGAAAGGACCGAGCTTACTCATCCGGATGCTCCTCCAGACTATACCCTAAGCCCCGGAACGTCTTGATCCGGGTCTCCCCGATCTTCTCCCGCAGACTGCGGATATGGGTATCCACCGTCCGGTCATCCCCGTAGTAGTCGAATCCCCATACTAGATCCAGCAGCATTTTCCTTGGGACGATCTGACCCTTGTTCTGGATGAGATACTTCATGATCTGGAATTCCTTCGAGGTTGCCTGCACATCGTTGCCGTCACGGTATATTTTCTGAGCTTCCATATCCACCACCAGATCGTCTGACCGCAGCTGAGAAGCCCCATTCAACAATTTGCAAGCACGGGCAAGCAGCACTCTCGGATCAAAAGGCTTGGGCACGTAGTCATCCGCACCGGCATTTAGAGCATAAAGCTCCTCTTCCGGTTCGCCTTTCGCCGTCAGGAGCAATACTTTGGTCCGGCTGACCCTTTTGATCTCCTTGCATACCTCTACCCCGTTCACCTTCGGCATCATCCAGTCCAATACGGCAAGATCCACCCGATGCTCGTAAAACAATTCCAGCGCTTCTTCGCCATCCCCGGCTGTCAGCACGTTAAAGCCCTCTTTCATAAAATAGCTTTGTAAAATTTGCAGCATCATCGGCTCGTCATCGGCCAGCAGCAAGTACATACGTCACCCACTCTCCAACTATCAGTCTTGCCCATTCCTCGGCATTGTTTTCCACTATTACCGAATAAAATAGTCACAAAAAAAGCTGGCTCCGATAAGGAACCAGCTTTTTCCCGGCTTACAACGCACCAACAACGCGGTGAGGAACATACGGTTCCTCCAGATATTTGATCTCTTCCGGCGTTAACGCAAGCTCGATCGATCCGATTGTCTCTTCGAACTGAGCCATGCTTGTTACGCCGATGATCGGCGCCGTTACCTGTTCTTTTTGCAGCAGCCATGCCAGGGCAACCTGAACGCGTGGAACGCCGCGCCGCTTCGCAATTTCCGCAACACGTTCGGCAATAACGCGGTCCTGCTCGGCGAATGCGTCATATTTCATCTTCTGAGCCTGATCGGTTTCGGAGCGGTGCGTAACGGTACCCCAGTCGCGAACCAATCTTCCGGAGGCAAGAGGACTGTACGGAATGGCGCCAATCTTCTCCTCCTTGAGCAGCGGCATCATCTCGCGTTCTTCCTCCCTGTACATGAGGTTGAGATGATTCTGCATCGCGACGAACCGGGTCCAGCCATTCTGCTCCGCGACATGCAGCGCTTTCTGGAACTGCCAGGCGTACATGGCGGAGGCCCCTATGTATCTTGCTTTGCCTGCTTTCACGACGTCATGCAAAGCCTCCATTGTCTCTTCAATTGGGGTATCGTAGTCCCAGCGGTGAATCTGATACAAATCTACATAGTCTGTTCCCAGTCTCTTCAGGCTGTTATCGATTTCGTTCATAATCGCTTTACGGGAAAGACCCGCGCCGTTCGGGCCCGGCTGCATGCGGAAGAATACCTTCGTTGCAATAACGACCTCATCACGGTTAGCGTAATCCTTCAAGGCGCGGCCGACGATTTCTTCGCTTGCTCCGGTAGAGTAAATATTAGCGGTATCAAAAAAATTGATGCCGAGATCCAGTGCTTTCTTAATAATCGGGCGGCTGTTCTCTTCATCCAGAATCCACGGATGATTCCAACGCTCCACTTCACCAAAGCTCATGCAGCCAAGACAAAGGCGGGAAACATCCAAACCCGTATTTCCTAATTTCACGTATTCCATCCATATCCCCTGCTTTCCTTTTCGTCCAACCTATTATCGCACTTGGAGTTAACTCCAAGTCAAGACTGGTCTGGCAAAAATCCCAAATTGCATGCCTAGTCCCATCTCTGGTCTAATTTATCCGCATAGAAGAGCAAAGCTTTGCGATAGGATTGAATCCCTTCGTCTTGGCTCGTCTCCGCCAGCTGCTTCAGCAGGATCTCCATTGCGGCTCCATGCTCCCGAAGATTATAAAGCACCATTGCGTAGAACACCTGAAACTCCCGGTTATCCGGATATTCGCTTATCGCTTCCCGGAATACGGATTGCGCCTCAGCGTACATTCCCAATGTGCGGCAAGTGCTCCCCCATCCCAAATAAGCGCCTTGCCGATCCTCGCCGCTAAGGCCAAGCTCTATGGATTTTTGATAATAAGGGACGGCTTCCCTCTCCAGTCCCATCGTATCATGCACCCATGCGCATTGATAACAGACGGACGGATTAGCGGGATATCGTTCAACCAACGCCAGCAGCATCAATCTGGATTCCTCTAGTTGTCCCGATTCTCTTAATTGTACGGCGATCTCCAATTCATTCAAGGTTACAGCTCCTTCCAAAAAAGCCTCCCGCCATGCAAGCAGCTTGTTCGCATGCTTTTCCAATCGGTGAATACACTTAAGTATTCAAGCGTTTTTTTCGGGAGGAAAGTATGGCACATCCTAAATCATCGTTCGTAAAAGGTACGTTAGTCTTGTCGGCCGCCGCTTTCATCAACCGGATCCTCGGTTTTATCAGCGGCATGTACATCGCCCGCGCGTTAGGCGCGGAAGGCATTGGCCTTCTTATGATGGCGCATCCTCTTGTTCCGCTGGTCATAACGATTACGGAGCTGGGACTTCCGGTTGCCATCTCCAAGCTGGTCGCCGAAGCCAACGAACAGGGCGACCGCGCCAAGATCAGGCGGATTCTGAATGTCTCACTTGCGATCACATCCGTACTCAGCATTTCGCTGACGACGTTCTCGCTTATTTTTTCGGAATGGATTTCATCGATTCTGTTAAGCGACCAGAGAGCTTATCTAGCCATGCTGGCGATTACGCCGATTGCTCCGATTGTAGCAATCTCCGCCGTCTTGAAGGGCTATTTCCGCGGCATGCAGCAGATGAAGGCAATTGCCGCATCCGATGTCCTTGAGCATACGGTGCAAATTGCCTGCGTTTTGGCGCTTGTCCATTTGCTGCTGCCCTATGGCGTTGCTTATGCGGCCGCGGGCGCCATGGCCGCTTCCGTCATTAGCGAGATGATCAGCCTTCTCTTCCTGGCAGCCAGCTACAAGCTATACGGCGAGCGGAAGGCGGCGGGAGAAACGTGGAAAAACCATCTCAAGCACGGAAGAAGCACGCTTAACGAGCTGCTTAATCTGGGACTGCCAACGGCGGGCCAAGGCGTTATACATTCGTTATACAGCGCCTTTCAGCCTCTGCTGATTACGACTAGTCTTGCGATGGCCGGCATCGGCACGGCTATGGCGACCAAGCAGTTTGGTTTGCTGGCCGGCTACACATTCCCGCTGCTTTTTATGCCCAGCTTCATAACCAATTCTCTATCAACTGCACTAGTTCCTGCCATCAGCGAAGCGGCGGTCAGCAAGAACACGCTGCTCATTCACGAACGAATGAATCAGGCGATGATTGTAGGTCTCCTAATTGGGGCACCGGCAACCGTTATTTTATTTCAGTGGGCAACGCCGCTAACCTCCGTAATATACGGGGCTCCCGATGCGGGAATGCTGCTTCAGATCCTGGCTCCGATGTTTTTCTTTCATTATTTTGACGCGCCGCTGCATGCCATTCTTCTGGGGCTTGGCCGGACGAACGCCGCATTGTGGAACTTTATCATCTCCACCGCCTTCAAAGCCGTCTCCATCTTTGTGTTTGGCAGCCAATTCGGCATTGTTGGGGTTGCGTTTGGCATCGGGATTGGCATGGTTCTGCAGATGATGCTTAATTTCTTCTCGATCTCCAGCTCGATCGGCTTCTATTGGCCGGCAGAGCCCTACATTAAGGTAGGCTTGTGCATGGTGCTCATGGCTCTCTTCGGACGCTGGTCCATGGCATTCTTCACCTACGAAGGATGGCCGATGTTATGGAGCATGGTTGCCTCCATTGCCCTTTCCACTCTCTTCTATTTCATAACCCTTATGTTAACCAACACCATTAATTGGAAAAGCTTTCGACGCGCGTTACCGCTGCCGTAATCGATTTGGTTAAGCACAAAAAAAAGCCTGCAGTCCGTCTGCAGGCTTTTTTACTATACGTTTAATTCCCTTTCGCGGATTGCCCCATCCGGTCGGCAAGCTTCTGCAGGTCCATTCCTCTCAAAGCGCCCTCGATCAGCTCCGCCAATTTATCCGGCGTGCAGCCAAAGCAAGGAATGCCGTATTGCGCCAGCTTCTTCGCGACCGATTCGTCATAGGACGGCACGCCGTCATCCGACAGCGCGAGCAGACAGACGGTTTTTACGCCGGACTCATGCATCTCCTTCAACCGCCGGATCATCTCGGTCCGGTTGCCGCCTTCATACAGGTCGGAGACAAGAATAAAGATCGATTTCTTCGGCTCGGTTATAAACGGCTCGCAGTATTGGAGCGATTTATTGATGTCGGTTCCGCCTCCAAGCTGAATGCCGAACAGCATATCCACCGGGTCGTGGGCGCATTGCTCGCTTAGATCCACCACCTCGGTATCAAAGGCCACCACCTTTGTCTCCAAAGACGGCATGCTCGCAAAGATGGACCCAACAAGCGACGCGTAAATAACGGAGCTTGCCATCGAGCCGCTTTGGTCGATATCGAGAATAACGGTCCATTCCTTGCTTTTCCGAGCGCGGTCGAAGAAATAGACCTTCTCGGGGATAAGCAGCCGGCGCTCCTGATCGTAATGCTTCAGGTTTTTGCGGATCGTGGCCCCCCAGTCGAGACCGCTTAAAGAAGGCAGCGGAGAATGCTGCCTCCGGTTCAAAGAGCCGGTAACCGCACGGGTAAGATCCTGCTCGAGGCGTTTCATGATATCGTCCACCACTTCCCGAACGAGTGCCCGCGCGGTCTCTTTCGTACGCTCCGGAATTTGGCCGCGAAGCGACATTAAGGTGGCGACCATTCCGATATCGGGCTTAACCTGGGACAGCAGCTCGGGTTCGAATAACAGCTGGGTGAGCCCCTTGCGTTCTACGGCATCGGCTTGAATGACGGAAACCACATCCGGCGGAAAAAAATGCCGCACATCGCCAAGCCATTTAGCCAGCTTGGGAGAAGAGGCACCAAGACCGGCAGAGCGGGATCTGGATGCATGGCCGTTACCCTGGCCGCTAAGCCCGGCTCCTCCTTCCCCTTCGTAAATTGCCGCTAGGGCTTCATCCATCAGCAGATCCTCATCGCTTAAAAGAGGCCTTCCTTGCAGACCTCCCGCTCCCTGCAGCTTTTGTTCGGCAGAAGCTCCCAATATAAGCCTCCAGCGTCTGACTTGTTCCGGATCCATTGTCGTCATAGGCTATATATCTCCAAAGTCAAAGTCGTTAAGTTCATCCAGCTGCTCCTTTTCATCGTCGTTAAGCGGACGTTGAAGGGCCTCGCCGGTTGGTTCCGCGCCGCTTCCCCACAAATCGCCCAGCAGCTCGGCAATTGCCGCTTTTTCCCTAGGTTCGAAGCCGCCGAACGCGCGCCGCAAAAACACAAGCGAGCGCTTAAACGGCTCTTCCTCGAGCGAATTCACGTATTCATCCAGCTGTCGCCATAAATAATCCCTCGACAACAACGCGTAACGGTTGCGCATCGACATGCCTTCGAACCAGCCGGAACCGATGTCCGCCGGAATACCGGGCGACAGACGGCGCGATACCTCCCTCGCGCATTCCTCTTCGCCCGCTTCATTCTTCTCTAGCACGATCGCAAAGGCAAACCCGGACAGCTTTGCGTTGCGGTCATCCCGGGCCGCAAGCTCCTTGAGCCTATTCATCCAAAGCGCCCCGTCCACGAGCTGGTAATGCTCTTCCGCCGCCGCATTCATCGCTTGAATAGCGGTCACCATCCCTGCTGCCGCATCGTCATTGCAGCCTGCCGCATCCTGCAGCATAAGGGTACCGCGCAGAAATAGCTGCTGCATAAGGGGCTCCAAGGTCTCCGTCTCGATCCGGCGAATGGAGCCGTACTGCAGCAGAACGGACAGCTCTTGAACCGTTTCGGCAATTTGCTCGAAGCTTCCGGCGTCAACGGCCAGCCGCTGCAAAACGCCGGTCGCCTGCCCCATCACCTGCGGCAGCCCGCATTCGCAGGATTTGCGGATCAGCTTCGCTGCCTCGGCGATGTTCGCGCAGGCCAGCAGCTCTTCATGAATAACATAAGCGGCTGCAAGCTCTACCGTTTCGCCTTTCAGGGTGGATTCCACAGTCTCGATCTCGGCTTCCGGCGACCATTGAAGCACCCAATGCTCCGCCCAAGTCGCATCCGTCTGACTGACCCGCTGCTTGCGGGCGAATCGGATTCCCAGCACGGCCAGCCGGTGCAGGAAAATAGAACGATTCAAATCAAGGAATGCGGATTCCTCGGATTTCACCCGCCTGTTTTCCCGCAGATCCAGCTCCAGACCGGAGGCAACAAGCGTCTTGTATTTGTCCAGCTTCAGCCGCTTGAGCTCGCGGTTCAAATCATCCTGCACGGGAGTCTGGCTGACGCCTTCCGGCAAGCTGCCGATCACCGTTCCGATATCGACTCTCGCAAGCGCTTCTGCGACAGACGAGAATTCCCCAAAGCCAAAAAGCACGGTGGCCGCGTCCCGCAGATCCTTCCAGGTCGGCAGCACGCCATCATGCATAAACGCCAGCGCATCTGCCATTCTCACTGCCTCGATGACCGAAGCCGTCGAACGCCATGTTCCTTGCTCCCGCATTTGCTTGGCAACGGAGGACAGATATAAGGCCGGCAATTCCTTCATTTTTCCTTGCTTCATGCATTGCCACAGCAGCGAATAATAAGCAGGCGCCTGATTGCCTGCCCCATAGCCGGAATGGGAGGATAATTTATAGAAGGAATAAGGCATTAAGGTCATCTTGGATGGTACCCGTGGCAGCTTTTTAACCTCGGCATCCGTCATCGCCGGCAGCTTTGAGTTCAGCGCCGAGGTATGATGGGCGCCGCTGACCACAACGATTTTATCCGGCTTGTGTCCGGCTGTAATGGTATCTTGAATTTTACGCCGCATGAAGGCTTCCCGAATCTCGTTATAGGCGTAGCCTCGCGGTGTCAGCTTCTGCTCCTCCTGATCCGTCAGCTCGCGCATCTCATGCGCATACGCACGGATTGCGCTGCGGTAAGCGCCCGGCTGTAAACGATGCTCGAAATGCCGCTCCCAATACGCCTCGTAATCCGGTTCGCCGGACAGCTCGGCTATCCTGCTATAAAGATCCGCAGGAGGGGCGGCTTCCGTCAAGCTGCCATCCGACAGATCCGGTACCGCATCCCTTCTCGCGTCGGCAAGGGCAAGAGATACCTCCGTCGGCAAATCGATAAACTCCGAATGACAATTATGGTTTCTGGCCCATAACAAGGCCTGATATTCCGGGGAATAGTCGGCAAACGGATACAGCAGCGTACGCACGGGCAGCCGGTCCGTATAAGCCAGCATGGCCACCGGCGGGACTACGCCGCGGGCGGTCAGCTGCTCGGCAAGAATACCCGCGTCGCTTGGACCCTCGATTAATACCGCAGTCGGCTTTACCTCCCCGAGCAGGGCGAGGAGATGATAGGAGCCTGCCGGCGATAAGTGCCTGATGCCGAAATAATGCGGTCCGCTCAACCGTTCATCTCCGCGCACGCGTTGTACAGGCTTCGCCATGACGCCCCCCGTTTTTTCATCACGTTATCGAGATATTCCTTCCACACCTGCTGATCCTTCGTATCATCCTTCACGATGGCCCCTTGCAGCCCGGCTGCGATATCCTCGTCAGTCAGTTCGCCGGTGCCGAAGCTTCCGGCAAGCGCCATGCTGCCCGTAAGCAGTGAGATCGCTTCGGCCGTCGAAATTACGCCGCTTGGCGACTTTACCTTCTCTTTGCCGTCAAGCGTCAGGCCGCTGCGAAGCTCGCGGAAAATCGTAACGACCTTGCGGATCGCCTCGTCATCCGGCTGCGATGCGCGCAGCTCGTAGTTCGTCGATATTTCGCTTACCCGGCGGCGCACGATATCGATCTCGGTATCCAGACTTGAAGGTGCCGGCAGCACCAGAATATTAAAGCGGCGCTTCAAAGCAGCCGACATCTCGTTAACGCCGCGGTCCCTTGTATTAGCCGTAGCAATAATGGAGAAGCCGCGTTCGGCGGGAACTTCTCTGCCAAGCTCGGGAATGGCTATCGTCTTCTCCGACAGGATGGAAATCAAAGCGTCCTGCACTTCGGAAGCGCAGCGGGAAATCTCCTCAAAGCGGGCGATTCCTCCGCCTTCCATGGCACGAAGAATCGGGCTTCGGATGAGCGCTTGGTCCGACGGGCCTTGCGCAAGCAGAAGCGCATAGTTCCAGGAGTAACGGACATGCTCCTCGCTCGTGCCTGCCGTGCCCTGCACAACCTTGGAAGAGTCGCCGTGGATCGCGGCGGTCAGATTTTCCGACAGCCATGATTTTGCCGTTCCCGGCTCGCCGATCAAGAGCAGCGCCCGGTCTGTCAAAAGAGTTGCTATAGCCATTTCGACGAGCCGTTTATTGCCGATATATTTCGGAGTAATCGTGGTCTCGCCCGCCTGGCCGCCGGTAATAAAGGTTAGCACTGCTTTAGGCGACAGCTGCCAGCCCGCCGGCTTCTCGTTATTCTTATCGGCGGCTTTCAGCGCTTCAAGCTCATGCGCATACAGCTGCTCCGCCGGTAATCTCAATACATTTTGTTTTTGATCCATGCCCATACTCCCTTTCCACTCTCCCCTGCCATATCGTCTGGCATGGCTTCCAATGCCTCGACAATCTCCAGCAATTCATTTTTAACCGATTCGTAAGCAAGAGCTTCCGCAAACGCGCGCAGACGTGGCGCGTAAGCCTTCGGCATCGAGGCGAACAGCTGCTTCATCCGCCAGTCTATGTAATAGAAGCTGCGGGAGGTTTTGTTCTCAAGCATCCCCATGAACAGCTCGGGAGCTTCCTTGAACCCAACGCGAAATAACGTCAGCAGCACATTTTGCGTCCGGTAATCGTTAACTCTTGAGCCGTCCTTCAGCTTCGATACTAAGTAAGACGTAACGTCCCGGTCATTCTCATGCGTAAATGCGCAGACCAGATCCGTCAAATCCTGACCGGCCAGCGCCTTCACCCAGCGCCGGTCCCAAGCCTCTTGCGGAACGGCATCGGCACATTCATCGCTGCTCGCCAGCTGGTCGTGAACGATTTGCTGAATCGCTTGCTGCAGCAGCTTTGCGGGCGCCGAACGTCCCTTGATGGCATCCGCATACCGGTCGTAGAGCTCTGCCGGAGACAATTGCCTAAAGGCAGCGCGGAAGCTGTATCCGATAAATTTGCCTTTATAGGCGGAATGAAGGCCAATCGCAAACCGATCGGCCGCTTCCGATTCCATCGCCAGCAGAAGCTCTGCCGCCGCGTCCTGCACGCCCCCCGCGTCTGCAGTCATGAATTCATCGGTTGCCATCAGTTTGCCAAGCATCGGGAAGGCTGCCTCGGCGAGCTCATGCGCATGCCCGCTCAAACAGCGCAGATCGTTATACAGCTGCTGCAGTGCAGCTTCTTTCGCCTTGCCTTCGCTGGCCGCATAACGGTCCAGCTGTTCATCCGCGTGTCCGATGATTCGCTTATGAAGCGCAATCGCCGAACATTTGCGAATCGGGTAAATAACAAGCTCTGCATCCTTCGAAGCGACGGCTTCAAACAAGCGGTCTTGGCAAGGAATGGTTGCAAGCCGCGCAAGGGCATTATAGGCCGCTTCGCGGACTTCCTTCCTTTTTTCCCGGCTCTGCTCAAGCAGGAAGCCCTCTTGACCTTCGTAGCCGCTGAGCAGCTCGATAGCCGCAATCTTTAATTCAGGAGCACCCGATGCGCCGGCTTCCGCTACGAGCTCCAGCGCGGATTCCCCTTGCAGGAGATGAAGCAGCTGAAGTCGTCTTGCGTCCCCTTTGCCGCCCTGCAGATTCAGCTGGTTCCGAAGTAAGGGAACAGCCGCTTGGCCAAACTCCGGCAGCATTTTCTGCTGAATGAATTCCGGGATTTCGGAATAAACATCGTCTAGCGCGCTGCATAAAGCGGGCAATGCCCGAAGATCCAGGAAGCACCTGTCTTCGCAAGCCTGACGGATCTGCTCCAGCCTGCCCGAGCCCTTTGTCGTTAAGGCTTCAAGCAGCGGATGCAATCTCCGGAAGGTTACCTCCGTAGGAAGCGACAGTCCTGCGCTATTGACGGGCTGCGTCTCTCCCGCCACATCGGTTTTGCCCTGCGTGTGCAGGACGGCGCTGAGCAGCGTGGCCAGCTCCAGCAGCTTCGAAGCGCTTTCGGCGCGCGGGGCTTGGATAAGATCCTCCGTTGTATCTGCCAACCGTTTAAAGACAGGCGCCGCCTCCCCGGCTTTTTGCAAGGAAGGGAGCAGCTTCGATAACCGGATATCCCCTTCGGACAGGCTGCTGCCGGCAATAAATAATCTTCGAACCTCAACCTGAAGGTCAAGCAACAGATCTACGCTCATGGTAGTCACTCCTCTAATACAACAGCCGAATAATCCGGCTATCCGTAATGATGCTCATCGGCTGCGCCGACAGACGTCCGCTGTCCATGTCATGCCGGAACATGACTAATGCTGCCTGATCCCGCAGCTCTTCTTCCTGCATTAACGGCACAACCGTCTCGAATCGCGCAGGCGTAGCGATCATGTCCGATGTAACCGGAATCGGCTTGCCTTGCTTATCCCGGAACAGGTAGCCCTCTCCGGACCTCTCGATCGTATGGTAGGCGATAAGCACCACCGGATTGCGGCCCGACAGCGGATTTTTAATGATGTTTTTCACTTGTTTGATCACATCCGGGAAGGAGCCGTTTGCTGCTCCCTTTACCGCCTTGTAATCCTGCACGGCAGCCTCGCGGAATGTTCCCTTTTCCCACCTTACGCGGGCATTGATCTCGCCTGGATATTGGTACAACTCATCCGTTTGCACAACGGCGTATACGGTATCCTCTTCCTTTAACTGCTTGGCTGCCCGGAACGGACGGAGATTACGCGTGGCATGAACCATTCCGTCCTGCAGATCGGCCCACCATCCGGCATCCACGTATTCTCCTCTTGCCAGATCGGTATACGACAAGAAGGAAAGCTGCAGCAGCTCGGATGCTTGCCGCGTGCGGCCATATTCTTTCAGTTCGGCTAACTGCCACGCATGACCAAGCTGTTCCTCAATCGTTGAATTCGTTTCTAACGGCATTTCCGGTTCCGCTAAGCGCCGCTCCAAATACGCTTTCCCCTTCTTAACCAGCGAATGGATACGGATCAGCTGCTCGATAGCCTTCGAATAAACCGCTTCTCGGTTCCCTTCATCGCCAAATAACAGGATAAGCTCCCTTAACTCGGCCTGCACGCCGGGAACATAGTAATTGCCCAATTCCTTCGCTTGTTCTTCGAGAAGCTGAATATTTTTCTTGCTCAAGCTGCCGAGTCCGCCTTGAACGGTTTGCAGCACC
Organism: Paenibacillus sp. BK720; assembly: GCF_011761545.1. NCBI lineage: Bacteria > Bacillati > Bacillota > Bacilli > Caryophanales > Paenibacillaceae > Paenibacillus > Paenibacillus sp. BK720. The sequence goes on along the minus strand of NZ_JAASRQ010000007.1, from coordinate 239,068 downwards.
ATTTTTTCCAATAGGTGCAGGCCTTCAAGCTGGGCATTGATCTTCTTAGCCAGCGCCGACTTGTTAACCTTGCGTCTGGCAGGAGCCGTACCGCCTGACTCAGCGGCTTCGGTTTCCTTCTTCTTCTCTTCCCGCTTCTCCGCTTTGCCCCGTTTCTCGGCGATATCCGGCGGAAGCTCCGCCAGCTCGAACGGCTTGCCGAGCGCGTAAGCATACATTAATCCAAGCGTATGCTTGCAGGGGAACTGCCGGCTTGGACAAGAGCAGCGCGACACCGGACTATCCGGCTGAACAAAATCAACCGAGCAACGGTACGGTTCCTTTCCGCTTCCTTTGCATTCGCCAAACAGCAAGGTTCCGTCTTCCGTTCTTCGAAGCACCGGGAAGCTGTTCTTCTTCACCAGATCCCGGCCGTTCTTCATCGCTCCCGCATTGGGAGCCAAGCTATCAATGTAAGCTTCCGTTAGTGACGTCATAATCTACCTCTCAGCCTTTAAGGAATTCTATTAACTTCGACAAATTGGTGTAACTTCCTGTTTCAGGAAACCATCAACTAATGTATGAGCCTATGATTTCAATTATGATAGAGGGTCGCAGGCCCCATGAAAAAAGAAGGCATCTTCATGCCTTCCATTCTCTCATTGTTTCATGAATTTTTTTCCATCCCAAGCAAATGTACTTTTCATGTGTTGGCCCGTGGAATTATCGTAGTAATCGGTTTGGAACGATGAATCGTTTAGTTTGTTCAGACCGGTGGAGTACGTGGAGTCCACCGCGCTTATAAAGAGCCCCTCGCTTCCTCCCGCTTCCAGCTCCTGAAACTCGTTGCTGCCGGTCAGAGTAAATAGCTTGTAGTAATTCCCGTTGCTTGTTCCGTACTGCCCTATGGTAAAATCCGGGTCACCGTCTCCGTTATAATCATCAAACGAAAGCTCAAACGTAGAGTTGAACAGCAAAGGATCCTGGTAAAAATCATTCAAAGCTACCCGGCTGAGCTCATTGCCGAGGTCATCCCTCAACACGAGATGAAATTCTCCGCTCCAATTCGGCCCCATGAACGGTCCCGGCGCCCAGTCTTCGGAGTAAATTCCGTTAACCAGCTCAATATCGATAAAATAAGGCTTATTCATAATCGCAAACATATCGTTTCTGGATAATGTCATCGTCCCGGCTACGGTTATCGGCGAGGCGTCAGCCTCTGCTTTTTCCATGCGTTGAGTACTGAAGCTGCTTTCATTGTCGATTTCAATCCGGTTCCCCAAGAGGGATGCGCGGCCAAACACGGCGGCAGTCTCCGTCCGCAGCATAAACCTCCAATGCCTGCCAGAAGGATCCGGATAAGTCAGCAAAGACTCAACATGGTCCTGTTTGTACCTTTCCATCAAGCTATGCTCCAGGTCTGCCTTGGAATAGGCCAGAGCTCCGATATATACGCAGGTGGTTAGGACGCCGGCTAGAACCAAATACCTGCCCTTCCGAATCCACAACCCGATACTCAAGGATAGCAGCAGCGGCAATAGGACAAAGATATCGTCCCGATCGATAACGCTGAATTCGTATTCACGGTCAATAAGCGGATAAAACAAAGCTGCTCCGTTGCCTATATAATCAATCAGCAAATGAGTGCCTGCACTTATCATGAACGTCAGCCACATCCGCTTGAACGAGACTTCCTGTTGGACCTTGGAATAACTATAAGCGAGTACCCATCCCATGAGCGGAACAAAAAAGACGGAGTGAAAAAGCAAATCGCCAAAAAACTTCGTAAAATCCGGCGCCAGCCCGGCAATTGCTCCGAAGAGAAGCAAAAGGGAACGCTTCCCTAGTGAATCCGCGTATGCTCTGCCGAACAAATAAGCGGTGCCGGCGCCGGCCGCAACGTGAATTAACGTATGTATGATTAGATCCAATAGGCTCCCCCATTATCCGTTTCATTTCCTTAATATGTAAACGAATAAAATGGAATTATTGTTGCAGCAGCACAAAGTTTCTAATCCCCTTCTCCATCTCGTCTCTGTATTGCTGGAACTGCCGCAGCCGATTCCCGTTTGCGCCGGAGGGATGAGGGAATCCCCATACGACTTGCTTTTCGTTGATCTTTTTTTCGCTAAGCAATCGCTTGAATACCAATTCCACCGATTTCCCTAACGGAATAATAAGCGGAGTATGGTTCAATGCTTCAAGCTCACTCATCATCAACTGATAGGCATAGGTGTACAATAAGACGTTTTTCGAAAGCTCGGGGCTATGACCGCTGTAATTTTTCTTATTCGTAAAGACGGGATAGCGAAGCAAGGAAGTGGTATGAAGGAGCGTAGATTCATCTTCGAATAACGCCTTGCAATCGGCAAGTCCGTAATACGAATGCAAGTTCAATTCGTTCAGCATCTGGATGAGATTGCTCCGCATAGATCCGGCAAATCTCGCAGCCATCTTGGCTTCTTTACATATTTCTTGGGCGGATTTATGCTTGAGCATAGCCAGCTTCGCAGTCCGGATCGCGATCTCCATTTGATTCCAGCCTGGCGTGATGCCGACAATCATGATTCTGGCTAGAGGATTGCCGTAATCATTGTGCGGCGCATAATACATCTCGATCGGCCCTTCCCGCATCATGCATAATTCGGGAACGAGCAAGTCGTTAGGCGAGTAACGGGACTTGAGCGGCAGTTCGCGAATAAAAGCCTCGTACTTTTCAAGATTCGAATTTATGAGCATGCTTCGATGTCCCTTCCTCTGTTTTTGGTGCAGCCCCCGCGTATCATGATCATGTGTGGAAGATCGGATTTTATTCGAACGGTAAGCGTCCATTCATGAAATAACGCCAATCTCCTGCCCATAGGGCGTGAATATTGGCGCTTCTTCATTAAATGATTTCTTTTCTCTTATACAAATAAATATACAGTATAATGCCGGTTATTGCGCATAAGGCCGCGCATAAGCCAATAAAGCCGTAGCCGGCTTGCAGGCCGCGGAGCAAGCTGGTTGGCGAATTCTCGCCCACCAGATGCTTGACGAGCTCAGTCACTCCCCCGATCAGATAGTTGCCGATTACGCTGCCTAACCCCATCATGGTGACCGTAAAGGTAATCGCCGTATCGCTGCCTTTCGGATATCGCCTTGCGATAAAAGCCATTACCGTCGGATAAATCATCGCAATACCGACGCCGGAAGCGGCAAACAGGAACGCAACGCTCTCGCCGCCGGCAATTGCGGCAAAGGTGCATAATGCCGAGAAGCCTGAGAAAATAATGAGCGATAATACGAAGCCGATCCGATCCGTCAACGGACCAAGCAGCAGCCGCGCCAACGCGAAGCATAAGAAGAAAATAGACAACATGCCGGAAGCATTAACGGTATCCCAGTTATAGGCTTTTTCCAGGAAATTAACGAGCCAGCCGCCAACGGCCAGTTCGGACACAACGCCAAACGTCAGCACAAGCACCATTAACCATAGTACCCGGTCTTTAAGCAAGGTCTTTAGCGGAACGCGGTCTTCATGCGAGATGCCATCCCCCGGGAACGTACTGAACAACGCGATGACAATCGGAATCACGGACAACAGCAGCATCAAGAGGTACATTCCGCGCCAATCCAGCGTATGGCCGGCAATCGTCACTTTCATCAGGCCTGTTGCGATAAGCGGCGCAACCGTGGAGCTTAAGCCGTAGAAGCCATGCGTCATATTCATCATGGTACCGGTATTTTTCACGAAAATCCGGGCGCTTAGTATAGCAAGGCCAATCTCCAGCATTCCGTTGCCGATATACATGAGGAAATACGAAGCCGAGAACAACGAGTAATGATGGGAGAAGAAGATAAGAATGCCGGATAAAGCCATAGAGGCGAATGCGGCAGCGGTTACCCATTTGATCCCCCATATTTTCGTCAAATATGCCGTAAATGAACAGGCTATCAAATACCCCAAAGCGTTTAAGGATAACAAGGTGCCCAGCTGGGACTCATTCAGCATAAAGTCGAATTGAATGCGCGGTATAGCCGGACCTTTAATATTTTCCGAAAAGCCGAAAATAATGAATCCGATAAAAATGGTCGCCAGCTGCATGGCGTAAATCTTATTGAACTTGCCCATACTTTTTTCCACTCTTCGCGTGCTCCTAATTTGTTATCTTTTCTCCGTAACCTGCAGCCGGTAAGTCAGGCTTTCCAGCGTCGCTGCAACAAGGCCCGTCATGTACTCCCGATGCGTATTGTTCTGTATGATAAGCTGCGGCATATGCTCCTCGGGAATATCCTTCAGACATCCCTCGCGCAGATCCTTAAGCTGCGACTCTCTCGGAAGCTCGCCCGTTATCGCGATAGCCACCGGGTTAATGATAGCGATGATCGAGGCTAATGTCATAACCCCCAGCCGGATAAAGCCTTCCTCCGTATGCAGCTGACGCAGCTGCTCCTCGCGTGTAACGCCGAACGGAAGGAACGATACCTCGCCGCCAAATGTCGTGTTGCCCGACAAAATCCGGCCGTCCACGATAAAACCGGCCCCGGGAAAATGATTCTTCGGAAACGTCACTACCGCAAACGTTTTATCCTCTTCAAAATTTTGAAGGTGGTAGAAGCCGTACACCGTCATGTTCATGTCATTCTCGATCGTAACCGGGACCCCGTACTTCTCCTCCAGGTAAGCTCCTAACGGCATTCCGGCCAGATCCGGCACATCGCATACGCCAATCACTCCGCGGTGAACGACGCCCGGAATCCCGATCCCGATGGCTTGAACATTCTCCTTGTCGTTGATTATGCCTTCAATGATGTGATCAATAACCTCCCTGTCGATGCGAGGCAGCTCCACGGTAGTCTCGCTGACGGTCTCGCCTAACAGATTCACAATGCTGCAGCCGATGGAATGAATGCCGCCTTCCGTCCTGACAAGCAGGCAAATAACGCAGCCAAACTCAGCATTGTACTTATACTGTTTGGCTGGCCTCCCGCCATTTGCCCCATCCGGCTCGAGTTCAATGATCTCGCGGGCGGCCAGAAGCTCGTTCAGAATCGTCCCGCAAGTAGCCACGCTTAGCTTGGTCAACCCGGCAATCGATGCTTTTGTAGCGATCCCCTGAGCCTTTAAAGCATTTTTGACCAGCTCGACATTCATCTTTTTTACATGAATCGTATTATGCGTGTGAGAAGACATGTTCTCGCCCCTTTTAGCAAACACTTTTTAAAACACTTTTAATAAATGGAGTATAAAGTCCCCTAGGCCATAAGTCAATAAGGAATAGGAATAGACGAAAATAAAAGAAACCGCGATAAACGCGGCTTCTTCATGTTCGAATCTTATTCGGTTCCAATCGTTACCCCTAGCTCCTTCAATTTACGCCGGTAAGCGATGGCAACGCGGTCGCATTTGAGATGCAGCTCTGCCTGCAGGTCCAGAGGCAGCAGCTCCGGCTTCTGCTCCTCGACAATGCGTTTGTCCTGCTCAAGCAGCGTATTCTGAAAATCGATAAACACCTGATCCGGAACCTCGGGCGCATAGTTGCGGAGCTGCAGCATAAACGCCGTGCAGGTCGTCTCCGTCTCCGGGAGTACGATCAGGAACAAATGAAAGATTTCGTCCGAGCCCTCGCTTCGCTTCGCCAGCTTGACGCAGCACGGCGTATAGATCTCATAGATATACCGGTTATCGACGCCGATTCCGCGTCCGTCAGGGTCCGGCTGGTAAACGACGATCTCGTCCGTAACTAGCGCTCCGTCTATATGATGTACGTTGTAGTCGTTGATCTCGGCGAATTCACTGTCGCCAAGCAGCCCTTCATGCACAAACATCAGATGCGAGACATCCAGGAAATTCTCGATAACGCGCGGGGCGGATGCCTTAACCGGGTATGGCCCCATCCGGATCGGCAGAAGCCCCTCGTCAACTCTCCCTTCAAGCGGCGGGGCATCCTCCCTTGGCTCTCCCAGGCAAACCCAGACAAATCCGTGCCGTTCCCGGCACAAATAAGTTTGCGTTCTCGCTTTAAGCGGGATCGCCTGCGATTTGGGCATTGCAGGTATGCATACGCAGCGCCCGTCACCGTCATAACGCCAGCCATGGTACGCGCAGACAAGCTCGTCATTGTCCACGCGCCCAAGCGACAGCGGGACTCCGCGATGAATGCAAAGGTCCTTCATGGCTTTTACCCCTTGCTTCGTGCGGAATAGGACGACCTTCTCTCCCAATACGACGACCTGCTTGGGAGTGTCGGTAATATCCGAGGCTATCGCTACCGGATGCCATTCATGCTCGAGTGCGGGATCTTTTCTAATCATGCCAGCCACTTCCCTTTCTGTCTTGATCTATTGCGGTATGGTTCCTTCAATGCCTTTGACGAACCAATTCATGCTCAATATTTCGTCTACGGTCATCCGTTTGCCTTGCGGCACTTTCTCCGTACCGCTCTGATCGGCGATAGGTCCGTTAAACACATCGAAGCTTCCGCTTAAAATTTCCTTCTTCTTCGCTTCGACGAGGTCTTTGACAGCCTGCGGAACGTTCTTGCCAAACGGAGCAATATCGGTGATGCCTTCCTTCATCGAGCCGAAATAGCTTTCGGACTTCCAGGTGCCGTCCATAATGGCTTTAACCGTCTGCACGTAATAGGGACCCCAATTCCATTTCGGATTGGAAATGTAATAATCCGGTGCGTATTTGCTCATATCCGAGTCGTTGCCGATTCCCCATACTCCGCGTTCGGCAGCGGCTTGAATGCTTGCCGGCGAATCCTGATATGCGGCCAAGACGTCTACGCCTTTGTCGAGCAGGCTTGTTGCCGCCTGACGCTCGGCCGTTGGATCGAACCACGTATTGCTCCATACGACGTCAACTTTCGCTGCCGGATTAACGCTTTGTACGCCTAGAGCAAACGCGTTGATGGTATAGATCACCTCCGGAATCGGGTAAGCGCCGACATAGCCGAGGTGATTGTTTTTCGTCATTTTGCCTGCCGCCATCCCTACAAGATAAGCGCTTTGGTATTCCTTGCCCAAGTATGTGCCGAGATTGTCCGATGTTTTATAGCCGCTTGCGTGAAGGAACTTCACATCGGGATGCTTCTTGGCTACGGCGACCATCGCATCCATGTAGCCAAAGCTTGTGCCAAAGATAATATCATTCTTCTCGGCAAGCTCCTCGAATACGCGCTCCGCGTCCGCGCCTTCCGGTACGTTCTCGACCGTAGTTGCCGTAAGGCCAAGCTCTTTCTCCATCATCTTCCGGCCTTGATCATGCTCGTAAGTCCAGCCTCCGTCCCCCGGAACGCCGAGGTAGACAAAAGCAACTCTTGGCTTTGTCTGATCACCGCTTGCGGATGCGCCCGTTTCCGTTGAATTCGTTTTTGTTTCCTTCGAGCATGCCGCCGTAAAGACAAGCAAAGCAGCCGCTGCAACCATAATGAGCTTCTTCATGCCAAGACCCTCCCCCGATTTGCCGAACAAATGAGATTCTTCTTACAGAAAGCTTAGAGGTAATATAGGTCATTGTTATATTGGCGTCAATATCACTCACACGAAATATGGCTGTAACACTAAAAACATACGGTTGTTGTGTGCCTCATGCACACTTACCTCACGTTTATGTAAGGTTATCTTTCGTGAAAATAACTTCCAGAAAATGACTTTCAGCTTCTCTTGGTATTAACCGGAAAATAAAATAGATCCCTCTCAAGCATGTAGGGTTGTACGACCGTGCGTCGCAGAATAGATTAGTACGAGCTTATTAAATCATGGAGGTTATCGGAGCATGACATTTTTTCTCGAATATATTTTGCTTGGTCTTTCTTTGGCAGCCCCAATCGGTCCGATTAATGCGGCACAAATGGCACGAGGTATTCGGGGCGGATTTTGGAATGCATGGCTGCTTGGCTTGGGGTCGATGACTGCGGACATCCTCTATTTGCTGGTTGTCTATTTGGGAACCGTCCACTTTTTGCAAACGCCGTTTTTGAAAACTTTACTATGGTCTTTTGGTTGCTTTGTCCTGCTCTATACCGGCTTCGAAAGCCTTTATAATACGAATAAAACGGCAGCCATGCACAGAAACAGTCTTAAAGAGCCGGTCTTGAAATCGTTTGGAACCGGCTTCTTTTTATCTCTGCTTAACCCGTTATCCATCATGTTCTGGATTGGTATCTACGGCTCCGTTCTCGCGGAAGCGGCACAAAAGTTTGAGCCAACGCAGCTCATTATTTACACGTCCGGCATTTTGTTGGGGATTTTTTTGTGGGATCTATCCATGGCCGTCGCTTCCAGTCATTTCCACCGCGTTTTGAACAACCGAGCGCTTGGCTTTATTTCCGTTTTGTCAGGCCTGTCTTTAATAGGCTTTGGGTTATATTTTGGCATAGAAGCGCTTAAACAATTGTTTCTATAAAAGGGTATATTCCTTGCTCGCTCTCCTCACAATATCACTTGTTATAAAGCGGATTAGGGGAGAGATGGCAAATGAGTCAAAGGGATGGCGCGGACAAGCCCCTCAAATGGTGGCAATTATCTCTTATGGGAGTCGCGTGTACAATCGGTACGGGTTATTTCCTGGGGACCGGGGTTGGCATCAGGATCGGAGGCCCGGGGATTCTTTTGGCCTTTCTGCTTGCCGCCTTTTCGACCTTTGTCGTATTTGATTTACTGGCTCGCATGACCGCCGACGATCCTTTGGACGGATCTTTCTGCGCTTATGCGAACAAAGCATTTGGGCGCTGGGCGGAATTTTCGAGCGGGTGGGTATACTGGTCCTCCGAATTGCTTATTATGGGTAGTCAGATGGCTGCGCTATCCCTATTTACTCGTCTCTGGTTTCCGAATGTTCCTTTATGGATCTTTGCATCCGTTTACGCTTTTTTAGGCATTTGTATTATCGCTATTGGGACAAAGGGCTTTGAACGGATGGAGCACGTCTTTGCGGTCATGAAGCTGGCCGCAATCATTCTTTTTATTCTTATCGCCGCATTAGCATTATTTGGCGTCTTTGGGACAGGCAAACACAAGCCCGGCTGGCCGGTTCCTTTATTCCCTCATGGGCTAAAAGGCGGATGGTCGAGCATGATCTACGCGTTTTACTCCTTTGGCGGCATTGAAGTTATGGGTCTATTGGCGATACGGCTCAAGGAGCCAAAAGAAGCGCCTAAAGCGGGCAGGGTCATGATAAGCGTTCTTACCGCTTTATATTTGGTTTCGCTTACTCTAGCGCTGTCTCTTGCACCTTGGAGCACAATAGATCATAAGGAAAGCGCTTTTGTCTCCTCTCTGGAAGGTTACGGGATTGCTTTTGTACCCCATTTATTTAACGCGGTATTCATAATCGCCGGTTTTTCCACCATGATCGCTTCCTTATTTGCGGTGACGAAAATTATGGTTACTTTGGCTAAAGACGGTAACGCCCCCAAGCTGTTTGCCAAAGTCGGCAAAGGAAAACGCAGCATGCCGTACTTTGCCTTCGGTCTAACGATTGTAATGCTGGCCGGGTCTATTCTGATGGCCTTGCTTATGCCGGACAGCGTCTATGAATACATTACGACCGCAGCCGCGCAAATGCTGCTTTATAATTGGATTTTTACGCTAATGACAGCAGGTAAACTTCTCCGGTTAAGCATGTGGGGGCAAATAAAAAGATGGATTGGCGTTGGAATCATCGTATTAGCGGTGACCGGTACTTTGTTTCATCATACAAGCCGACCGGGATTTTTTATCAGCATCGGGTTCCTCGCTTTAATCGGAGGCTTGACCTTGCTTATGCGAAAAAGATGGAAATCCCCCTCTCTTCAGCCTGCTTCAAAGTAAAATAAACCAACTCCCTATCGGCTATTGAGGGAAGATTTGGCTTAGATGATGCTCCAAATGCTCCAGGTAATCTTTTATCAGCCATTCCAGCGTATGCGTCTCGCCGTTAGCAAGTCTGATCTGGCATGACGTTAACGTTTCGACGGGTACTGCCGACATCACTCTAACCATCGCTCGGTTCAGGCTTTCCCATAAGGCTATAATCTCTCCGGCAGGCGCCGATGCATATTGCTGCGCTTTAACCCAATTGTCCTGGTTATAAGGAGTAATCACATACGGCCCAGAGGCAGATGGAGCTTCAATGATCCTTCTCATATTATTAATGGCCGAATCGCATAAATGGCCGAGAGTTTGAAGACTGGACCATTTCCCGAGCGCTCGCGGCGTTGTCATCCTCTCCTCGGACCAAGCTCTTAAATGCAATGGTACCGATTCAACGTATCTCTCAAGCTGCGCAACCGTTTGTGTAATCATCCTTATCGCTCCTTCTAACGTAGTTGCTCCATTATAACAACGATGGCTCAAGAGCATTATGGAGAGTATTCGATGGTTAACTTCAATGATTTTGATAATAAAAAAACCTCCTGAAGGAATGTTTCCATTCCAACCGGGAGGTTTCTCTTAACAACTTACAAACCAAGGCCTTCAAACGAAGTGACGCTTTTCCCGTCCACATCCACATGAAGGGTATCGCCGGCTTGCGGAATCAAAGCCCAAATATTCGGCAGATAACGGGGAATATTATTGCGGGAAGAAGGAATCGTAATGTTATCGCCGTTAAAATACATCGAAGAGGAAGAACCGCCGTCCATGCACATGGCATTGACAGCTCCACGCTCGTAGAGCAAGTCCTGCACTTCTTTGATACTTGCGCCAACCGAACGGGTCTGACGACCGTCTATCACGACAAAAATGATGCTGCCATCCGCTTTTTGGCCAATGGCCGTGCGTGGACCCCAGCCCCAACCGCCGTCTCCTTCAACCATTTTCTGACCGTTTACGATGAGCTGGGGTTTAAAGCCCGCTGCATATTGTACGCCTAGGTTGACCAATTCATTCGCGCTGTACTTGCCGGTAATCATCACGCCATCCTTCGTAATCCCGGCTACAAATTCTTTCGTATTCTTATTCTGGCTTTTAATAACGCCGTCTTCAATAACGACACCGGTTGAAGCTCCTCCGTTGCCATGCCCATCCAAATCGACAAATCCGCTCGCGTTAATAGCGGCAAGGGCTTTCGCCCGCTTAGCAATAACAAAGATTTGTTCGCCGTGGTCGCTCAGCTTCGAGCTAACCAGCTTAACCCGATTCGGATTGGAGATCGTGATGACTTTTCCTTTGTAGTAATGCGTAGGATTGGTGTAACTCTCAATCGACTCTACGTGCACGTACAAATCCTTATCCGACTTTACGTCGACCAGGCCGCCTAAATCGCCTGCTCCCGATGCGCTATTCACGTAATTCGGATTATTTATATTTTCCAGCATAGCGTCCAAGTCACTTTGCGGTAAAAAAGTGTACTTCGCCCACTGCCGATGTTGTGACGATAATATGGTCTCCGCCGCCATCGCCCGGAGACGATATCCGGAATCTGTAAAGAACATAAAGATACCCGAGATAATCGCCCATACGAGAATAAAGACCCCTATAATACCAAAAAATTTCTTCACAAGTTCCATCCTTTCTTTGCGGACTTCACCCTTTCGATGATAGCCCATTATAAATGCAACAGCTGCGTAAATACTAGAAGTAAATATTTTCAGTACAACCATCACGATGACTTCCACATCTATCAGACGCAACAAATCGATAAATATGTGCAGTTTTCCGCAATTTTTTTGTTGAAATTTTTTCCATGCAAAAAAGCAGCCTTCGTAAAGACTGCTTACCGTGATAACTTTATGTTCCTACCCGTTCCGTATAGGCGTTTTTGAACGACAGCTTTTTGAAGTCATCCTCATTAATAAAGAAGTATAGAAGTCCGGACAAATCCCATTCCATCCCCACTTCAGTGTTCGAATCTGCTTGAAATAATAAAATATCTTTTTGGGGATAACCACCGTATTGCAAAGCTGACATATGCCCTAAAAAACGATAACCAATTCCGACGTCATATGTTTCTTGAAACTTAGATTTAAAAATAAGCGAATATTTATCCAGAACGTCTTTCTTTTTAAGAATTTTATTTTGTTGCAAGTAATCCCCGTCCGGAATCGTTAATTCGAGTTTTTTCTGGATTATTCCCGACTTGAATACCTGTTCTTCCGTTAATGCTTCAGGTGAATCCAGTCTTATTAATTGCGAAGTATCCGCGGTATAATAAACCAAATTGTTTTTTCTTTTTTGTGAATCGAATTTCGGGTTATCATACCATAATTCATAATCATGGACGTAGAAGAAATACAAGATCCCGCTTGCGGGATATTCCGGATTCACGGAATCCATAGGGAATTCTTCCAAATTGATTTGCGCCAGAAAGGACATGGGATGCCCTTCCCAGGATGGCCAAACGAAAGAAGACGGTACATCCGGATGCCCGCCGATTTTACTGGTTCCAACCGCAATCTTATCTTCATCTACTATTTGGGGAACCATATAAAAGCCTGGTCTAATCTGTTGCTTAATAACATTCCAATACGAACCTAAACCCGCTTGATCAACCATGGAACCTATTTCGTCTAAGGTTGGATCGAACCTCTTATCGTTGTATAAAGCTATAAAACTGGATCCCATCTCTATATCTCCCTTCGAACACGATGACATAGAGAAAATCATGATCATCCCTATAACAACAACGGTGAAAAACCTCATAGCCTTATCTTTCATTTTTAAATATCGCCTTCAAAACCCTATCCAATCTGCCAGACTGGACTTGCTCTTTGATCCCCCATACTTGACCGAGCAATACAGGGGGAATAAAGATGGGATATATCCAAGAATAGGTCCCCTCAAGGACCAGCTCTCCAAGTTGAAAACGTCCTTGATCATCCAGCCGTATTGCCCATCGATCGCTGTAGGCGGTTATTTTTCTCTTCTCCACAAACTTTCTTGCCGTTGTATAATCAAATGTTTTTATGCGTTCTTTATTGCTTTGTTCGACCATAGCATTAAACTTCTTCTGTTTGTCTTGCCAGCTAAAAGTAGAATCCCATACTTCAATTAGCTGATAACCCTTCAGCCCCGAGTTAATAATAGCTTCATGAATATGATCGCTGACAAAAGGATAATGAACGACATTATCTCCCTCATGGAATTTGACGCGCATAATATGATGCGGCTTAACAAGCTCCTCATGAAAGGCATACTCCGTGTATTCCGAGATGATATTGCTTCCGTTTAACCTCTTAATCAGACTGTTCTCGGCATCAATACAGGATACATGGTTAAGCACGTGCAAGAAGTAATAGGTAACTCCTTCAAATTCAAAAGGAAGGAACTCTGCTTCTCCGGCATGAACGGTTGATTCAAATACAGTCTTTGCTTTCTGATTGATAAGGAGAGCTCCATTATGACAACCCATAATGTCACTTGGTTTGCCATAATCGCGCAAATCAACCTCCGGAGCATTCCACCGATCCCCTAACTGTGTTCCATTAAATTGCAAACGTTTAAAATCATCCATATTGTTAATTTTAAAGTTGTTAAAAGAGGGATGATAATCTAACAGCCAAATTTTCAAAGTTAAAACACTCCCAAATATTTAATCAAACACTCTAATTAGTATCGGATTAAGGAATGTTTAACATTATATCCCTGCTGCTCTATCACTATTAATCATGCTCCTCCAGCCAAACATCCTTGAAGTCAATCCAGCCTAACGGATTTAAATTCACGCCGCGTACGGATGGATGCAAATACGCATTTCGAGGCGTGCAGTATAATAATTCGGATACTTCCTCAAGAGTTACCTCGACAGGCTCCACTTGGCCCCCGAAACGTTCATATAAGGTAAGATACCGTTCATCCAGCAACATGTCGTTAGCCCTCCCTAACTTTCCAGGATAAGAAGTTGGGGCAAGTATACACTTCTTCCAAGCGTTTGGGTAGCATGAAGTTCGCGGATTTTACTTTTCGGGATCCGGGCACCATTTTGCAAGAGGGAGGAAACTGACGTACGCGGCTCCGCTTATATGAAGTTACCTATGAATGAACCAGGAGATTAGAAAAAGCAATGCGCCCAAGACGATAACCGTGTAAAAGAAATACGAGAACCACCGTAATGCCTTTGGCAAGCTTTTTAGGTCTGCCCGTTGACTCGGAACCCCCATTACCTTCTGATAATGTTCGGTAGCATCGTTAAAAGATACAACCGTTGAAGCGCTTGTTTCCGTATTCGGTAATTCTTCGTTCTTATTCATATCTTATCTCCTCCTTAATTGGCGGATAGATCTTGGGGCTGGACTCGATCGGTCTTGCTCAGCTTCATCCTATGCTGCCCGGAATCATAGCGGTAATGCCTCACCTCGACAAACGCTTGCCCAGCGCCTTCGCCGCCTGTAACGACAAGTTCGTCATTTCCGGACACCTGGAGCGGATAATGCGGATGCTGGAAGAAGCTTCCGGTCAGCTGTCCCGCTTCATCTTCGAAGGTAACCGGAAAAACCTGCCCGTCCTTCACTCCGAACAGATAAGCTTCAAGCGCATGACAGTCCGTATAACGCGGATAGTACGTAAAAAAATCGGCATCTCCGACCGTGATCATTTGAAGACTAATCATTGCGTCGGTTGGCTCAATAATCTCGAGGTCTTCCGGAAAAGACATTACTTTCACGGGATCCCCCCCGGCTGCAGGCTGCCAAATCGCTTCATAATCTCCCGTCCAGCTTAGATCGGTTTCCAGCCCGTAACAGCTAGGTGCGCCAAGAGAGACAACCGTCGCATGACTTTTTGGTTGGATAATCAATTGGCCAGCCCGGTGGGAGGCCGTCGCTCTAACCGAAAGATCTTCCTTGCTTAAGTCCGTCAAACCCTCGGTTTCGGATGACTCGGTTGTATCGGTTGAATCACCTAGTTGAGACGTTGAAGGGCTATTTTCCGTGTTTACGCTTTCATTGTCTTGCATGCGATGAGTTGCACATGATGTAAGCATCGTCATTAAAATAACGGTCAGAATAAGCAAATTTACTCTCATTAGCAATCTCCCATTTATAAAAATCTCATTTGCAGTTTAGACGGATGTTATAGCCCCTAGGTTGCTTACATGGTATATCGTATTTCGTTACTGAGCAGTCTCCGCTCTCTTCGTGATCCGATAATGGCTAGGGGACATTCCGTTATGCTGCTTGAACATTTTGCTGAAGTGATATTCTTCGAAATATCCGCACAGCTTGGCCACTTGATTGATGGGATAATCGGTAAAGACAAGATAACCGCATGCCTGACGATTGCGTATATGATCCAAATATTGTTTGGGTCCCATTCCCGTATGCTTCAGGAACATCTTGCGAAGATAGGAAGGAGAGATGTTATGCGTCTTGGCTAATTGTTCGATCCGCAGATTTTCTTTGTAGCTGCTCTCCAAGGTATGCTTGATCTTCTCATAAGATGCAAAAACGCCCGACTCGCCAATATTCCAATCCGGCGCCTTACTGTGCTGCAATTTGTTCAATAACAGCTGCAGCTGCGATTCGGGAACGCTGGAACCGTCCGCTATTCGGGCAGTCCAGCTCTGATTGATTTCCCGGAACCAAGCATCAAACTCTTCGGCTTGCGTATCACCGTATTGACTTAAGAATGGAAGGTTTAGCTTGCCAATCGGCATGACATCCTTCCATACCGCTTCATAGACAAGCTCCGCGCAATCAAACAACACCATGGTCATGCGAAGCGGTGCCTCCGGATCCGAACGCATGGACATTTCCAATCCCGGCCTCAAATACGCCAGCATTCCTGCCTGAACCCGATACTCGGTGTTCGTCAGGAAAGTCCCTCTCCCCTCATGAATCCAATAGAAGCTATGTACATTCACAAGATTGCGAATATCCTTCCAGCCGGGATACGTTAATTTATCGAGAATAAGGTGGATATGGACGACAAGATGCTTTGTTGCATGGCCAAGGTCTGCCACCATTCATAACCTCCAAGAATCATTAAGAGATAAACAGGCTCGAAAATGACAAGCGAAACTCGGTTTCTTCCATTCAGCTGCCCGAGTCGTCATGCTATATTATCCATATTATCAGACGATTCACAAGCTGGCTATGAATAGCTGAAGCCTAAGGAGGATCCGCATTGATTCGTACTTTTCCAGAGCATCTCATTCGTAAAACAACGCTTCTAGACGGACCGTGGGACTTTGTCAGAGATTCTGAAAATAAGGGACAGCAAGAAAACTGGTTCGAGCGATTTCCACATGCCGAGAAATCCCTCTATGTGCCTTCCTGCTGGAATAACGAACTTCATTTATATGATTACGAGGGTATCGCTTGGTACAGGAAAAAGCTGCGGACAGACCAAACTCAGCATGTCCGGCTTATTTTCCATGCCGTATTAGGCCATGCCGATGTCTATCTCGATGGACAACACCTAGGATACCATTATGGCGGATATACTCCGTTTGAAATTATCCTTCCCTCCCTGCCTGCCGGTGAGCATGAGCTGGTTGTCCGGACGGACAGTACCCTCGACCGCTTGACCATACCAACGGAAGTTGTGGATTGGTTCCATTACGGCGGTATTATACGCTCCGTTGAGCTTCAGACTGTGCCCGACATCTATATCGATAGCTTCGCAATTAACTATGAGCTGAATGGAGCAAACGCAGACATTAAGGTTGAGGTGCGTCTTCGCTCCCTCTCGCAAGCCGACGGAACCGCTCATTTCGCTTTATCCGAAAGCGAACGGGATATTTGCTCGAAGCAGATTTCCGTCGGAGCCGGCCAAACGGAAGTGCTTGAATTCGAGTTTCAACTGAACGATGTCCGGCTATGGAACCCCGGTCAGCCTGAGCTCTATCTTTTCCGGGCCGGCATCGAGCAAGACGACAGGTATGAGCGGATTGGTTTCCGCAAAATCGAAACAAAGGATCACCGGATTCTAATCAATGGCGCTCCCGTCTATCTAAGGGGCATTAACCGGCATGAGGAGCATCCGGAATGGGGCTTTGCCTTCCCTCCCAAGCTTATGCAGAAGGATCTCGACATCATTCTTGAGCTTGGCTGCAATACGGTGCGCGGCTCCCATTATCCCCAAAGCTCGTATTGGCTGGATTTGCTCGATGAGAACGGGATTATTTTCTGGAGCGAGATCCCGATTTGGGGTGCTGCACTGCCTAACGAGACCGTCTGCGAGCCTCTGTTTCAAGAGCGTGCGTTAACGATGATGGAAGAGATGGTTCGTATGCACATCCATCACCCTTCCGTTGTATTCTGGTCCGTTCACAACGAGATCGATTCGCGGACGCAAGATGCTTACGAGCTGACGAAGCGGATGGTCGGGCTCGTGAGAAAGCTGGATTCCAGCAGGCTTGTTACCTATGCCACCATGCATCCTCTCGAGGATGTTCTGCTTCCGTTATTCGATGTCATCGGCATCAACAAATATTATGGCTGGTATGAAGGCCAGGTTGAAGGCTTTAAGGAAATGCTTCAACAGTTCCATAAACGGGCGGAACGGTTGGGCGCGGGAGATAAACCGGTTCTGATGACGGAATTCGGCGGGGCCGGGATCTTTGGCGATGTCGGTTGGGAGCCGCGGCTGTTCAGCGAGGATTACCAAGCCCATATTGTCACCGAAGCGCTTGGCCTATTTAAAGAGGATCCCCGCGTAGGAGGCACTTATATCTGGCAATTTGCGGATATCCGGGGCGATCTGAAGAGCAGCGGCAAACATTTCCGCGACCGGGCGAGAAGCTTCAATAACAAAGGACTCGTCAATGAATACCGCAAGCCGAAGCAGTCCTTCCGCGAAGTGCGCCGCATCTACCGGGCTTGGAGCGAGCAGGATTCGTAGACAGGAAAAGAGACAGCCGATGCCGGTTGTCTCTTTTGTTCATTTATTGCTTTTGATAGCGGAACCTGTTATCCGCCATTTCAACGCCGCTGCAGTTTTCAAACCGAACAAGCCCGCCTGCGTCTGGCTCTGCCGTACTTTCTTGGCCCATTTGTTCAAGCAGAATATCGTTTCGACGGAAAACAAGCCCTTCCGTGCTCCGCGCCGATAGCAGCGGAGCTTGGGAGACTTTAAACCGGTTATCTTCTATTCTGATATTCCGGTGCACCGGCATCTCTCCCGTAGAATGCTCGTTCTCGGGAGCGATCCGGAGAATGGGAAACTCCGCTCCGCCGCTGAGATCGAATACATTGCCCGTAATGAGCAAATCCGTCACCGCGCCCGATTCATACCATGAATTCGCATCGGCCGAGACCAGAATGCCGCTCATGTGTATGCTTTCGAACCTGTTATCCCGTATAGTCGTTTTTCTTGGCGATGTTACCAATATGCCGCGGGTCGGAATGCGAGCAAAATGGTTTCTCTCAATAACAATTTCCGGGGTCCACGTCAGATTTTCCAGGACATCCTGTTCCCCAAGCAGGGTTGGAGCCGGCTGCTCCAAGGTCAGGAGGAACTCACGCGGATTAAGACTCTCTACCGCGGCAATCCTTCCGGCAGCGTAGGATGCAAGACTATCCGCGCTAACAAAAGCGACTTCGTCGCCAGGGAAGTAAGCCTGGAATCCATACGTTTGCGGATGCATGAATCTGACCTTCACTTGATTGGGTGCCGGTTGGTCAACCATTCGCAAGTAGGTACCATGAACGTTGATCGCATCGTCATGGGCACCGGCAAACTTGCTGTCCGTAATGGAAACAAGCCCACGGCAGCCGGATAAATGAATGAAGTCGGCGAATCCAGCAACCGTTCTTCCAGTCTCGCGGCGCGGCGCCAATTCCAGGCTGGAGAAGGTCAAGTCTTCGCTGAACTGGCCAACAACGCCTAATCCATGCATGAAATGGATTCCCAGCTCGGTCAGGCGAACCCGCCTGCAGCCTGCAATCAGAACGCCAACCTGGTCGCGTATGCCATCCCGCATTTGAACGGTTATCCCGGGCCTGACATCCGGAATGGCATTGTCACCGAAATGGAATCGAAGCCGGCGACTGCCGGTTTCTTCAATGCGCTTTGCCCGGGACGGCCAATCGTCCACCCGCCAGGTGCGGTTTGCGTCTATGTCGCAATGCTGCACCGGCCCTCCCCGGAAAGTCCAGCCCTCGCCTACCCAGGTAAGCCGCCCGTCTTCCAGCTTGTATTGCGAATCCGGATGCACCTGTACATCGAGTTCCTTTTCTCCGATCCGCTCTACCGTCATCTCCGTTACGGTCGGCCGGGCATAATCGAAGCGCAAATTGCGAATTTCAATATCCTCGCAGTTATCCAGCAGCAGCATCGTTTGTTTGCCATGGATAACGAACAGGGAGCCGTTTCCCTCCAGCGTAAGGCGGCGTTGACCTTTCATCAGCAACGCGATCGTTCTCGTGACGTCAGGATTCTCCTCTTCGCTGGCTGTATTGGTAATAGAATAGGCTGCTTTGTCTGCATGCTCCGGATAGAAATGATACGTTCCGTAAGGCACCTCCAGAACCACTGGGCCAGCATGAGCGCCAGCGGCCTCAAGGGCTAGCCGCATAATCGTCCCCGCGTTCGCTTGCAAATGCTCCGCATCGCCGAAGTCCGTCAGCGGAATCACCTTCACGGAAGCGAAATCCGGATTTCCGTATGTCGTCATGCCATACTCCTTCTTAGGTGTGGTCTGCTCACCGATATTCCGACTCTACCATTCCGCAATGCTGCCGTCCCGATGGCGCCATACCGGATTTCTCCAGTTATGTCCCACCGCAGCCATTTGTCTGACATGGTCTTCGTTAATTTCAATTCCGAGGCCGGGACCTTGCGGGATTGTCACTTGACCGTCCTTATAATCGAATACCGCCGGATCCTTGAGATAATCGAGCAAATCTCCGGTCTCATTGTAATGAATGCCCAGGCTTTGCTCCTGGATAAAAGCGTTATGGGAGGTCGCATCAACCTGCAGGCATGCGGCCAGAGCGATTGGTCCCAGAGGACAGTGAGGCGCAAGCGCCACATCGTAGGCCTCCGCCATCGAAGCAATCTTTTTGCATTCGGTAATTCCGCCTGCGTGCGACAGGTCCGGCTGGATAATATCCACCGCCCCATCGCTTAACAGCTGCTTGAAGTCCCATCGCGAGAACATCCGCTCGCCGGTCGCAATCGGAATCGACGTATGCTTGGTAAGCTCCTTGAGAGCTTCATTATTCTCCGGCAGTACCGGCTCCTCGATAAACATCGGACGGTACGGCTCCAATTCCTTGGCCAAAATCTTGGCCATGGGCTTATGGACACGCCCATGGAAGTCGATTCCGATCCCAATGGATGATCCAACCGCATCCCGTACCGCTGCTATGCGGGCAACGGCCTGGTCGATTTTGTCGTAGGAATCAATATATTGAAGCTCTTCCGTACCATTCATCTTCACGGCGGTAAATCCGGCAGCAACGATTCTCTTCGCTTCTTCCGCTACCTCGGCCGGACGGTCGCCGCCAATCCAGGAGTATACGCGCATCGTATCGCGGCAGGCGCCGCCAAGCAGTTGATAGACTGGAGCATTAAAGAACTTCCCTTTTATATCCCACAGGGCTTGGTCGATCCCCGAGATCGCGCTCATCAGAATCGGACCTCCCCGGTAAAATCCCGAACGATACATCATCGACCAATGATCCTCAATCCGCATCGGATCTTTGCCGATCAAATATTCCATCAGCTCGTGAACGCAAGCTTTTACCGTTTCCGCGCGCCCTTCCACGATAGGCTCGCCCCATCCCGTGATTCCTTCATCCGTTTCAATCTTGAGGAACAGCCAGCGCGGCGGAACTTGGAACAACTCATAGCTTTGGATTTTCATAATGTCCTCCTGGTAAATGAGTGATTGCAATGCAGCAGTTATGAAAGCGGTCGCAATAATCGGGAAATCGGTTTCAGCTAACTTATTCTTCGCCGGTAAGGAAATTCCCCCTTTAGCACAAAAGAAAAACGTGCTCGTCCAACAGGACGGCACGTTTCGGAAGCCGATCAAGATCGATTGGTTCATGGGAGATCAGGCAGACGGGCTCATCTCGGATAGCTGACATTCATAATATCCATAAACGGAACCTTATCCAATCCCGAGGCTGTCTCGACATGGACCCTGCCCGTTCTTGAATCCATCGCCGCAATAACGCCTTGAACCGGTTCTTCCCTGCCCCATACGGTAAGGACGATCGTGGATGTTTCGTAGAAAGCTTCGCTTAACTGATTCCCTATCTCTTCTAATACGAATTCGTCCCTGGTTGGACGCTTTGGCACCTTTGCTTTCGCCATCTTTGTCTATTACCTCCATTAAACCTTTCCGCTTGTTGTCCAATCATAACATATCCCGGGAGGATTCATGCGCCATTGGAGAGAAAAAAATCTTCCATCCGGTATAGCTGTTAAGAGCCAGCAGCCCGAACGCATTTTACTCCGCTCGCGGGAATAGACATAAAGGTGGCGAGAGATTGACGATGGAGGTAAAAGAATGGACAATACTCAAGGTCGTTCTGACAATAATGCCGCGATGCCTGAGCGGAAATCAGCGAAAAAGGAGCATCACCATGGCTTGTCGGCGTCGCAATGGAGCGCTTTAGACAGCCCGGCCGCTCTCCACTCGCAAACCGTAGGCGCTCGCGGCCCGATTCTCGAGCAAGACAGCGTGCTGCATGAGACGATGGAAGCCTTTATACATAACAAAATTCTCGAAAGACCCGTTCATGTCAAGGGCTGGGGTGCATTTGGCTACTTTCAGACCGTGCATTCCATGGCCGCCTACACCAAGCTCTGCTTCTTGCAGCAACCAGGCTATCAGGTTCCCGTTACGGTCAGGTTCTCGCTGGCGGTCAGCAACAAGGGAACACCGGATACCTCCCGCAACGTACGCGGTTTCTCGACCAAATTTTATACCGAAGACGGCGTCTTCGACCTGGTTTTCAACCATATTCCTGTCTTTCTGATCAGAGACCCTATTCGGTTTCCGGAATCCATAAATGCGTTATCGCCTTCGCCTATTAATAATTTAATTGACCCCGAGAGGTTCTGGAGCTTTGTCGCAAGAGCACCGGAATCCATTCATTTTCTGGTATGGCTGTATTCCGACGCCGGGACGGTTAAGAGTCTACGCCACATCCCGGGGCATAGCGTAAATACGTACGTCTGGAGAAACGCGCAAGGCGTCCGCACCTATGTCAAATACCACTGGCTTCCTTACGCCGGTGTTCAAACCATCGATGCCGGGGAATCTGCAGAACTTAGCTGCAAAAATCCGGATTACGCCGGTCAGGATCTGTACGATACGCTTGCTTGCGGAAAAACGGTAGAGTACGGGTTATACGTTCAGCTCATGGATCCTGCGGATGAGGCCAGCCTTCCCTATGATCCTCTCGACGATACGAAAATTTGGGATGAGGATCAGTTCCCTCTTCTTCCGGTCGGCAAGCTTGTCTTGAACCAGAATCCGGACGATTATCGGGAGCAGGTTGAGAAGCTTGCCTTTTCTCCTTCCAATCTGCTGGAGGGCGCCGAGCTGTCTGACGATAAAATGCTGCAAGGACGCTCGAATATATACGCGGACTCCCAGCGTCACCGGATCGGTCCGGATTTCCGTAAGGTGCCGATCAATCATCAGGCGAACTGGACTCCGGGCTCCATGCAAACCAGCGGCAATGGCCGTTATGTTGAAGGGCATCTTGTGAGGTCCGAAATTCCGAAATCCGATGATTTCACGCAAGCCGGACAGTTTTACGATCGTCTGCAGCCGGTACAGAAGGATCATCTCGTCAGCAATCTCGCCGGTGATCTTGGAGCGGCATGCGAGGAAACCCAAGCCATTGTGCTCGGTTATTTGAACAAGGCATCGGCCGAATTGGGGGAACGCGTTGCCAAGCAGATTCACGCGCAAAAAAGCTGACTTTACATGCAAAAACCGCTCCCGAAAAGGGAACGGTTTTGTTTTTGTCACAACAATAGAATAGATAGATCTGTTATACGGTTACTATGGCTCGAGTCTGAACACGGTAGATGCCTGAGCCGAGGGAAAGCACAAGCAATCCGCCTTCCTCCCGGAAATCAATAACGCCGGAAGCCGTGCGAAGATCGGCGCCATTGACCGAGATGGCATCAGGCAGCGCACCTTGCAATCTCACTTCCGCAGTCGTGTTGGGAGGAAGCTCAAACTCGTAGCTCACAGCACCGTCCACTCCTGCACTCCACCCGCTGCGGATCAATCCATAAACGGATTTATAGGAGGCTTTCGCGTAAGTAAGGCCGGAATCCGTGCGCGGACGGAAAATAATATGCTTATAGCCCGGCTGGGATTCATCCAGATCAAGTCCGGCTACCACCCTGTACAGCCATTCCCCGATAGAGCCGTAAGCGTAATGGTTATAGGAGTTCATATCGTCGCTCCAGAAGGTACCGTCCGCTTTTATGCCGTCCCAATGCTCCCAAATCGTTGTCGCCCCTTGGTGAATGGAATAGAGCCAGGACGGGTAATCCTCCTGCTGCACCAGCTTAACCGCCACGTCATGATAGCCGTTCTCGGACAATACATGACTCAGGTAAGGCGTTCCCACAAAGCCGGTCGTCAGATGGAACTTTTGCTCCGTTACGTAGTCTGCCAGCGTTTTGGCCAGCCTGTCGCGCACCGAACCTTTGACGAGTCCAAACATCAGCGGCAGTACATGAGCGGTCTGCGTATGAGCGGCAAGCCTCCCGTTAGGGGTTAGGAATTCGCGCTCGAAGGCCGCTACAATACGGTTGTAAAGCTCGCGATAGTGCTCGGCATCGTCCGTGCGGCCAAGCACCTCGGCGGTTTTGACGAAGAGTTCCGTGGAATAGGCATAATAACAGGTTGCGATCAGATCTCTTGGCGTTGCGCCGACGTAGTCCCCTTCCTTGGCGTCCAGGCCCAGCCAATCGCCGAAGTGGAAGCCGGTATTCCAGAGGCATTCGTCGCTGCCTTGTTTGCGAATATACTCGACCCATGCCTTCATGCTGTCATACTGCTCTTCAAGCACGCGCTTGTCTCCGTAGCTGAGGTAGATCGTCCAAGGACAGATTACCGCGGCGTCTCCCCAAGCCGCGGAGGAGTGAGAATTCTCGTCCAGCACATGCGGGATAACAAACGGCACTCCCCCGTCGCTGCGCTGATCCGTCTTCAGGTCGCGCAGCCATTTCGCGAAAAACGGTGCCACGCCGTAATTGAAGGCGGCGGTACGGATAAAGACCTGAGCGTCGCCCGTCCAGCCAAGCCGTTCATCACGCTGCGGGCAGTCCGTCGGAACATCCAGGAAATTGCCGCGTTGTCCCCATGCAATATTTTGCTGGAGCTTGTTTAATAAGGGATGAGAGCATTCGAAAGCACCCGAAGCCTCCATATCCGTATGAAGGACGTGTCCGGTGAATTGATCCAGATTAAGCGCAGCATCCTGCGGCCAACCCTCGATTTTGACATAACGGAAGCCTTGGAACGAGAAATGCGGTTCGTATTCCTCTTCCCCGCCTTTGCAGATATAACGCACCGTCTGCTTTGCTTTGCGCAAGTTGCCGATATAGAAGTTGCCTTCCCGGTCCAGAACCTCGGCATGCTGAATCGTCAGCTCCGTGTCTGGCGGCAGCTCGATGCGGAAATGCAGTCGCCCGACCATGTTTTGCCCCATATCGAGCACGGTTTCGCCGGCAGGGGTATGAATAAGAGCGATAGGCTTCAGCTTTTCGGTTATGCGCACGGGTTCGTTTTCCTGCATCACCAGGATATCCTTCGATTGAGCTAGCTCCGTTACGCCAGCCCAGGCCTGATCATTGAAGTCCGGCCCCGACCAGCCCTGAATTTCCAGCCGGGCATCATAGGTTTCGCCATGATACAGCTCCGACATGAGGATCGGACCGGTTGAAGCGCGCCAAGAGTTATCGCTGACGACGATTTCGGATGTTCCGTCTTCGTAGTCAATATGAAGCTGAAGGAGCAAGGCTCGAATGCTGCCGTAAATGCTCTTCTGGTTGTTCCAGGCAAGATCTCCCTTGTACCATCCGTTTGCCAGAGAAGCTCCGATTACATTGCTGCCTGCCGCAAGCCGCTTCGTAACATCGTAAGCTTGCGCCTGAAGCCTGCTCGAGTAACTCGTCCAGCCCGGCGTATATTCCCAATCGCCAACCCGTTGGCCGTTCAGCTCAAGCTCGTATAGTCCAAGCGAAGTCGCATACAAGGTTGCGCGGCGGATAGGGCCGCGAGCCGCAAAGCTTTTGCGGAGCATAAAAATCTCCTCCGACTGCGGATCGATAGATGACGCTTCGGGCGTTATCCATGATGCTTTCCAATCGGCGGCTTGGAGCAACCCCATCTCCCAATAGGCAGCCTCGCTCCATTGCGATTCGTTGCCTTTGTTATCCCATGACTTCACCCGGTAATAGTAACGGCCTCTTGCTTGCAGCGGCTGCCCGCCGTATTCGATCAACGTCGACTGCTCCGATTCTATGCGCCCCGTATCCCATACCAGCTCTGACTCATCAAACCCGTCCAATCCGCAGGATACCTGAATCCGATAAGCGAGCTGAAGCACATGAACGTCATTTGATTGAAGCTGCCAGCTGATACGAGGCGATGCAACTCCGAGTCCGATGGGATTGCGCAGGTATTCGCTGCGCAAATGGTTTACTTGCAATAAAGACATATTCGATAGTCCCCTTCCCGCAATCTAGTATGCTAAGCATTAACTTGATTGTAGGGCAGGATAGAATGACATTCAGGGGATGATCCGGACATTTTCATAGGGGTATCTGGACATCTTGCAAACGGTTTCGTACGATAGAGACAGATATTTTCCGCAGTTGAAAAGGAGCCTGAGCGATGAGCGCAAAACGAAGCACCTATGTCATGTCGGCTGCGTCTTTTTTCGAGCCTGGCGTACCGCTTTATGTTAACCGCGCCTACGAAAGCTTTGACATGGATGAGCATTCGCATGAATTCGTGGAAATTACTTACGTCAGCGAGGGTGCCGGCGTTCATTATATTGCCGGCGAAGCCGTGCCGGTTGAGCATGGGACGCTATTTTTTATCCCCGTCGGGCAAAGTCATGTATTCCGGCCGAAAACGCCCAAGAAAGACCGGCCTCTCATCGTTTACAATTGCATATTTCCGGCTTCGTACCTGGCCGAATTGCGGAACGGTTTTCCCCCATTCTCGGAGATCAATGCTTGCTTTGCGGATGAGAATTTGACCTGGTTTTCCGTGAAGGATCCTGCCGGCGAATTTCATTCGATGTTCCGCGAGCTCCATCAGGAGTTTGCGGCCAAGCCGCCTGGTTACCTCGTGATGCTCGCCTCTCTTGTTATGCGAATCCTGACGGAACTTTACCGGCACAAACTGCAGAACGGCGCACCTCCCGGAGAACGTCCGCAATGGATTAGCGTCGACGAGGCTATCGCGTATATCGACGCTCACTATTCAGCCGAGCTTAAGCTTGGAGAGCTGGCCGCGCAGGCACGGCTTAGCGAGCGTCAATTCAGCCGCTTATTCCGCCGTCAGACCGGCATGAGCTTTGTTGAATATATGCAGGGCATCCGCATGGATGCGGCTTGCAAGCTTCTGACCTCCAGCCGAAGCAGCGTGGAGGACATTGCCGGCGCGGTAGGCTACTCGGACCTAAAGTTCTTCTACCGCCTGTTCAAGAAAAAAACCGGGGTTACCCCCCGGCAATTTCGCGATGCTAGGCTTAAATAAGAGACAGGAATCTGTTCATAACGGGTTGCCGCTTCCATATTCCTTTTTTCTCAAAAGCTCATTAAAAATATTAGTTACTTCCGCATAGCCAATTAACCGGGAGCCTTCCTGAAGCTTAATGATTTTCCCAATCCAAAGACTATTGGGATACACTTCAGGCGTAATAAAGGTAATCGTTCCCTTTATTGTTTCCCCCGGTTCAACGATACCGCTCTCCTACTGGTGTTCACCTGTCGTTAAATAGTCGGGTTGCACCAGATGGACTGGCCGATATCCCGAATATGCCGGCCCCTGTCGGCCAATGTTTTCCTTAAAGCTGAGAATCGTACTGAGTGCTTCTATATCGTCCATGCATCTGTTCACCTTCAAATTCGAATAGTTACTTAAGCCGGAACGAATCCCCTTCGTCCACCGCATCGTACAGCTTGCAGCGGGAATCGGGCATCTTGAACGGAGAGTGGAGAATCAGCTTCCATTCCCCGTCAAACGTTTGGAAAAGCATGCCGTGACCGCTGTCGTCGAAAACAAGCGGCGCCAGCTGCTCCCACGGTCCTTCCAGCTTGCCCGTCGTTGAACGCGCAATGGTCTGGACATAACTCCCCTTATCGTAGGTAGACCATAACATGGTCAGATTGCCGTCCTTGGTCCGGTAGAGTTGGCAGCCGTCGGTTACATAGACCGACGGTGTACCGTCGACTTTATGATCGCCGTTATCCCACGGGGCTTCCGAGCCGTAAAACAAATGGATGGGATCCGATGCCCGATCGCTCAAATCGTCCGTCAATCTTACCGCATCGACGGTTCCGTCCGCCGTCTGCACCCACTCATGACAATAAACCATCCAAGGCTTTCCTTCTTCGTCCATGTACAAGGTGCCATCGAGCGTCATATGCTCTTCCGGCGGAACCGGAGCATCCCGCTTGATGATCTCGAACGGTCCCTCCAAAGAATCGGATACGGCGATAACGGAGCCGCGCCATTGAAGCGGATACCCCCCGTTCCCCTGTCCTTCCAGTTTCTTGTCGTTATTATGCAAGGTAACAAAAAGATAATATCTGCCTTTGTACGCATGAACCTCCGGCGCCCAAGCGCCATGCATCGGATTCGCCCATATTCCGTCTGGAATCGCGAATACCGCATACGGTCCTTCCCAATTGACGAGATCCTTGCTTTTATAAGCGAGCACGCCATAACGATCCATGCCATGAATCCTCGGTCCGCCGCCCGTATACAAATAATAGGTTTCCGTAGTCTTATCCGCTACGACGAACGGGTCATGCGCCGGAATATCGGCCAGCAGATGGCCTGAGCTTGGGTTTGCAATGTCTGAAGCGTCGTTATACACGTTCATATCAACAATCCCTTCCTATTGGTTGTAATCCCTAAGAACAATTCTGTATCGTTCCGGCTATTCCTTTATCCGCTCCCGAGTTTTCCTGCATGCTAGTCCAGATGCCGTCTCCTGTATTCGCCGGGCGGCATCCCCATCTGTTCCGTAAATACGTTCGTAAAATAATGAACCGACTTAAAGCCGGAATCCGCGGCAATTTCCTTCAGCGAAGCGAGAGAGGTTTTCAATAAAATCTCCGCATGCTTTAACCGCTCACTGCGCAAGTAGGCCAAGAAGGTATCTCCCCCGTCCATCTGAAACAAGCGCGATAGCTGCCTGGTTGACAAATTCATATAATCCGCAACCTCCTCAATCTTGAGCGGCCTGGAAAGATTGTCTCTAATGTATTGCTTCGACTGGCGTAGAACCGCATAACGGGTGGAATCGGTCGACCTGGCCGGGTTTGGCGCGGATGCGTTTCCATCCTGACCGTAAGGCTGCACCAGACTCGAAAGCAGCAAGCCGGCCATTGTGGTCAGGTCCTCGATCTCGTTGTATGGCTGGCAGGACGCATGATGGTACAGTCCAAGCCAATAATGGATAGACCGCGTATAATCGGCATTCTTAAATACCACGTTACCCGACTCCAGGTTACTGCCGTAGCGGCGCAATTCCTCTTCGCGCGAGCCATTCGGGTCGAGCTCGTAAGCCACGTAGATAAGCCCCATCCCGTTCTCGCTGCGGATCTGGTGCCAGACACCAGGCCGTGAAACGAACAACGTCCCTGCCTCAAGGCCATAAACGGTATCCTCATCCTGGTATTCGCCTTCGCCCGAAAAGACATAGCAAACTTCATAATAGGAATGCTTATGGATATGGTTGCTGTAATGCTTCGATCTCCAGTCCCAATAGTGAACCCTGAACGCGAGCCCGCTTGCCTTGCATTTCGTAAGCATTTCGTTTAAAAAACGGCTGCCTTTATCAATGGCTTCTATATTCATTTCTTCACATCCTGGCGTAAATTCTTAAAAGGATGGCTTTTTTAGCTAAATACACCTGATGCCAACAATCCTATAATCAGAGTATAAGTAATCGCTTACCAACCATTCAAGCAGAGGAGCGAAAAAAATGATTAATCAAAACGATGTAGAATTTTACAAAGAAAATGGCTATCTCTTGGTTCAAGGCTTATTCTCTCAGCAAGAGGTTGAGGATATGAGAAAAGCCATTGACGGCATTCTGAATCGTGCCGCTCAATCGAAGTTTGATGCCAACCATACCTGGCAAGGGGAGTACTTGCCGCCGGAGCAGCTGAAGAAGCTCGTCTTGAAGGGCTTCCATGACGTTCAATACCATGACGCGGCCTTCATGCGCGCGGCCATTCATCCGAATATGGCTGCCGTCTTATCCCAATTGATCGGTCCGAACGTTCAGCTGCATCATAGCAAAATGCTCGTAAAGCCTCCCGAAAACGGCGCGGCCTTCCCGCTGCACCAGGATGCTCCTTACTTCCCTCATGCGAGCCACACCATGCTGGCGGCAAGCGTTCACCTGGATGATTCCGATATGGAGAACGGCTGTCTATGCGTCATCCCGGGCACGCACAAGAACGGCATGATGCCGCATGTCGGACGCCATTACCTGGATCACCGGGAATATCCCATCTCGATGGCGACGCCTTGCCCAGCCAAAGCCGGGGACGTTCTCTTCTTCAACTATTTGACGGTTCACGGCTCGGACGTCAACCGCAGTACCCGCAACCGCCGCAACGTGCTGTTCCAATACCGCGATCCGATGGATGTCCCGACTTTGGATACGCATGTCAACTGGGGTCAAGGCCTTATGATATGCGGCGAAAACCCGATCTACCGCGAATACCATGCCAATCATACCCTGCAAGCGAAGTAATTATAGCGCCAAAAAGGCAGCCCGCGGGCTGCCTTTTCTCTATTCGGCGCTTGGCTCTCCCAGCGCTTTGCGAATTTCATACGGGGCTTCATCCACTTCCGTGTCCAGCCCCAAAGCCAGCTTCGCCAGCTGGCAGCCGATAAACGGGCCGGCCGTTAGACCGGATGCGCCAAGCCCGTTGCCGATAAGCAAATGATCCCAACCCGGAACGGCGCCAAATACCGGCAGAAAATCCGCGGTAAATGGACGGAAGCCTACGCGTACCTCCAGGAATGTACTGTCTGCAAGCTCCGGAGCAAGAGCTAGCCCCTTATTCAATACCTCCTGCATGCCTCCAGGCGTTATCCGCGTATCATAACCGGCAATGTCATTCTCGTGCGTCGCCCCAATGACTATACGCTGCTCGTCGAAAGCAAGAAGATACTGATCCGTTGGCGGCATAACAACAGGCCAGCTGTCAGTCCGGTGCTCATTGTTCTTCAGCTGTACATGCATGATTTGGGCTTTCTGATAGCTGACTTGGAAATCCAGCCCAAGAGGCCGCAGCAAAGACCCTGCCCAAGCTCCCGCGCAGACGACAACCTTATCAGCCCCATAGAAAATGGAACCGCTCTTAACGCCTGTAACCCTGTTCGCTTCGCAGGCCAATCTAGCATCGCCGAAAATCATTTCCGCTCCATTCCGAATAGCCGACCTAATGAGCGCATCGCGCAGCGCCCGGCCGTCCACTCGTGCAGCCCCGCCGATATGCACGGATGAAAAGCCTTCCGCTAGCAGCGGGAACCGCTCCCTCGTTGCGTTCTCGTCAAGGGAAGTTATGCTGCCGATCTCCGGCGCGTCTTTACGCTTTTCGTAAGCCCGCTCCGCCATTTTTGCGATTTTATCCGGATCCGTATGTATGCCGAGGGCTCCTACCCGGGCGTAACCCGTATCGGTCTCCCCTTCGGCCTCCAATTCCGCAATTAACGCCGGGTAATAACGCGCTCCGCCCTTGACAAGCTCGTACCAGGCTTTATTCCGTCTTTGCGACAGCCATGGGCAGATGATGCCTGCCGCGGCATCCGTAGCCTGTCCCTTGTCCTTGCGATCTATAAGAAGAACCTCGGCGCCGTTCTTCGCCAAGTGATAAGCCGTTGAAGCGCCAAGTATCCCTGCTCCGATAACGATAACCTTCATGAATACACTCCTTCCACCTTTTCTATTATAACGGTCTGCAACGCAAAAACGACAGCCGTAGCTGCCGTTTCGCATGTCATTATCGTTTTTGGCATTTTATCATCAAGAATGTAAATGGCGGTTTATTAGGCGCGTGTTTGTTCGGCTCGACCATTTCCGTTATTTCGAACAGCCCATAGTGCCCGAACTCTTGACGAATGGAGTCCGTGTCGTAAAAGAACATCTTGAGACCTTCCATGATCTCATAATAGTCCTTGTCCAGCTGTTTGCCTTTACCGTACATGGGAGCATCCTTCGATATCGTCGTAAAAACCATATAACCGTCAGGCTTTAACTGATTATAGCAAGCCTTGATAAATGTCCCCCTCGCTTCGGGACTCAGTAAATGAAGAAGCGCATAACTGTAAATCCCGTCATACAGCTTGCTATCGTACGGCATATCCTCTACCGAACCGTGAAAGATAGGGACGGTCAGCCCTGCTTTTTTTGCGAGGTCAATGGCGGTTTGGGAAATCTCGATCCCCGTTACCTTTATGCCGTTATCTAGAAATATTTTTGCGTTTCTCCCATAACCGATCCCCGGTATCAAAATCTCCTTCACGCTCTTCTCAAGGAAATAGTCCTTGGTCAGAATCGTCGAGTCGGATGGCTCATAGCCCCACATGGTCTGATTTTCAACAAAGCTTGCTTCCCAAAATTCGGTCATGCCTCAATCTCCTTATTGCTTCTAGGTTGTCAACAGCTTCCGATACGTCTGCTCATCCGATACGACATATAATCTGGCATCCGGCGGAATCGGATCGTTTAATTTGCGGTTAATGCCAAGATCCCCCCGATCGGACAGAAGCGTTGCTCCCTGCGCCAATGCCCCCTGGAAGGCATCCTTGTAGGTTTTCCATTCCGGTCTGACGGGAATTTCGTATATATCGTCACCAACCTCCCGCCGGATCAACTGGTTTATTATTTCCGAGCTTCCCTGCTGAAGCGCAGCCCGAACCGCCAGCCTGGAGACGGCATCGTAGGACAGGACAAAATCGTTGACATGGACATGCCGGAAATTTTTCGTGTTCTTCTCCTGCGTGATCTCCACCGTCGTATGGATCGCGGGATGCATCCGTTCGATGCTGGAGGCGATTAATAACGTCTTGCCGTCTGCAAGGGCCGGCTCGTCAATCCGAGTATCCGCAAAGATAATAACCGCCTTTGCCTGCTTGAGCATTGCCTTCTCCAGCACCTCCTCCGAGGAGGGATCTCCGCTTATGAAATGAATCTCGGCACGGTCCGTGACGGGATGCTTATCGGCTTCATCGATCACGACAATATGAGAGGCTGGCGAGAAGGACAAAATTTCCTCTATCGCATATTGGGCTTTCTTGCTCCAGTTAATGAGAATGATGTGGTCTTTTCCGTGAAAGTTCAATTTCCCTGCCTCCCAATGTTTATATACGGTGGATAAAAGATCGATGATTTTACCGATAATCAAGCTGAGCAGACCGATGCCGAATACGTAAATAAACAAAGTGAAAATTTTGCCCCAAACGGTTTTCGCGAAATAATCGCCGTATCCTACCGTCGCCATCGTCGTCATGACCCAGTAAAGCGCGTTGAACCAGGTATGAAAGGTCGTTGGCTCAATGGCGTACGCAATGGTGGCGCTGCCGAATACAAAGGCGATGACCACGATGAAGATGGTTCGTTTGGGTACCCGCAATACCTTCATCATCGTCCTCATAAAAAAAGGCAATACGCAGTCCTCCTCCGGATAAATTGGATATCGTTATCCCAAAGTATTCGGCAAGGAGGACAAAAACCCTTTACAGAAGCTTCCAATTCTCTTCCGTAAGATCGGCCATTACGGCCATAGCCGCCTTGCTGCCCGAAGCAGCGGCATAAATCAATTGCGAAGGCATCACATAAGCGGCATCCCCCGCGGCGTACACGCCTTCAACCGTGGTTTTTCCCATCTCGTTCGTGATAACAGCTCCGTTTTCCATCGTGTCGTAACCTAACGCCTCGCTAAAATCGAGGTTTGGAATTTGTGCCGGGTCAATAAAGCCCCCGCTGCGTTCAATCGACGTGCCATCCGTAAAATGAACCCGTTCCAGCATGCCGTTTTGCCCTGACAAAAACGAGATTGGCGTATCGATAACGGTTATGCCTCTAGCTGCAAGCTGCTCCCTCTGCTCAACATTTAGAGCTTCTGCAGCTCCGTTCGTGCATACGATACAATCGCGGCTCCAGTTCTGAAGCAGCTTCACTTTATGAAAGGCATGCGGTTGATCCGAAATGATAACCAGTGCCTGGTCTCTTAACTCCCAGCCATCGCAGAACGGACAGGCGAATAAGCTTTTCCCGTAGAATTCCCGGATGTCTTTAATCTCGGGCAGTTCTTCTCTCAATCCTCCGGCCAAGATGATCTTGCCCGCTTGAACTTGTTCCCCTGCCGAGGTGTCGATGACGAATCCTTCTTCCGAGCTCCGGATATCCGTCACGCCAATCTCCCAATGCTTAACCGTCGGATAACCAAGCACCTCTTCATAGGCGATACGCCGAAATTCCGAGGGTTTCACCCCGTCCCTCGTAATAAAGCCATGGGAAGCATGCGTTACCCGATTCCTCGGCCTTGCGTTGTCGAATAGGGCAACCGTCTTTCTTGCCCTGCCCAGCACCAGTGCTGCGTTCAGGCCAGCCGGCCCGCCTCCGATAATGGCAACATCGTATTTCATCAATGAATACCCTCCTTGTTCATGAATTTCGTAGACTTTAAAGACTCTTAATGTCTGTGATATAGGCAAAAAAGGACATTGCCCTGAAAAATGCCAAGGCAATGCGGCTTTATTTCATCAGATCCACAAGCTTCGTATTTCTCAAATGCTGTTCCATGGCATCTTCAGCCGTCAGCATCACTTGGTGAATCTGGCATTCCGGATTCCCGCTGCCGCAGCATTCGAAGATCGAAGTAGTCCCCTCAATCGCATGAATAACGTCCAGAAAAGAAAGGTCTTCCTTCTTTCCTCTCAGACGGTAACCGCCATTCGCTCCGGAAGCCGACTCAATCAGCCCCGCTTTTACAAGCTTGGTCAAGATCTTCGAAAGATACGTAGGCGATAAACCCTGCTTATCCGCAAGCTGCTGAACGCCAACCGGTCTGTCCGGTGCAGCTGCAATGAGAAAGGCCATGGTGTGTAAGGCGTAGTTCGTCGCTTTTGAATATTTCATGATGATGAGCTCCTAATCACAGACTTCATGTGTCTATAATAGCTTTGATTAGAATGAACCGTCAAGCGCTTTTCTATTCATCTGCAAAACAATTTTAAATCGTACTGAATAAATAATAGCCCAAACGACGAGCGTTCACTTTATCTTCGCGCCGTGCGACATCGCAAATAAGACGGTTTGCTCGCGGTCCATTCTCAATCCCGCAACCGAGATGGATTTGAAATCCACCCCCTCCATCTTAGCCCCTCTGACATCGGTATCTTGCAGCTTCGCTTTGGCCAGCACGGCCATCGAGAGATCAGAATCCCGCAAATCGGCCTTCTCCAGATTGGCTCCGGTCAAATCGGCTTCGATAGCACACGGCTGTCAAGCCCCCATGTGAACGCCTCGGAAAGTCAAGCTATTTATTTTTCAGTGCGGCGCAAAACAAAAAACCGCGTGCCCCGCGGTTTCGTGTTTAAAGGA
Organism: Paenibacillus sp. BK720; assembly: GCF_011761545.1. Classification (NCBI taxonomy): domain Bacteria; kingdom Bacillati; phylum Bacillota; class Bacilli; order Caryophanales; family Paenibacillaceae; genus Paenibacillus; species Paenibacillus sp. BK720. The sequence goes on along the minus strand of NZ_JAASRQ010000007.1, from coordinate 204,386 downwards.
CGGGGGCTTGATACATCGTTTTGAAAATATGGCTCAGTTGAACGCTCATATGCTCCGGCGTCTGGCTGAAGCCTTCCTCATTCCATTGGATCAAAAGCCCCATGATGGCATTCACCTGATACGCAACAATAAACGAATTGCTCTGCCCTTTTAGCCCGGTGCTTTCAATGATAAGCGCCTTAATTTTCTCGAATAATGAGTAGTAGTAGGAAATGGAGGATCTCTTATCGAACACGATTTCATAGAAGGGCTGGTACTTTTTCACATGATGGAATATCCGGATGGTTCCGGGGTCGAGCATGGTGTGATTCAGTTCCGTCACATGCCGGTAAGGCTCGTAATAGGACTCCTCGAGATCTTTAAGCAGGTTATTCAGATGCTCGTCGAATAACGCCCCTACATCGTTGTAATGCAAATAGAAGGTTCCCCGATTGACGCCGGCCTCCCGGCACAGCATGGAGACGGAGATCGACTCCAGTGTCTGCTTCTTAAGCAAGGCAAGCAAAGCCTCGTGCAAAGCCCTCTTCGTCTTTATAATTCTAAGATCATTCTCGTTCATTATCCTGCTACACCTCATGACTGTCGGTTTATCGCAATTTCCAGTCTTATAAGTATAGCATCATCTGAGCAGAAAAAAAGTTGCAAACCTAAGCAAGTGTTTATTTTAGGATCCGGATTAGAAGCCTGCCGTCCAGCCCGCGTCCGCGGCAAAAACAACGCCGTTGTCGAAGCTCGATTCATCCGAAGCCGGGAACAGAGCCGCCTGCGCAATCTCCTCCGTCTGACCAACGCGCGTGATTATGCCTTGCGTCACAAATAAATCGGTTCGCGCAAATACAGGGTAACCATATGGCGTCACTCTCCGAATGAAATAGTATCCCGGGATCGTACGTTTTTCCTCCTTGAGAGAAACCCTTTACCATTTAATAATAGTTTTGCAAGATAGTTCATGTTTGAATAGGAGGAATTAATGATGAAACTTGCCCATTCTCATCACGCCTTCACTCGCAGACTACTATCCTTTGTTTTGGTGCTGTCCCTGCTGCTGACGTTTATTCCCGCGGCAGCAAATGCGGCAGACCGCGGTACCTGGGCACCCAATGTGTCCTATGCCGTGAACGACACCGTTACATACAACGGTACAACCTACAAATGCATTCAGAGCCATACTTCCTTAACAGGCTGGGAGCCTCCCGTTGTACCCGCCCTTTGGAATCCCGTTCAAGGCGGTGGCGGGGATACGACAGCGCCAAGCGTACCTGGTAATGTCCGGGTTACCTCAACCACCTCATCCAGCGTCACGATCGCATGGAATGCATCTACCGATAATGTGGGAGTAACCGGCTACGATGTCTATCGCGGAACCATACTTGCCGGCAGCACGAACTCCAGCACGCTTGCCTTTACCAATACCGGGCTTAGCGCCAGCACTTCATACTCCTTTACCGTAAAAGCGAAGGATGCGGCCGGCAATGCCTCGGCAGCAAGCACCGCGGTTAGCGCAACAACCTTAGCCCCCACAGCCGACCAGACAGTCCCTTCCGCCCCTGCCAGCTTGCGTTCAACGGCAACCACTTCAACCAGCGTATCGCTTGCCTGGAATGCTTCCACCGATAATGTCGGCGTAACCGGCTATGATGTCTACAGAGGAACCACGCTTGTTTTATCCGTCACAGGAACATCCGCTAACGTGACGGGACTTACCGCTTCTACTGCTTATAGCTTTACGGTCAAAGCGAAAGACGCGGCCGGAAATGTATCCGCGGCAAGCAACGCTTTAAGCGTCACTACAAGTCCAGCGAATACGGGCGGCGGCAGTCTGCCGAAGCATACGCTGACGGGTTACTGGCAGAACTTCGTGAACGGAGCCGCTAACGTGAAGCTTGGCGATGTGCCAAGCGAATACGATATTATCGTTGTGTCCTTTGCGGAGATGGACCAGTCGAAGCCTGGCGGAGTCACGTTCAGCGTGGATTCAAGCTTGTCTTCGGCGCTTGGCGGTTATACCAATGCCAACCTAATTAACGACATCAGTCAGAAGCATGCACAGGGCAAGAAAGTCATCTTATCCGTGGGCGGCGAGAAGGGCAATATTAACTTGAACAGCTCTTCGCCTAACGTATCTAATTTTGTGGACAGCATGTACGGCCTCATCACCCAGTTTGGTTTCGACGGCATCGATATCGATCTGGAGAACGGCATGAATGTAGCGAATCTCACCACCGCGGTGCGCCAGCTTCAGCAAAAGGTCGGTTCCGGCTTTATTCTAACCATGGCGCCTCAAACCATAGATATGCAGAATGCGAATACCTCTTATATGCAGCTCTATACCAACCTGAAGGATATCACTTCGGTCATTAATGTTCAGTACTATAACTCCGGCTGCATGCTTGGCCGTGACGGCAAATGTTACTCCCAAGGCACCGTTGATTTCCTGACCGCCCTTTCCGACCTTACGCTGCAATGGGTTGCCCCGTCGCAGCTCGGTATTGGCGTACCGGCTACTACATCGGCGGCAGGCGGCGGTTATGTCGCTCCTGCGGTTGTAAACCAAGCCGTTAAATGTCTGGCAACCGGCAGCGATTGCGGCACGTATAAGCCGGTAGCGAAATATCCGGATTTCCGCGGCGCTATGACCTGGTCCATTAACTGGGACGCATCCGGCAATTATCTATTGGCCAGAACCGTGAAGCCGTATCTCGCGACCTTGCCGTAAACCAACAAAAGGAGCTTATGCCAACGAGACATCGTTGGGCATAAGCTCCTTTTGTTCTTTATTATTCAAACCATTCGCTGAAATGTTCGGCCAGATAGGCCAGCTTGACTTCGGTCTGCCTGCCGCCTCCGCCTTCGTGCCCGTTAAACGGATAAATGACGATCTCTTTCTCCGTTTGAATCCGATTGTAGGTGGCGAAATACATTTGAGCCGGACAAGTCTCGTCCTTAAGCGCAACCGAGGCAAGCACGGGGCACTTAATCCGGTGAGCCAGATTCATCGTATCGAAATAGCTTAAGTTATCCATGACAAGATCGGTTTGCTCCGGATGCCTCTTCAAGTATTCGGCTACCGCGCCAAACGCTCCGTGATTCCCTTCAATGCGGGCGACCAGATTGCTGTTGCTCGGAACGTCGACCATAGCCAGCTTCGGACGGTTATCCAAGGCTACGACCGCCATGCCCAGCGCCCCGCCTTGGCTTCCGCCTTCAATGACAATCTTGTCCGCATCGATATCCGCCTGCGCGCAAGCGAAATCGATGGCTTTGAGACAATCCATGTAAGCATACCGGTAATAATATTCCCATTTGTTATGCACGCCTTTGCTGGCGACATTCGAGAGGAAGCCATGCGTATAGCTGGCGCTGTTGCCCGTTGGGCCGCCCTGGTCCCGGCAGTCCACGGCTAGAACGGCCATGCCCATCATCGTCCAATGCATATGACCGGCAGGCTCTCCCCGGCTTCCCGAGAAGCCATGGTAATGGATAAGGCACGGATATTTTTCTTGCTTCAGAAAGGCGGGGACAATAAGCCAGCCGCGGATTCTTGTCTCATCGAGGCCGTTAAACGCGATATCGTAAACCTTGACATGCTTGCCGGAATAATTAATCTCCGTCCGTTCCGGTTGAAGCGGTACAGCCCTTGCCTGTTCAATCGTAGCGCTCCAGAAGGAATCGAGATCGTCTTTGCCCGTTAACGGAGGAAGATAACGATATAAATCCCTGGTTACTTCTTCAATATAACCCATCTGTCAGATAAACCCCTTCTTCATTCATGTGATTAATGATTAATCCCACTAAATAAATTCAACCTCTGAAGCTTCCAGGAGTTTGACGCGTTCGGCAAATGAGCGGTTGTATTCTTCAATGATCTTTTCAGCGCTGCGGGAGCCTTGTCCGCATGTGCTGTGGGCATCCTTCACTACAATAACGTCGTAGCCCAGTTCGACTGCCCGCCGGCATGTCGCGTCAACGCATAAGTCCGTCTGCAGACCGGACAGGACCAGCTTTTTAATCCCTCTGGCGGCCAGCTCATCCTGAAGATTAGTCTCGCGGAAAGAATCAGGCACGTGCTTTTGAATAATTAGGTCTTGGGCTGCCGGCGCAATTGCGGTATGAATCTCCCAGCCCGGTGTATGGGTTTCCAGGGGTGCTCCCTCTTCCTCATTGTGCTGGACATAGATAACCGGATTATGACTCTCCCGCGCTTTGGCGAGGAGCAATTGAATACGGTTTAACAGCTGTTCCTCTTCATGAATAGGATAATCCTCGAGAAACATGCCGTTCTGAACGTCAATAACCATTAACGCAGTATCCTTGCTCACTTGCATACAGCTCCCTTCAATCGCATTAGGATAAATAAGGAGTTCGCTGAAGACCTTCCGGTATCCTTTTTAAAGGAGCAAAATCGCCGCGCCAAGCATTGGCGTCATCACCATGCAGGTCTTGAGCATAACCGCGGGCACGCGTTTCGTGAATTTCGCGCCGATATAAGAGCCAAGCATCGTGCCAATCACAACGGCGATCAGCAACTGAAGGTCCAAGTATCCGACAGAGTAATAACCGGCTCCTCCCGCTAACGCGATAGGCATAATAACAAGCATGGTTGTTCCTGCCGCGAACCGCATGGACATGCCCAGCATGAGCATCAGCCCAAGCTGGATGAATGGAGTTGATCCGATCCCGAACAAGCCGGACAAGGCCCCCGTTACCAAACCGATAGAAGCAGCGGACGCATAGAACCTCATGCCGCTTGCCTGCATCGGCGTTGATGGGCTTTTCCCGCCATGCTTAGCCTGATAAGCCATTCTGAACCAAAGAGCCAGACCGGAGCTGAACAGCATTCCGGAGGTCATCCAACCTAACCGATCCTCCGGAATAAAGGAAGACCAGCCCGAGCTGACCCAGGCGCCTGCCGCGCCTGCCAGGCCAACAATGGCGCCGGTCTTCAGAATCATATTGCCTTCGCGGTAATGGCTGACGGACCCGGATAAAGAGGAAAAGAACATCGCCGCAAGAGCGGTGCCAAGCGCCGTATGAATCGGATAACCGAAGGCAACCGTCAAGATCGCGATAATAAAACCCGATCCCCCTGCCCCGACAAACCCAAGCAAAAGTCCTAGAAGCAGCATTGCAGCCGTCACTTCAACAAGCATCATTTCTTACGTCCTCCAAACCTGATGCGCGACGGTAATCCCGATTGGCGGCGCAAAGTTCTCTTGAACATAGCTTTCCAGCTGAAGCATCATGACGGATTGATTATTTCCATACTCCGGCCACTCAGGCAGCTCAGAGGTATTCGGGTCACCGCAACGGATGAATGCATTCCAGCCTGCGCGCATCCCGGCAGCTAGACCTGCGGCTTCATCCGCAATGAAATAAGGATCGTTTGCTTGATTGGAGAGATCTCGCGTTGGGTTTTCTACATGGTTAATCAAGCTGCCTTCGTAACCGTGAATGGCTCCAAGCCAACCTCCGTACGTTAGCCTGTACATCCATACCTGCGCACCCGAGGCCGCAACCGCTTGCCCGAGCTGCATGCAGCCAATCGCATACAAATGCTCGGTTAACGCTTTGCTCCAGGCCTTTTCCGCGGGAATCGTCCCGGAATGCCGGATGAAGGAATGCCATACCATCTGTTGATTCTCGCCAAACAGTCTATTCAGCGTGTCGGCATGGGGCTGCTGTAAGCCCGGATCGTTGAAAATAAACATGGCCGCTTCGTCCTCGTTTGTTCCGATCAAGAGAGGCGGCAGCTTCTCTGCTTCTGTGAGATAATGGATGGGATCTAAAGGAATAAGAAGGCCATCCGCAACGGGCCCAAACATATGGAGATTGCCGGCTGTATCCGGTCCAACCTTCATCTGAGCCTCGATCAGCTGCTCGGCCGGCAGTTCGAGAAGCCGCTCCGCTTCCTCCGGCTTCAACCCTAACGTTTGAAGGAGTCTGCTCGTGGTGACGGCAGCGGTATTCCTGTCCCTTATGGATTGCGTCGCCCCGCTTTGCGCAACCGCTCGATGGAACAGTCCTTCCGCGGCCTTCATGGTGTACAAGGTTGCCGTACACTTGGCACCGGCGGAATTCCCCATAACGGTTACTCGCGCAGGATCGCCGCCAAAGGCGGCGATATTCGTCTGAACCCAGCGCAGCGCCGCGATAATGTCCAGCATGCCGTTATTTCCCGATGTCGCGTATTCCTCTCCAAGCACCTCTTCCAAGGCAAGAAAACCCATGGCCCCAAGCCGGTAGTTGAGCGAGACGAAGACCATATCTTCTTCGGCGGCATAACGGCTGCCGTCGCAGTCCGCACCTTTGCCGGATATAAATCCGCCGCCATGGACGTAAACAAGAACAGGCCGAAGCGCCCCCGCAGCACCGGATGTCCAGACATTCAGATTCAGACAATCCTCCGAGTACGCAAGCTCCGGAAAGGAACGGTTAGGGTCAACATGCTGATAAGCGATTGGGCCAAAAGCGCCGCAGTCCCTGATTCCCTCCCATGCCTGAGGCGCTTGAGGCGGCTTGAATCTCAGCTTTCCGACCGGTGCTTGCGCATATGGAATCCCTCTATATACATAGCAGCCGCTTAATTGAACGCCTTTTACTTGTCCCGATGACGTTTGAATAATCACTAGAGCCCTTCTCCCATCTGTATGGTGATGTGATCATTATAATCTTGAGAATCCATGAATTCTAATATATATTTAGGCATAGCAACTATAACCCTAAGGTTATAACAAGGAAAGAAAAGGTGAATCCATTGGAGCTCCTGCAACTGAAATATTTTCAAACGGCGGCGCGATTGCAGCACATGACGCAGGCCGCCCGGCAATTGCATATCTCTCAGCCTGCCCTTAGCAAAATGATCGCTTCCCTCGAAGCGGAGCTTGGGGTAAAGCTGTTCGAACGCACCAACAAATCAATCCGGCTTAATGAGCATGGCATCCATTTTCTGATCAAAGTGGATATCGCTCTTCAAGCTTTGGAGGATGGAAAGAAAGAGCTGCAGGATTTGGTGGAATCTCCTTCCGATTACATCACGCTGGATGTACGCGTCTCCTCCCATCTCCTTCCAGGCCTTCTTGCCGATTACCGCAAGACGAGACCGGATACGCAATTCCATCTGCTTCAGCACGCTTTGCCCGGCGAACATGCTTACGACTTTGACTTATGCCTGTCAGACGGGGCTGTGCCTCCGCCCGGCTGTCATTCGGTCGCCTTGCTGCGGGAGAGTATTGTCGTTGCGCTGCCCTCCGAGCATCGTCTGGCAAAGCGCGACCGGATCAGCCTGCAGGAATTGAAGGAGGAAAGATTCATCAGCCTTCCTCCCGGCAAATCGCTGCGGGAGACTACGGATGCCTTCTGCCGGCTCGCCGGCTTCACGCCGCCTATTCAGTTTGAAAGCGATGATCCCGCCACGGTCCGCGGTCTCATTCGGGCGGGTCAAGGGCTAGCTTTTCTTCCTGCCGTTACTTGGGGAGGCTCAACCGGACCGGACGTGGTTACTGTCCCTCTGAAGGAAGAATATTGCGAACGCTCCATCTCGCTTCATTGGCCCAAGGGACGATACCTGACACAAGCGGCCGCGTCGTTTCGGGATTGCACCATCCGGTACTTCTCGGAACTGGCCGATGCTTATTCCAAAGCCTGAAGCTCGTATAGCTCCCCGCTCAAGGATTGCAGATAAGGCGCCCATTCCCCGCTAATGTAGAGGTGGAGCTGATGCATCGCGCGGGTACATGCCGTATAGAACAGCTTCCTTTCGCTCTCGCGATGATAGGACTCCGACGATGCGTCGTAGATCGCGACGGCGTCAAACTCCACGCCTTTGGCCAGATAAGCCGGGATAACCATAATGCCTGATTCGAAGGTTAACGTTTCCGTTGTAATGAGGCGAATGTCTTCCATTCCGTTCGACGTCAGCGCTTCGTAAGCCTCCTTGCTTTCGGCTGCGTTCTTCGCAATGACGGCGATCGACCGGTGGCCTTCCGCCTGGAGAGACTCAAGATCTTGAACAAGCTGCCGGAGCAATGCCCCGCGGCTGCTAGCCGTCGTGATCAACGGCTTTTTGCCATGACGGTCAAACGGTACGATCTCTTCCCCGCCTGGGAGCATCAGCCTGGTGAACTCCACGATCTCTTTCGTCGACCGGTAGCTTTGCAGGAGCGGAATGAGGGTAGTACTCTCCTCCCCGTACAGCTTAAGCAGCGGCGAGTCTTTTCCCCCGAGCTTGGAGGATTGGGTAAAAATCGCCTGCCCGAAATCGCCAAGCACGGTCATGCGGGCATTCGGGAACAGCTTCTTCAGGAACGCGTATTGGAATGGCGAATAATCCTGGCCTTCGTCCACGAAGATGTGGCGGACAATCGTATTCATCCGGGAGCCTTCAATTAATTCCTTAAGAAACAGATAAGGCGTGGCATCTTCATAGAACAGCTCTTTTTTGGCCAGCTTCTCCTTCGTTTGCCTGCAAATTTCCGGCCAGTTGGCCGGCGCTGCCGCACCTTCGGTCATCCGGCTATAAGCCGTTTCGTCTTCGTCAAACAGCTGCGCGTAAAGCCCGTTTACATCGACGAACTTCATTTTCTTCACCATCCGGCGTAAAGGCTTGAAATGCTCCTTCACAATCATTTGGCGCAGCAGGTCTTCCTGTTGTTCGGAGAAGTCGAAGATTTGATCCTCTCCCTGATTCGTAAACTTGCGGGCGCGGTCCAGCGCTTTCGCATAACGCTCGGAAACGTCAAACAGCTCTTCGTCGCGCTGGAATTTCTTCAGGATCTCGCTGTAAGCCTCCACGTATTGCTCGTTATCAAGGTAATCAAGCTCTTTATCCACCCACTCCGCCGACAGCTCGTTGCGCGCGAATTTGCGCAGTTCCTTCAATACCCATTCCTGCAGCAGGATAACCCGATTGGCGAGGCGGACGGAAGGATCGTAACCGTAAAATTGCTCGGACAATTGCCTCGAAGTAATGAGCTCGCGATCCCGGAACCGTATGCTCTTAAACAACATGCCTTCACGGCTTAGCCATCCTGCGTACTTCTGAAGCGCATGAAGGAAGGCTTCCGATGCTTTGTACCGAATCCCGTCAACCCGTGCTTCATATCCATCAGCCGCTTCCTGCGTGAGCACGTATTCGATCTGTTCGAACGGGTCCTCCAGTTGCATGGCTGCCCCCAGCCAGTAGTCCAAATATTCCTGGAAGGTCGTCTGCTGCATGTTTTCCTCGCCAAGCTCGGGAAGAACGGTTGAAACATAACTATTAAACATCGGATTAGGCGAGAAAAGCACGATCTGGTCGGCCGTCAACCGCTCTCTGTGCTTATACAGCAAATACGCTGCCCGCTGAAGGGCAGCCGAGGTTTTCCCGCTTCCGGCCACTCCCTGCACGATCAGCATCCGGCTGGTATCGTTGCGGATAATCGCGTTTTGTTCCTTCTGAATCGTGGCCACTATGCTTTTCATCTGGTTATTGGCGCCTTGCCCGAGCACCTGCTGCAGCATGGAATCACCTATAGTGACGCTTGCATCAAAGAAATTTAGAAGCTCCCCGTCTTTAATCTGGTACTGCCGTTTGAGCTCCATCCTTCCTGCGATCCGTCCGCCAGGCGTCGCGTAGGAAGCAGGACCCGGAGAATAGTCGTAATACAAGCTTGCGATCGGCGTCCGCCAATCGTAGACCAGAAAGTTCATTCCGTCCGATGCCAGGAAGGACGATAAGCCGATATAGACCTGCTCTGCCTCATTCACGCCATCCTCTTTAAAATCAATGCGCCCGAAATAAGGGGATTGTTGAAGCCGTTTCAGGCTTTTCCACTGCTGGCGCCTTTTCTCGTGAGTCCGCTCCCGCTCGGATAATAACGCGGCCTGCTGATTGATGCTGAAGAACGTTTCTTCGAAATCTTCGTCCGAGCTTGTATTGACGGTCACTTCCTCCCAAAAATGCCTGCGTATATTCGAGGCCTGACCGTACAGCTGATCCACTTCCGGTTCGAGCTCCGCAATTTTTTCTTTCAGCTTAACTTTCACTTCATGAAGGCGATTTTGCTCCTGATCCCATTCTTTCTGCATCATAACTATAAACACACTCCTTCTCGAATTTTAAAAAAATCTCGAAAATAAACGTTTGACATTTGACAACCGCATGCGCCGCATGATATTATATAAGTGTAGATAAGATGTGCTTAGTGCGACCATACATATGAAACTCATGCAGAGGTTTTATTACTATAGCATGATTTTTTTTGATACGCAATCGTAAATTCCGCCTCGTTGTCCATACGAGGCTTTTTATTTTTATCCGTCATACAGCAAGACCGCCCTTCTCTTAAACGAAGGGCGGCCTTTTTTTTGTTTGTTACAGCTCAACGATTTTAGTCGCGATATTTTCGCAAAATGCCCGGTCATGCTCGACAAACAGAATGGTTGGCGTATGCTCCAGCAGCAACTCTTCGATCTGCATGCGGGAGATGACGTCGATAAAGTTCAAAGGTTCATCCCATACATGAAGATGCGCTTTCTCGCTTAAACTCTTCGCAATTAAGACCTTCTTCTTCTGGCCTCCGCTGAAGGCGGAAATATCCTTCTCGAACTGAATCCTGGAGAAATCCAGCTTGCGCAGAATAGCCTTAAAAAGACTTTCATCGATTCCGTGCTCTCTGGCGTAATCCGTCAAATTGCCCCGCAGGTGGGAAGTATCCTGGGACACGTAAGAAATTTTGAGGTTGCTTCCCTTGCGGAATGTCCCTGTATAAGTCAGGTCTTCTCCGACGATCAGCTTAAGAAGACTGGATTTGCCGGAGCCGTTACGGCCGGAAAGTGCGATGCGTTCTCCCTGCTCGATCGTAAAGCTGACGTCCGTGCATACTTCCTTATCGCCATAGTAAACCGAGAGCCGCTCCAGCTCCACAAGCTGAGGCTTATGGTAAGTCAGCTGCTCGAGCTTCAAGCTGTCGGAAGACTCGATATTTTTCAATAGCGTGGATTTCTCGTCGATTGCCGTTTGCTGACGCTGCTCCATCGACTTCGAGCGCTTCATCATTTTGGCTGCTTTATGTCCGATATAACCTTTGTCTACCTTGGAGCCGGAATTTCTCGTGCCGTTCTTTGTCTTCTCGACTTCATGAGACCAGTTATTCGTGCGTTTCGCCGCATCCGACAGCCGCTTAATATCTTTTTTCAGCTTATCATTCTCCGCCAGCTCGTATTGATCCTGCCGCTCCTTGTTCTCCCACCAGTCAGAGAAGTTGCCCTTCTGAATTTCGATATTCGTTCGGTTGATGGAGAGAATATGGTCAACGCAATGATCCAGGAAGGTACGGTCATGGGAGACTAGGATAAATCCGCTCTTGCTGTTCAAATATTGGCTGACCAGCTTCCGCGCGTTCATGTCCAGATGGTTGGTTGGTTCGTCGATAAGCAGGAAGCTGTCCTCTTTAAGGAATAAGGCGGCAAGCAGCACCTTTGTCTGCTCACCGTTCGAAAGCGTATTAAACGGCCGGTACAGAACATCATCGGATACCTGTAGCAGCGTCAATTCGCGCACGAGCTCCCATTGCTGGTAATCCGGATAAATTTCCTCGACGACATCCGCCGTCAAATATTCCGGATGCTCTACCCGGAACGGAAAATACTCGAACGTTACGTTCGCCGAAATATGTCCGCTGTATTCGTATTTGCCAAGCAGCAGGTTCATAAAGGTTGTTTTTCCCCGGCCGTTGCGACCGGTAAAGCCCAGCTTCCAGCTCGTATCAATCTGAAAGCTGACATTCTCAAAAATATTATCGTAGCTGCCCTCATGGGCAAACGTAAGGTTCGAGACATTAATCAATGACATGGAAATTCCCCCCGCAATCAAAAAGAGCTGCAAGAAAGTTACCTTTCTCGCAGCTCAAATGAATACGGCAAATCCGGCCCTTGGATACCGTCCAAACGGTCGGAAAAGGATATTCTCCTGAGTGAAAAAGAGGTAGTAACTCTCTTGCGCATAGAAAAATAAAACAATCGAAACGGATCGTTATCGTTCGTTTTATTCTTGTCTACCGTCGCAAGAAAATCCTACATATCTTTTTCAACCCCAATCCTTAAATTACAGGTATCTTAACATACCCTTTTTTGAAATTCAACCAATGGAATTGAGAAAATCCGTCATTCGACCAAAGGCTTTTTCCGCCGATGCTTGGACATACCGCGGAGAATAAGGATCCGCAAAGCCATGATTTCCGCCGAATTTGCGGATTTGGACCTGCGTGTTGCCCCGTAATTCGGCTATCAACTCATCCACGTTAAACGAGGGCTCGGCTTCCGGATAAAACAATAACACCGGGCAGGCAAGATTGATCTCCTTATAACTACGGATTCGGGAGCCATAGTAGCCCACCACCGCCGAGATATCGGGGCTCATGCCGCACATCCAGGATGCTGTTGCCCCAACGCTGAATCCAACAAGGAATAATTGTCGGTATTGCGGCTTTAGCTGACCGGTTAATGTTAGTATGGCGGAAGATGCTTTATCGAATCCGACATGCTCCGTAAAATTTCGGTAAGCCTCTTGCTCTTGTTCATAACCAAAAGGCTCTTTCCGGTCGAGCAGATTCGGAGCATATACATCATACCCCTGCTCAGCCAATTTTGTACACATCGTTGAGATATGCGAATTCAGACCGTAGATCTCATGGACTACGATAACGGCCTTATCCGAATGCTGCTTGATCTCAATCCTCGTCATTTTTGCCTTCTCTTCCCTTTCCTTTGCCTTTATGCTCGTCTGACGGCCCTTTCTTCGTCTTATCTTTCTCCGGTTTATCGTGCTTCGGTTTTTCGCGACCCGGTTTATCGTGCTTCGGCTTATCCTCTTTCTCCTCCTGTTTCTTCCCGGTATCCTTTGGTTTCTTCGAAATCCCAGGCGCTTTCGCAAAGGCCATTACCGGCTCGCCTTCAAGAGCTTCACTCATCAGCTTCTGGAATACGGCTGCTGCTGCCTTCGAGGTTGTCGTCAGGTAGTGGCTGGCATCCGTATGGTCATAACCCAGCCATACCGCTCCAACCAACTGCGGCGTATACCCGACAAACCAATTGTCCTTCATCCCTTGTCCGCCGGTTCCCGGCATTTCGGTAGTACCCGTCTTGCCTGCTACCTGGCGATCGCCAAGGGCCGCTGCGTCGCCGGTACCTTCCTTGACGACTCCTTCAAGCATCGCAGTCATCGTCCGGGCAACGGCAGGCTCCGTCACTTTCACGCTGCCGTTGGAATCGAATTGGGCTGTTGTCTCCCCTTCAGCCGGCTCGATCCGAGTAATGGCATGTGCCGGAATCCGCGTTCCGTCATTCGCGAATACGCCAAAAGCTTCAGCCATGGCGAGCGGCGAGACTCCTTCCTGCAAGCCGCCTAAAGCAAGTCCCAGCGTCCGGTCCGAATCCGTAAGCTCGATACCGAACCGCTTTGCGGCTTCCATCCCTGCATCAATCCCCATCTCATTAAGCAGCGATACCGCAGGCACATTATAAGAATGAATGAGTGCTTCATAGATCGATACTTCGCGATGATAGCTGCCGCCCGCATTTTTGGGCTGATAACCTCCGAAATTAACCGGTTCATCCATTAAAGTACTGTCCGGAGTATACCCACGCTCCAAAGCCGGCGTATACACCGATATCGGCTTCATCGTAGAGCCCGGCTGGCGTTTCAGCTGCACCGCCCGGTTAAAGCCGCGGAACGGCTGCTCGCCGCGGCCTCCGATGAGAGCCCGTATCCCGCCGTCTCTAGGATCTACAAGCACAGCCCCGCTTTGAATCAGCTGATCCGAGCTGCTCGACGGAAAGAGGCTGTCCTCCGAATAGACTTGCTCGGCGGCTTCCTGCATCTTCCTATCCAGAGTCGTATAGATCCGGAATCCTCCGTGAAGCACTTCATTTTCCGTTAATCCATATTTCTCGCTTGCCTCTCGAATGACCTGATCGATGAAATACGGGTATTTAATGGCGTCACTGCTGCTTGGCTTCGAGCTTTGAATATGAAGCGGCTCCTTTACCGAGGCCTCATAAGTCGATTGATCAATCTTGCCCTGATCCTTCATAAGCTTCAGCACGACGTTTCTGCGGGCTTTCGCTTCCTCCGGATGGCTGTAGGGCGAGAGTGCCGAAGGCGCCTTGATCATTCCGGCAAGCAGTGCCGATTGCGTAAGCGACAGTTCGTTCACCGGAATGCCAAAATACACCTCGGAAGCCTTCTTAATCCCCCAAGCCCCTTCGCCAAAATAAATCTGGTTCAAGTAAAAGGTTATAATCTGCTGCTTATCGTAATTTTTCTCGATTTTCTCGGCGAGCAGCAGCTCCTTCCACTTGCGGGTCCAGGTCCGTTCCTGGCTAAGAAACACGTTTTTCGCCAGCTGCTGCGTAATGGTGCTTGCTCCCTGTACCGTCTTGCCATTAGTCAGATTGGTCATCATGGCACGGGCAATCCCTTGCAAATCCGTGCCTTTATGCTCGAAGAACCGTTTGTCCTCTACGGCGACTACCGCTTCGATCAGTTGCTCCGGCAGGCTGTCATAGCTGACGGCTTCGGCTTTTTTCGGCGAAATGCGAAGCGCTTCTTCGTTATTCTGATCGTAAATGATCGTGGCGGCAGGCAGCGGCTCCTCCAGCAAGGACACATCCTGCCTCTCAACCATGAATTTAAATGCAATTACTCCCACTACGGCGAAAAAAACGCAGGCAAGCATAACAAGAAGGACAAGCTTCTTCCATAGTCCCCGTTTTTTTGCTTTTTGATAATGCATCTCTGATCTCATTTCAACTTCCTCCAAGCTTGCTGCAACAACCTGTTACTTTTGTCTTGGATAATCATTCGCAGTCAAGACCCGTTTTCTGTACGTAGGATCTAAACAAATGCCATTATAAGAAAAAGTCTGCGATATACGGACCTATAATATCAACCGCAGCAGCATGACGGTTACTACGCCCGTGATAATCGTGCCAAGCAAGCTGCGCGTGAATATCGCTACCAAGAAGGTGGGCAGCGCGGCAAACAGCTCGATGTTATCCTGCAGAGCGGTAAGCTTACCGCCGGTCATCAGCAGTTCATTGCCTAATAAGGCTGCCATAACCGCAACCGGTATATAGCTTAGCCATCGCATCGCGAGATCCGGGATTTGCAATCGGCTGAGCACAACAAGCGGCAGCACCCTGGGAACAAAAGTAACGATTGAAGCACCTAGTATAATGGCAAGAATATCCCATCTTATTTCCATCGTTCAATCAACACTCCTATTGTTGCCGCGCTTACGGTAGCGATAATAACCGCCACGCTTCCCGAGGTCACCGTGCTTGCACCTACAACGATAATCACCGCGCTTACGACAACGACCATATCTCTGAACAGCTTCTGGCGGCCTAATAGCTGCAAGACCAGCAGTCCAATAAACATCGCAGGCAACGCGAAATCGAGCCCGAACTTCTCCGGATTCGTAATCCATTGCCCCAGAAAAGCTCCCGCCATCGTAGCAAGTATCCAATTGAGATAGGCCGTTACATTCAGACCGTTCATCCAAGATTCGCTAAGCGCCCTCGTGTTTGAGGCTTTGTTCATAGCCACTCCAAAAGTCTCGTCCGTCAAAAGCGTACCGATCATCACGGTCTTGAACGCCGTCAACTGGCGGAAATAAGGAGACAATGCCGCGCTTAGCAGCAGATGCCGAAGATTAACGATAAATACGGTAAACACGATTGCCGCTATGGAGCCTTGCGAGGCTACCATACCGGCGATAATAAATTGCGCGGAGCCGGCATAAATAAGAATCGACATCAAGGTAATTTCCAGTACGCTTAACCCCGAGGTATGACCAACCACTCCCGCCGCGAATCCGATGCTTAAATACCCCAGTAAAGTAGGTACGCAATCCTTCACCCCTTGAAGGAAGCCGTTCTCGTCTCTTTCCATTCTAAGCTGTACGCTCTCTTGCTGCATGTACTTCCCTCTCTTACGATAAGCTATCCCTTTATCTTAACATAAAAAGAAGCCACCGAACGCGGCTTCCTTAATCCTTTTCAAGATGCATTTCCGTCTAATCGTTTGTTACGATAATTCATGCCGCACCTCTCCAAGCTGTCGATTCTCCTTAGGCTTTGACTTGAACAAGAGAATTCCTGCCAGAAGCGCAGCTATGCCAATGGCTTTCTGCGGCGTGAAAGGCACCCGCTCGAGTCCAAACCAACCGGCCGAATCCCACCATAAAGCGCAAAGCAGCTGGGAGGCCATTACGATCGTTGTCCCATAGCTTGGGCCCAATAGCCTTACTCCCTTTACGACGCAAGTGACTACGCCGATGCCAAGCAAGCCGCTGAACCAGAACCAGACGGGCATCGGCTTCCAGCTCAGCAAATCCGCTCCTTCAAACAGCAACCCCATGCCTAACGAAGCCATAAAGCCCATTCCAAGCACTAGAGCCGTAGTTGTATGCGAATTCGCGGCCGCATTGACTTTATTGTTGAACAAATTCTGCACGCTGACCAGCGAACCCGCCATCAATGCCAGTAATATACCTGTTAACATCATTTCTGCTCCTTCCGGTCCCCATTCTCGTAAATATTTTTTCCGGCAGTCTCTTCAAGTCCCTTGCGGTCTTTCACGAGAAGCGTTCCCCGGCTGCGCTCGATCAGGTTCATGCCGGTGAAGCCGAGAATAATGCGATTCAAGTGCCGGTAGCTTGTTCCGATAAGATTCGCCATATCCTTCAGATGAGTCGTGCTGACTATAGCATCCTCCGGGGTCGTTACGGAGAGCAAATAGCTTGCCAACCGGACTTCGACCGGGTACAAGAGATTAAAGCTAAGCGACACCGACTTGTTATAAAACTTTTCGGTGACGAGATGCAGCATAAATTGCAGGAACGGTACTTCTTCCCGATATAGCTTCAGCCAACGCTTGTGAAAAACAATGGTCTCCACTTTGGTTACCGCGGATACGGTATTCAAATTTTCCAATTCGTTCAGGCATTCAATCTCGCCGAGCACGCCTAGCGGGGAGGTAAAATTAATAAGCAGCGTCTTCCCGTCTGCCGAGGTCGTGTACACCTTCACTTTTCCAAGCATGAGAAAGAAGATATACTCCGGTATTTCGCCTTGCTTGCATAGCGTGTCGCCCGGTTCGAACCGGTATAACGCCAGATGCTGCCGAAGCGAGCTTGGGAATACATCGTCTAACGCGTATTGGGTTAGGTATTGATCGATCCTTGCATCATCCAAAATTTCTTTCAACGGGCGGCCTCCCCTTTCTAAGGGATATTTTATCCGGTCAGAACGATAAACATAAGATTCCGGTAATCATAAGGGCAATGCCGATCCATTGCGGGGCTCTTAACCGGATTGCCGCATTCCCGAACCAGCCGGCTTTTTCCATTCCTAATGTAACCAGGATCTGGGCAATCAGCACGGACGATACCGTAATGGCTGCTCCGTTATGGTGAAAAGCCGTAATGTTGCTGAAAATGATAAAAGCCGCAAACGCTCCTCCGAACCGGTAGCGAAGCTTCACTTGATTGAGCTGCTTCCACGACCGGTCGCCTGTGAGCCATACGATTAACAACGCGGCAGCAAAGCCCGTTCCTTGCGTCAGAACAGCGGCCTGCCAGGTGCCAAGCTGCTCGCCAATCGCTGAATTGGCAGTCCCTTGCAAGGTTAGAAACACACCGCCCAGCACGGCAAATAGAATGCCTCTCATCACTCGTCATCCTCCTCGTTCGTTTCGCTCTTCTAATTAAACGACGAGAGTGAAAAAACAAAAAGGACATATGTCCTAAACTCTCTCTTGAAAGACAAATAAAAAAAGCATCATTGCCTCTTAAGCAGCGATGCCTTCCTTATCTTTTTCCGTATACTCTTCGTTCTTGCCTTGCATTTGCTTGTTCATCTCGCGAAGCTCTTGCAGCATCGTATCCAGCTCGGTGCGCAGCTGATGAAGCTCGCTTTTGCAAAGGAATTGAAGCTTATCCAGTTCGCTTGTGCTCATATTGCCCATGCGGATCTGGTAAAGCAGCTTGTATTGCATCGATTCGCTTTCGCTGATTCGGTACTCCGGCATTCTTGCAGGTTCTGTTTTTTGGGCTTTCATCGCTTTATTTGGCTCCTTTATCGTTTGTTCTACCGTTAGCATAAAGGAGCTGTATTAAGGATGTATTTAGCCAATGTTAGATAAAAATTAATTTTCAATCCAAATGTTATTTCCGTGCTTTGATAATCAAGAACCAAGGATTAGTCATTAAACGGCCGTACCAACGCTTATACCAGTCTTCCGCTTCCGGGTGCTCCATATCCGCCTTGGCAGGCTGCGGTTCAATCATTCGATCCAGTGTAAAATATTCCGTCGTCGCGTTAACAATATCCATCATGGATTTATGATAAAAGGTTACCTCCACGGGTCCCGTCTCCTTCTTATTCCATACATCCGTTAATAATTCATGGGCGAAATAGTCCGTGCGTTCAAACTCACGGAACACCATAAACGGATGATGGACCGAGAATTGCATTGTACCGCCCGGCTTCAGCACGCGTCGCATCTCCCGGAAGACGGTTCCCCAATCCTCGACGTAATGCAGGGTAAGCGAGCTGACAATAAGGTCAAACGATTCGTCCTCAAACGGCAGCGTCCGGCCAAGCTCGCAGACCAATACGTTTGCTTTATCCCCTACTCTTCTCTTGCATGCCGCAACCATCTCCGGGCTAAGATCTATGGCTGTGACTTGCGCTCCACGTTCAACGAATTGCGCGGTATACCAGCCTGCAGCACAACCCGCATCCAGAACCGCCATGCCGGACATAGAGTCCGGCAGCAGCTTCATCATCGCCGGCCGTTCATAATAGGCATTATGCCCGCTGCTTTGATCGACGGACTGTTCGTACGCGATGGCCAATCGGTCAAATGCCTTCGAGACTTTTTCATTCATTATGCGTCACATCCTCTTGTGGACATTTCCTTTATTCACGAATGCTTGCGCGCCTTCCAGATGCAGCAGCTCCTTTTTCATTTGAAGCCCGCCTCTGTCAAACAAGACCATCTTACCACCCCGTAAACAAAACAAAAAGCCGCGAATTTAGCGGCTTCCTGCAACGACCTTATTCAACGATTAATTTGCCAACCATCTTGCTGTGGCCTGCGCCGCATACAACCGAGCAATGGAATTCATGCTCGCCGGCTTTGTCGGCCGTAAATTCCGCCGTACCGTTGTTTTCCTTGATATCGACGTTATAATCCGGAATCGCGAAGCCATGGAAGCCCTCGGCGTTGTTCAAGGTGATCTTTACTTTGTCGCCTTGTTTGACGCGGATTTCCGGCTGATCAAATTCGAAGTTCTTCGCTTTGATTGTGATCGCCTTCGATCCGCCACCGCCTGCGGCATTATTGCCGGCATTGGTCCCTGCGTTTGTTCCGGCGTTTGTTCCCGCATTGGTACCGGCGTTATTGCTTGCGCCCGTATTGGCATTATTGTTGTTCTTGCCTGAATTTGATCCGCATCCCGCAGCCGTTCCCATCACGGTTACGGCGAGAGCGGCAATCATAAGCAGCTTATGGATTTTCATTGCGGCTGTCTCCTATTCGCTTTTAATTTTTTGTCTGTTCCAGCTCGATAACGTTGGATTTGACTTCCGGTTCGTCATCGGCAATCCCTTTTGTTGAATTCCGGAACTCGCGCAGCGTATCGCCAAAGGCCCGTCCAAGCTGAGGCAGCTTTGCCGGCCCAAAAACAATCAAAGCGATAGCCAAAATAATAATCAGCCCTGAAATTCCTACGTTGTTAAACATACGATCCCTCCACAATCAAGTCGTTTGTACAGCAAACTTCCGCCTATAATAACGCGCCGATATAAAAGCGCTGATCTCGAAGAGCAGAATGAGTGGAACGGTCACGGACAAATGGGATACAAAATCCGGAGGTGAGATAAGTGTTCCCACAACCGCCAGACCTACATACGCAAATTTTCGCACCTGCTTCATTTTGCCCGGAGTCAGCATCCCGATTCGGGTAAGAAATGTCATAGCGAGCGGCATCTCGAAAGCAACCCCCATCGGAAGCAGGAAGCTGATCAGAAAAGACATGTAATGCTGGATGCCGTACACCTCTTGAGCTCCCATCGACTGATTCAGCTTGATCATGAACCGGATCATCATCGGCAGGGCTACGGTGTATCCGAATAACACGCCGCCAACGAACAGCAAGGACGAGGTCGGTACATAGACCAAGGTGCTTTTGGCCTCCGCGTCCGTCATGCCCGGTCTTGCGAATGCCCACAGATGGTACATGAGGAAAGGAAGCGTCAGGATAATCCCTACGAGCAGCGCGCATTTCATATACACTGCTATGCCGTCCGAGAGAGCAAAGACGCTCCATTCCACCTCAATGGCTCCCAAATGTCCTTTGACGAAGGTCAATATTTTCGGCGCCGCGTACAGCCCCACGCCCAAGGATGCCAAAAACCAGCCGGCCACATAAATGAGGCGTTTCCGAAGCTCGGTTAGATGACTGATCAGATCGCTGCCGACAGTCTCAGCCGCTTCGCCATGCTGATTGCTCACACGAGTGAACCGCCTTTATCGATGTACTTCTGAACCCCTTCCGCCGTCCGGTAAGCCAGCGCGCCAACCGTTGAGGTAGGGTTATATCCGCTGTTATGCGAGAAGTTGGATGCACCGCAGATGAAAACATTTTCCGCATCCCACATTTGCAGGTAATTATTGACGACGGATGTCTTGGGATCCGTTCCCATTATCGTTCCGCCCGTGTTATGGGTAGACTGATACGGAACAATGTTGTATTGCTTGAGCGAGTCGTGAATTTCCGTCTTTGTTCCGCCCATTTGATCGGCGATTTCCTTCGTCTTCTGCGCGATAAATTTGACAAGCTCGCGGTCCTGATCCTCGAAATCGAAGGTCATCCGGATAAGCGGCAATCCAAGCGCATCCTTGTATTCCGGATCAAGATCGAGGAAGTGATACCGGTTCGGCATGCTGGCGCCTTGCCCGGTAACCGACAACACGCGGTTTGAATTATGGATCGTCGCTTTTTTGAACTCGGCTCCCCATTTCGGCGTACCGGCCGGGACCGGCTGATACTGAATCGGGCGGAGACCGGTCTGCGTAAACCGGATGTTGGCGCCATGCAGGAACTTGAGATCGCTGTGATCAAAGTTATCGCCGTTGAAATCATCGATGCTGCTCCCAAGCGCGCCCGCGCCCATAGCCAAGTTAAATTCGCGATCCTCGTAAAAAATGCTCGTGCTGGCACCGTTTACTTGGTAAGCGTAATTGCGTCCGACAGAGCCTTTTTGCGACTGCGGATCATACGGTTCGCCTAGCTTGGAAAGCAACAGCAGTCTTACATTGGAGAAGACGTAGCTTGCAAGAATAACGACGTCGGCAGGCTGGATATATTCTTCTCCGGTCGGGGTATGCACGTAAGTGACGCCGGTTGCTTTTTTGCCTTCATGATTGATTTTGATCACGTTGGAATGGGTGCGGACCTCCAATTTCCCCGTCTGCTTCGCAACCGGGAGTACCGTGACAACGGGATCGGCTTTCGCGCCGTATTCGCAGCCGAACCTCTCGCAATACCCGCAGTATTGACATGGAGCACGCTCAACGCCATCCGGATTTTTATAAGGCTCCGACAGATTGGCCGAAGGGATTACATAAGGATTGTAGCCCAGCTTCTTGGCCGCATCCTCGAACAGCTTCATTCCCGGAGTCTTCTTCATGGGACCGGTAGCAAATGGAGTGGACATCTTCCCGATATTGGACGGCAGCTCCTTCTCTCCCGATATCCCCGCCATTTGCTCGTACTTCACAAAGTAAGGCTCGAGCTGATCATAGGTAATGCCCCAGTCGCGAAGCGTCATATTCTCCGGAATTTTTTTCTTGCCGTAACGCTCCACCGTCTTGCTGTAAATCTCGAAGTCGTAAGGGAGGAACCGATAGTATTGACCGTTCCAGTGAACCCCGGCCCCGCCTAAACCGTCGCCAAGCAAAAAGGAACCGTATGTACGCATCGGCAATGCTCTCATCTTCATGGTATTTCGAAACGTTACCGTTTCTTTGGACAAATCCTGCATCAGTTCATAACGGGCAGCGTAGCGAAGCTCGTCATGGACATGGTAATAATCCTGCGTATCACGGCTTTTGCCGCGTTCCAATCCAACCACGGAAATTCCGGCTTTGGTCAGCTCGGCGGCGATGATGCCGCCAACCCATCCCATTCCGACAATAACGACGGGAACCTTTGGTAGTGTAGTTGCCATCTATGCTTCACCCCTTATCTATCCGAGCTCAAGATGATCGTGCAAGCTTAACGGATCAAGTTTGACAAACTCGTCTTTGTCTACGTATTCGGTATAACTCATCTGGTTGCCGGGGAAATTTCTCATCTTCCAGCCTGCCATATTCCGGTTGCCCCCATATAGAGGGTCAGCATAAGCTCCTTCCAGCGTCAGATTGAGAAACATCGCGAAGAAGTTCGACGCAGGGAAATCCTTTATGCTGGTATCGTTCTTTTCAAAAGCGGTCAGAACGGCATCCTGATCCTCCGGCGCAATTTCGACAAACGGCTTCTGGTATTTGGTATTGCTGTATTGATTCAGGGCATCCAATCCTAACGCGATTAGTTCTCGACGTTTGAAGATGAGCTGATAGCCCTGCGTTTCCTCCGCCTTGTAATAAGGCGGGAGCATATAATCCCGGGCATTATAGCCGTATTGACTGACCATCTGGTGGTCGATGAAAAAGGCTACTCCCAGCTCCTTGGCGCCAGGACCCAAATCATCCTTCGGAAAGAGCCGTTCCGTTGCGGCTTCCGCCGTCAAGAACTGATCCTGACTAAAAAACATCAGCGCCTGATTATAGTCTCTATCCTCTGGTGCAGTCCCCGACTTGCCCGGTTCCGGTGCTGTTTCCTTCACCGTCTGCTTCATATTCGAACCTACAAGTCCTCCGATGACCCCGCCTAGCACTACCCCGCCAAGCGCTGTACCGGAATATTTAAGGAACCTTCTGCGCGATTCGTCCTGCGGCTGATTCGGTTTATCGTTCGCCATAATCGTTGTCTCCTTACTACCCGATTTAGTAGGTTTTCTAATTTTCTTCCAAGTGATCTTAAATTATTCATGAATTATTCCAATTGAGGAAACAGAAAAAAACCCGCCCTTTTTAATAGCGAGTTTACTGATAGCCTAGAACGGGTCGATCCTTACTTTAATACCATGGAAGCAGTTCTATCATTAGGAGGATTGTTAACTATGTTTAGAAGAAGAGCGACAATTAACAAAAAAGCTGCACCTTGTTACAAGGTGCAACGTCATGTCCATGAGTTTCTGGGCAGCACTCAGCTTGCCGAAGAAGGAAATGATCGTCATAATCATCGCTTCGCAGGTGTTACCGGACAGGCGATACCGCGAGGAAATAGCCATGTTCATGAAATTGACTTGACCAATACGGATTTCTTTAATCATTTTCATAAATTAAAAAAAATTACGACTGGTCCTGCTATCCCCGTCGGAAGAGGCAAGCACGTTCATTTTGTAAAAGGCCAGACGACCTTCAACGATGGTCATGTTCATCAATTTAAATTCTCGACTTTAATTCAAGCGCCGCTGGTTAAATAAAAATAAGATAGACTGTCGGCATAACCGGCAGTCTATCTCTTTTTCTGAAACTATGTTAATACGTTCACCGGCGAACCTGCCAAATACGCTTCGATATCTTCTACAATGCCCTTGTAGAAACCGCGGTACGCCGCTTCCGTTACGTAACCGATATGCGGGGTCGCAAGGACATTCGGGAGCAAGCGGAACGGATCGTCTTGAGGCAGCGGCTCCTGCTCGAATACGTCGATCCCTGCTCCGGCGATTTTGCCGCTCCTAAGAGCTTCAAGCAAAGGCTTCCGCTCCACAATAGGGCCGCGCGAAGTGTTAATGAGAAAAGCTGTCGGCCGCATCCGCTCCAGCTCTTTTTCACCAATCAAGCCCCGGGTACGATCGCTTAGCACCAAATGTATCGAAACGAAGTCGCTGCTCTCCAGCAGCTCTTCCTTGGAGCCAGCCAGCGTAACGCCGGCTGCCGCAGCTTTCTCTGCCGTCAGGTTCCGGCTCCACGCCGTCACCTTCATGCCGAAGGCTTGTCCGATCCTTGCCACATTGGTTCCGATATGGCCAAGTCCCAACAAGCCAAGCCTCTTGCCATGAAGATCGACGCCAATCGTGCTTTGCCAGCCGCCGTTTCTAACCGCTTCGTTCTCCGGCACCAGCTTTCGGGCGAGACCGAGAATAAGCGCCCAAGTCAGCTCGGTAGTCCCCTCGCCTCCCCCTTTTGTGCCGCATACCGTAATTCCCTGTTCGGCAGCTGTGGCCAGATCAATGGAAGCGTTGCGCATACCGGTTGTTACGAGAAGCTTCAGGTTAGGCAGCCGCTGCAGTAGCTCCTTGCGGAATGGCGTTCTTTCCCGCATGACGACAACAATCTCGCAATCCTGTACGGAAGCGATAAGCTCGTCCTGATTCTCGAAATGATGATTGAATACTTGAACCTCGATCCGATCCGTCACTTGCGACCAGTCCGCCATACGTAATGCAGCGTTCTGGTAATCATCCAATACGGCGCATTTCATTTGTTGTTCTCCTCCTTCTCTTAGAAAGCAAATAGAAAGCAAAACAGCAAGCTCCTTACCCGCTATTCTGGGGGGAGCTTGCTGCAAACAATCTCTATTATTTCGGTTGGATATAACCTTCCGCCTTGAGCAGTTCCGCAATCAATACGGCACCGCCGGCCGCACCGCGGAGCGTGTTATGAGACAAGCCAACGAATTTGAAATCGTACAGGGTATCCTCGCGCAGACGGCCTGCGGATACGCCCATTCCTTTTTCAATGTCGCGGTCGAGCTTCGTTTGCGGTCTGTTCTCTTCTTCGAAGTACGTGATGAATTGCTTAGGCGCGCTTGGCAGACCCAGCTCTTGCGGACGGCCTTTGTACTCGGACCAACGCGCGAGGATCTCTTCCTTCGAAGGCTTGTTCTCGAAATTCACGAACACCGTAGCAAGGTGACCGTCCGTTACCGGAACGCGGATGCACTGCGTCGTGATCAGCGGAGCGCTTGCTTTCACGACTTCGCCGTTCTCAACGCTGCCCCAGATACGGAGCGGCTCCTGCTCGCTCTTCTCTTCTTCCCCGCCGATGTAAGGAATCACGTTATCCAGCATATCCGGCCAGTCCGTAAAGTTCTTGCCTGCGCCGGAGATCGCTTGATACGTCGAAGCTACGACGGTAGTTGGCTTGAATTCGCGAAGAGCATGAAGCGCCGGTACATAGCTTTGAATCGAGCAGTTCGGTTTTACCGCGATAAAACCGGTCGTTGTACCGAGACGTTTTCTTTGGGCTTCAATAACTTCAAGATGTTCCGGGTTGATTTCGGGAATAACCATAGGAACGTCCGCCGTCCAGCGGTGAGCCGAGTTGTTGGACACGACAGGCGTACCCGTCTTCGCGTAAGCTTCTTCGAGCGCCTGGATCTCTTTCTTAGGCATATCTACCGCGCAGAATACAAAATCAACGCCCTCAGCAACCTCTTCGACCTTCGATGCGTCCTGGACCACGATATTTTTAACCGCTTCAGGGATTGGAGTGTCAAGCTTCCATCTGTTTTGAACCGATTCCACATACGTTTTGCCTGCCGAGCCTGCGCTTGCGGCAATAGCCGTTACTTCAAACCAAGGATGCTGATCCAGCAATTGCACGAAGCGCTGGCCAACCATGCCCGTTCCACCAACAATACCAACTTTAAGTTTTTGCGACATTTGTTCTTCAAATCCTCTCAGTCTGATTTTGTATGCCGTACCTTATACCTTACATGTATGCGGTACAAATCCCTTTGCTAGCCGCGAAAAATAAAAAAATCCCACCCCCAAGACCGTAGTCTCAGGGACGAGATTTGAATACCCGTGGTACCACCCTAAATTCGCGGATATGTCGCCATATCAGCCTCTTCAAGTACGGCATTGCAGTCCCAATGCTTATACTCTAGCTCTATAACAGGAGCTCCTGTCACACCATCCCCAGCCTTGCCGGTTCCGATGCGCTGCTCAGAGTCTTTCTTCAATAAATCATTCTTTACTCCTTTTCAGCATGCCGGAGCTCTCTGGAAAAGAATTGATTTATCTACTCGTCTCGTCATTGCATTTCATATTGCAGTTATAATAACAAAAAACGAATCCGAGGTAAACCCATTTTCGCAAAAAAATTAACGGCTGGCTGCCGCTCTGAGATTGAGCGTCTTGTAAGCTTTCGCGTAGACCCATAACGCGTTCAGCAGCAGGATGGCTCCCGTTGTCAAAAAGACTGCCCGGATGCCTAACCACGCCGCTATTTGCCCGCCGAGAATCGAACCGATGAAAACGCCTAAATAACCAGCAGACATTGTAAAACCAAACATCCTTCCCGTGAGAGCATCCGGCGTGATTTTTTTGATCAGAATATTAACCGACGGATTTAGTCCACCTGCCGCCAGTCCCAATAAAAATCGAAGCGCCATAAGCTCCCAAGGCTGATGGACCAATGCCTGCGGTATAAACAACAGTCCGGCAACAATCAAAGCGGCCAGCATCACTTTGTGCGCGCCAATCTTATCCGAAAGCCTGCCGAGCCTTGGCGCGGCGATCATGTTGGCCAGCCCGGACGCGGAAAATATAAACCCGGCCAACAAAGCCACATGCTCGGTACTGCTCGTTAAGCTTGTTACGTACACCGTTAGCACGGGCTCAATGGAATACATGGCGAGAGTCAAGGCAAAATACGTCACGAACAAAGTGATCGTCAGGTTCTTCTCGGGGATACTGCCCCAGACTTCCTTCATCTTCTGCGCTTTTTGGTCTATGCGCGTGAAATTCTCTTTCACAAACAACAAGGTTGTTAAAAAAGCGAACAATAAAAGAACTCCGGTAATAAAGAACACATTCCGCATGCCGAAATGCAATTCTATGAAACCGCCGATCGACGGACCTAACAAGGAACCCGCAATCCCGGCCGTAGACAAGGTCCCAAGCGCCCAGCCGGCATGGGCTTTCTCGGTCTGCGTTGCAATCAGCGCCGTGCAAGCCGAGGCGTATCCTGTAATGATTCCCTGCAGCAGGCGAAGGCCAATCAGCTCATACACGTTTTGGGCAAAGCCCATGCTGAAAATAACGATCGCCATGCCGAGGCTGGCCCGCAGCAGCATCGGCTTTCGCCCGTATTTGTCCGCCGCGATTCCCCATATCGGGGAAAACACGGCGGACAGAATAAAGGTAATCCCAAACGCTAAACCGGAATACTGCTCTACCATTCGGGTATCGGAAACGCCCAGATGGTGGATGTACAAAGGCAACACCGGGGCGATCTGGCTCATGCCGATGCTTGCGACGAATACGCCAAACCAACAGACGAACAGGTTTCTTTTCCAAATCGGCATACCTGTCATCTCCCTTCCTCCTGCTGCTGCCGGGTGCTCTATCCCAAGGTCTCGATCCAGGCCTCAACCGTCTTCACGTCCGCCTGACGCGGGAAGACCTTCTCGGTTAGGACGCGGTGAACTTCGGGATCCGCATCCAGACAGGCATCCTGCAATACGGTAATGGCATAATCCTTGTCTGCCGCCTCGCGGATCGTAGACAATACAACTCCGCTTGTCGAGATGCCGCAGAGAATAAGATTCTCGACCTGCTTCGCGCGAAGAATAACCTCCAGATTGCTTCCGGCAAAAGCGCTGATCCGGAACTTCGTAACGACCGGCTCGCCCGGCAGCGGCTTCACCGATTCGTGAATCTGCGTGGCATCGTCATGGATCGTCATGCCGCCGTGCTGCGCAACCACCGAAAATGACTTATTGCGGGGGCTTACTTCCGGATAGCCTTCGTTAAAGCCGACACGGACAAAAATAACCGGAATCCCATGCTTCCGCGCAGCCTCCAAAGCTTTCTGAAAAGGTTGAATAACCTCTTTGTTATCCGCAAACCGGGATACGATTCCGTTCTGCAAGTCCATGATTACAAATGCGCTTCGTTTCGCGTTCAACATCGGTTGTACACACTCCTAACGGTTATGTTAATATAAGCGGAGAACTCTCCTCTTGATATTAAACGGAGAGCTCTCCGGTTGTCAACCAAGCCTAAAAATCATGTTTCGCAGATAGGAAGTGATCCGGTCATGAATGAAGAATCAACGAATCACCCGCTGAAGCCCGAACGCCGGGATGCCGCCGAGAACCGTCAGCGGATATTAAATGCGGCTCTTCAATTGTTCGAACAGCATGGCGTGGAGCAGGTCAGCATGAATCAGATTGCCGCAGAAGCGCAAATCGGACCGGGTACGCTATACCGGCGTTACCGCAACAAAAGCGAGCTGTGCCTGGATCTTATGAAAGACAATCTGGTAATTTTATTCGAGGATATTTATGCCTACCTCGAAGATCATCACTCCGACTCGCCAAGCTCCAGACTAAAGGGTATTCTTGGCTTGTTTATCAAGTTCCGCGAAAAGAAATCCCAGCTGCTGCGCGGCGTTGAGGATTCTTCGCAAGCCAACCGGCCGAGCACCCGGCAAAAAGGCCCTCTCTACCATGAGCTGCATGAAATCCTTGTTCAGCTGTTTGACGAGATGCTTGCCGCTGAAGGTAAGCCCGAGCCGAACAGCGTATTCCGCGCCGATATGCTCCTCAATGGCGTAAGCAGCGAATCGTATCTGTTCCAGCGGGAGGTCCGCGGTTATACGCCGGAAGAGATCCTCGCGCATCTCAGCGCAACTTTTATCGCCGATAAATAGGCAACACGAAAAAACCAGCCCTATCCCTATGACTAGGAATGTGGGCTGGTTTTCGTTGTTTCACAAGCGCACTAAAGGCTTTTCCGCCGGTCCTTCGACAACTTCGCCGGTAATCGAGAAGCGCGAGCCGTGGCAAGGGCAATCCCAGGTCCGTTCCCCGTTATTCCATTCCACCTCGCAGCCCATATGCGTGCAGGTCGTATCGACGAGAAAGAGCTGACCGTCTTTATCCCGGTATCCTCCTGCACGGCGGCCTTGAATCTGCACGACGCTGCCTTCGTCCTTTTCAAGCTGCTCCGGACGTTTCTTGACATACTCCAGCTTGCCGGAAATCAGATGCTTCGCAACATCCGCGTTGTCCGAGATCAGCTTGCCGACTGTTTTCCATGACAGGGACCGGGAAGGCGTAAACAGCTCCGCGTACGGGTTATCCTTCTCCATAATAAGATCCCGGATAATGAGGGCAGCCGCCGTACCGTTCGTCATCCCCCATTTGCGGAAGCCCGTTGCGACAAAGACGTCGGGATGAGACGCCGTAATCCTTCCGATAAACGGTATTTTGTCCCCCGTAACCAGATCTTGGGCAGACCACCTGTAGGTAATTTCTTTAATCTTGAACTGATTCTCCGCAAACTTCCGCAGCTCATCATAATGATTGATCGTGCAGATTCCTTGTCCCGTCTTATGGCTTTGCCCGCCTAGAATAATCAGCTTATTCCCGTCCTCGAGCGGGGCATAACGCACGGAGCGCTTCGGATCCTCGGCACTCAGATACATGCCGCCCGGATACTCGTCTTCCACCTGCAAGCCAAGCACATAGGAGCGATCCGCGTGCATTCTTGCAAAATAAAAGCCTTGGCCGTCGTAAAACGGAAAATGGGTACAGGAAACAACATATTTGCACCCCACCCGATGTCCGTCGCTAGTCATCACTTTCGGCGTATCCACATGCTCCACGTCTACGGCGGTTGTCTGTTCATAGATTTTGCCGCCCGCCTTCAGAAATTCCCGAACAAGCTTCAGCAAATAGTTGAGCGGGTGAAACTGCGCTTGCGCATCCATCCGAACAGCGCCGAAGAGCGGCAGGTTAAGCGGAATTTTGTCCAAATAAGCACCTGGAATGCCTAGCTCCTGATAAGCTTTCGCTTCGTTTTCCACTTTGACGACATAATCGGCATGATGGGTATAGACGTAGGCGTCCTGTTCGGTATAACCGCAATCAATCCCATGCTTGCCGATCGTTTCGCGGATGAAGTCCATGGCGTCCTTCGCGGCCCCGTAGTAGAGCGAAGCTTTTTCCTTGCCTTCCGAGCGGATGAGCTCGTCAAAGATCAGATCGTGCTGCGCCGTGATTTTTGCGGTAGTGTGAGCGGTCGTTCCGTTCAGAATCTCTCCCGCTTCGAGCAGCACAACCCGAAGGCCCTCCTGACTCAACAAATAAGCGGTTGTTATACCGGAAATCCCTCCGCCTACTACAACCACATCGGCTGCCTCGTCTGATTCAAGCTTCGGAAACTTACCCTTTTCATGCTGGGATGCAGTCCAATAGGACTCGGGAAACTGCGGCAGATCTTTATGGTATGACATGGTTGTCGGTACCCCTCTCAACGGCATTTGGATTTCCTTAATTTGCACGTTTGGAAGGAATTTATGTGCAGGCCTGCCCTATTTATTCGGTTGACGTTCTCGAAGCTGCCGCAAAATAAGCACGCCTGCCATGATAATAACGCCGCTTAAGGCGTAGACGGTCGACAACGAGAATGCGTCCTTCAAATAGCCCGACAAAAACATGCCGACAACCATCATTCCCATGAACGCAGGCATAATAGCCCCTGATACGCGTCCCATAAAGGCCATCTCGGTGTTGCGCACGATGAGCGTTTGAATGCCTCCTTGAATGGCCGGATATACCAATCCGCTAATGATCAATAAGAGAATGGTCAGCCAAATCAACGCGGATATGCCGATGCCAATCGTGCAGATCGCCGTAGTTAGCAGACCGGCGATGAACAGCCGCTGCGGCTGTATTTTTTTCGCTATGCCTATCATCGCGGCACCTCCAATCAGCATGGCGGCGCCGTTTGTCATGACGAGCCATTGCAGAAAGGCTTTTGACTGTCCAAGCTGTTCCACCACGATAAAAATTTGGAGCGGCTGCGTTAGACCGGAAGCGAATCCGACAACCGCAAAGCTGAGGCATAAGGTTCGCAGAGCCTGGTTCGACCATACGTACTTTATGCCGGCTGTCAGCTCGCTCATAAAGCCGGATTGGAAGCCGGAATGCCGTTCGATCGCATCCCGGGGCAGCGTTGCCAGAATAAGCGATGATCCAAGGAATAAGACGGCCGTCAGAATAAGGGAGACATGAATGCCAAGCTTCAGAAAAATAAGCGTGCCAATAACCGGCCCAAGAACCGTAAAAACCGCGGCAAGGGTTTGGGACATCGCCATGACGCCTTGCAGCTGCTCGCCCGGCACATGGCGTTTGTACAGCTTCATCGCGGAAGGTTGGGAAAATTGCGACAGGCTTGCCGATAGAAAGGATCCAATCAGCAGAACATTCCAACCGCCGTTGATCAGCGCAAGCAGCACGCCTGCAACGGAGAGCGCCGAGAGCAGATCGCTCCCCACCATCGTCCGCTTCGGACGCCATCTGTCGGCAAAGGTGCCTCCGATTAAGGCGAACAGGAAGATAGGGGCAAATTCCGCCACCGAAATAAGAGAGACATAAACCGGATTATTGTGAGTGAGATCCGTAACATACAGCAATACCGCGTAATTCCGAATCCATATCCCGAGATGCAGCAGCACCCGGGAACCAATGATCGTACGCACATAACGATTGGAGAACATAACAACTACCTCGTGATTCGTAAGATTTTTTTGCATTGGCGATGGGATCGAGAAACGATCCCTAGTGTCATTTCGACGATACAACTGAGCTGCTGTCCTCACCTCTTTCCGATTGATTGCTGCTAGCTTAATCATGGATTTCCTATCGATTGCGTTTAATCAAATGATCGTATTTACTTGTTTAGTAATTTACTAATTTACTAAATAACTGGTGCTAGTGTAATCCGGATTAGCGGCCCGCGTCAAGGCATTTTTTATAAACTTGGCCAGCTCTTTCCCACCTATGAACTCAAAGACGGGAACAAAATTAATAAATCTTTTCTTCGCCCCCTGTCACAAATCCGGCCGTTCGATTGTCTTAGATACGAAACCGACAGATACGAGATAAATGGAGGAATCATAAGATGCTTTTACCGAAGAGGAATATGTAGGACTCCTTTTAGCCATAAACGCAATCAACAGCTGGAACCGCGTAGCGATTGCAACAGGCATGTTCCCTGACTGTTTCGTGAATTAAGCGTCACCTTTAATAGTCAAATAAACCACTCCTCGGGATGAGGGTGGTTTCTTGCCGTTCGTTAGAGTATGATCAAAATAGTTAAATTTTGGAGGTCGATAAGATTTGACGGCTAGCGATACAGCTTTGGATATTGAACAGCTTTACCGGGAGTATAAACCGCTTCTAACTTCCATCGCCTACCGGATGCTGGGTTCGATGAGTGAAGCGGAAGACGCGGTCCAGGATGTGTTCGTTACCGTAAGCAAGCTTAATGGCATCGACATCTCGCATCCAAAAGCGTATTTGGTCAAACTCCTTACCAATCGAGTCTTAAACGTAATGAAATCGGCTCCGCGAAAGCGCGAGAGCTACCCGGGACAATGGCTGCCCGAGCCGGTCAGTGACGGAACCCCGGAATCCTCGCCTCTCGATAATGTGATTCAGCATGAACAGTTGGGCTATGCCCTACTCGTGCTGCTTCAGAACTGCACGCCGCCCGAGCGTGCCGTATTTGTCCTGCGGGAATCCTTCGGTTATGAATACTCGGAGATCGCCGCCTTGCTGGATAAATCCGAAGCGGCCTGCCGGAAAATATTCAGCCGTGCGTCCGCCAAGATCGGTCACTCTTCTTCGCGAAGCGAAGAGAATAAGGCTACGCTCGATGAATCCATGACCCGCTTCGTGCAGTCCTTCTCCGAAGCGATCTATTCGGGACGGCTGGAAAGCTTCATCCATCTTCTTACCGATGACGCGGTCATGCTGACGGACGGCGGAGGCATCGTGCGCTCTGCGCTTAATCCGATTATGGGTCCGGGCAGAATTATCGCCTTTTTGGAGGGCATTGCGCGGAAAGGCGCCTTTGAAGGAAGCTGGCAGCCGATTATCGTCAGCGGACAGCAAGGATTGCTGCAAATCAAGGATAACGAGCCCGTTAAGGTCTATCTGTTCGAGCCCGATGAACAAACGGGTAAAATTCGTTCCGTATACTCCATCTCCAATCCGGAGAAGCTTACAAGAATCCTTTAAATACCCAGACCGTTTCCCTCTTGCCGGGAAATGGTCTTTTTTATTGCAAAATGTTTTCTTCCGGTGTAAAATAACCAAACATCCTACGTTTGAACGTTTGGGAAGGAGCAATGCTATGCTAAAGCAAACAAAGCGACTAACACTGGTTGAACAAGTGGCTGAACAGATTGAAGGATTAATTGCTTCCGGTCAATGGGCGGTTGGCACAAAGGTTCCCCCTGAGCCTGAGCTGATGGAGCAGCTGCAAGTCAGCCGCAATACGCTGAGGGAAGCGATCCGTGCCTTAACCCATGCCGGATTGCTGAAAACAAGACAAGGCGACGGCACTTACGTCAGCTCCTCCAGCGCGCTTGGACCCGTACTAAAGAAGCGGATTCAACGATCCAGCTGGCTGGAAACGCTGGAGGTCCGGCATGCCTTGGAAAAAGAAGCGGCTAGTCTCTCCGCAGAGCGGCGGGACGAGGAGGACTTGGAACGGATGGCTTATTGTCTGGAGCAGTGTAAAGAGGCTATTCACAGGACGGATGCCGACGGTTACGCCCATTGGGATATGGAGTTCCATCAGGCCATATTCGCTTCCTCGCGCAACGGGCTGCTTATCGAGCTGTACGATTATATTTCCGACAGCGTACCTCCTATTCTTGTGGACATGTTTAACAGAGACCGGTTCCACGGCTTCCATGACAACCACGCACGGCTGCTTGAGGCGATTAAAGAGCAGGACAGCGCCAAAGCGGTAGAGATGGTACACCAATACATCGGAGAAACACAGCAGCATTTTCAGAATGAAGATATCACCGGAGGACTAGAACAACATGGAACAAATCAGCAAAATAACAAAAGCAGACCTTAAGAAAATTTCCGGTCTGCTGCTCGCTTTAAGCCTTATTTTCGTAGCTGCCAATCTTAGGGCTCCCATCACTTCGGTCGGACCGTTAGTCAGCTACATCCGCGAATCAACCGGAATCTCCAATTCCGTTGCCGGACTTTTGACAACCGTTCCTTTGCTCGCGTTCACGTTTATGTCTCCCTTCGCCCCGCAGCTCGCCCGGCGATACGGAGTGGAACGCGTCATATTTATCGCTTTGATTTTTATCGGAATCGGTACGTTATGCCGCTCCATTTCAAGCTCCGTTGCCCTGTTTGGCGGGACGATCCTGATCGGCTTGTCCATTGCCGTCTGCAACGTCCTTATTCCCAGCCTTGTAAAAAAAGATTTCTCAAACAAAATCGGCTTAATGACCGGTATATATTCGGTATCGATGAACCTATGCGGCGCTCTTGCTTCCGGCATTAGCGTACCGCTTGCCCGCGATGCGGGCTTTGGCTGGCAAGGCGCGTTAAGCTGCTGGCTCGTGCTGACGGCCGTGGGCATCGTCTTCTGGCTGCCTAGAATGAACCAGTCCCGTCAAACGGCTACTATATCCCAAGCGAGTACGGCTGCGGGTGAAGCCAAGCCTTGGCGCTCCTCACTTGCTTGGCAGGTTACTTTGTTTATGGGACTGCAATCCTTTATCTTCTACAATCTTGTTGCCTGGCTTCCGGAAATTCTGAACAGCCGTGGCATGACCAATGATACCGCCGGCTGGATGCTGTCGCTTATCCAGTTCTCGATGCTGCCGTTTACGTTTGTTATCCCAATCATTGCAAGCCGGATGAAGAGTCAACGAGTACTCGTCGTTATTACAACGGTGCTGTACCTGGTTGGCATAGGCGGCTTGCTGCTGGACGGAAACGGCTTGGTTCCGTTATGGTCGGTGCTTATCGGCGTTGCCGGCGCAGGCTCGTTTAGCCTCGCGATGCTGTTTTTCACCCTGCGTACCCGCACTTCCCATGCCGCGGCGCAGTTGTCCGGAATGGCGCAATCGGTCGGCTACCTTCTGGCGGCTATCGGCCCGCTCGTCTTCGGGATGATCCACGACATGACCCATCGCTGGACGGTATCGATAGGTATGCTCATTGCCGCAAGTTTGCTTATCTTTATATTTGGCATGGGTGCTGCCCGGGACCGCTATGTGGGCGATGAACGATCCTAAGTTAACAAAAAAACCAACTCCGCTTTTCACATCTCGGAGTTGGTTTTTTATCTAGCCTTCCACGATATCCGCTTCCAGCTCGCTTGCGATTTCGAGCATTTTCGGAACTACCGCCTCATTGCTTACTGCCACATAGAGATCGCCGCTATACAGCCGGAAAGGAATCTTAACCTCCCCATAGCTCCACATAAAGAAATCGCCCTCAATGGACATCGTGCTCTCCGGGCCTTTTACCGTAAAGACCGTGGTGTATTCGAAATCCGGCTTGGCTGCAAACAATTGCTTGCATTCGTCTAACGTCATATCCTGAACGTTGCCTGTTTCCTTCAAAGATCTAGTAATGCGGTAACGCTGACTCATCGTAATAGGCCTCCCGTAAATCTTATGTAAGTGCCTATTAGTATACATGACTTCCGACCCGCCTTCAAAACGGAAAAACCAGGCTGCCCATTAAGAGACAGCCCGGTTCATAAATGACTATAGAATAACGCCGTCTTTAAAAATCGCAATCTCGCGGAAGCCGTTACGCTCGTTGTTCGTCTCCCTCTCGCCTGAAGCAAGCTCGACAATCTGGTGAAGCAGCTCTTCCTGAAGCTCCTCCATCCGCTTTCCTTCGATCAGCTGACCCGCGTTGTAATCGATCCAGTTCTTTTTTCGTTCCGCCAGCTGCGTATTTGTCGCGATCTTGACCGTTGGAACCGGACCGCCAAAAGGCGTGCCGCGTCCCGTCGTAAACAACACGATATGAGCGCCCGCAGCCGATAAAGCCGTAACCGATACCAGATCATTGCCGGGCGCTTGAACGAGATTGAGGCCCGGTTTTCTTGACGGTTCCCCATACTGGAGAACGTCGGTTACCGTTGCATGGCCGCCCTTTTGCGTGCAGCCAAGCGACTTTTCCTCAAGCGTCGTAATCCCGCCGTCCTTGTTGCCCGGTGACGGATTCTCGTAGATCTCCTGGCCATGGCGGATAAAATAGCCTTTAAAGTCATTAACGAGGCTAACTATCCCGTCGAAAACTTGCTCATCCGCCGCGCGGTCCATTAGAATCGTCTCCGCGCCAAACATCTCCGGCACTTCCGTTAACAGCGCCGTGCCCCCGGCAGCCGTAATCGCGTCCGCGATACGGCCCACCAGAGGGTTCGCCGTAATGCCGGAAAACCCGTCTGAACCGCCGCATTTCAGGCCAATCCGCAGCTTGGCAAGAGGCAGCTCCTGACGTTTGAATCCGCTGGCGTACCGGACCAGCTGTTCGATCAGCTTGAGCCCTTCCTCCAGCTCATCCTCCACCTCTTGGGATTTCAAGAACTTAACGCGGTCCGGATTATAATCGCCAATCGCTTTCTTGAAGGCTTCAATCTGGTTATTCTCGCAGCCGAGACCGATGACAAGCACGCCGGCCGCATTTCCGTGCCGGACAAGCGCGGACAGCAGCTTCTGCGTCGCCGTCAAATCGTCGCCAAGCTGGGAGCAGCCGTACGGATGAGGGAAATGGTACACGCCGTCAATTCCTTGCCCTTCGAACTGGCGGCCAGCAAGCTTGGCCAGCGTCTCGCAAGTTTTGTTAATGCAGCCAACCGTGTTGATAATCCAAATTTCATTCCGTATTCCGATCTCGCCGTCTTCGCGAACGTAACCTTTGAAGGTTGACGGCCAAGACGGACTGACCTCTGCCCTAGCCGTATCCGTCTTAGGCTTGTATTCATACTCCAGAACCTCGCCTAATCCGGTACGGAGATTATGCGTATGAACCCAGCTGCCAGGCGTTATATCTTCTCTGGCAATTCCAATCGAGTAACCGAATTTATGGACATGAGCGCCGGCCGCAACGGGTTGAATCATAATTTTATGCCCGCGCGGCACCGCTTTGTCCACCGTAACCGATTGCTCGCTGCCGTCGGCCGAAGGCCATCTGACGATCTCGCCGGGTTCGATATCCCTCAGAGCGATAACGACATCGTCCTGCGGATGAAGCAGCGTTGCGTTTGTAATCGTAGCATTTCTCATGCTTGTTCCTCCAATTGCGCAAACTCGGACGTTAACCGGTCCGCCAGGCCGGCTAATCCGTTTAGATCCGTTCCCCACCATGCGTCGCGCCCGAGAACAGTCTCCAGCAGCTCCTTCAAGCTGAGCTCGCCGTTATCCACCCTGTTCCAAAGGGAGGCAAGCTCCGCCAGCATCGCCGCATCGTCGCGGATGAGCAGCCGTCTTCCATCCAGACGGCTGCCGGCATAAACGCCTTCCTCCGATTCCTTTACTCGGTACAGCTTAAGCAAGGAGGCGAATGCCTTTACAATTAACGGAGGCAAATCGCCAGTTCGCTCGTGATAAGCCATTAGAGTCGGCAGCAGACGCACCTTGAATTTGGATAAACTATTCATCGCAATATCAATCAGCTTATGCCGCACGTAGGGATTGGCGAACCGTTCGATAACCTGCTCCGCATAAGCCTTCATCTCCGCTTCCGGCAGCGGAACGGATGGCACAATCTCATTGAAAACGACTTCGCGCAGTTGTGCGCCGTACTCCGGATGCTCGATGACTTCGCGAACTTCATTTAGTCCCTTCAGCAGCCCGTATGCCGCCATCCAGGTATGCGCTCCATTCAGGATCCGTACCTTCCGGAGCTGATAGGACTGCAGATCGTTTGTCCATACGACGTTTAATCCCGCCTTTACGAACGGAAATCGTTCGTCAAGCTCCTCTTCCCCTTCAATCGCCCAAATATGATAAGGCTCAGCCGCATTCAAGAGAAGGTCCTTGATCCCCCATTCCGCATAACGCTCATTCGCTTCTTCGGCCGGGAAGCCCGTTACAATGCGGTCTACCAGCGAATTCAGGAAACGGTTATGCTTCCGGATCCACGCCAAGAACGCTTCTGGCAGCTTCCAATCCGAAGCATGCTGCAGCACGATATCGCGCAGCTTATCGCCGTTACGCTCAACAAGCTCGCAAGGCAGCAATAGAAGACCTTTTGCCGGATCGCCGCCGAAATGCTCAAACCGGCGGTACAGAAGCAGCGTGAGCTTACCCGGGTACGATAAAACCGGCTGATCCGGCGCCCATTCCGATGTCTGGTAGACCAGACCCGCTTCCGTCGTATTGGACACGACAAGCTCCAGGTCAGGGTTAGCCGCAAGCGCGAGGAAACGGTCCCATTCCTGATACGGATCAATAAAGTCAGAGAAGACCGAGATCAGCTCGCGGCGATCAACGAGCTCCCCTTCATGCAGTCCTCTGATCCATTGATAATACAGACCGTCCTGCTCCCTGAGCTCCCGCAGCTTCGCTGCGCCCGTTGGACGAGGCTGGGATACCGCAATGCTGCCGTTAAAAAGCCCCTGTTCATTGCAGCGGTGAATCATCCAATCCACAAAGCCGCGAAGGAAATTGCCTTCGCCAATCTGCAGCACCTTTACCGGATAAGACTTCATCCGGTTATAGGATGAAGCCTCTCCTTCCTTCAGGCTGGCATAATTCAAGGATGGCAGATTATTCGTCAGAGCGCTCATTGGGCAACCTCCGCCTGAACCTGAATGCTCGCCGATTCCGAACCAAAACGGAAATATTGCTCCGCGTTGCGGTAGCAGATGCCTTCCACGATAGAACCAAGCAGTTCCATATCCGCGGGCACTTGCCCGGATTCCACCCAGTCGCCAAGCAAATTGCACAGAATCCGGCGGAAGTACTCGTGGCGCGGATAAGACAGGAAGCTCCGCGAGTCGGTTAGCATGCCGACAAACCGGCTGATCAAGCCCATATTCGCGAGCGATTTCATTTGGGCAAGCATGCCGTCGATCGTATCGTTGAACCACCATGCCGAGCCAAGCTGGATTTTTCCAGGAATCGTGCCGTCCTGGAAGCTGCCGATAATGGACGCAAGCACGTCGTTATCCGAAGCATTCAAGGAATAAAGAATCGTGCGCGGCAGGCCTCCGTTATTTTCCATGCTGTCGAGCAATCGGACAAGCGGTTCTGCCAACGAACCCGTGTTAATGGAATCATAACCGGTATCCGGACCCAGACGTTTCATCATCGCTGCGTTGTTGTTGCGATGCGCGTGAATATGAAGCTGCATCGCCCAGCCATGATCGGCATACAGACGGGACAGGCAGACCAGCGTGAAGGTCTTGTATTGCGCTTCTTCCTCCAGGCTTACCGGTTCGCCGCGGAGAGCTTTCGCAAAGATCGCAGCCGCTTGCTCTTCCGTCGCATCCGCATGCAGAACCGTGTCGATGGCATGGTCGGACAGCAGACAGCCGGTCTGATGGAAGAATTCCACTCTCTCCTTCAGCGCTTTCAGCAGCAGGCTGTAGTCAGAGACTTCATAACCGCTTGCCTCTTCCAGACGGCTGATCCAAGGCAGGAACGTCGCGCGGTTGATCTCGAGCGCCTTGTCCGGACGAAACGACGGCCTAACCTGAAAGCCGTGCCGGTCTTCCTCCCTTAGCTTGATGTGATACTCCAGCGAATCCGCCGGGTCATCCGTTGTGCATACGACGCGCACATTGGAAACGCGCACCAGCTCCTGCGGCGTCATCCCCGTACCCTCAAATACGTTATTCGCTTTCCCCCAGATAACAGGAGCATTCTTCTCGTTAATTATTTCATCTATTCCGAACAGCCGCTTTAGCTCCAGATGGGACCAATGATACAGCGGATTGCCGATCGCCATCGGAACGGTCCGGGCATAAGCGAGAAAACGGTCATAATCGCTGACACCCTCGCCGCCCGTCACATACTCCTCCGCAATGCCGTTAGCCCGCATCGCGCGCCATTTATAGTGATCGCCATACAGCCATACCTCGGTCAAGTTACGGAATGGCTTATTCTCGTAAATCGCTTTCGGATCGAGATGGCAATGATAGTCGATAATCGGCATCGGCTTTGCGAATTGCTCGTACAACCGGGCAGCGGTTTCGCTGTTTAATAGAAATTGATCATCCATAAAAGCCTTCATCCGAAATTCCCCCTATTCGTAAAAGCGTACCAGGTCATCGACTTTCACCGATTGGCCCGTACGGATCGATTTGTTGGCCGCAATGCCTGTCAGGATCGAACGAGCGCCGTCAATATGGTTAGCCGCGCGCTTGAAGCGGTCCTCCACCGGCACGCCAAAGATATCGTTCAGCAGAACCGGATCGCCGCCTCCGTGGCCGCCTTCGCCTTCTTCGAATTCCGCCGTATAGGCTTCGCCAAACATCGGGAAGACGATGATGTTGACGCCTTGAACCGCGCCTTCCAGGGCTTTATCGCCGCCGGAGTTCACGTAGGACTGTTCGATTACCGTCATTTCGATGCGGCCTTTGGTACCGTTGAACGCAATCCGGTAGCCTTCCCAAGGCAGATAAGCATTAAGAGAATACGTCAGCAGGGCTTTGTTCTTGTAACGAACCATGACGCTCATCGTGTCTTCGATCGAGATACCGTCGCCAAACACGCTTTGATCGCGGCGGTAGCCGTCTTCTTTCTCCGCGTCGTAATACATCGCTTTCAGATGCTCGTTGTTGTCGAGCGGCAGGGCAAACGGATCGTTCTCCGCGTTTGGATTGCCGGTCGCGCGGTCATAGAACTTGGTAACGCCGCGCTTCTCGGCATTTTCCCGGCCGTAGAACAGCAGGTCGCCCATCGCGAATACCGTATCCGGCTCCGAACCAATCCAGAAGTTCACGAGATCGAAATGATGCGTCGATTTGTGAACAAGGAGTCCGCCGCTGTTGCGTTTGTCGCGGTGCCACCTGCGGAAGTAGTCCGCGCCGTGCTGCGTATTCAGCAGCCATTCGAAGTGAACAGAGGTTACATCGCCGATGGTACCGTTTTCAATAAGCTCGCGGGCTTTTGTATGATGCGGAGCATAACGGTAGTTGAACGTTACGCGCACTTGGCGGCCCGTCCGCTCTACCGCGTCCAGAATCTCCTGGCATTTCTCTTCGTCTACCGTCATCGGCTTCTCCGTAATCACATCGCAGCCAAGCTCGAGAGCACGGATAATATATTCATGATGCGTGCGGTCTACGGTCGTAACGATCACAAATTGCGGCTTGATCTCCTCGATCATGCGTTCGAACTCGTCGCTCCTGTATGTCTTCACGGCCGGGTAATCGTATTTGTCCTGCAGAAGCTTGTTCGCGTAGTTCATGCGGGTCTGGTTAATATCGCAAAAGGCAAGCAGCTCCGATGTTTCGCGGTAGGTCGTGGCAATCGCTCCGTAAAAAAATTCCGCGCGCCCCCCGGTTCCGACTTGCACGTACGTTTTCTTGTTAGACATTGGTTTGCACATCTCCTTATTGGCTGTTATTGGATTTCTTATAATCCAAATGTACAGCAATATCTGCTCAATATCTCCGCAATCTATGCTAGAATTAATTCTATACCGCATATTTTGTCATTCGGGGGTCTTTGATCATGAATTTAAGCAATGAATTATTCTATGGAGATTCAGAGGATCTTTTCTTTCTGGAATATAACAAGCGCAAGGGTCATTTCACGATGTCCGTCGAGCATATCCACGGTCAATACGAGCTTTATTACCTGTTCAGCGGGGAACGGCAGTACTTCATTAAAGACCGCAAATATCCGATTGCTGCCGGGGATCTGGTCCTTATTCCGGCCAACGAGCTTCACAAAACCTCGGATACCGGCGTTCCGAACCATGCGAGAGTTGTCCTCTATTACAATGAAAAATATTTCGAGCAATACGGCAAGGATGAGGCAAAGCTGCTTCTATCCCCTTTCCTTGGCTCGCGCCGTGTCTTCCGGCTTGCCCATCAGGAGCGCCTTCGCTTTGAACAGCTCTTGTATGGCCTTCTTCAGGAGGTGCAGGAGCGCCCCCCTGGACATGAAATGCCGATTCGCCATGCGGTTGCCGAAGCCCTTCTGTTCGCGGCGCGCCATGCCATTCATACCGCGCCGGAGTCAAGCGACGGCTCCGTTCCCCCTTCCCCGGCGGCAGCCAAAGCGATGGAAATCGCCAGCTATGTTGCCGATCATTTCCGCGAGCCGCTTACGCTCGACAGCTTAAGCAGGCAGTTCCATCTAAGCGCCAGTTACTTGAGCCGCACGTTCAAGAAGTACACCGGCTTCGGGCTGACGGAATATATCGGCATTACCCGGGTGAAGGAAGCGCAGCAGCAGCTTCGCGAAACGGATGAACGAATTACCGAAATCGCGGCGGATGTCGGATTTGAAAGCCTGTCGCAGTTCGAGCGCGTTTTCAAGACGCATATCCGGCTCTCGCCCCGCGATTACCGGAGCCAATACGGGCAAAAGGAATAATTTGTTTAGCACAAAATATCCTTCGTCTTTTCCGTCTGCCTTAAGGTATAATAGAAGCCTTGCAACTAGAAAAACATCCGGGAGTCAGTAGCATCCATGAATTCACTGTCGCATTATCCAAAAGAAATTAAAGTGTTCCTTATCGCCAGTCTTATTAACGCCATTGGCAGCGCGCTGATGTGGCCGCTCGTCACGATGTTCGTCTTCGACCAGCTTGGCCGTACGATGTCCGACGCCGGGCTGGTCATTCTCGTTCAGTCCATCGGCGGAATTGCCGGACAACTGCTTGGAGGCGCGCTGTATCACCGGGTTGGCGTAAAAAAGCTGATTATCGGCGCACTCGCCTTAAATGCCGCGGGACTGCTGCTTCTGCCGGCTTTAAGTCATGCCTGGACCGTATTTATAGTCATGATGGGCCTCATCGGACTGTTCAACGCCTTGTCGATGCCCGCTATCCAGGCCTTTATCGGCTTCCGATTTGCCAAGCAGCGCGGAGAGCTCTTCAATATCGTCTATATCGCCAACAATATCGGCGTGGCGGTTGGGACCGCGCTAAGCGGCTTTCTGGCCGATGTCTCTTATTCGCTTAGCTTTGTCCTGAACGGCGTTACATCCGGCGTATTCGCCTTGTTCTTCCTCTTCTATCTGCAGCGGGTTGGTACGGGCAGCGGGGATCATGCGGCGGAATTGATTCGAAAGAAACGAGCTGCTAGCGGCGCAGGCCTATGGCAGCTCCTTACCGACATTCGGCTTTACTTGTTTATGGCTCTGGGCGGAATGCTGATCAACCTCGGCAACAGCATCTGGAATACCGGCGTCTCGCCTTTTATTATCGAGCAAGGAATGTCGAAGCAAATGTTTGGCTATCTCTGGACGCTTAACGGCATTCTGATCTTTGTCGCCCAGCCGGTGACCAATCTGATCAAACGGCTGGCAGCAAGCTCGATTAAATCCCAGCTAACGGCTAGCGCCGTACTGTATTTGAGCGGTTATGCCGTGATATTGCTCATGCACAGCTTCCCGGGCATGGTAATTGGCATGATCCTGACGACGTTAGGCGAAATGCTGATCGCGCCGGCCATTCCCGCGTTCTTAAGCGAGAACAGCGGCA
The DNA here is from genome assembly GCF_011761545.1 of Paenibacillus sp. BK720. Classification (NCBI taxonomy): domain Bacteria; kingdom Bacillati; phylum Bacillota; class Bacilli; order Caryophanales; family Paenibacillaceae; genus Paenibacillus; species Paenibacillus sp. BK720. Next base: position 160,767 of record NZ_JAASRQ010000007.1, on the reverse strand, counting down.
AAAACGCTCCGTTCTATTTGGGCTTGACCGGCGGAATCGGTTCGGCCGGACGCGTGATCGGCCCGTATATGATGGGCGGACTTTATGACGGCGGCGGATTAACGCCCGTTGCTTGGCTTGCGGTTATTACCGCCGCGTTATCGGCAGGCTCCTTCCTGATTCATTCTTTGGTCAACAAAAAGAATCAGGGACCTGCCAAACGCTTGCAATCGGGCAGCGTCGGCGCTTCTTGAACAAAAGGCTTGAACCCGTGATGGTTCAAGCCTTTTTTTAATTACGGTTGTATATTTAGGAAAGATGCGTAGTTAAGCCGGAATATGACTCATATGTATGAAAAGGATGGCCATAATACCGCTGTTTCTGCCCTCAATGAAACTAAAATGATGCGAACTCGAGGGGGTGATACCGATTCCTCTTGTCACTCGTGCGACATTTAACGCTACCGGAGCAATTACCTTCACCGGGAATACGCTCGGTTTAAGCCGTTCCGAGACGGCCGGCGTTCCGGGAACCCAGGATAGCATAGGGGCTTTTTCGACGATCAATACCGCATCTGTTTACGGTACATATCCTGCCGGTACGACAAGCGCTTTTGCCAGCAACAGCTCCTCGGCGGTCCTGACCCTGCCGACGGGCAGCACCATTCTTTACGCCGAGCTGATCTGGGGCGGCTCCTATATTAACGGAACGACGGACCTTAGCGCGTTCATTAATAACCCCGTTTCCTTCACTACGCCAGCCGGAACGTTTACGGTCTCGCCGGATTCCGCAACGAGCAATCAGGTCAATCTGGGCAATGGCGCCTCGGCTTACGTACGGTCCAACAATGTAACTTCGCTTATATCGCAAGGCGGCGCAGGAACGTATACGACCGGCAACGTGGTTGGTACCATTGTCATCACGGGTGATTCTACCGCCAATCATTGCGGCTGGACGTTAGGCGTTATTTACCAGAACCCGTCCCTGCCCTTCCGCAACATGTCGCTGCGCGCCGGAGCGGTGCTCGTGCAGGCCGATTCCGGTCCGGTTTCCACGACCTTGACCGGATTTGCAACCCCTATCTCCGGTACGCTGGGAGGCAGGGCTTTGTTCAGCGCCCAGGAAGGCGACGCCAACCGGACCGGCGACCAGGCCTTGTTTGGTCCAACATCCGCAACAGCGGTTGCGTTATCGGGCCCAAACAACTTTGCGAACAACTTTTTTGCTTCGCAGATCAACAACGATGCAGGCAACCTGAATACAACGGGCACCTTCGGCAGCCGCAACCAGACGAACGGCGCTCCGGGCACCAATATTATCGGCGGCCGGCAAGGCTGGGATATTACGAACGTTGATGTGTCCGCTCGCCTCGTCAATAACCAGCCTTCCGCCGTGCTTACATTGACAACCTCCGGCGATGCTTACGTTGTCAACGGAAACGCCATTCAGATCAATATCAACTCGCCAACCATCAACGTCGTCAAAAGCGCAAGCGTCGCCGGTGCCGTCGTTGGAGATACCATTACGTATACCGTAACGGTCAGCAATACGGGTACGGCAAATGCGGCCAGCGTCGTTCTCACCGATGCTTTGCCGGCCGGGCTTACTTTCGTAAGCGGGAGCGTCACGGTTGGGGGGATACCGCGGCCTACTTACGATATCATTGCCGGCGCACCGCTCGGAGCCTTGAACATCAACGGCTCCGTTGTCGTTACTTACCGAGCCGTCGTCAGCTCGCTTCCGAGTACCTTCCTGCTGCCTAACAGCGCGCAAGCGGCCTTTACGTTCCAGATGGTCGCGGGCGGCAACAATATTACCGGCGTTATTCCTTCGAATACCGTATCCGTACCGGTCTACTCGCCAATTATCGGCATTACCAAAAGCTCGAACCGGACGACCGCAACCGTTGGCAGTACGGTTACTTATACCCTATTCGTTGCAAATACCGGTAATCGGGCCGCTAACGTTACGCTAACGGATAACATTCCAACGGGAAGCTCCTTTATCAGCGGAACCTTTCGGGTTAACGGCGTAGTCGTTGTTGGAGCCAACCCTGCCGCCGGCGTAGCGATCGGATCCGTTGCCGCAGGCGCGACGTCTACCGTTACCTTTGACGTACAGGTCAACGCTTTGCCGACTCCGCCGCAATTCGTGGACCAAGGCACGGCGGCTTATACGTTTTCGCCGCCCGATGGCCGTACCCTGTCCGGTTCGGCAGCCTCCAATACGCTAACCCTGCCCGTCTCGCTTCCGAGCATAACTTTAACCAAGTCCGTGAATGTAACGGATGTTGCCGTTGGAGAAACGCTTACCTATACTTCGGTCATTGCGAATAACGGAACGGAAGCCGTAACGAATGTGACATTGACGGATGTGCTCCCTTCGGGAGCAGCCTTTGTTGCGGGAAGCGTAACGATCGGCGGCACGCCGAACGCGACGGCGAATCCGGCAACCGGAATTGCCGTCGGAACCGTAGCGGCTAACAGCTCCGTTACCGTTAGCTTGCAAGCATTGGTCAGCTCCATGCCGGCCAGCGCTCAGCTGGTGAACCGTTCCAACGTTTCTTACACCGTAGGTACCTTCTCGGGTACGGCCGCTTCCAATACTACAACAACGCCTGTCTACCAACCCGTCATTCCGCTGACCAAATCGGCAAGCACAACCAAGGCTACGGTTGGCGATACCGTTACGTATACCATCCTTGCCCGCAACACCGGCAACCTGGCTGCGACCGTAACGCTGTTCGACAATATCCCTGCCGGATCGAGCTTTATTCCGGGCTCCGTAACGATTAACGGCGCGGCCAGCCCGGCTTCATCGCCGATCACGGGCATTGCGATCGGCAGTCTGGCGATTAACGCCTTGACAACCGTCACGTTCCAGACGCTGCTGAACGCCTTGCCGTCTCCGCCCGTTCTGAACGACCAGGCAACCTCAACGTATTCTTATACCTTGCCAAGCGGCAGGACGTTAAGCGGCAGCAGCAGCTCCAATACCGTGTCCATAACCGCTTCCTCGCCGAATGTTACCGTATCCAAAACGGTCAACGATACGGCAGCGGCCGTTCAGGACGTGCTCACATATACCGTACTCGTCACGAATAACGGGATAGCGCCGGTGACTAGCGTCGTATTATCCGACCCTATTCCTCAAGGAGCAGCCTTTGTTTCGGGCAGCGTTACGATTAACGGAACGCCTTCGTCTCTCGCTAATCCAAACGCAGGTATTTCGCTTGGCACGATTAGCGCCGGTACTACCGTCACGGTGGCTTTTCAGATTCGCTTCACATCGCTTCCTCCGTCGGGCAGCCTCAGCAATGCGGCGAGCGCGGCTTTCACTTCCGGCGCGTTTACCGGCAGTTCAACCTCAAATACCGTTACTACGCCGATCTCGCAAGCCGTTGTTACGGTAAACAAATCGGCAAGCACCGCCAATGCAACGGTTGGCGATACGTTTTCTTACAGCTTTGCTTTTACCAATACAGGCAATGCCGCGGCAAACGTTACGTTGTCGGATACGGTTCCGAGCGGCGCCGTTTTTATTGACAACAGCGTTCTTGTTAACGGAGTGCCTACTCCGAATGTCGGTCCGGCAACCGGCATTCCGGTTGGCGTTATACCTGCCGGAGGATCCGCAACGGTCAGTTATGTGGTAAACATCGTTTCTTATCCGGCTAGCAGACAGCTGGTCAATACAGCGACTGCAGCTTATAATTTCACGCTCTCCAACGGACGGGTCATTAACCGCTCCGCCTTATCCAATACGGTTACCGTTCAAGTTGCGCTGCCGAATGTTTCCCTAGTAAAAAGCGCCAGCCGAGCCGTTGTCGTAGCCGGCGATACCATGACTTTCGCGTCCGTTCTGACGAATAACGGCATCGCGGCGGTGAACAACATTGTTTTGCGTGACCCGCTTCAATCGAATGCGGCTTTTGTACCTGGAAGCGTGTTGGTTCAAAATGTTTCTCTGCCGGCAGCCTCTCCCGAAGCCGGCATATCACTCGGTAGCCTGGCGCCAGGAGCATCGGTTACCGTATCCTTCGAGGTGATGATAACGATGGCAATCCCTTCACAGATTACGAACCAATCGACTGCCAGCTTTACTTCCGGCACCTTCTCGGCAACATCCGCATCCAACACGACGGTTACGCCGGTCACACAGCCGCAAATCTCGGTCGTCAAAAGCGCCAGTACGAGCAATGCCACGCTTGGCGACTCCATTATTTACACGTTAATGGTATCCAATTCCGGCAATCTGGCAGCGGCGACGATTGTTACGGATACCATTCCGGCCGGCACTACCTTCACCGAGAATAGCGTTATCGTAAACGGAACGCCAATGCCGGGGATTTCCCCGGTTACCGGGATTGATATCGGCTCCCTGGCTCCCGGCGCAACAACAACGATTACTTTTGGCGTTGTCGTTACTTCTCTCCCGTCTCCGCAAACGATAAGCAATACGGGAACGGCATCTTACGCGTATACGCCCGCGGATGGCCGCACCTTAACCGGTTCCGTCGATTCCAATACGGTCACCTTCCCGGTATCGGCCCCAAATGTCGGGGTAGCACTAAGCGCGAATTATACCGTCGTAACGGTCGGGGATACCATCACTTACACGGCTGTCATTACGAATAACGGGATTGAAGCGATCAACAACGTGCAGTTTACCGATCCTGCCCCCGCGGGAACCTCGTTTATTCCGGGAACGGTTACGGTTAACGGCACGCCGGTTCCCGGAGCCAGCCCGATTGGCGGTATCCCGGTTGCCTCTATACCTCCCGGCGGCACAGTCACGATTACGTTCGACAATAGCGTCAACTCCGTACCGGATCCCGCCGTCCTTAACAATACGGCTTCGCTTACCTTTACTTCGGGAGCTTTCTCGGGTACGGCATTCTCCAATCAGGTATCGACGCCGGTAGATCTGCCCGTCGTTTCCGTAGTTAAAAGCGCCAGTACGTCGAATGCTTCCGTCGGCCAGACGGTCACTTACACTTTAACGGTATCGAATACGGGGAATTATCCGGCTACCGTTACGATAACCGACAATATTCCCGCCGGTACCTCCTTTGTGCCAAACAGCGCTTTAGTGGGTGGCAATCCCGTGCCAGGCGCTGACCCGGTAACCGGAATTCCGGTTGGCTCCGTAGCAGCCGGCGCATCGGTCAACGTCACGTTCTCGGTCGTTATCGATTCCCTGCCGTCGCCTCAGCAGCTGTCCAATACCGGCACGGCCGGCATAACCTATACGCTGCCGGACGGCAGGTCCTTTAATCAGACAGCCGTGTCCAATACGGTGACCTTCCCGGTCTCCGCGCCTAACGCCACGGTTGTCAAAAGCACACCGTCTACCGCCGTATCGGTTGGCGATACGGTCGTTTATACGACAACCGTTACGAACAGCGGCATCGCCACGATCTCGAACGTCCTATTCACCGACCCGATCCCTTCGGGCTCCAGTTTTGTTCCAGGTTCCCTTACCGTTGACGGCGTTGCGAGACCTGCGGCGAATCCTGCTACGGGCGTCATCATCGATGCCATCAGCCCGGGAGCTGCAACTACCATTGTATTTAACGTCCTTGTGACCTCCCTGCCTTCGCCGGCTGCGCTGAACAACCAGTCTTCCGTCACCTTCACATCCGGTACGTTCTCGGGTGTTACCTTCTCGAATAGCGTGACAACGCCGGTCTATCAACCGATTCTTAACGCGGTCAAAACGGGCAGTACCGCAAATGCTACGATTGGCGATACCATAACGTATACGGTGGCAATCACCAACACCGGCAACTACGGAGCGGACATTACGCTGACAGACACGATCCCGGCAGGTACCGTCTTTGTTCCGAACAGCGTAATTGTCAACAATCAGCCGGTGCCGGGCGCTGACCCGTCTACCGGCATTCCGCTAGGCAATGTAACAACGTCGGCTACCGTCTCCTTCTCCGTGCTTATCCAGTCGCTGCCGCCGGGACAACAGCTTACGAACCAGGCATCCGCGACTTACGCGTATACGCTTCCGGACGGCCGCACGTTAAACGGATCCTTCACTTCAAATACGCTGCTTATTCAAGTCTCCGCGCCAAACGTTGCGGTAGTCAAATCGGTTCCGGTCACAACAGCCGTGGTAGGCGATACCGTTACCTACACGATTGGGGTAACCAATAACGGCATTGCGCCAATCAATAACGTTATTGTTGTTGACCCTATCCCGACGGATTCGGTATTTGTCGCCAACAGCGTAACCGTAGACGGGCTTCCGCGTCCCGGCGCATCGCCGGCTGCCGGCATTTCGCTTAATACTATCGCTCCCGGCGTAACGTCAACCGTGACGTTTAATCTGACGATCACCTCATTGCCTTCACCTGCTCAACTTAGCAACCAAGCAAGCGCAACCTTTACTTCCGGCGCTTTCTCCGGAACGGCATTCTCCAATACCGTGGTCCTGCCGGTGTATCAAGCGATTATCGGGATTCTGAAAGCCGCGGATACGTCCAATGCTACGGTTGGCGATACCGTAACCTACAATCTGATTGTGAGCAATACCGGCAACTTGCCGGCACAGGTTACGATTACGGACCCTTCTCCAACCGGCGGCGCGTTTGTGCCGAACAGCGTGCTTGTTAACGGCGTGCCGCAGCCCGGCGTTAATCCTTCCTCCGGTTTCTCCATCGGCACCGTTAACCCTGGCGAGTCCGTTGTGGTATCCGTTTCGTACGAGGTCATTATCCAGACGCTGCCGCCTTCCCAACAGCTCGTTAATACGGCCAGCGGCAATTATTCGTATACGGCGCCGGACGGCAGAACGATGACCGGTACGGTCAGCTCCAATACGCTGTCTATCCCGGTATCTTCTCCGGATGTATCCGTCGTGAAAAGTACTACCGCAATCGATGCGGTTGTTGGCGATGTCATTACGTATACGATTGTCGTCACGAACCTTGGCATCAGCCCGGTCAACAACGTCATCCTGGTCGACCCTGTTCCTACAGGTACCGTATTCGTGCCGGGCAGCGTAACCGTGAACAGCATCCCGGTGCCTGCGGGTAATCCGAATACCGGCATCTCCGTCGGAACGATTGCATCCGGTGCGTCTTCGACGGTTACGTTTAACGTGCAGGTGGTCACGATATGACCCCGCCCCATGCATTCAAGCTGCTGAACCAGACGCATGTCCGGTTCAGCAGCGGCATTTACGATGGAGTCGCCTATTCCAATACGGTGCAGACGCCGCTTGCCGGGCCCATTATTACGGCGGATAAATCCGCTTTCCCGCAGAAGCTGAACCGGAATCAGTCCGTTACTTTCAGCATTCGTATTTCCAATACCGGCAACCGTTCTGCGGAAATACAGCTGCAAGACTTATTTCCGGCTGGTTTATCCTTTATTCCCAATAGCGTTCTGATCAACGGCTCCCCACTGCCGGGCGCTTCGCCGCAGGCGGGGATCCCGCTAGGGAGCATTCAGGTTGGCAGCACGGTTCAAGTCCTTTTTCAAGCCATCGTTGTGTTTATCCCTGACTCGCATCTATTCGAGAATGAGGCCACGCTGCTTTACGCGTTTTCTACCCAGGATGGCAGAGTCGTTTCCGAATCCGTATTATCCAATAAAGTCACGCTTGAGGTTGTGCCGTTTCAATTGGACGCGCACGCCAGCTTGAGTACGCCGGTCACCTTCCTCGGTGATGTCGTCTTCTATGATCTGATCATTCGGAACGACGGCCTGCTTCCGATGGAAAATGTCATGGTATATCTGCCGCTGCCCGAGGGATTTGAATTTGTGCCGGGCAGCGTTGTGATCGACGGCGTGCTTGTGCCCTGGATTGATCCCGCCTCCGGCATTTATATCGGATACCTGGCTCCGGGCGCGGTTGCGTCCATTCGGGTTGCGATCCGGCTTGCCGCGATGCCTGCCGAGACGCAGGTTCCGTTTCAGGCGATTATCGAGTATACCGTTAACGGTACGGTGTACCGCGCGCTGGCCAATCTGCTTATCTTAAACATTACCGCCCCTTCCTTTTCCGTAAGCTTGGGCGTAGACTCTGTCCGGGCTTCGGCATGTTCCAGCTTGACTTATACGGTAACGGTCAACAACGAGAACAGCTTTGCCGTCGACGCGTATCTCATCCGGCTTATTCCGCAAGGTACGGTGTTTCTTCCCGATAGCATCATGATCGACGGAATTCCCCGCAAAGGGACGAATCCCGCTTCGGGTCTTTCTCTAGGCACCTTATTAGCAGGATCAACTGCCGTAATGACTTATCAGGTCCTGCTCCGGAACGGGAAACAGGAAACCGGTTATCCTCAAATCCCGAATCAAGTCGAAGCCATTTATACGTACAGGTTGGCGGACGGTCGGGTAGTCAGGCAAAATGCCGTATCCAATCCGGTTGCAACCGATATTTTCGGAGCGGTTATTTCCGTTCGGGCTAGTGCAAAGCCGATGTATTACGAGGTGGAGCGTTCCGTCCGCTTTACCGTCTGCGTGCAAAATTCGGGTAATCTCGCAGCCGAAGTGACCTTGTACCGAACCGAATATCCGAAGGGCTTCTGTCTGCTTGACCCGCAGGTGAATGACAATCAGGTCCCTTCCTTCGGGGTATCGGAAGGCTTGAATCTCGGTCTCCTTGCTCCGGGTGCAACCGTAAAGGTCAGTTATTGGATTTACGTCACCGACTCCGAAGACATTGCGAACGAATTGCTCACGCAGGTTGCCACACGATTCACGGCCCGTTTCAGCTCCAATTATGAAGACAGCACCTGCAGCGGCGAAAGTACGTCGAATGAACTGATCCTGCCGGTTGATCAGGATATCGAATAAAAAAAGCAGAGGCTTCGGCAGCCTCTGCTTTTCCTTCTGTTACTCCACTGTAGGATCAATATTACATTCTTCAAGCTTTAAAAGCTTGGTCTTATACTTCCATTTGTATCCGAGCCAAATGGCAAGGAAAAACGGAATCCCGATATAGGAAGCAAGCATAAACGTCCAGTCTACCTTGCCGTCCGAGAACGCGCTGAAGCTTTGACCGATAATAACGATCATGCACATGACGCCCGCGAGAATCGGACCAAACGGATACCATAAAGAACGGTACGGCAGATCCTCTACTTTGCGTCCTTGCGCCACGTAAGCCTTGCGGAAACGGTAATGGCTGATCGCAATGCCCAGCCAAGCGATAAAGCCGGACATACCGGACGCGTTCAGCAGCCAGACGTAGACTTGTCCGTCGCCGAAGAAGGAAGCCAGGAAAGCCAGCATGCCAATCGCCGCCGTAGCAAGCAACGCATAGACCGGAATACCGCGCTTGTTCAATTTCGCGAAAATTTTCGGAGCTTTGCCTTCCTTCGCGAGTACCCATAACATACGGGTCGAAGCATACATGCCCGAGTTGCCGGCCGACAGTACCGAGCTCAGGATTACGGCGTTCATAACGGATGCGGCAATGCTGAGACCTGCTTTTTCAAAAATAATCGTAAATGGACTAGCCGCTACGCTGTCATCCGCAAGCGTGTCGGTTGTGTAGGGAATCAGCATCCCTACGACGAAGATCGCCAGGATGTAGAACAACAGAATTCTCCAGAATACGCTGCGGATCGCGCGCGGAACGTTCTCGCGGGGATTCTCGGATTCCCCTGCCGCGATACCTACCAGCTCCGTTCCCTGAAACGAGAAGCCTGCAGCCATACAGATCCCCAGGACCGCAAGCCATCCTCCCGATATGGGAGCATCGCCGGCCGTAAAGTTGCTAAAGCCAACCGCATCGCCTTTCCAGATTCCCACGATCATCAGAAGGCCGATGCCGATAAATACAATGACGGTTACAATCTTTATCATGGCGAACCAATATTCGGATTCACCGTAGCCTTTGACGGACAGCAGATTAAGACCAACCATTAAGACCAGGAACAGCGCGCTCCACAGGAAGGAAGGGCTGTTCGGAAGCCAGAATTTAATAATCAAGGTTGCGGCCGACAGCTCCGCAGCAATCGTAATGGCCCAGTTATACCAATAGTTCCAGCCGAGAGCAAAGCCCAAGGATGGATCCACGAATCTTGTCGCATACGTACTGAAAGTACCGGATACCGGCATGTAAGTCGCCATTTCGCCAAGACTGGTGACAAGAAAGTATACCATGATGCCAATAATGAAATAACCAAGCAATGCGCCGCCCGGACCGGCATCGTGAATCGCACCGCCGCTCGCGAGGAACAGCCCCGTGCCGATTGACCCGCCTAGGGAAATCATCGCCATATGCCTGGACTTCAGGCCTCTGCGTAATTTGTTCTCTTCTTTCACGAACTCATACTCCCCTTATCTACGTTTCCAATAGTGTCCCGATAATAGCAGCCTTATAAACGCAAAAAAGCCGCCTCTCTTTGCAAAAACAAGAAAGACCGCCTCGTCTTCCTCCATTCCAACTATCAAGATAGCACAACATATTGCCGTTGATTGAAGCAATATGACAGTTCCGTTCCTGTTCGGAGACGGCCCCAGCCCGTGACGGTCAGTAAACCGGACGGCTTCGGCGATGATGCCTTTCGTTCGGGATCCACGGTCTTACCGGACCTCCCCCTGATCTACTGATCAACATCGCGACCTCTACCTCATCGAATTGGATGAGGATTTACTATTTAATTTGACTGACATTGTCTTATATTAATGACCTAAGACCGATAAAGCAATGGATAAACAAACCAATTTTCCGTTTTGAACAAACGATTATACCAGGCGCAGGATACGACGATAGACGGTTTACAAAATTTCATCTTTCACCTTTTAAACTCATGAAAAACGGCAGCCATTTGGCTGCCGCTTGCTTCTTCTTATCCTTTGAGAAGTTTTCCGTTAAACAATATATTCAACGTGCGAATAAAGAGTACGAGCAGCACGGCGCTCAACAAAGCCAGAACGATAACGGCAATTGCGGTTAACGGCCATGAGTCGGCGTAAAGCGCGTACTTTAAAGCGGCATTGCTCAGCGCAGCCATCGGGAAGCTTACACCCCACCATGAAGCGCCAAACGGGATTGTTTTCTTGAACACTTTAAAGAACAGGACAAGGAACAAAAACAGGCCGAAGTAAAACAAGATGGACGCGAAGGAATCAACCCGCTGCTCGAAATTCGTGTAACCGAGAAATCCAACTTCGAACGGTGCAATCATAATAATCATGGAAGGCACTAGGCCGGCCGGCATCGGGGCGTGCTGGATCAGCCTGGATAGAATCAAGGTAAAGTAGACTAATGCCACAAATCCACCGATTGCAAGGGATAACAAGTTCACTTCGTGCGCCCAAGGAAAAGGCATTTGCCCGCCGGCAACGGAAATATCCAGGGTTCCCACCACGGGAACCAGCAAGGCTGGAACCATATTTTCAGGTTTGTGATTTCCGTTCAACAAGCGTGAAACGAAAACTAAACTTAGGACTAATGCCAGTACAGTCCCTATTCCCCAAATCACTTGTCCTGCCGCCTGACTATAGCTTCCAATAACCGAGGAAAGCAGAAGAATGGCAATCGTAATCGTACCAAAAAAATTCCCAAGGACGGGATGACTAAATTCGTTCTTTACTTGCTGAGGATATAAAACCCACTTTAAGAGGTAGCTTATGCTTAATACGATAAAGATGACAATAGCCAGAATCCCGATGGCATCCGCGATGACGGTGGAGGTACCCCATAGTTGGTTTGCTTCTCTCCAAGCGAGAGACAGACCGGATATCCCCATAACCGATGCAAATAGATTAACGGGCAAAAATTGGATGGAACCGATGCTTCTTTGTTTATTGACGGCAGTCATGGATTGCATCAAACGGACACCACTTTCTATAAGTTTTAGCGGAGTGCAATCTGCATGCCGATCAACGATCTCCTATTCGCCCATTGTATGAAAATCGCAACCATTGATCAATATCGTTGTTTCTATGATAACGATAGATAAAAACAATGATCTGTATAATTCCTCCATACACCGTCAATACTTGGAACACCTTTGCGACGAAATGGAGAGCAGCCAGGATGAAAGCGAGCGAAAAAATTACGGGAAATCAACTCAGTTTTCTGTTATTTACGTTTATTATCTCTACGAACTTATTAACGGTCCCTTCCTTCATGGTCATGTTCAGCATGCAAGACGCGTGGTTGTCCGCCCTGTTGGCACCGGTCACGGGAATCGTCAGCATATTGGTGATGATTGAACTGGCGAAGCGATATCCGGGTCAGACCCTTACGCAATACTGCTCGAAAATTCTCGGTAAAGGGTTAGGAAAATTAGTAGCGGCCAATTACGTTTATTACTGGTTTGTTTCTATCACGACCATTACAATGCAGCATACGGGGTTTATCAGTACGTTATTGCTTCCGAAAAGCCCTGTCCTCATCATCAGTCTGACATTTCTTGTCGTATGCGGTCTGGCTGCTCATCTTGGTATTGAAGTAATCGCCAGAAGCAACGAGTTTCTTACCATGCTGCTGCTTGTTTTTTTTGTGCCTCTTTTGATTCTAACCGTAAAAGAAGCTAATTTTAACGAGATTAAGCCGATTCTAAGCGATGGCCTCTTTCCCGTCTTAAGAGGAGCAGTCAACCCTGCAGGAGGCTTCATGAATCAGGTCTTTATATTGGGATGGCTCCTCCCTTACTTAAATCAGCTTAAGGCAGCCCGTAAAGTTTCATTTATTGCGCTTTCCGGCATTTCCCTGATTTCTGTCAGTATCGTGATGCTTACGATTATGATTTTTGGTCCGTTAACGGGCAAACTGACCTATTCCTTTTTGAGCGTTGTCCAATACATCGGAATCGAAGGCTCGTTCGAGCGCCTGGAGGCTATCGCGGTTTCCACTTGGGTAATAGGCTGTTTCGTTAAGGTTTCCGTGTCCATGTTTATTTTTAGCCTGTGCGTAAGCCAGCTATTTGAACTGCGCAATTACCGGAGCATGATCTTTCCGCTTACCCTGCTGTCTCTGGTCGGATCCGTCTGGATCTTCAGGAATAGCGCCGAGCTTCTGAATTATCTAGCCTTCACATTTCCGTTGTTGGCCTTCATGAATCAAAGTCTGATCCCTTTATTGCTGCTGTTGATCGACTCGATGAGAAAGAAAATGAAGCGTTCATTATTTCAATAAACCCTCCCCGATCGGCTCGAGCCAGATTTGAAATGCCAGAATAAAACTCGGTACCTTAACTTGAGCAATCAGCAGCGAGCCTACCAGCATGGAAAGGCCTAAAATCCCCCCGCAAACAACGATCTCCCTCGTCTCCTGCTTCCTTCGCAGGGTCCTCATGAAGTAAATAAACCAAGCTATCACAAAAAGAGCGTAACCAACGATACATGCAGTCAATGGATAATCTCCTTCCCGCTTAATTGCAGAGGAGGTCCAGCCATACCGGCGCCTCCGATGGACAGCTTCACGTCAATGGCGACCTCCGCTTCGGAAAACTTGCGGTCCCATTGCGCTTGTACGGCATTCCATGCCTTCGGCTTATTCCGGTAAAGCTCCCGTCCTAAACCAACGGCATCGGCGTTATATCGCTTTTGCAGCTTGACAACGGCATCCTTGATTTGTTTTTCCGCCGCTTTCTCTACTGCCTGTTGGACCAGCATAAGATTTTGCGGCCGAGTAACATCGAGAGTCGAATTATTCTCGATGAGGGTGCCTTTTGCATGCAATATAATTTTAAATTTAATGCGTTCCCCTTGAACGTCCGATGTAATCGTGCGATTGGCATGCGTGACGAGTACTCCCACGTTCCCTTTGCCATCAGGCAGCTCCGTATTGATTCGGCCATCCTCCATGTGATCTCTCGCCCAATTTAAGCCATTCGCCTCGTAACTATTCAGCATGCCGACTAATTTCATATCTTTAAACACGGCTGCCCCGGACAGCTTGAACACGCTGGTTTTGCTCTGGCCTATGCCTTCCGAATCCGCCTCAATGACTCCCATAATGGGAGTAACCCCTTGGCTGGTTGCCGCCATGAAGAAATCCCTCAAGGTTACGGCGATTTCGCTTTGCTCAATCTCCATCTCTTTGACAGCTTCCATCGGCACCTGATCAAAGGGATACTGCGCTTCCAGAACTTGTTTAGCCTCTCCCCCTTTTACGGCCATGATATATGTTTTTAAGCGTTGACGCGGATCGTGGGCGAATACGTCCAGCACGTCGTTAATCCCCTTCCTGCCCAATGACTCGCCAATGAAAATCACGCTGCGATGGGAGGTGAAGAGCCTCCTGGAGCTCTTTTTTTGAATTTTTTCAAACGCGTCGTTGACATTCATGCCCGTGGCAGACATGACAAAAAATTTTTTGTGCTGATCCCCCTTCCCCCCCGTCTGCGAAGAAGACGGAAGGGCAAGCTGCAGGGTCAACATGCTCTCGCCCTTCTCCGTCAAATCAAATGCCGAACCCGTTATAAACGCAAGATCGTTAATTTCCGTACGATCCCAGCAACCGCTGGTAACTAAGAGGAGTAAGACTAAGCAAATACGAAGCAATGGTTTCATCTTAAATCCTTTCTCTTTCTTAACCGACTGGCCATCAGCTACTTACGTTTATTGCGGTAGGGACTTGGCTTTTGTCCGGCAGGTTCCCGAACGGGATTGCTCCCTCCTGTTGCCTGCGGCCTGAATCTTCTCGACCAGATCGGCGATCGAATGAGGATATCCTTCAGATTGGTTGTTGTAATCGGGCCTAGCGGCGTCAAATACGGAACGCCAAACGAGCGCAAGGAGGCGACATGCAAAACGATGCATAAGAAACCAAGCACGATACCGTAAAGCCCTAGCGTTCCCGCCAAAAAAAGGAGCGGAAAACGCAGCAGCCGGATACCGCTCGCGAAATTATAGCGCGGAATGGCAAACGTGGCGATGCCCGTTATGGATACGATAATCACGACCGGAGCGGATATAATGCCTGCTTCCACGGCAGCCTGTCCGATAACCAATGCCCCCACGATGCTGATCGCTTGACCGATTTGCTTGGGCAGACGAATACCCGCTTCCCGAAGCGCCTCAAAGACAACCTCCATAGAGAGCGCTTCGAACATGGCGGGGAAAGGTGCGGCCTCTCTCGAGGATGCAATGCTCAATACCAAATTTGTCGGAATCATCTCTTGATGGAAGGTGGTTATCGCCACGTATAAAGAAGGAGCAAAGATCGCGATGAAAATAAACAAGAAACGAATCCAACGGACAAAAGTGGCAATCGGCCAACGTGTATAGTAGTCCTCGCTGGCTTGAAGCCCGGTCCAGAAGGTCATAGGAACAATTAACACAAACGGGGTGTTGTCGACTAGTATGGCTATTTTGCCTTCCAGAAGCTCGGCAACTACGACATCCGGGCGTTCCGTGCTATGAACCTGCGGAAACGGCGAGTACGGTAAATCCTCGATAAATTCCTCGATGTAACCGGAATCAAGAACGCCGTCAATTTGAATGCGGCTTACCCTATCGCGGACTTCTTCAATTAGAGAATCCTCGGCAATTCCAGCCACATAAGTGATGACAACCTGCGTCTGCGTCAAATCGCCGATTACGACGGACTCCGTTTTCAGCCTTGCTGATTTCAGTCTTCCCCGTATTAAGCCCAGGTTCGTTGCTATATTCTCGATAAATCCATCTCTTGGTCCGCGAATAACCTGCTCGGAGGAGGGCTCCTCAAGACTTCGGTGTTTGACGCCGTTTGCCTTGACCAGCAGAGCCTGACCGTCCGAGTCGGTTAAGACGGCTGCATAACCATCCAGCACCTGTCGAACGATCTCCTTCACTTGAGACGATAGCTTTGTCGCCCCCGCGGAGATGATTGATTCGCTTAATGCCGCCGCTCCCAAAGCTGCAGGCTCCGTCTCTTGTTCATTGCCGCTCTCGAATAACGGCTTCAGAATATGATCGTCAATGACCTGCTCGTCGACGAGACAGGCAAGATAAACAACAAGCGAATCTTGTCCGGCATAACGCGCTTTTCGGAATACAATGTCGGAGCAATTCTTGAATATGTCTCGGAAAATCGTCTCATTTTGCTCCAGAGCCGAGGAAAGCTCCTCCCTCCCGACATCCTCCGGCGACACTTCGGCTATGGATGGAAATTTGGGTTTTGCCCGCATCCATTTCTTGAACCGTTTCACTTGAAATGCCCCCTTAACAGATCCCACGGTATGGATATAGCTTCCCAATTATTGCCGTCTAATATTCCAACAAACAACATAAAACCATGAAGCTCAGCTCCATGGTTTCCTGATCTGTTGTGGGATATCTCAAGTTCTTGGCACAAGTATCGCATGATTATTTCTGATCTGACGGTAGGCAGCCGAGATACACATCAATAGGCCTGTTGTCACAAATACGCCAACCGGAAATGCCCATGTCCCCCAATCCGGGACGATAAGAGGCATTAACGATACGCCGAAGGCAACGGGCACAGGGGTTTTGAATACCTTGCAGAGAATAAAAGTGATCAGCACGTTAATCGCGCCGCTCCCAATCACTGAACCCGGCAACAGATGATACACGCCAACCGCAAGTATTGCCGTTAGAGTCAATACCGCCAAACGAGGCGATATCATCCTCCAATGGAATTTCTCCGTATGAAACAGCTCGAATATGAGGGCAAACACAGGCGGAATGATGAGTACATTTAATTTAGTTGTGAAGGCGAATCCGATCCAAAGAGCCAGAATCAAGGTTATAATGACCGTATCCTTCATCTTGCGAGCATCATTACTTGTCAATTTTGCCGGATCTCTGAACGCAAACGCGGCAATCATAATCACAAACGTGAATATAGCCGTAGAGATTGCGAACGTATAATCGTGCAGACCCAAAAAAATAGGCAGCAACGCAGCGGGAATCGTAGGGCCGAAATTAACGCGAAATACGTGCATCAGAATGACGATTAGAATTAAACCTAACCAGATCTTTAGCAAAGGCGGCATTGACATATAATTCAAGGAAGTTCCGATGAAGGCGCCCAATGTTGGGGAAAGCCATAAGTGAACTGGATTTTTGATCCAATGCGGTACCGGAAACACCATAACCCCCATTGCCATGCCGGCGATTTCGGGAAAAAGTATATCCCGCTGATTGGATACGGCAGCCACCGCAAGCATGAGACAAACTAAAAGGTATGCCGTTAAAAAACGCCCGGATTTAAGAGAATCCCAAAACATTTCGATTCGTCTCCTTTTCAAATCATCGCTTCGTTTCAGATGCTCCAAGACATCATCCCTAATATCCGCCAGCTTCTTACTTCCTATACAGATTATTGTAGCTATTTACTTCAAGAACCTAATTCGGGAAATCCACGTCCGGAGGTGGCATTTGAATGAAGGAGCAATCGGTTCGAGAATGACGTTTGCCTCGTATCCAAACATACTCCCGATCATATTTTTCCAATAAGCCCCCGCCCGTATATCTCTCGTTCAGAACTACCATTACGTATTGGCCGAAAAACAAAGCATTATCAAAATCCGCGTCAAATTGAAGGCGATTTTGATTCACGGTTATCCCATCCCTCTCTTTTCAGTACCTGTCTCGCACCTTCATTCTATGAAAGATGCTACGATAGATCAATATCGTAATCTCTATGCATACGATAGATAGAATTGATCGTTATTTCAAATTTGAATACAAAAAAGAGGTGTCCCATCGTCATTTCTCATGACTCAATATGGGACACCCCGATTTGAATTCGTTAGACCAAAGGCTGCTGATGCTGAAATACCTTCTTCACGTGCATGATCGAAGCAACATTACGCGTTGTGATGGAATAAACGCCCCACTCCGCGTATTGGCGCATCAGCGTTTCATCCTCGACGGTCCATGCATATACGGGCAGTCCCTGCCCAGCGGCATATTCCACAAACTCTTGCCGCAGGATTCCGTGATAAATATTTATTCCCATGCAGGAGGCTTCGCGGGCATCCGCACAGGTCTGAATCATCGCTTCCCTGTACGGCATGGTCTTGAATAGTTCGACATTGACGTTTAGCAGCTTGCTCATATCCGGCTGCAGCCGCTGCGCGAGCAGCGCTCGTTCCCGTTCGCAGCCCGAGAAGAAGGCTTGCTTCAGCAGGCCGAATTTTTGGACCAGCGCCGCAGCAGGCTCAATTGCCTCATCAACCTTCAAGTCCAAATTTATGATTTTGCCGGAAGCTTGTACGAGCGGCAATATATCTTCCAGCTTAAGAAGGGGCGGTACTATCCCTATCTCCGGCTCGGCTTGCAGTTTGGTTAGCTCCTCGTAAGTCCTATCGGCTATATTCGCATGAAACCGTTCAACGGTAAGCCATTCATCGTCATGTGCCAGCACGGGAACCCCGTCCTTGGTCACCCGGATATCTTCTTCCAGCACGTCGGCACCAAGCTCGAGTCCAATCCGGACCGAACGCAGCGTATGCGCCTCCGTGTTCATGCTGCCTGCGTGGGCCGTTATTAGCGGAAAGCTTCGCGTCATTCTTGTCACACTCCCAACCAGCGTCTTTATTTCATCATAAGCTTATTCGGATACCGCGTAAATCGCATTCGTGAAAGCAATCATCGTACGCACACCGCGTACGTTCCCTTTAAGCTCTGCCCTAACCCACTTTAACCCATTCCCTGGAACCTCGAAACGATACCGCTCTTGATCCGGGCTTGCATGCTGCTCTCCGATAACGCCAAGGTTGCTTGATAACGAGACCGAATAACGAGCTTCGGGAAACTCCCATAAGCCTGCTCTAACTTGAAAATCAATACTCACGGCAGCCTCGTAGCTATGGCTTCGTTCCTGCTCCGCCACGCGATCGCCAATCGTGTAAACCATCTTGTCGGAACGCAGCTCCAGCATCACTAACGGCCCCATTGTCACCGAAGCTCTTCCGGCGGCAAGCGCGCGAACGGCTTGTTCCGTTATGCTGCCTTCGCTGTCGTCGAGCTGCAAATACGTAACCGATAAAGGTTCGTCCGTCTGTTCCTGTGCATGCCAATCCCTTCCCGCTGTTGCCGCAATCCGGAAGCCGTCGTTTAACCGCTCGGTCCATAGGCGAAACGCCCGGGAATTGTCCGTCTTAATCGAAGGGAACGTGCCCGACCATACCTCGATATAATCGAGCTGGTTCCAGTCCCGAATTTCGAATTCCCAGAAGCAGCCCGTGCACATCGGATTGCCGACGCGATAAGGATGCGCCATGCCGGCAATCCCGCCAAACGCATGGACCTGCTCGATCCCTTCGTGAATATCGCCCGGACCCGCGGGGCGCCAGTCCACGAAGTCCGTCAGCCCGATCGTCACCATATGTCCGTGGAACGTTGTCCATTCCATGCCCGAAATAATGGTCAGTCCCGTCTCCTTCTCGACACTTTCCCTATCCTTTAAACCCGTCATCGTATTATGGTCGGTCAGTGCCACGCAATCAAAGCCAAGCGCCTTCGCCCCTTGCGCAAGCTCCAGCAGGGATTGCCTGCCGTCGCTGTGATTCGTATGACTGTGCAGCTCGCATGCCATCCAGCGCATCCCGTTAAGCCTCCTCATGATGAATTCGCAAGCGGTACCGGCAATCGTCCGTTACAATCTCATGGAGACTTAACGTAACCCTCCACAACCCTTCGATCAGCTCGCCGCTGACGAATCCCGGAGACGCATCCTTGCCTTCGATAAACAGCAGCTGTTCCGGATCATGCCGATGACCGGCGCCACGATGCCGTTTGGGGTCGTCGACGGATACGGTAATCAGGTTTTTAAGAGGAAGAAACGACTCCCAATTCTCCAGCAACCGATTGCGCTGCGCCGGTTCCGTGTATTTGTTGATGCCGGCCGCAATTAATGGTCGAGCTTGTTCGCGGTCCTCGAGATTTTTAGGTGTGTAAGCGAATTCGATCCAGAGCTTTCCGCCCTGTCGATCCAGATGAAAGCTGTAGGCAATATGCGTCTTGGAGCAGACCGGAGTCACCCGCCCCTCCGCTTCCAGAACAAGACGTTTCATGAAGAACGCGCCCCCTCTTCCTTAATCATGCTGCGAATGTAGAAGTAACCCATGAACGAGCATAGCAGGAAGGTAAAGAACGCCAGCGCCGAAGCCTGCTCCTTCTCCTGAAATACGCCGAATATTTGTTCCATCGATACGCCAAGCATTTGCGGTGCATTAGGCCCAAGCAGGAACGGCGCCGTGAACGAGCCGATTACGCCCATAAAGACGAAGGTTACCGCGACAAGCAGCGTTTTGTAAGTGAGAGGTACGATAAACCGGGTGAAGATTCGGAGTCTGCCCGCACCTACGTCTTTCGCGCTTTCCATCACCGAATCCGGTATCGCCGACAAGGCAGACCCGAGCAGCATGGTCGTGAACGGAATATTGAACCACAGATTCGCGATAATAATGCCTTTCATATCGAAAATAATACGCGGGATTCCGCTCCCGCCAAACAGCAGCACCCACCGGGCTGCCCAGCCGTGGTTGCCCAACAGCTGAATCAAGCCGTACGTGGCAATGACCGACGGGATAAACATCGGGATCATGTACATATTCCGGATCCACCCGACTAACCTGCCTTTGTTGAAACGCATGTAAGCAGCCAGCGCATAACTGACAAGGAGCACGATGACGACCGAAATAACCGTTACTTCCAGCGAGAATACGATGTTGGAGCGCATGAGCTTGTCGGTAAACAGGAACTTGTAATTCGACAGGTCGATGCCGCCCTCCTTATTGGTCAGGCTCTCCTTAAATGATACGGCGATTGGGATGACGACCGTGACGAACAGCAGAAGAAAAGAGGGGATGACCAGAAGCAAGCCCAGTATCCCCATTTTTACTTGTTTGCTCATCATTGCGCCGCTACGTCGCTCTGCCAGCGTTTGTTGATTTCATTGCCCAGGTCGCCGATGTTGAAGGTCCGGAAGCCTTCAGCCACGCCTTTGAAGGAATCTTGAATGTCCTGCGGCATGTTCGACAGCTGGATGCCAGGGAAACCGTGCATTTTCGTCACCACGACCGACTGCGCTTCCGGGGACAGAACGAAGTTCAGAAACTCGTTAACCGCGTCCTTCTTATCGGACAGCTTCGGTACCATCAAGTAAGTCGGACCGCCGTTGAATCCCGGCGTAATTTGCGCGATTTTCGTCGTAGCCGGCAGCTGGCCGTTACCGATTTGCTCTAGCGCCATATCCGACCAAGCCGGGATCATGTCGACTTCGCCGCTGATGAGCAGATCCAGCGTGCCTTGGTTTTTCTTCGGATAAATGCCTTTGCCGTACACGTATTTGCCAAGCTCCTTCAGCGTGTCGAAGCCTTTGCCCCACTGCTCCTCAATGCTTGGATCGGAATTATGAATCGCCTCTTCCGGAAGCTTGTCGTACAGCGTCGTTGTGACAAACGAGCTGCCGGCGCCGCCCGTGGAAGGATCGTTGTAAGCGAAGCGTTCCGGATTGGCTTTAATCCAAGCGAACAGCTCGTCCAGCGTCTTCGGAGGCGTCGGCACTTTCTCGCTGTTGTACGCGAGCACCACGGCGGACGAACGGTACGGGACGGCCAGGTTGGATACGTCCTTCATCGTATTCGCGTCAATGGAAGCAAGATTGCTGATTTTAGCCGGATCAAGCGTTTCCCACAGATCGTCTTTTTGTCCTTGGGTTACGTTGCTCAGCCCGTCCTCGTACAGATCGATGCCGCCGGAGCCTTTGCCCGCCTGCTTCGCCGCGAGAATGCGGTCATACGTAGGCTGCGCGCCGGTACCGGACGGAATATACACCTCTTTGACCTTGATGTTCGGATGGTCCTTCTCGAACATAGGGATAATCGTGTCCCAAAGATTCTTGACGTTCTCGGAGCCCGTGAAGTAGAAGCTGAACTCGACCGGTTTGGCCGACGTATCCGCCGAGGCCGTATTGCTGCCCGCATTCGTAGCGCCGGCGTTAGATGCCCCGGAATTGGCAGTATTCGTATTATTCGAGCTTCCGCAACCCGTGAGAAGAGCGGCGGTAACGGTTGTTACAGTCAATAAAGTTAGGGTGGATTTTTTGCTTAACATGCTTGTTTGCCTCCTTGGCATTGAGGAATTGTTGGTCATGCAGGGCATTCGACAGGCTTAATCTTCCGGATACGCAATGACTTTTTTGAAGCTGACATAAATCTGATCGCCTGAATTCATTTCCTTGACGGCATCCCGCGGCTGAAACGCGCGGATAACGCCATAATCCGGCAATTGAATGGAAACTTCCGCATAATGACCTAGAATCATAATTTGCTTGACGACGCCGGGCAGCCCTTCTTGCTCTTGTCTCGACATGTTGACATCTTCGGGCCGAATGGCCAGCCATACTCCGCCGGACAACGTTTTCGAGTTTGGAAACCTCAACTTCCCTACCGTTACTTGGCCTTCCGAAACCACCCCTTTCAAAAAATTCATCTTGCCGATAAATTGAGCGACATACAGCGTGTTCGGCTGATCGTAAATCTCCTGCGGCGATGCGATCTGCTCGATATTCCCATGATTCATCACGACGATGCGGTCGGAGATAGACAACGCCTCTTCCTGGTCATGCGTAACGAATACCATCGTGAGGCCGGTCTCTGCCTGAATCTCCCGCAGCTCCTCCCGCATCTCATGCCGAAGCTTAGCGTCAAGCGCCGAGAACGGCTCATCGAGCAGAAGAACGGCGGGCTTCAATAGCAGGGACCTGGCAAGCGCAATGCGCTGCTGTTGACCGCCCGACAGCTGGCCCGGAAATTTGTTTTCCGCGTCCGGCAACCGTACGAGCTTAAGCACGTCTTCGACCTGTTTACGGATATCGGCTTTCTTCATCTTTCGTATTTTAAGACCGAATGCCAGGTTCTCGAACACCGTCATATGCGGCCATAGATTGTAGCCCTGAAAGACCATCGAAGTCGGACGTTTCTCCGGCGGCGACTTGAGCACGCTCACGCCTTCGATGAGAATGTCCCCGGAATCCGGTTCGAGAAACCCGCCGATGCTGCGCAATACCGTCGTTTTGCCGCAGCCGGAGGGCCCTAGCAGCGTAATGAGCTCGCCCTTACGCACATCTAGCGAGATCGAAGTTACGCCTTCGCCGGTTTTATACCGTTTCGAAAGCTGTTGAACGGATAGCTGGATTTCCCGGCTGCCCCGAATTGGGTGAACTTCTTGCTTGTTACGTTGAATGCTTTGATTCTCTTGAATATCTTGGATGCTCTGAACCATAACCGTAATAGCCTCCTTTGTCTTGCGATAATGGCCTTGCCTCGTTACTTCAACGTAAACCCGCTGGACATGACATCCGAGCTGACGAAACGTTTGGCGGCAAGCAGCAGAATAATCGTTGGCGCCGTCAAAATGATGGAAAACACCGCGCCGGCAAAGGCTGGATAATCGCTGATAATGGAATACATCACAATCGGCATCGTTTTGTAATTCGGGATACCGACCAGGAACGTTCCTTGCGCTTCGTCCAGCGAGTTAAGGAAAGTGAAGATGGAAGCGACGATAATGCCCGGCATAGCCATAGGCAAAGTGATTTTAAGGAATACGCGGAACGGTCCCGCTCCCACGTCTCTCGCCGATTCTTCCTGTGCTTGGTGCACGTTCCGGAACGCGGCGGTTGGAATCCACGTCATGAACATTAGCACGTTGATCATATGAATCAGGACAACGCCAAGCAGCGTGTTCATCAGACCAAGCTTGTAGAAAAGCACCGCGATCGACACATACAGCCCCATCTTCGGAAACGCATGGGTTAAGAGGAAGGAAAACAGGAAGAAGCGGCTGAACGGGAATCGAATGCGCGCGAACGCATAAGCTGCCGGAATGCATAGCACGATAGACAGCCCCGTTACGATGGCGGCGATCATAAAGGACAAGCCGATGGATTGCGGAATGTCCTCCTGCTTGAAGACGAAAGCCCACCATTTCATGGACCATTCCGTTGGCATAACGTCGGGATAGCTCCATTTTCCGGTGAAGGCCAAAATAGCCAGGTTCAGCAATGGTCCCAGAAAGAAGACAACGAAGATGACAAGCACGATAAATTCAATGATTTTTCTTGTTCCGAGTGCTTTGAAATACCAGCGCATGAAGGGTAATCGCTCCTTTCGGTATGAATTTACGGTTATTTGGTAGACTGTCTGACGACTAGCCGTGGCACCAATTGATTGGGAAGCTCCTTGCTTTGTTCCTGCCGGATCAATCGGTCTAACAGCCGGACGGATTGCGTACCCATCTCCCCGGCATCCACCTTGACCGTCGTTAAGGATGGCGAGAACATGGCGGCAAAATCAACGTCATCGAATCCGACAACCGATACTTGCTCGGGAATCCGAACCCTTTGCTCCAGCAGAAACTTCATTGCGCCCATTGCGAGCATGTCATTTGTGGCGAAAAGAGCCGTATACGCGCCTTTCCGAAATTGATTCCACTCCCGGCTCATGATCTCGTAGCCTTCTCCGAAAGTCGAAGTCGCCGCGGATTGAATGGACACATCCGACTGCTGGAGACCGGCTTGCATGATAGAGGTCATGAATCCTTTCAGGCGCAAGTGGTGGCTTCGATGGCTTTGCGGCCCCGCAACGACGAATATCCGTTCATGCCCGGTTTGCGTCAAATGTTCGGCAACAAGCCGCCCGCCTTCTTCATCTTCGTTGACGATATGGATAACGCCGTCCACATCCGTCGAACCGTTCACCATGACGAACGGGATGCCGAAGTTCGTAATGTGATCAATCACGTTCTGCTGCAGCCGGCTGATGAGAATAAGCCCGTCCACCCGCTTCTCGATCATGAAGTCGGCCGATCGATACGACATATCGTGATCCGTTGTAACGAATATCGAATAATTCAGCCGTGCCGCTTCCAGCAAGACGGCATCGACGATTTTCCCATAGAAGGGATGTGAGGCAATCGGAAGATCCCTTCTATACAAAAGCACCCCAATGTTATGCGTTCTTTGCGACACCATAGCTCTTGCGACCGCATTCGGTTTGTATTGCAATTCTTCGACTAGCCCAAGTACCTTATCGCGAGCTTCCGGACTGGAATATCCATTCCCGGAAATAATCCGCGAAACGGTCGATTTGGACACTCCGGCGCGCCGGGCGATTTCTTTGATGGTCGGATTATCCACGGGTGCACTCCCTTTCACAGCTGTGAGACCGTTCCCATATGGGATCGTTCCCATACGTATAGATTAAAGAGCGGATGTTTTATCTGCGTTAAACCGACCCTAAGGAATTGTAAATCCAGCGGCATAAATGTCCAGAAAAATGGAAAACCGCCGAATCGTGTCATGATTTCGGCGGTTTTGTGTAAAATGTAAATGTATTCGGTTATTTATTTCTTGGGAGTATATCTATCTGGATAATTGAGCATGGCTGCAACTTGACCGTTAAAAAGGATGGTCCCGAATAAAGGGCTGGTCTTATCTAACGTTAATTGACAGCTTGTAATCGGTTTGTTTCCGACATTTATTCCTTTACCTAATGATTCGTCCGTTACTTCGACTCCATTATTGCGATAAATCTCCTCAACCTTAGCCTTCCATTGTTCATTATGCTCAAGTGTATCGTCTTTCCAGGTAACGCTTAACGGTTTACTTATTGCGGTATATCGATATTCCCCTTGGCCGCGCTGTTTGGTTAAGTTTTGCTCGACGTCTTCTATATCTTCCGGTTTAAACTTAGCGGTAATCCCAATTAAAACAGGTTCGGAGAAATAATAATCAAACGTCAAACTGTATTCAGCAGGCCGGCCACTTATCATTATCTTTCCTTTGCCGATGAAAGTGCTAGTAGTACCAAGAGTTGTTTTGGTTACATCCTTTTCTGAGATTCCTAGGACATGAAAGGCCTCGGTTACGTTCATACCCCATTTAAACTTTTTTATAGGCGGAGGAGTTCCGTATGAAGAGTGTCGACTGCAACCGGTAAAAATAAGCACAAGTACCGCCATTAACATGAAACATAGGCCACATTTACGCAAATCATTACCTCCTAATGCTCTGTTTGCGATACGTTATACCCAGTTTTTCCCTCACGGCATTATACGCTGGGCAAACCATAAATGTTGCGCTAAAAAAGGCAGCCGTATCCCCCAGCTGCCTCACTTGATGTTCATAACGTACAAACTATGATTTCAACCTCCGTATCATCAAAAGCCTCTTTGATAATCTCTCTTACTTTTCCCCATTGAAGCTTATCAAGGCCGCATCCTATTTGCGGCATAGCAAGCTTGGTTATTCCTTCAGATATACACAGCTCTTTCATCGATACAACAGCTTGAGTAAGGGATTCGTATGTGGGTTTATGCCAGTATTTCGACTTGGTAATCAGATTCAAGGCTCTTCCTACTTTATAGCATTTTCCTATTTCTAATGAACTCCTATTTGCCGCATCTTGAAGAGCTTTAAGTTTAAACCTCTTCCTAAATTCAACCGCAATTCCTGCACCCATTTTTGCATCCGAAGAAATGCAGTGAGCTAAGTAATAATCCTCTGTCATCGTGAACAGGTCTCTTTTTATTTCTTTAAAGTCCATGCATGCCGCCCCCATCCAGATCAATACGAAATGTCTTAATATAACATTACCACATCTTGGAACTTAACTGACCTATGTTTCAATGAAAATGGCAGCTGATCCTCTCACCAGCTGCCATTTTGCTACACTTCATTGTTCAAGTACTTAACTGCTTCTTACGAGAGAGTAGCTGTTTGTACTCTTCATCAAGCTCAACATACCGGATGTCAGTTGGCTTCAGCATGCTTAGTTCCGCAAGCACCGAAACGATGCGATTCGCGATAACCAGCTTCTCCTCTTCCAGCTGCTGTTCGTTCCTGTCGCCCGAACCTAGTACACTCTGCGTCCGCTCGCGAAACGCTTTGTAGCCGGATTCAATCCGCTTAATATGACCGTCCTCAAAAACGAGCAGCTTCGTGCAGATTTTATCCATCAGATATCTGTCATGCGAGACTACGATAAGCGTACCTCGATACTCCGACAGTGTCTCTTCAAGCTGCTCGCGGCTTGCCAGATCGAGATGGTTGGTCGGCTCATCCAGGATGAGCAAATCCTGCTCGCGCTGCATAAGCAGCGAAAGCTTGATCCGCGTGCGTTCTCCAAGGCTTAGCTGAGCTATCGGCTTTTGAAGCATAGACGCATCGAAGCCCATATTGGCCAGCAATGTCCGTGCTTTCCCAATATCGCTTCGGACTTCATGACTCTCCTGCAAAAGCTCGAGAACGGTTTGCCGCTGATTGAGATCCGATACATCCTGCGTTAAATATGCGACTTTGGCAGTTGGACTCATCCATAGCTGCCCGGAATCGACCGTTTTTTTGCCCAGCAGCAGTTGAATAAGCGTTGTTTTTCCGCAGCCGTTCGGCCCAAGCAAACCGATCTTCTCCCCGCGTTGCAAATAAAAAGAGCTATCCTTAAACAAGGAGCGCATGCCGTACGACTTGCTAATCCGCTGTGCTTCTACGATTCGCCGGCCGCGTTTGTCCGGGTGATCCCACCCAAAGAACACCTTAGCTTCCTCATTAGGCTTCTTCACGCCTTCAAGTTCGATCTTTTCCAGGCGATGAATGCGGGATTTGATTTGCTTATCCATGCTTTTGGCTTTGCTGCGGTAGAATTCCTTCACGCCTGCGCGCATCTCAGCCATTTTCCCAACCTTGCCTGCTTCGCGATGCGCTTTCTCGGACCAGCTTTTCAACCGTTTGATTTCCGCTTCAATCTTCTGCTCGTATTTCTGCCGTTCTTCATACTGATGCAGTTGACTCTGGAAGCGACGGGATTTTTCTTCCCTATAGAACGTGTAGTTACCCGGGAACGACGTCGACACGCCATCTTGCAGCTCAATGATCCGATCCACCGTTTGATCGAGAAAATAACGATCATGCGATATGACAATTGTCGTCCCGTTGTACCGTCGCAGCTCTTGGACGAGGGAATCTACCCCTTCGAAATCCAAATGATTCGTTGGTTCGTCGAGCAGTAAGATATCTGGCTTTGAGGACAAAATATGCGCAATCGCCAGCTTCGTCTTCTCTCCTCCGCTCAATCCCGCTAAACGCGCTCCGTCCCACTCCTTCACCTTTTGCAAGCCGAAATGGCTTGTAGTCTTTAGAAACTGCTCGGTTTCATGGGCCAATTCGGAATGATCTATCATGTTGCTGAAGGTATTAACGGTATACGAAGTCGACTGCAGCAAATAACCGATTCGAAGCTGATCCCGGTGGAAGGTGATCTTGCCATTGTCAGGAAGAATCGTACCGAAAATCAGGTTGGCTAGCGTTGTTTTTCCCGCCCCGTTCATCCCGACCAGGCCGATACGCTCACGGTTTGCCAAGTCGGCGTCTACGTTTACGAGCACATTCGTGTCGCCAAAGCTTTTTTTAATTCCGCGTAAAGTTAATATTGTCATTCCAATCACCACTTCTAGTTTAGTTAAACAACTGACAGGGGTTATGATTGTCGAATGACAAGGTGAAACGGCTACCGCCGTCCGTGGTGGCGAGCGCGTTTCAATCCGGTGAATTCTAAGCCATGTTTATTAGCACAGCTTATATGCGCTTAGAATTCAAAAAAACCGCAGGGCGCGCCTGCGGCTAAGGATATGCGGATATAGGAATAGCGTGAAAATACCCTAAATAGACGCCAATAAATGGCATCCACCAAGGTGGAAGGAGATCTCTCCAATAGACACACGTATCCTAATCCGCTCCGCGCATAGGCTGAGCTCTTATCACTTATCGTCATTTTCGAAAATCATGATCGACAGGAAATTAGGTCCACATGATGTCTGATTAGATACCTCCAATAATTTAAGATAACCCATTATAGCATGGCAATATCGCGCTTGCACCCCTCTATTTTCCAAAAGGGTAATAGGTTCCATTATCGGTCTTCATCTATAGCTAATGAATCGTCTCAAAAAACGCAAGATCAATTTGAAGATCATGAAGTTGTTTTAGATGGATTTCGGATATATGCTCCAAGAGTTCGAGTCCTTTGTCTGTTAACGAAAGAAGAATACTTCTCGCGTCATCCGGATTCGGCCGGCGCTTTATTAGTCCGGATTTCTGACAGCGGGATACTAAACCCACGCAAGCATGATGCGTAATTTGAAGCTTTTCAGCTGCCTCGGAAATAGTCGCGTAGTCACGTCCCGGATAGCCCTGTATGACAAGGAGTAATTGATGTTGCTGCGGCGTTAAACCTACCTCCTTGGCAACGTTTTCACTAAAATGCATAAATACACGCAATTTATACCTGAAGCTGGCCAATTGCTCGTACAAGGATTTTGTCATAATTTGAGTTGACATTAATACATGCTCCTCTACATATTTATATCGTAATACGATACAATTTTCGGAAAGTTGAGGTAAGCCAGTACTATTAAAGGGATTAATAATCCATTTTAGATTGGGGATGAGCTTATGAAAGCAATGGAGATTTTCAAATCCATTTCCATCGGAATATTGATTGCTGTATTTGCTCTTGGGCTTTTACCGTTTCTAGTCGTATTTAGTTTAGCAGACATGTACGGGTTACCTGAAAATTACGAATGGCTTGAGCCCCCTTCACTTTTGTTCATGCTCCCAAGAAAGAAGAAGGTTAAAAAAGAATAGTTGTTATTCTTTATTTGTGAAAGTGAATTTGTATTCCCAACTGCCGCAAATTATGAAGCCTTCATTCTGCAGACGATAGAGTCCCTCCAACTGCCCGGATCCCTTGTTTAAATAATTACTCCTGTTTAGAGTCAGGCCTCTCTTGTTTATCTTCTACTAAGAGGAGTGAGGGCTATGAAACGAGTTTCGAAGATTCTTCCGTTTTTCAAAAATCTGTACAGCCGCTTTCGCGATGATGACGTTCCTGCTCTAGGAGCGCAGCTTACGTATTATTTTATTTTGTCCTTTTTTCCGTTTCTAATTTTTGTGGTGAGCTTGATGAGTTTTGCCCGGCTGTCTGGAGATAGTGTCGTCGCTGAGCTAATTCGCTTGATGCCCGGGCAAACAGGCGAAGCGATCCAAGCGATTCTGGGGGAGGTAACAAACGACAGCAGGGGCACTTTGTTATCGATCGGCATGATTGCTACGCTCTGGTCGGCCTCCAATGGCGTGAATGCGGTCATTAAAGGAGTTAATAAAGCCTATGATGTCGAAGAAAACCGCCCGTTTTGGAAGGTTCGCGCGATTTCGCTTGCGGCTACGGTTGTGTTAGCGCTTGCTATTTTGCTGGCGATTGTTTTGCTGATTTTTGGAGAGGTGATCGGTGAGTTTCTGTTTGATTGGTTCGATTCCCCTGTAGGCTTCGGACTCATCTGGGGCACCTTGAAATACGTCGTTCCCATTTCGTTTATGATTGTTGTTTTCTCGCTGCTGTATTGGATTGTCCCCAATCGTAACATTCATTTCAAATCGGCCGTCCCGGGTGCTCTGTTTGCGACCTTCGGCTGGATTGCTTCATCGCTTCTGTTCCAATTCTATATTAACAACTTTGGGAACTATTCCAAGACGTACGGAAGCATTGGCGGCATTATCATCCTGCTGATCTGGCTGTATATCAGCTCAAATATTATTATTCTGGGCGGAGAGGTCAATGCTACACTTACAGCCGCGAAAGCAAGGCCCTCTGTTCATAACGCACTGCCGAACGGCAGCCGCAAGCAAAAACACTCTCTAAATCTGTAGTCCGACGAGCGGATTCAATAAAGCGACTAGCCAAGGGGCGCATGGCGCTTCCCCGATACAATGATGAAAACAGCAGCCGAACTTAATTAGCCGGCTGCTTTCATATGTCAGCACTCTATGCCTACGATGATTTCATAGCCATTATTTTGTAAATGCTTCTTTATAAATTTCAATGACCTTCGTAAGAATAGTAAGGTTATTATCTATGCTTCCGCATTCTAATCCATGATCGGCATTCGGAATTTCAAACGCCCTTTGATTGCTTTTCATTTTGAGTGCATGTTCCCTAGTAAAGTACGGATCGTTCCCGCCATAAATGACGATTCCCTCTGATGTATTTATAAATGGAATGGCATCGACTAAAGGGGTTAAGTAGATATGCTTTATCTTTCTCTGTAAACTTCTGTATACTTCACCTGCTACAATGGTCCCCATGCTTTTGCTAATAAAAATGATTTCATTATAGTTATCTATTATTTTTTGAATGGAGTCTAAACATTCCTCTACAACTCTTGATAAATCCTTCATGTCTAAACCGGTTCGAGCGGCTTGATAGCCGTATTCCATTATAAATAAATCATTATGGTATTGAAGAGCGGTATTCCCCGCATAGTAAAGAAGCGGTAGTTCACAAGAGTAATTTTTACCCGGGAATAGAACCACAAGTTTATGGTTTCGTTCTTGAACCGAAATAAGTTTTTGCTTTAAATCTGTTCCCCAATAGGACGGAACCGTAATCATCTCTAACTTCATTTCTTTTCAATCCCTTCGTATAACCGTTTATATGGCTATTTCCACCATTGTATGTCTAATGCACAGGTGAAAGCAAAGGAGGTTCACTTCAGTTAAATATCGCCTCGAAATAGTCAATAAGATTTCGCTATTTAGACATTAAAGCCTGATTGCTGTATGACAAAACCCGTCTATAATGAAGCCATTACCATGTGGTTGGAAAGGAGCTCTCCGGATTAAATGAATGAAAAGCAACAAGCGCCGCGGCAAGCCGGCAATAAAAATTATACGGCTGCCATCGTCACGATTTCGCTGATCGCAAATATCGTTATACTTCTCTTGTTCTTCTCGCCGATTGGCTACAAGGGAGATATCGATTTCGACCTTACCATCTTCCCCAGAATCAATGGGCTATTGAACAGCTTCACCTTTATCTTCCTGCTGGCCGCGTTGATCGCGATTCTGCGGAAGAACGTTAAGCTTCACAAAGGGTTCATTCTCGCAGCCTTTTCTTCAACCTTGTTGTTCCTTGTCTCCTATTTAACCTTTCATTATATGTCCTCGGAGACGGCGAGCTTTGGCGGAGAAGGCGTAATCCGGCCGATTTATTTCTTCATCCTTATCTCGCACAGCTTTCTGGCGGCCATCATCGTTCCGTTAGCTTTGTTCACGCTCGTATGGGGATGGACAAACCAGCTGCATAAGCATCGCAGAATCGCCCGTTGGACAATGCCGATCTGGCTTTATGTCAGCTTGACCGGGGTTGTCGTGTTCCTTATGATGGAACCTTATTATTAAGTTAATCTTAGCCATAGAGGGTTGTTGAAGATCATATCTTCGACAACCCTCTTGCATTTATCTCATCCCCTTCATTCCTTCATAGATTTTTCCTGTCCATATTGAGACCATAAGCCCTTTATCGGATCCCCGCATGCCACATAATTTTTCCATTCAATGGCTATAGTAAGGAAATCAATGGAATAGGAGGAGATCCATATGAACCCGTCTGTAGCAGCATCAGAGCAATACTTCAGCCGGCAATTCTTCGAACAAAGCGATTTTCAATCGAAAAAGCTGTTGATCGGCGGAATAGAATACAGACTATTCTATCTGGACACCTTGATTGATTCCTCCCATATTCAGGAGTTTATACTGAAACCGCTGCTCTCCCGGCCTATGAGTGAGGTTCGCGAGGTTATATCGATTCTCGACTATGCCGAGACCAATCGCCTCGAAGAAGCCGTTCAAGCAATTGTATGCGGCAAGACGGTGCTGCATCGCAACGGGGAGAGCAAATTGTATCTGCTTGGCGCGGATCTGAAGAAGGAACGCACCATTAATATTCCGACGAATGAACGTGTTCTTCGCGGAGCCAATGAAGCATTCATAGAGAATCTGGATACCAATCTTAATTTGATGCGCAAGATGATTCCTTCAACCGAGCTTATTGTCAAGACGTATACGATAGGACGATTATCCAAGACGAAGGTATCGGTTATGTACCTGAAGTCGGTCGCTGAGCCGTCACTTGTTGCAGAATTGGACAAGCGCCTGCTAAGCATCGACATCGATTATACGGATGCGCCAGGTTTTATTGACGAGCTAATCCGTGACAAGAAGTTCAGCTTGTTCCCTCAACTCTTAATTACCGAACGTCCTGATCGCGCGCGCGCGTATTTAATGGAGGGAAAAATGGTTATCGCGACGTCGGGATCGCCGGATGCCATTATTTTGCCGGTCACGTTCTGGTCTTTTTTCCAAAGCCCCGACGATTACCATATTAGCGCGATTCTTGGAACCTTTTTCCGGCTTCTTCGTCTTGCTTGCTTCCTGCTGACCATCGGGCTGCCGGCCTTTTACGTGTCAGTCAGTTCCTTTAATCCGCAGCTGCTGCCGATTAACTTCGTGAATACGCTGCAAAGCTCATTGAAATACGTAACTTTCCCACCGTTAGTCGAGACGCTTTCCATGATGCTTTTGCTTGAAATTTTAAGAGAGGCCACCATACGTCTAGCTAGTCCAGCCGGTCAAACCATAGGCGTTGTCGGCGGTATTGTTATCGGAACCGTAGTGGTACAATCCAATCTGGCGTCCAACACGATGGTTATCGTCGCCGCTTTAACGGGCTTGGCTTCTTTTGTTATTCCATCCTACGAGATGAGCAGCGCGGTAAGACTGCTCGGTTATCCTGCGATTTTACTTTCTTCGGTCTTTGGGCTGCTTGGTCTGGCTTTCTTTTTTATGTTGATGATTATTTACCTATGTCAAATGAGCACGATGGGACAGCCTTACTTTACTCCCCCTTTCACATTAAGCGGGATAAGGGATACACTGATCCGCTCACCCATTTGGAACCTGCGTAAAAGGCCAAACGGAACAGCATCATATAATCAAACTAGGCTGCGGCATCCAAGGAGTTGGAAGAGATGATGAAGGAAGAAGCGATCACCGGAAGACAGCTAATCACCTTAACCATAATGGCTCAGCTTGGCATCGAGGTTCTATCCCTCCCCCATGCGGGAGCCGAAACTGCCGGTCACGATACGTGGCTGGCTGTTTTGATTAGCGGATTAGCCGCGCAAATTGGAATTCTACTAATCTGGTGGCTGGGCAGCCGGTATCCGAACCGGAACTTCTATGCGTATACGCGAGAAATTGTTGGCAGACCTATCGGTATTGCCCTCAACCTTTTGTACGGATGTTATTATGCCTTCTCGGGGCTTCTCATTACAGCCCTATACGCCGATATTTTAAAACGTTGGATCTTTTTGTTTACTCCAAGATGGCTGATCTTCCTTATGCTGTTTATCCTTTGCGGATACGCAGCCACTTCTACGCTAAAGAGACTGGCCTTCATCTCGCAGACCTTTATGATTTTCCCCGTCATTTGCTTTCTCCTTATTGCGTTTAGCGGCATTTACGGGTTGGATCCAAGGAATCTTCTCCCGGTCTTGTCGGGAGGCTGGTCGCCTGTAATAAGAGGAGTATATGTCGCCTTCAGCGCTTATATCGGCTACGATCTGCTTCTATACGCTTATCCCTATGTGCATGCCGGCAAGAAAAAGATTCTGCTTGCGATATCCATTGCCAATGCTTCCACGATCGTCTTTTATGTAACCGTCTGCCTCGTCTGTACCACGATGTTTAGCCAGAGGCAGCTGATTATCGTGCCGGAGCCGATAATTTTTATATTAAAAAACTATCGCATTCAAATATTGCAAAGCCTGGATATTCTGTTTCTTGTCTTTTATGTCTTTGTAGTCTGCCCCACGATCAATGTGTACTTTTTTCTCGCTTCCAAAGCCT
Source organism: Paenibacillus sp. BK720 (assembly GCF_011761545.1). Taxonomy (NCBI): domain Bacteria; kingdom Bacillati; phylum Bacillota; class Bacilli; order Caryophanales; family Paenibacillaceae; genus Paenibacillus; species Paenibacillus sp. BK720. The sequence goes on along the minus strand of NZ_JAASRQ010000007.1, from coordinate 126,105 downwards.
TTGTGCATTTGCGCACCGCAGGACTAGGCAAGCGGTATATCTGGGTCTGGATTCTTATTGCGGCTTGCTTTATTGCAAGCTTCTCACTGACAAAGCGCATTGATATTTTGCGAATCGCTTCCTTCCAGGATCGGTTTTCGATTCTCATCGTCGCTGCATTCCCACTTCTCCTGCTCCTTATTTCCGGGATACGGAGTGCCGGGAGGCATCGGGCATGAAGAGATCCATGATTGCCTTACTCATCTGCGTTTTTATTACAGGCTGCTGGGATCAGCTTCAATTAAAAAAGCTGCTTTTTGTCGATATTATCGGGATTGATTACGAAGGCAACAGCAAGCAGCTTAAAGTGGATTATGTCATCTCCGCCCTTCGGGAATCCAATCAAGGCGCTGGCAGGCCGACTTCCCTGCACATGGAGGCAACGGGGTCCAATCTGTATGACGCCGTTGCCAATACGAACAAGGAAATTCCAGGCACACTTTCGGTTCTCGAGACGAGGCTTTATCTGATAAGCTCCCGCTTCGCGAAGGACGAACCGCTGCGGCATCTGGACATTGCCAGCCAATTTGCTTCCAATCCGTTATACGCTTATTTGGCTGTATATGACGGTGATCTCTCAAAGCTGCTGGACCAAAAAGGGATGAGGGATCAGACCGTTTCCAACTACCTTATCGGTCTTCTTGATGACGAGATCCGCAGAGGAAAAATTCCTTCCAATAAATTGCTTCATTACATTCTCGGAGGTAACCAGTTCATGAACGATTTCGCCTTGAACAGGTTCGAGCCCTTTAAAGGCGATGCACGCTTGAACGGTACGGCCTTATTCAGCGACGGTCGTTATACCGGCAAAAATCTGAACAATGAGGAAACGCAGCTTGCAACCTTGATGGAAAGCCCGGCCGGGAAAAACCAATTGCTCTCCGGCCAACGGAATGGCAAGTCCTATTCGGTACTCGTACAATCTGCCAAACGCCACTTTCATATGGTTACGGATGCAGACAAGCTCCGTGAAATTGAAATTGCCTTGCAGCTGCAGCTCAAGCTGGTTGAGGATGGCTCCGAATTCAAGAAGCATACGGATAAGATGCTGCAGGAGATGGAATTCGCTATAGCAGCGGATCTTACGACAAGAATAACCAAGGTTATGGCCGCTCTTCAGCAGGCGAATTGCGATTACTTGCAGCTCGGCCATGAGGTCGCCGTCTATCATCCAAGCCTATTCAAAAATCTCGACTGGCGGGAGCAGTATCCTTCGCTTAGCATTAAGCCGAAAGTAACCGTAAAAATTCTGAACACTGCGATTTTGGAGTAAGAGAACGCCAGAGTTCGCCTGAGCCGTTCCAAGCGGACATAAAGACAAATGGCCCCCATTAAGGGGACCTGGCTATTTCGATAGTTGTACATGCAGACTCAAAAGTCCTTCCGTCGAATGGCATACAAACCTGCCGCAAGGAAAACCGCGAAATAGACGGCGGTGTAATATAAAAAAGCGTCCGATGGCGGATTTACGATTGAAAAGTAACCTAATGAATCTCTGGAAGAAAACGATTCGCCCAGGTCTTTAACCTGGAATAAATCCGATAGCATCCGCTGCTGCAGCGCATCGGTTGGTATAAGCAAACGAATCAGACCCGACACCATCTCCATCGTATCGGCTGTTTTCGTTGATTCATTCGACGTAAACATCCCCGCGGCAATAACCCGGTCGAGCATGGTACCCAGCCAGCCCATTCCGAAGAGCAGCACCATGGCAACTCCGTTGCCAAGCGGCGCAAGCCAGCAGGAGGCAAGCATCGTCAAGGTAACCATCAGCAGTACCGGAGTGACGAACAAAGCAAGCGCCGGACCAATGGCGGACCAATCCGGGTGAACACCCGTCGCATACGTTACGATCCCAAGAATGGACACGAATAAAATAAGCGCATATGCAAGACAAAACGTAACAAATCCGAGCCAGCGGCCAAAATACCAAAACGCGCGTTTTATCGGCCTCGCGAATACCGATTGCAGCACCCCATGCTCCGCTTCTCCTGTAATGGCAGCGACAGAGCTGAATATAGCCAGAAATCCTGTTGCAAAGGAGGCAAAGAAAAAACCGATCCATAGCAAAATAGCGCTTCCCCTGAAGCGGTCAATTAAATTATCCAAGCTTATAATGCCGGAGTCGTAATGCGATACCGATGCTCCGGCGCTTCGCGCGATAAAATAGAACGCGATCCAGAACAATATCGTAAGCAGCAAAGTCATCAAGGTGACTTTCTTGCGTATCAGCTCTTTCCAGGTTAACATCCATACGGCAATCACCGGTTTTCCCCCCTATGCTCCAAACCCGATACTGCCTGCAAAAACCATTCATCCAGGCTTGACTTCACTTTCCGTGTCTCGTATAAAGCCAGGCCCTGCTCAATCAGCAGACGGTTAAAATAGCCAACCTGCTCGTCCTCGGCAAGCTCGGCCTCCAGCCATAGCTCTCCCCAAGCAGGCGTGTCGCCGCCTTCCCAAGGTATGATGTCTACCGGCGTAATCATCGCTTCGCGAAGCCAATCCAGCAGCTCGGGAGTCATGCCGCCTACCCGGAAGCGCCATCTTGTTGAAGCCCGAAGCACGTCCGATACGCGCCCGTCGGCCAGAATTCTGCCATTGTTCAGCAGCGCCACATGATCGCACAAAAGCTCCACATCCTCTAATAGATGGGAGTTCAAGAAGATCGTTTTCCCTTCCTTGCGCAGACGCTGGAGCAGCTCTCTTACTTCATGACGGCCAACGGGGTCCAAAGCGGATGCCGGTTCGTCCAGAAATACGATGTCCGGATCGGCCAACAGCGCGCAGGCAAGGCCAAGCCGCTGCTGCATTCCTTTGGAATATCCTTTAATCCGGTCCCGTCCCCGCTGTCCGATCCCGACCTCGTCCAGCAATTGGTTAATCCGGCGGTTGACCTCTGAGCCTTTCATTCCGCATAGCTTGGCATGAAAACGCATCGCCTCTTCTCCGCTTAACCATCCGGGATAACGGAATAATTCCGGCAAATAGCCTATGCGCCTCCTAGCCTCCACCGAACCGGCCGGTTGACCGAACAATAACGCCTTCCCTTCCGTTGGCGTCGTTAACCCTACCAGCATTTTGACAATGGTGCTCTTGCCGGCCCCGTTAGGGCCAAGGAAGCCAAAGGCTTCCCCGGCAGGAATGCGGAGCGTGACATCGTGACAGCCGCGTCCGTTCCCGTAGTTTTTCGTTAAGTTGAATGTTTCGATGGCATAACTCATTGTGCGATCAATTCCTTCACAATCCGTTCGGCTTCTTCGCGGGAAGCAGCGTCATACATTTGAACCTGCGTAACTTTTCCGTTCTTCAGCCAAGTGGCGTTCCAGCCATTCCAATCATTTTTGCTGCCCTCGAAATAGACGTCCGTACCGTTCACGACCGATTTCGTCACGTTGCCGTTCGTAATAATCGGGAATGGTACCTCTCCTTCGGAAATTCGCGTGCTTTGCATCAATACGTTTTTCAGGTTAGCGGGCAGAACAGGGAATCGGATCAATGCTTCATAAGCGTCTTCCGCCTCAATAGACGGGTCCATTTCGACCACCGGAACCGGAATGATGTTGACTCCGACATAATGCGATTTCTCGTTTGAATCCACGAAGCTGTAATCGGCGTTGATTCCTTCGCCCATCCGCAGCGTGATCGCTTTGCCGTCAACGGACGCCGGCAGCAATTGCTTCGCTCCGAGCTTTTTCATCACATCGTTAATCTCATCCACATCCAAGCGAAGAGTAAGAGCCTGCCCTTGCTGGGCGTAAATTTGAAGCTCGGCTTGCTTCCCGTACGGCGGCAGATCCAGCTTCTCCTTAAGCTCAATCCCGTACTTCTCGCGTACTTGCCCTACCGTTAAATCGGAGGCGTCTTCACCGGTAAAGGTGCGCTCGAATTGGCCAAACTTGTTGCTCGATTCCGCAGACACATCGGCTCCGAAGAAGCCCTCCAATGCCGTTTTGAAATCATCCTCCTGCACAACCGCAACCTGATTCATCTTAAACTTGCCCAGAATGGAAGCCAGCGCTTCGTTTGTAGACGGAATCGCGATTGCGGCGCAGATCAGTACGGCAGCCGCGGCAACGCCCGTCTTCACGCCATGCTTCTTCAACCAGCCGCGATATGGGGATGGAACAGGCTTCGCCGCGCGGCGTTCCTGTTCTTCGAGGGCTCTCTCTGGATATGCGGAATGCTCTTCTCCGGTCATGGCCGTTAAACCTGCCGCTTTATGCTCCGTATCCTCCGCGGTTACGCCTTCCTTCGTCCACGCCGCCCAAGCCGTAGAACCCTCATGCTCTTTCAGCTTAAGCGCAAGCTTGGCCCAAGCGTCGTTCGTCTCTTCCGGAGTAGGCAAGTTTGCTTGCTTCCGTTCATCAATTGGATGATTTGTCATCTGCTCTCTCTCCTTATTCATGCGACCATTGATTTTCGTGCTTTAATGCTTGCTTTCTTAATCGTTCTCCCGCCCGCTTCAGCAGCATGCCTACTTGAGGCTGCTGCACGTTTAATTCCTGCGCGATCTCCGAATAGCTGTATCCCGAGTAACGGAGAAGCAGCAAATCTCTGTCCCTTTCGGGCAAAGCGTTCAGCCAGCCTTGAATCTGCTCTTCCTCATCCTGCCGGATTACGGTCTGCTCTCCGGATTGGAAGGTCTGCGGCTCCGTCATCAGCTGCTTCTCCTGCCGCTGCACCAGCATTCGTTCTCTTGCCTTCTGATCCAGATAATCGTAGGCGCTTCTTGTTAGAACCTGATGCAGCCAAGCCCCAACGGCTTCCGGCCTTGACGGCGGATTCTTGTATAATTTCAGGAATACCTCCTGAGCCAAATCCTCTGCAGCCGATTGATCCCGCAGGAGTGCTATTAATTTTCGAAGTACGGACGGATAATGCTTATGAAAGATATCTTTAAACAAATCCGGCGCCGGATTGGAAATATTCATTCTCCATTGCCTCCTTGATATTCAATTGCCTTAACGCTTGCCCCGGGCTTAACGTTGACATGTATAAGACGGCTATCGACTCTATTTTGTAACACCTGTAGCCCAAATATGAAAAAAAAGATAAAATGACGCAAAAAGAGACTCTACCAATCGAGCAAGTAGAGTCTCTCTAATGCGTCTTAAGCCTTAACGGTAAACTTGTCGCGCGCCAGCTTGGTGGCTTCCACCATGTTGCGCAGCGAAGCGATGGTTTCATCCTTGCCGCGCGTTTTCAATCCGCAGTCCGGATTAATCCAGAACAGCTTAGGATCAAGAACTTGAAGCGCGCGGTCAATCATGTTTGTCATTTCTTGAACATCCGGTACGCGAGGGCTATGAATATCGTAAACGCCAAGGCCGATGCCATGCTTGTACGTATTCACTTCAAAGCTGTGGATCAGCTCGCCGTGACTGCGGGAAGTCTCGATGGAGATAACGTCCGCATCCATCTCTTCGATCGAATCAATCATATCGTGGAATTCGCAATAGCACATATGAGTGTGAATTTGCGTGGTGTCCTGAACGGTGCACGTTGTCATGCGGAACGCTTTAACCGCCCAATCCAGATAAGGCTTCTGCTCCTCTTCCTTCAGTGGAAGACCTTCCCGTACAGCCGGCTCATCTACCTGGATCATGCCGATGCCGGCATTCTCAAGCGCTTCTACTTCCTGGCGAAGAGCATAAGCAAGCTGATAAGCGATTTGCTCGCGTTCAATGTCGTCGCGGACAAAAGACCAGTTCATAATCGTGATCGGCCCCGTAAGCATGCCTTTCACCGGACGGTTTGTTTTGGATTGCGCATAGACGGTTTCTTCAACTGTCATAGCTTCCTTGAAGGCAACATCCCCGAAAATAACCGGAGGCTTCACGCAACGGGAGCCGTAGGATTGCACCCAGCCGTTTTGAGTGAACGCAAAGCCCTCAAGCTTCTCGCCGAAAAATTCAACCATGTCCGTCCGCTCAAACTCGCCGTGCACCAGTACGTCAAGTCCGATTTCTTCCTGATAGCTGATCCAAGCATCAATCTGATCTTGGATAAAGCTCGAATACTGCTCGTTGTTCCATTCGCCTTTGCGCCACGACTGGCGCGCTTTGCGTACTTCCGTCGATTGCGGGAAGCTTCCGATCGTTGTGGTCGGGAACAACGGCAGCTGCCATTTCACCTGCTGAGCCGCATTGCGATCCGCAAACGGGGATTTTCTTGCCGGTGCTTGCGATGCAATGCGCGCTACCGCGGATTGAACATCCGAACGGTTCCGGGAAGCGGACTGCTCTAGCGCCCCAACGTCCGATTGGTTAGCCTGAAGCGCTTCGGCAACGGACGCTTCGCCATTGTTCAAGGCTTGCGTAAGCAGCACGACTTCGTCCAGCTTTTCATCCGCAAAGGCAAGCGCATTCTTAAGCTCGGGCTGAAGCTTGGTCTCAGGCTTTGTCGTAACAGGGACGTGGAGCAGGCTGCAGGAAGTTTGGACGAGCAGCTTGTCGGCCGGAACAATTCCTTGCAGCTCCTTCAAAAGCTCCAGCTTCTTCGCAAGCGATGCCTTCCAGATGCCGCGGCCGTCAATCACGCCGGCGCCAAGCACTTTGCCGGCCGGGAAGCCGTATTGGCGAATCGCGGACAGGTTGCCTTTTAATCCATGCACGAAATCTAAACCAATGCCTTGCACAGGCAGATTAACAATTTCCTTGTATTGATCCACGGATTCAAAATAAGTCTGCAGCAAAATGTTGAGACCAGGCACTGCTTCGGCAATTTTGCCGTATACCGTTCTCAGACGGGCCAAGTCGTCATTGCTCAGCTTGGTTACAAGCACCGGCTCATCGATTTGCACCCATTGAACGCCTTCCGCCGCAAGCTCTTGAAGCACCTGCACATACAGCTTAAGGAGGATCGAGAGCCAGGAGTCAACCTCGGAGCGGCCGTATCCCTTCGACAGCTTGAGGAAGGAGAACGGGCCAAGAATAACCGGTTTGCCTTCGATCCCGAGCTTCTCTTTCGCTTCGCGGTATGCGATAAGCGGTTTATTTTCCGTAAGAGCCGGCTGTGCGCCATAGAACTCCGGAACAATGTAATGATAGTTCGTGTTGAACCATTTCGTCATTTCGCTTGCCGCAGCGTCTTTCGTGCCCCGGGCGATGCCGTAATAGACGGAAATGGGAACCGGACCGCCGTTATAGGAAAACCGCTTCGGAACGATACCGAACATGGCGGCCGTATCCAATACCTGATCGTAGTAGCTGAAGTCATTCACCGGAATGAAATCGATGCCTTTGTCCTGCTGTTTGCGCAGATGGTTCAAGCGAATATCCTGCAGCTGTTTGTGAAGCTCGGATTCCTCCAGCTTGCCTGCCCAGAATGCTTCCAGCGCTTTTTTCCATTCGCGGTTTTCACCGATTCGAGGGTAACCCAATACACTGCTCTTTGCCATCTTGCAACAACTCCTTAAGCTTTTGTTACAAGAAAGATATCATGGATTTCAAGTTATAGTGTAACTGTAAAATACTATATCCAGCTATAGCCAATAGCTATATCAAGGAGCGGGAGCTATCGCTTGATGCAAAGCCTCGATATAAGCGGTTCCAAGCTTGGATAACGCGGTGCTCCGGTGCGCAATCCAGCCTACGTTAATCGTCTCGTCCGTCTCAAGCGGCACGGGTATAATCTCGTTTCCGTTCAGATCCGCGCTAAGCACGCCGGTTGAGATCGTGTAGCCGTTCAAGCCAATCAGAAGGTTGAACAACGTTGCGCGGTCGTTGACCCGGATGCTTTTCTTATGCGATAAGGTGCTTAGAATCTCCTCGGCGAAGTGGAAGGAGTTATACTCCCCTTGGTCAAAGGACAGATACGGAAACTCGTCCAGCTGGTCGATCGTTACCTTTGCTTGCTTCGCGAGAGGATTCTTGATGCTGATGAAAATATGCGGCTTGGCCGTAAACAGGCTCGTGAACTGCAGGTTCGAGTCCTTCAGCAGCTTATTGATGACTTTGCCGTTGAATTCGTTCAGATAAAGGATGCCAATCTCGCTTCGAAGGCTTTTTACGTCCTCGATAATTTCGTAGGTCTTCGTTTCCCTAAGCGACAACTCGTATTCCTCTTGGCCGTATTCCTGGACTAGACTTACAAAGGCATTTACGGCAAAAGCATAGTGCTGCGTGGACACCGAAAAATGCTGCGGAGACGGCTTTTTATTCAAGTACCGGCCTTCCAGCAGCTCCGCCTGCTCCACCACCTGACGGGCATAGCCGAGGAACTCTACTCCCTCCTTGGAGAGGGATATCCCTTTATTCGAGCGCTCGAATATGGCCAGCTGCAGCTCTTCTTCCAGATCCTTAATGGCGTTCGACAGCGTTGGCTGCGATATAAACAGCCTCTTCGCCGCTTCGTTAATGGAGCCGCGGTTCGCGACTTCAATGATGTATTTGAGTTGAGTTAAAGTCATCTTCGCCTCCCGATTGCTGTTGAAGCTTAAGTTTCTTCCTATCGCGTATGCCTACCTGTCCGTCTCGCCCGGCTGCCAGCCGGTATCTTGCGACCAGAGATGCGCTCTATGCAGAATGTCCCATACGATGGGGGCTTTGCCTTCAACATACTTGATCCGCTCATGCTTGTGCAATTCCATCAGGCGGTGCTTCTCTTGCCCGTAACGCAGGCAATCCTTAGGGTGCTGCCGCAAATAATCGCGGAGCAACAGGTTCATCTGCTCCGAGAAGCTTCCTGCCTGCCTCACGTGAATATGGGTTCTGCGAGTACCGGGCGCTTCTCTGAAATACCTCTTTGATAAATCCGGATTGTCATCCCTATACACGAATCCGAGCTGTTCAATATTGGGTTTATAACGATCCAGCTCGTCCAATCGGGAGACGGAGATTTGAATATCGATGATCGGCTTCGCATCCAAACCGCTAATCGAAGTTGATCCAATATGATCAATTCTTAACGCAATATCACCTAAAGCTTCCCGCAAGCTTGCGGCCGTCTCTTGGAACATGAACGGCCACCTCGGGTCATGCTCCGCAATTCTCCATTGGTCCTCCACGCTTACGACCTCCCTCCTGCCTTGAATCAGTCTTCAAACAATTCTTTGAGCACCGTCTTCCGGTTCTCGAGAAATCTGCGCGTCACAATATAGTGCAGCGTATCTTCATATGCGATTTCCTCAACGGGCTGTTCATCGAAATTATAAATTTGCGCTTCCGGATACCCCAGAAGAATCGGAGAATGCGTTGCGATGATGAACTGGGCCTCCTCCGATAAATCTTTAATAACGCGCATAAGCGCAAGCTGCCTGGCCGGCGATAACGCCGCCTCGGGCTCATCGAGGAGATAGATCGCTTTTTTGCCGAACCGGTGCTTGAACAGCGACAGGAAAGCTTCCCCGTGCGATTGCTGGTGCAAGGAACGGCCGCCGTAATTGCGTAACACATCGGGATCAAGAGTGTCGATATAAGAAGCAAAGTGATAAAAGGTTTCGGCGCGCAGAAAAAAACCGTTCGTCACCTTGGGCATCCAGGCTAGCCTTATAGCGTTGCCCAGTATCGCCGAAGATGCCTCTACTTCATAAGCGTTATTCCTGCCGCCTCCTGCCGTATGGAAGCCGCATTGATAGGCAATCGCCTCAAGCAAGGTGGATTTGCCCGATCCGTTCTCCCCAACCAGAAACGTTACGTTTGAACGGAAATGCAGCCTTTCCATCGACCGGATTGCCGGTATCGTGAAGGGATATTCCCGCTTGTTTATGTCCTCGTCCCGGCTGATCTCCACGCTTCTTAGAAACACAAGCTTCAACTCCTAGCTCTGAATACTTGAATGAGAGTTCTTGACTATGTAATAAAAGGGATCCTCAATCATTAACTCTTTGAGATCATTTTCGCTTAAGATATGAATCTCCTGCGCATGATCGCCTGTTCCATAGCCTTTGGTCAAAACAACGATAATTTCATTATCGCCGTCCTCATTCAGATCAGCAACCTCTATTACCGGATAATACGCAGGATTGGTTACATTGGACCATGGGAACGACTTGGACGCGTACGATGCGCTGACAGAGATCCTTGAACGAATCTCGGTTTCCCAATGTTTCATTCCCCATAAAAAAACGACTATCTCGTCAGGAGATAGTCATTGCTTCGTCAGGGCTGCACACGCGGCTTATCCGCTTGGCAATTCGGGCTTGGAACCAGCCCCAGCTGGGCCAGCTTCGTAAGATAATAGCATTCTTCCCGCATCATATGATCGGGCATTAACGGACTGATCCGGTCAAGCACCTCATCCGTAACTTCCAGCTCCTCCAGCTCCTTCAGAAAGGCGACAAACAGCTTCATCTCCACATCCACTTCTTTATGGAGCCGCCTGAAGACGGGAAAATCCTTCAATTCCGTCCTCATGTAACCTGCCATTTCCACGCTTTTTAAATAAAGCTCATTAAACCGTACTTCGAATAGCTGCGTCCGCTTGATCATCGGCTTCTCGACAAAATCGAGGTCGCTGCCGATCGAAGCGGCATGCCCTGCTGCATCGGGCAGCCACAAGAAATCATGATGAAGAGCATCAAACACAGGTACCGGCTTGCCGGCGGCAAGCTCCTTCAAAATTCGAAGATACTCCTCCAGCTCATTCACCATATGGTTGAGAAAAGTCGGAGTCAGCATAATCTTTACTTTCCCAAACAAGGCTCTTTCCAGCAAATTCAGCTTAAAAGACCGCATTTCGATCGTTAAATCAAGCGCTTGCCTGCTAATGGACAAACAATCCGTCTCCGATGAAGATTGTCTTGCATACTCGAGCAGCTGGTCAAAAGCCGTTATAAAATAGTTGGCAAGCTTGATATCATTGCTCTCTACCGGCGACAGGGTATTTAAAATAAACCTGCCATGATCGCCCAAAATTTGCAGCCAGAAGCGATGCTCATACCATTCAGACTTGGCCAATCGCTGATCCCTCCTCCGCTTCATTCCTATAGATGGTATGAAGGGAACCGCCCGGATATAACGTTTAACCTTGCTTTGGCTTGATTGTAAATAGAGCGATAAGCGCGGCGGCAACGCAGCATGCGGTTAACAGCCAGAATAAGGAGGATTTCGTATGCGCGATAAGCAACGCGGCTAAGGGAGGGCCTGCCGCAACGCCAAGAAACCGGATACTGCTGTATATGGAGGTGATCGTGCCGCGCTGCTCCTTCTCAATTCCTTCCGTCAGCAGGGCATCAAGGCTTGGCAATGCCGCTCCAAGGCCAATGGAACCCGCGAAGAGGATGATAATAATGAACCATATCGAGTCCCTTCCTCCAAATGCCAAAAAAATAAAGCTGCCTGCCGCTTCAATGAACCCAATGACGCTAATCCATTTCATCAGCTTCTTGTTCTGACCGATCCATTTGCCGATCGCCCATGAGGTGGAACAGAGGGCTGCAAGCGGAATAGCAACGAGACAGCCCTTGAGAAAGCCGTGACTCCCCCGTTCCTCCAAAATCTCGGATAAATAAAACAAGGAAGCGAATATCGCAAACATATTGATTCCGCCCGCCACGTATACGCCCCAAATCCATCTTCCCTTTTCATGGAACAAGGAAATGACATTCCGCACGAACTGGCCAAAAGGAACAGCCGGTTTTTTATCCTTCGGAGCTTTAACCCATATGGCAACTAAAAGAAAGGAAATCAGGCTGAATACCGGAATGAACCAAAATGGCATATACCACGTCCACATGGCCAAAGCCGACCCTATAATCGGGGCAAGTACTTTCCCAAACGTATTTGCCGTTTCGACAAGGCCAAGTCCGTTGCTTACATCCTCTTCCTTCTTGAATAAGTCCCCGACAAGCGGAAGCACGACCGGGAAGCAGCCTGCCGCTCCCAACCCCTGAAATAACCTCCCCGTCATAACAAGAGCATACGGTTTATCGAACGAAATAGCGGCAAAGCCGCAAAAAGCGCCGGCGGCCGCAACAAGCAGCAGCCCGGGCAGAATTACTTTTTTCCGGCCTATGCGGTCTGACAAATATCCGGCAATCGGAATAAATATGATGGCTACAGCCGCATAAGCCGTAATTAGCAAACTGGATTGTACCGCGGTTATTCCCATCGCTTTCTGCATGGAAGGAAGGACTGGAATCAAAATGGAATTCGCCAAGGTCATCGTTAAAGGAATAGTTGCGATGGAAGCCAAATCTAATTTTTTCTTCTTCTCCATTACATCCTCCAAGTAAATCAGTCGGGATTAAGTTGAGCACCGCTTATTAGAATGTCCTCTGCCGCGCAGTTTATGACGGAGAAAAATAATTGAATAGTAATTGAGTTGCTTGGGACTCTATACGTGTTCGTCAAACCAAAGGAGGAATTAATCCATGCAATTCGCAAACAACAATCAAGCAAGCCAGTCCCTTCATCAATGCGAGCAAATGATTCAACAGCTGGTTAACCAAACGCAGCAAGCCAGCCAAAATTATTCGATGCTGCTTCAGCAAGAGCAGCAAAACGCGCAGCGTCTTCAAGAACTTGCGGCCCGCGAGCAAAAAGCAGCCCAAATCATTCAGACCGCTCTTCAAGGTCATCAAACGGCTATCCAGCAGTTACAACAAGTATCGCAGATTTGCAAACAAGTGGAGAGCATGATTCATACGCAATTCAACTCCTCCGTTTCGCAATCCTTTAACACCCATACTCCGTCCTACAACACGGGTTATGCATCGCAGCATTCGTATACGAATTCGAACTTCAACTCCAACAACGAAGGCATGAACTCGCCATACCGTTCGATGCAATAAGACACAAGAGCCCGCTTAAGGCCGGTGCCTGAAGCGGGCTTTTTTATTTACCTGATTTTCCCGTAATCCTTCGCTTTGAATTGAAGCTTGCATTCAATCTCGACTTTGGGATACTCCTCGCGCCAATCCAGCTTCTTCCACGCTTCGTATGACATGCTGTTTCGGACGTGAATGCCGATGCCAAGGCTGTCCACCTTGTGCTGCTGCAGCTGCTTCACCAGCCGATTCGCGCTTTCGGACATTATCTCCGAAACTTTACGTTCCACCTCATGTCTCTGAGCGTCGATGCTAAGTTTTTTGTTCCCGATGTATTCATGAACAGAGCCTTTGAAATAGGCCTTGATCGTAACGTGCATCTTGCCGCCGGCTTTGCGTTCAACATGTACCTTGCGGTTGCTGAGAACGGAAGTGAACATGATATATTCCGGCGAACGCCCGTCTTCGCCGTTGCTCAAGTCCAAGCTCATGTCCCCTTTCTTGAATTTCCCCTTCAAAATGGAAAACAACAAGGCATCGCGATTCGGAATTTTGGCGATATATTTGTAATCCTGAAATAAAGCAATGCCATCAACCGTAATATCTTCGCCCGTTTCCTTCAGAATAGGCGCGACCGGATCGATTCCGTCCTCATAATAATCCCGCTCAAACTCGTATAGCGTTGTTTTCGGAATGCGGTTGTTGCTGCTCGATTTCTCCAGCAGCCGATTGATGTATTTGTCTGTAGACAAATGCTGCTTGTAATTCTTGATCAGCATTTCCTTCGCGTTCCCGTTTACCAAAGTGATCTTGACTAAGGGGGAAATGGAGGTGTCCCTTAATATGCTGTTTATCTCATTCGACAGGTCTTTGCGAGCAAGCGCCTCGGAATAAAGCAGTACGCGGATTTGTCCGTTAACAAGCAGCAGATCGGTTTCGTTGGCAAATTTAACTCTCGCGTCCTTTGAGCTTTTTCCGATTGCGGAATGGACTTCCCTTTTCACTTTTATCGTCGGTTCGGCTCTTGGTATACTGACGGTAATTTCCACCTGGTTCTCCGGAGCCGTATCATAACTGGCCGCATAGGTAAAACCAATGCGCTCCAATATCCGGTAATCGCATCCGGGAAGAACGACAAGCATCAATATCGCCAGCAAGCTTATCAGTAATTTATTCATGAGCGGCACTTCTCCCCATATTCTGAAACATAAGAACGACCAATAACAGAATGGGCAGACCAAATGCGATTCCGCATTCGATCATGCTCAGCGTGCTTAGCCAATCCCCAACCTCGTTTAGCGTCTCCGGAATATAAGCGATCAGAAAGCATGTCAACATGACTATAAAAGCAAGGAAGTTTGCTTTCAATTTCGGGAAAATTTGCTTCAGTACCTCCAGAGCGCACCATTCGTACATCAGGATCGAGAATAAGACGGTAAACAATACAAACCCGTACAGCAAATTCTCCATCCGCTCCATAAACGGAAAACGGATATAGGCTAACATTTCAAGCACGGGAAATGCCTTGTTCTTCAATTGCTCGAGACTATATACCCCGAAAGTAACGATCGAGAGATAGGTATAAGTCATGGTGGTCATGCCATTGCCTATGAGGACCGATTTTACGAACTTTGTCTTCTGGTTCGTATAGGCAAACATGAGAAGGACAACCTCGTAACCAAGAAGCGACGAAAAAATATCCAGACCTTCAAAATAAGTGAAATGCCCTCCTTTGAATAAGTATGGCGTAAGCCTAGACCAGTTGAAATCCGTATAGAAAAAGAACAGAAGAAAGAACATCCACACAAACAGCCAAAAAAATACCGTTGAGGCTTTCGTAATATTGTATAAGCCTTTTGTTAGCAGCCAGAAGACCAGGAGATCCATGATGAAGTTGAATTCCATCGGATCCGTAGTCGGGAAGGCATACATCTGGAAAATAAGAATATATTCCTTCCCCGCCATGCAGCCAAGCATGATCCATACCAAAGCCAAAGCCAAATAAACGGGTACCAGCATAAATTTGGGAATCGACTGCTCCAGGATTTGAAATATTGATCGCCCTTTCCCCAGCTTGTATACCGCCGCAATCAATAAAATATTTATGGTGGCGATAAGACCAAACCCCAGCATCGTAATCCAGCCGTTAGTGCCGAAGGTCTCCGCGAGCAGCTGCGGAAGAATTAACGCCATGACACCCGTTTGAATCATATGGACGAGGATGGTGGTATGGAATGGGGAGAGCTTTTCCTTCGTCTCCGTATTCATATGGTCACTCCTTGGTTTTATTTCGCACCATATTCGGGGAAGAGCTTTGCGAAGGTCTTTCCCGCAAGGCTGTGAAGGGAGCACGAATAAAAATGTCCTTCCAATCTTTTGGCTTAAACGGGGCAACCGGATTCAGATATGACGTCCCCATGCTGGTTAAGCCGCTCAAGTGAATGACGATAGCCGCGATGCCAAACACCAGTCCCAGATTGCCTAAGAAGCCTGCCAGCATGATGAGTCCAAACCGGATTAACCGAATCGAAGCACTCATCACATAACTCGGAATCACGAAAGACGCAATGGCGGAGGAAGCAACGGCAATGATAAGAATGTTACTGGTCAGCCCCGCCTGCACGGCCGCCTGTCCGATAACGATACCGCCTACGATGCCAATCGTCTGTCCGATTTTGGTCGGAAGTCTGGCTCCCGCTTCGCGAAGCAGCTCAATGGTTACTTCCATTAACAAAGCCTCATACAATGGCGGGAAAGGCACCCTGCTCCGGGATTCCGTTAACGTCATGAGCAAGTTTTCCGGAATCATCTCGTAATGAAACGTCGTAACCGATACATACAACGCGGTAAAGCTGATCGTAATAACAAACGCGACGAAGCGAAGCAGTCTGATGGCGCTGCCCAGTATCCACCGCTGATAGTAATCGTCCGACGAAGAGAAAAACTCGAAAAACGAGGTAGGCAGGGTCATGACGGACGGGCTTCCGTCCACGATTCCCGCTACCCGTCCGGCCACCAGCTTCGAGACAATCGCGTCGGGACGCTCGGAAGTCAGATACTGCGGGAAAATCGAATATTTGTTGTCGTCCAAGTATTGAATGAGCATATTCGTATCAAGAATGGCATCAACCTCGATTTGCTGAATGCGCTTCTTCGCCTCTTCGACAAACTTCATATTAACGATATCCTTCACGTAGAGCAGATACACGTCCGTCTTGGAAACCTCGCCAACGGAGAGCTTAATCACCTTGAGATGCGAGCTCTTCAGCCTGGAGCGAATCATCGCAAGGCTTGTATTGATTTGCTCGGTGAATGCATCGTGAGGGCCTGTAATGACCGTTTCCGTCTCCGATTGACTAATTGCCCTCGCTTCCGGGCTATAGACATTGAATACATAAGCATCCGGACCGTGAAAGATGGCAATGCCGCCGGATAAGACATCCAGAATCAGCGTTTTGCTGCTGGTTGTTTTAAAGGATTGCAAGTGCGCGAGCATCTTAGCGACATCCTCATCGCTTCCGCTTAGCAACGGAGACAAAATATGCCGGCTGAGCTTATCCTTATCCGTCAGCTGATCGAAATAAACAAGATCAACACGGTGATCCGGAAACGCACGGTGCGTAATATCGCTGCAGTCTATAAACTCGTCCATCGTGTGCGCGAGCGTCGGCGGCTGGGAGTTCTGCTCGGGCGGAGGCTGCTTATCCTGATTGCTCGCCGATTCTTTTATGATCATGTTTCGCAATGCTTTAGAAAAGGTCATCCGCGCATCCTCCTCTCCTGACAAGGATAGAATAAAACTTAGTTTGCATAATCTTCCTGAAAATTAACCAAAAAAAACCGCGATCCGAGATCGCGGCTTCTTAATATAGTCATCAGCTTAATAAAGTTGGTTATCTGTTTTCACCTTGACCTGCAGCGCACCGTTATCCGCTATCGAATCAATCGTGACGTCGGCTTTTCCTCTATAATTATTTTCGATGTAGCCAAAAATCGTGATTTCCTGTTTCGTAAGCTCATCCTCATACCTTAGCGTTATGGAGCCCTCACCGAAATTTTGGGGTAGGACATGGAGTTTTTGCTCCGAATGAGCCTTCAACCCGAAGGTTTGCGTACCGTTGGGAAAAACAAGAACCAGCTGGGAAATGTCCTCCTCCAGTTGATTGTGGACCGTAATCCGAAAGCCCTCGTCACTCTTATGGGATAAGACCATAATCGCCAGAGTAAACAAAATAAATGCGGCAGCAACAATTTTACGCATGACTACCTCCTCTTCTCGCTAGTTACCAGTGTAATCTCATTGCCGCCGCATGTAAAATAAACCAAAAAGAGAAGTTTGCCCGTTCTTTTGTTAAGCTCCTTGTTTTGCAGGTACGGAGAAGCCGAATTTCAAAAACACGTCAAGCGCTTCCTGCGTTTGCAAATAGGTATAGAAATCTTCCGCTTCCTTGCCGTGCTTCGTTGCTTTCACGATTCCCACCGGATACTGGATAGCCATGTAGGTTGCCGGATCTACGGTAAACGCGATTTTTACTTTATCCGAGGTTAAGGCATCGGTCTTATACACAAAGCCTGCATCCGCGTTGCCCGTCTCTACATATTGAAGCACTTGCCTAACGTCCTTGCCCTGCACGGCTTTGGATTGCAGCGAATCCCACAGCTTTGCATTCGTTAACGACTCTTTCGCGTAATTGCCGGCAGGAACGCTCTCCGGAATACCGATCGCAACATGCTTCACTTCCGCATTGGTTAGATCGGCTTCCGTTGCAAGAGCTGCGCCGCCATCAGCCGGAACTACGACAACAAGCTCATTGCTGAGCAAATTCGTTTGCTTATCCGTATCGATAAGCTGCTTGTCAACCAGTGCCTTCAAGTTCTTCGCAGCGGCGGATAGGAACAGGTCTGCCGGAGCACCTTGTTCAATTTGCCGCTGCAGAGCGCCCGACGCGCCGAAGTTGAAATTCAGCTTCACATTCGGATTTTTCTCTTTGTACATGTTTTGGATTTCGATAAGCGCGTCCGTCAAGCTCGCCGCCGCGGATATCGTAAGCTCAACTTGCGTTGTGCCGGCATGACTGCTGTCTGCGTTGGTCCCGGCTGCGTTCTTGTCAGCCGCCGTGTCGTTGTTCCCGCAAGCCGCCATAACGAGAACGGTGATAGCCAGACCTATTAAAACCAAACTGCTTTTAAACGTTTTCCTCATCCGGTCTCCTCCAAATATATCTGTTTATATCTATTTTTAACTAGTTTATATCATAGGTCATTATGCATTCCATCAGAAAATTGACTGTTTGCTACGGATGCGATCGCCATTGCTCGTGGATTCCTTCAATAAGTTATAGCGTTGGAATTCACGAGCAAAAGCGAACGGCTGTGCAGATTACAACTGCACAGCCGTTTTTTGTTAAGTCAAGTCTTCTTTCGTGATTGCAAATAAGAGATGATCTTCCCATTGACCGTTAATTTTTAGATAACGCTGAGCCAAGCCTTCTTGCCGAAAGCCGGCTTTTTGGAGGACGCGGATCGAACGCTCGTTTTTTGGCATTACGCCAGCCTGAATACGGTGGAGCTGCAGCTCGGCGAAGGCTTTGCTGACCGCTTCCGATACGGCTGATGTGGCATAACCGCGACCGTTATGAGCCTGATCGATAAAGTAGCCCATATACGCATTCTGGAACACGCCGCGGGATACGCTCGTCAGGGCTATCCGGCCTATCAGCTCGTCCCCTTCCCTCAGGAATACGCCGTAAAAATAAGCCTGCTCCCGCTGTGCCGCGGAAATACCGTTGCTAATTTCCTTCACCTGTTCTTCGAGCGTATAATGCCCTTCCCCTCTAATAGGTTCGAAAGGCTGGGAAAATGCGCGGTTCCTCAGCTTCAATTCAAGCATCGGCTTGGCATCTCCGAGCTCGAGCAAGCGCAAGTAAATCCCGTTCGTACTCATTGGCGCTATTCCTTCGAACGCTCGACCTTATGGACGAATTTATCCACTAATTGCTGCAGCACCTGCAAGGTGGCAAAGTCCGTTAACCGGCCGTCATCGTCAAATTTCAAATGCGCCTGGGCAAGCTTCAGCTCAGGACGGTTCACCGGATCCATATCGAGGGCGAAAATGAGCTGGCGCAGGTTGGTTTGCGCGCGTGCCGTGCCGCTTGGACCGGTTGTAGCACCCATTACGGCCACCGGCTTCGCAGCTAGCGGCGCGCCGATACTTTTCCGGGATACCCAATCAAGCGCATTCTTGAGAACGCCCGTGATAAGGCCGTTGTATTCGGGAGTACTGATCAGAAAACCGTCTGCGGAGCTGCACAGCTCGGCGAACTGCTTGACGGATTCCGGCAGATCCTCCTCGAGATCCTGGTTGTACAGCGGCAGATCGCCAAGGTCGGCGTAGGTGTATGTATAATTTTCCGGTAGAAACACCGCCGCGTTTTTCAGCAGCGTTTTGTTCAGGGAAGCCTTGCGCAAGCTGCCTGTCAGGCCAACAATATGATAGGATTGCGTCATGATGTGCATCTCTCCTTCAATTCTTAAAGTATACGGTGCAAATTACGGCACAGCTTTAAGATTAACCGATTTCATCCTCCTCGTACATAGCCGCCTCGCGGTCCCGGATATGCCGCCGCAGATTTGAAGCAAGCTCCCGGTCGATGGTTCCTTTCTCGTACAAGGTCTGAACCTCGTCCCTTTCGGCCTGAATGGCCACCCAGTGCAGCTCTTTCCTCGCTTCGTTGAAATCATGCGTCTTGTTTTTCGTATGAACAGGCATCGCCTTCATCCGTTTAATAATCTGATGATAATACGCCGTTACGCATTCGGTGGGATCGTCTTTCGTGTCGGGCTGGCATCTGGCATCCATCTCTTCAAGGACGGCCTCCGAACATTGAAGTCTTAATCCGCGCAGCGTGGCAATATCCGCATCGGTGAACGCCAATTTTCGGCCCGCGCTTGTAAAGTTTGCTTTCACTTTGCTCCATAAACCCTTCAGCACCATTCGCCATAGATGGAGCCGGTTGGCCAAAATCAGCTCGATTTGATCCAGCATCTTATAATAGAAATTCGCATGCTTCTCGCTGATCGTACCTTTCTCGAGCTGCTCGTTAACGTATTTCCGCTCGATATCGAGCGCGATCATCCGCATTTCCAGCTCCTGCTGGCGGCGGCGGGGCAGCGGCCGGTTCTGATTTTCAATCATCTCCAGCTCCAGAATCATCCTGCGGTATTCAGCAATAACGGACTCGATCGCCTCCTCGTTGGCCTCATGAGTTACCCGTTCCAGATGACGAATAGCAGCCCCCATCACCTTCATTTGCCATTCCCGCTCCTCATGCGCCTTCTCGGATTCGTCGGCGGCAACCCGTTTTTTCGCGATGAGCGGCAGCAGAATGCTGGCCGTCAGAAGCGATAAAAGAATAATAAAGGCGGCGAGAAAAACGATTAAGTCTCTTTGAGGGAACGGATCGCTATTGTTCAGCACAAGCGGAATCGAAAAAGCACCAGCGAGCGTAACGGCTCCCCGCACGCCGGAAACCGTCGTCAGAACGATGACTTTGAGTCTGAGCTTATCTTTTCCAAACCAGGTGAACAGAAAGGTCCAGACGAACCGAAGCACCAGCAGCAGGACGAAAATAACGATCGCGTAACCGATGACGACCCCGTTATTAAAATTGGGATCCTTGAAGATCACCGAGGCGACCTGCGGGATTTGAAGACCTAAAATAACAAAAACAAGCCCGTTCAAAATAAACAGAATAACCGACCAGGTATTGACCGACACCGCCTTCATCCTTGGCATGCTGTGATCAACCCGGTCATCTTCAATGGCATGGACGATCCCGCCAGCGACTGCCGCAAGGATACCGGATACGCCAAGCTCCTCCGCGATAAGATAGAGCAGAAACGGCGTAACGAGCTGCAGCAGCATATGCATCGTCTCGTCTTCCAGTCCCGCCCTTCTAAGCAGCTGCCGGATTCCTATGATGAGAAACGCCAGCACGGCCCCGATCAGCAGTCCGCCGGCAGCAATCATAATAAAGCTGAACGTTGCTTTGTGCAGCGAGAATACGCCCGTCATCGCTGCAGCAATCGCGAATTTGAAGGCAACGAGGCCGGAAGCATCGTTCATCAGGGCTTCGCCTTCCAATAGGCGCATCAAGCTTTTGGGCAGCTGAATCCGGCCGGCCAAGGCGCCTACGGCAACCGCATCCGTCGGAGACAGAATAGCCGCGAGACCAAAAGCGGCTGCAATAGGTATCGTCGGGATCATCCAGTGTATCGTGTAACCCACAACAACAACCGTTGCAAACACCAGCCCCACGGACAGCAGCAGAATGGGTGCCCTCAGCCTCCACAGCTCGTCGCGCGGAGTATTTCTTCCGTCGTTGTACAAGAGAGGAGCGATGAACAGGATAAAGAACAGTTCTGGCTCCAGATGCAAATGGAACCCAATCGGAATAACGGCAATAAGAGCTCCGAGAGCAATCTGTATAAGCGGAACCGGCACAAATGGAATAAAGCGGTAAATGACGTTGGAAACGCCAATCAGGACAAGCATAACGAGTACGATAATAAAAATTTCCAAGCGGGCTCCTCCATCCTTTCGTATTACAAAAGGGACCAGCCGCGTAATGCGATCGATCCCTTCCGTTCTTTCCGCTACCTGCCCATGTCCGTCAGTCCGGGAGCATGCTCATTTGGCAGCTCGGGATTGTATGGTACCGGATAACCGTTTGGCGGAGGCACAACTTGCAGATCCCCGCCGTTGCGGCTTGGCGATTTTCCGGTAAAGATCTCGCCTATTCTCGTCTCGTCCAACCGGAAGTTGAATTGGGCGTTATGAAAGCCCATTTCCACGTACTTCCGGCATTCCGGATATTTGTTAATATCGTAATTCGGTACGGGGAATAAATTGCCCCAATTGACGCCTAAGGTTTCCAAAGCCTTGGCAAACGCATTCTGATGGGCATTATCCCGGACAATCAGGAAAGCCAAGGTTTCCCGGAAGGCTTTATTCGAGCTCATCTCGTAGATCCGGGATTTTTGGAGTACGCCCGTTGATTCAAGCAGAAGATTGTCCAGAAGATCGGCAATTAAGTTGCCGTGATTATAAACATAATTGCCAAGCCAGGGATTGCCGCCTGCGTCTACCGGCAAAGAACCCTGTGCGCCAACAATAAAGTGATGCGGGTTCGCATGCTTCACCGCCTCGTCAAGCGGAGCATTGTCTACACCAGCATTACCCGGAATTTCTTCGCCTGAACCAGTCAAGAGTTGATTAATGGTTGTCTGCACCAGCTCGACATGGCTGATTTCCTCCAAGAACACGCCTCTAATCAAGTCGCGGTATTGCGTCGCTTTCCCTCTAAAGTTCGTGCTTTGGAAAAAATACTGCATCATCGTACGCATCTCGCCGTAATGACCGCCCAAAGCCTCCTGCAGCACTTTAGCTGCGGCCGGATCCGGTTTATCCGGTACAATCATGTTAATCAAATCTTGTTTGTAGAAATACAAGGTGAAACCTCCTTTAGTTGGCTTAAGCGATAATAGCATGCGTCTTAAGAAAGTAATTCATTCGATGGTAATGATTTGCCGGGGAATGGGACAAATTACGGGCAATCAGGAAAGCGAGGGATACCGATGCAAGAGCATGAAGAGATGTCTTACGGCGAGGATTATCATTACCTCCCGGTTACTTCAATAAAGAGCGGTAAGGGCCAGGAGGTTCTGCCCGACTTGTACGGTCTGACCGTCCAAATCGTGAATGTCTGTTTTATAGGGCTGCCCGGACAAAAAAACTGGGTCCTCGTCGATGCCGGCATGCCGCATGCTGCCGATACGATCATCGCCGAAGCAGAAAAACGCTTTGGTCCGGGAGCAAGACCGGACGCTATTCTTCTGACGCATGGACATTTCGATCATGTCGGATCGGTTGTGGAGTTGGTTCGCCATTGGAAGGCTCCCGTATACGCCCATCCGCTTGAGCTTCCATATCTCACCGGTCAGCGCAATTATCCGGAGCCTGACCCTACGGTAGACAGCGGGCTTGTTGCGAAGCTGTCCCCATTTTTTCCCGTTGATGCTATCGATTTAGGACTCCATATAGCAACGCTGCCGGAAGACGGCTCCGTTCCCCATCTGGCGGGATGGCGGTGGATTCCTACCCCCGGGCATTCTCCGGGACATGTATCCTTCTTCAGGGACAGTGACCGGACCTTGCTCGCAGGGGATGCTTTCGTAACCGTTAAGCAAGAGTCGATGTGGAGCGTCATTACGCAAGAGCTTGAAGTAAGCGGCCCTCCTCGCTACTTAACGACGGATTGGAAGGCGGCTTCCGAATCGGTCCGCAAGCTCGAGGCTCTAAAACCGGCCGTTGCCGTTACCGGGCACGGGATGCCGATAAAGGGAGATTTGCTCGCGAGCAGTCTGGAAAATCTGGCGCGCAATTTCGATATCCTGGCCGTTCCGGAGCATGGGAGGTACGTTCAATAACAAAAATAGACCGCGGATGGATGTCCGCGGTCTATTTTTGATTGAGGATTTAATCCAGAAACACCTTATCACCTTGCTTGACGGTGCCGGTCTTGACGACAGAAGCGTATACGCCGAAATGCAGGTTAAACTCTTCGTTCACTTTTCGAAGCAAAGTAGGATCCTTGACTTGCGTGTCCGGATTCATGGTAATGAGCACGCAGCGCTGGCAGAAGCTGTCCACTTGCAGCCGCGCATCGCTAATCTTCAGCCTTCGGCCGATCCAATCTCCTTCGGTAATCGAGTCGTCCGCGACCTTAACCACGAAGTTGGCACGGAAACGGCGCTCGTCAAGCTTCTTGCCCCAAGTCTGCTGAAGCTTGTTCAAGGAGCTGTCCGTAATGATCAGAATACTCGCTCCGTCCACGGACAGCAGCTGCGGATACTCGGGATGCGCTTCTTTCATAGCCGACATCGACAGCCTTGTCTTTGTCTGGCCCTGGACCTCCTCCAGCAGCCGTTCATCCCAGCCGTACTCTTGCCCGTCCGGTCCCGTAATCCGGATTTCCCCATCCTGGAACGTCGCCCGATAGTTCAATAGATTAGGGATGTTCCTTGCCGTTATATATTTATGCCAATCCTTCTTCGTCTCATCGTAAAAGGTGGCAAACCTGTCACCGAGCATGCCGTACTCTTCGATTGCGCAATGCTCAAGCTTCTCGCCCGCAAACGATTTCACCGGATAACGGTAAATCTCTTGAATCTCGCCGATTTGCACGTTCTTATACTCCTTTATCTTAACTGCTCAAGCAATTCAATGAGGCGCATGTATTGCCATTCCCGCTCCTGATCGGCAATAAGCTTGGCTTGCGCTTTATCAGCCAGATCCCGGATGGCCGTAGCCGCATAAGACGCGGCATGCACCGCATGACTGGCAACATGGGCCGTTGCGGCCGCATGACCGGCCGCCCGGGCGGCACGGGATGCTGCGCTGCTCGCGGCAATGACATCCCGAGCAGCGGTATGCGCGGCAGTTGCCGCCTTGCGCGCGGAGGACATCGGAAGCTCGCCTCGCGACCAGGCGCGGGCTGCAAGAATAGCCTCCCGCATCCGGTTATCCTCGGAGAGGACAACTTCGAAGCATGGACGGGCGCGGTCGGCACAATCTGCCGCCCATAAAGCCAGGACGCGATGATCGACCTGTTTGACCAGGTCTGCGATACGTCTGTCCGGATCGATTAGCCCCTTCATATTCTGCTCACCTGTCGACTGTCACTTTGTTCCATTGTTCCTCGATCTCCTTTATTTGTCGTAAATGATGACGGGTATGCATGTCGATCAGATCATGCCACTCTCTGGCATTCAACCAGCCAAATCCTCCATGTCTCACCTTATAGGAAGGAGGAATGGCGGCAATCCGCAAATCCCAAGCCCTTATGTTATCTATTAATTGATTCAGATCATGAAGATGATCGGCTTTATTTTTCGCGTCGTTAGGACTGTACTCCATGCCTTCCGGCAACTTGATCTTAACCGGCGGAAAAGCTCCCTCTCCGAACAATCTCTCCCCTGCTTCCGTTTTGCCGAGCGGCTGCTCGCTGCAGGACTCTTCGCATTGCCTGATATTGTCCAGATATTCAAGAGCAACATCACTGATATGCGAATAGACCTGGCCGATGGACCAGGTCCCGGGCTTCTTCCGGTAACGTAATTGTTCTATAGTATACTGATCAAGCTTCTCCATATAAGTATAAATAACTTCCAGACCTCTCATTGGCCACCTCTTTATGCACGCCCTACCTACAGTATATACCGTTCGCCAGAGATATTCATCTCTATGACCTGTTCAATAGAGCGGCTGTTGTTATTTACAATATGCCGGTTCTCCACGCCCGATTCCTTCCCTACTCCTGATGGGTAGGAAATGATATAAACTTGGTTGATAGCAAGCCTTTCCCCTCCCGGAAAAAGAAAACGCACTTTCCGTCAAGGGAGAAGTGCGTCTGTCTTCTTAAATTATAATAGTTCGCTATTCTTGCAGTCAATCGAGTTACAGCGTTGCTTCCGCTTTCGCTTTCGCTTCGGCAATGGCGGCAAGCGCTTTTCTCCAGCCTCCATAGGCAGTAATGTCCTCGCCATCAACCGTTCCGTAAGCCTCGCAGATAAAGCCTGGTACGATACTGCCGTCAGCGAGCTCGACTTTGCCAATCCCAAGCGGCGCCGGTATAGCAGCCGTGAAGGCTCCGAACGTGGCAATGGGCATCTCCCATACCTCTACTTCAATTGACGCCCCGCCCTGCGGCAGCTTTAGCAGCCCCGGCTTGGGCGGAATCGTCTGAAGCTTCATCAGCTTATAAGTCGGTGAAGTCCGGTCCTCGCGGATAAAAACGGCCCCATGCTCCTGCATTTGGCGTTCCAGAGGCAAACCTCGCATATGCAAGCCGCAAACGGCCACAAGCGTAGATGGCTGAGATTCTCGCGCCGTCCGAATAGTCTCGGCCAAACGGAACAGCATCCCTTCCTCACCCGATGCCGCAAACAGCGTAATCCCAAACGGCAAATCCGGTGCCGCATCGCCGGAAGGAACGGCAAGCGCGCTTTGATCCAGCAGGTTGCAGTGATTCGTATACAGCCCCATCGCGCTATTCGTGCTGACCGGGTCAGCCGCGACTTGCTCGCGAGTCCACGTTCCCCCTGCCGTCGGCATGATCAGCACCCCGTCTTGAAGCAGCTTTTTGGCTTCCAGCTTATAGCCCTGCAGCTTGTGAAAGGCGGTGAACACGGATGCCGCGTCAAATTCCGGCTTAGTCGCGCTGCGGAGTACCTTCTCCGTTACCGGAAACGTAACGCCGGAATGGGCCTCAATGAAGCTTCCCAGCGCCGACCAGCGCTCGGCTACCCATGGACCTTCATATAATAAGGCGGCCGCAGCCTGGAACAATTGAATATCGACGTATTCAACCGGAAGCTTGATCGCCTTAAGCTTGTTTACGGATTTCTCCCAAGCCAAGCGGTACGAATCGGCAAACGGTCCATAAAAAGTCAAGGGACCACCCGGAAGAAGCAGCTTTGCCGGGAGCTTGCGCTTGCCAGCCGGTATCTCCTTCGACCATGGATCATCCGCATGAATGCCCCGGACAACTTGGTCCACCAGCTCCGCATCCTCGAGATTATGGGCAAATACCGTCACGCAATCCAGACTTTCGCAAGCCGGAACAACCCCTTTGCTCGGCCATGCGCCAACGCTTGGTTTCAGACCAACCAGATTATTCAGCGCGGCAGGCACCCGGCCGGAGCCGGCCGTATCCGTTCCAAGGGAAAATACCGCATGCCCCAAAGCGACAGACACGGCAGAACCCGAGCTGGAGCCGCCGCTGATGAGCTCCGGACGCAGCGAATTATGCGTATCGCCGTAGGGACTTCTGGTCCCGACAAGCCCGGTTGCGAACTGGTCGAGGTTCGTTTTGCCGACCGGGATTGCGCCTGCTTGGATAAGTCGTTCGACAACCGCCGCGTGGGCGGAAGGCAGGTACGAATATTCTTCGCAGCCGGCCGTTGTGGGCATGCCGGCGACGTCGATGTTGTCTTTTACCGCAAACGGGATTCCCCACAGTGGCAGCTGCACACGATCCAGCTCCTGCAGTTGGTCCAGATAACACTGGATGTAAGCCAGCGACGGCGGCGTTATCCAAATATGCTTTTCTTTATCGGCTTCGGCACGTTCAATAATGGACTCAATCACTTGCGAAGGCGTTAGCGTACCTTTTAAGTATTGCTCTCTAAGCCAGGAAATGGTCAATACCGATTGAAGTTCGCTCATATACGGGTCAGCTCTCTTTCCGCTAGTTTCGAAATGCCAACAATCAATTGGCCGGCATTAACGCCGTCCCCCGGCTTAACATGCACGGAATGAATAATGCCGTCAAACGGAGCATTTTGCGAGAACTCCATTTTCATCGATTCTACGATAATAAGCGCATCGCCTTTCTTGATCGCATCGCCCGTACTTACAAGCACCTTCCAAACGCTGCCCGGCATGGAGCATTTCATGGCATCCACGTCAGAAGGCAGCTCTTCGTCGCTGACCGGCTTCGCGGAATCCTGCTCCGACACGTACTCGGCAAGTCCAAGCTCCTTCCAGCGCTCTCTTTCTTCATTAAATGCCATTTGCTGCCGGCTCCGGAACTTATCCGCGCTCTCCTCGATGGATTCCAGGAATTGCAGATATTGGCCAAGGTCAAACGTGGTTTCCGTAATATCCGCTTCGAACCTGCCGCGCGGGAAATCCTCCCTCAGCTGCAGCAATTCCTCAGCCGTAACCGGGTAAAATTGAATCTGGTCGAAGAAGCGGAGCAGCCACGGCCTGCCGGCCTTGAAGCTTTCCGTCGAACGCAGCTTGTTCCACATTTGGATCGTACGGCCAACAAACTGGTAGCCGCCAGGGCCTTCCATGCCGTACACGCACATGTAAGCTCCGCCGATGCCGACGGCATTCTCCGGCGTCCAGGTGCGGGCCGGATTGTACTTCGTTGTTACCAGCCGGTGACGCGGGTCGATTGGCGTAGCCAGAGGCGCGCCAAGATAGACGTCGCCGAGACCAAGCACCAGGTAACTGGCGTCAAATACAATGCGCTGAACATCATCGATGCTGTCAAGGCCGTTCACGCGTCGGATAAACTCCAGATTGCTCGGGCACCAAGGCGCATCCGGGCGAACATTTTGCTGGTAACGGTCAATCGCGAGCTGCGTAGCCGGATCATCCCACGATAAGGGCAGTCGGACAATACGGGACGGTACGCGGATCGATTCGAGCGGCGGCAGGCCGCCGTCAATGGCAAGCAGCTGTTTGGCCGCTTCGCGGACGCTCATCCGCGAGGCATCGATATGCACCTGCACCGAACGGACGCCAGGCGTCAGATCAAGCACCGGAATAACGCCGTTCTCGCGGATCGCTTCTACAAGGGCATGCACCTGGAAGCGAAGCAGAAGATCCAGCTCCAGGGAACCGTACTCGACAAGCAGATTCTCGTCGCCGCTGCAGCGGATGGTAATCGGGAACTTGCGCCCTGCGGCCTCGCGGTACAGAACCGGATATTCCGGCGAAAAGGCATCATGCGCCGCCGGCAGTCCGCCAGCTTGAAGCTCATTGGAACGCCCTTGCCCAATTGCGTCCAGCAGTTGCTCCTGCCGCTTGCGAAGCTCCTCCGCTTCTTCCAGCGTTACAAGCTGGAAGCGGACTTTATCGCCCGGATGAAGCTGGCCCAGCTTCCAGAACTCAGCCGAAGCCGTTGTTACCGGACAGACGAAGCCGCCAAGGCTAGGTCCGTCCGGACCAAGCAGGATCGGCATATCGCCGGTCAAGTCGAGCGTTCCGACCGCATAGGCATTATCGTGAATATTGGATGGGTGAAGGCCCGCTTCCCCGCCGTCTTCTCTCTCCCACAGCGGAGCCGGACCGATCAGCCGCACGCCGGTTCTCGAGCTGTTGAAGTGAACCTCAAAGCTTGTTTTCGCAAGCTGCTCCAAATACTCCGGCTTCAGAAACTCGCTTGTGCAATGCGGCCCCGGAATAACGCCAATCGTCCACTCGCGGGAAATTGACGGCTGCAGCTTTGCAGGGAGCGAAGCTTTAACTAAGCTCTCCGTCGTTCCTTGTTGGCGGTTCGCGCCAAGGACATCGCCGGTTCGCAGCGCGCGGCCGCCATGACCGCCAAAGCCGCCAAGCGTAAACGTTGACGCGCTGCCCAGAATAAGCGGCATGTCAAATCCTCCTTCGATCAGGAGGTACGTGCGCAGGCCTTCCTCCGACTCACCGAAGCTTAGCACTTGTCCGCGTTCCGCCCTTACCGGCGTGTACATTGGAATTGCCTCATCATCCAGAGCCGGCTTCATATCAGCACCGGTTACGCAGAACAGCATGCTCTCACGGAATTTATACGAGCCGCCGCGCAGCGTCAGCTCGAGACCGCTCGCTTGATCCGCGTTGCCGAGCAGCTTATTGCCGATCCGAAAGGCAAGCGGATCCATCGGTCCGCATGGCGGTACGCCTACATCCCAGTGGCCTACCCGGCCCGGATAGTCTTGAACCGTTGTCTGAACGCCGCCGTCCAACACTTCAAGCGCGGACTCTGCCGGGGCAAAGCCGTTTAACAGCTGCGTATATACATCGCCTGCAAGGAACTGACTCTCGTCGAGAAGCGCCTGAACATATTGCAGATTCGTCGTAATGCCATAAAAACGCGTCTCGTTTAAAGCCTGTTTCAGCTTGGCAATGGCATCCTCGCGGTTCTCGCCATGCACGATTACTTTAGCGAGCATGGGATCATACAGCGTGGTTACCGTAATGCCGTCGCGAACCCAAGTTTCCGTACGGGCTTCGCCGGAAAATAACGCCTGATCCAGCTGACCCGCGCTTGGACGGAAGCCTTGCAAGCAATCCTCCGCGTAGATGCGGGCCTGAATACTATGACCCTTGGACTCCGGAACAAGAGCTTCCAATCCGTTCAGCTCTCCCGCCGCTTCCTTCAGCATCCACTCCACGAGATCAAGACCAAGCACTTCCTCGGTTACGCCATGCTCCACCTGCAGGCGGGTATTTACTTCAAGGAAGTAGAACTTGCAGCTCGAAGGATCGTACAGGAACTCAACCGTTCCCGCGCTGCGGTAACCGGCCACGGCCGCAAGGCGCTTCGCGCAGGCAAGAATTTCAGCCCGCACTTCCTCCGGGAATTGCGGAGCCGGACTTTCCTCGACAACCTTCTGGTTGCGGCGCTGCACCGAGCAGTCCCGTTCGCCGAGAGCTACAACCTCGCCATTGCCGTTACCGAAGATCTGTACCTCCACATGGCGCGCTTTCGCAATATATTTCTCGAGGAACATGCCGCCGTTCTTGAAGTTAGCCTCCGCAAGATGGCGCACGCTACCGAAGGCAACGCGCAGCGCTTCTTCGTCCGTGCACACCCGCATGCCGATTCCGCCGCCGCCTGCCGTGCTTTTCAGAATTATTGGATAGCCGATATCGGCTGCATGGGCAACCGCTTCATCCAGCTCGGTCAGAAGAGGAGTACCGGGCAGGAGCGGAACGCTTGCTTTCTCGGCCAGCTCGCGGGCGGAATGCTTGAGGCCGAAGGCTTCCATTTGCTCTGGAGTAGGCCCAATAAAGACAATGCCGTTATCGCGGCATGCGCGGGCGAAATCCGCGTTTTCGCTCAGGAAACCGTAACCCGGATGGATAGCTTGCGCTCCGGTGTCTTTGGCAATCCGCAGAATAAGATCCGCGTTCAGATAGCTCTCCTTAGCCGGTCCTTCGCCCAGAAGCACCGCTTCATCCGCCATGTCTACATGCAGGCTGTCTTGGTCGGCTTTCGTATATACGGCAACGGAGGCAATTCCCATGTTGCGAAGGGTTCTTTCGATTCGAACCGCAATTGCTCCCCGGTTGGCAATCAGTACTTTAGTAAACATGTAATCTCTCCCCTTCTCCCCAGATGGCTAGTCGTTCCAGATCAAGACGCGAATCGGCGTCGGATTATAGGCATTGCACGGATTATTCAGCTGTGGACAATTGCTGATCAGAACAGCCGTCCGTCCGACGGATTGCATTTCCACGTAAGCTCCCGGCGAAGAAACGCCGTCGTCGAATTTCAAGCCGCCTTGCGGCGTAACCGGCACATTCATGAAAAAATTAACGTTCGGCGCCAAATCGCGCTTGCTGTAGGGCTCGCCCCGCCGTGCCAGCTGAAGCATGAACGTATCCCGGCAATTATGCATGTGCAGTTTCTCATGGGCGTAACGGACGGTATTGCTCTGAGCGGAGCAGGAGCCGCCAACCGTATCATGCCGGCCGCAGGTATCCGCAACGATCTTCACCAGTTCCTTGCCCGATTCGGCAAGCAGAACCGAGCCGGTGGTCAGGTAAATGTTCTGTTGATTCGTCATCGTAGCTACGGCACTGTAATGATCCTCCGGATTATCCGCATCGAAGAACAACGTATCCGCTGCTTGATTCCCCTCCAGATCCACGATGCGGAGCACTTGACCAGGCTCCAGATCATGCATCCAGCCATCCCCTGCCAGTACTACTTCGTTATAAATCGCTGCCTCAGGCAAGCGCGTGCTTTCTACCCGGTTAAAGCTTCCCATAGGTTGTATCCTCCTTAAATAAATTGCGGAAGCCATTTATACTTCGTAAGCGTCCACTTAATGAATTGCGAAGCCATTCAGCTTCGTAAGCATCGATTTTTCTTAATATTCCGTCTATTAAAGCCCCAGCAATTGATGGTAGCTCCATGTATTCTCGAATGCCCTGCGGTTCTCCGGCCTGAAGTTCAAGCAATAATCTTCCTCGCTTACCGGTTCGGCTGCCGACACTTCAATCGCAACCGGCACTGCCGGGTATTCCGTTCTTGGATCAAGCGGATTAGGAGTATTCGATACGACTAGCAGAACGTCCATCTCCGTGCGAAGCACGACCGATGCGCCCGCCTCGCAATGACCAAGCTCATAATGCATTTGCCCGTCGTCATCCACATACACCTTGGAGAACAAGTTCACAACCGGCGACATATCTCTCAAGCCAAGACCGCTCCGCGTTAGCTCGACAGCGAAGTTCTCTTGTCCGGACCGGAGCCATTCATTCCGAAGCTCCTGGTAGGTCGTCTTGCCGTACTTGCGGTCGGTTAACGCTCTTGTCGTGTAGCCGCTGATCGTATCATGCCAGCCCAGGCTGTCTTCCACGATGCTTGCAAGCACTCTGCCGTTATCGCTCATAAGCGTATTCCCTTTCGTCAAATGCGCGGTATATTGTGCCTTCAACGAATCCGGCATATTGTAGCGTTCCGTCAAATCCTTGGCGTTAAAAAGCATAATCGACAGGTTCGCGCCTGCTTCCATAGCCGTGAAGCGAATCTGTTTGCCCTTGCTTACGGCTCCCGACCATTTTTCCCCTGCGCGAATCGCTGTTTTCCAAGTGCTGCTCATCGTTATTTCCCCCTTTGAATAAAAAAAGCCCGGGAGAATGATCTCCCAGGCTTTTGTCCTTCCGTGTCATATGGCCGGGCTGCTTCGGTAAGCTTCCGCCATACGCCGTCTCTCGGACCAGACTTGACGTTTACCCGTCAACGGAACCCTAGACAGCTTTTTCGCTCCGTCAATTCCGGAGCTTATTCAAATGTGATGTTTGCTAACATATTGCAAGTATAAGTGGATCGATTTTCCGTGTCAATATACATTACATAAAAATTATTTAAATTCCGTCTCGATCGCTGGCGTTGCCGGGAAGATTGGAGCTGATGGCGTTTCCTGCGCCATGCGCAGCTTTCTGGTGCGGAACAGGTAATACGCAACGCCGAAAACGAGCCAAATGCAGCCAAGAAGCAGCGCTTGAGAGTCAAGCAGCGTGATGAGCCAAATAATGAACGACGCTCCGATCAAAGGGAAGATCAAATATTGGAACGTTTGTTTGAGCGAGCGCTGTTTGCGTTTGATGAAGCATTCCACTATGACAGAAATGTTAACAAAGGCAAACGAGGTTAAAGCGCCAAAGCTTACGAACTTAACGGCCATATCCAGACTGATAACAAGGGCAAGAAGCGAAATGACGGATACAAGCACGATATTGTTAACCGGGGTACGGTATTTGGGATGCAGGGCTCCAAAAAACTTTTTCGGCAGAATCGAATCGCGGCCAAGCACGTACATCAAACGGGAAACGCTCGTTACGGATGTCAGACCTTGCGTGAATATCGCAAAAATCAAAACGGTCGTAAAAATCGCCCCTAATGCCGCCCCGCCCGCAAGCTTCATCAGTTCAAAGCCGGCTGCGTCCAGATTATTAAAGGTCAGGTTAGGATATCTTACCTGAATCAGGACGGATGTTGTAATGTAGAGGATACTCGCTATCAAAATGATGAGCATAATCGCTCTTGGGATCGTCTTTTTCGCGTCGATGGTCTCCTCCGACAGGGTCGACACGGTATCGAACCCAAGGAAAGAGAAGCAGATCAGCGAAGCGCCCGCAAGCAGCGTCGACAGTCCGGTGTCCATGTGGGTGAACGGCAGCACGACGTCATGCACGCCAGACAGGCCTTTCATCAGGTATCCGCAGAACAAGGCAATAAAAATAATTTGGAAGAGTACAAACAGCTTGCTTAAGCTGGCGGAGAATTTTATTCCCGCAATGTTGACGACTGCCAGAATAATATTCAGCAAAATGATCCACACATAGGCTGGAACCGCAGGGAATTGGGCATTCAGATAAATGCCGAAGGTCAGGCAGGCAATAATCGGGGAGAACAAGTAATCGAGCAGAATCGCCCATCCTACCGTAAAGCCGGGAATAGGATGCATCGATTTCTTGACATACGTATAAGAGGAACCGGAACCCGGGAAGATCTTGGCCATAATGCTGTAGCTGTACGCCGTAAAGAAGATGGCAACGATCGAGAGCGAGTAGGCTTCCGTTATCATTCCTTTCGAAGCGTCGTAAGCGATGCCGAATACCGAGAAGTAAATCATTGGCGTCATCCAGGCCAATCCAAGAGCAACGACCTGAACGAGCGTAAGCGATTGGCGCAAAGTAATTTCTTGTTTCATCTCCATACTCCTCCCTTTCTCTGGACAAACAGGCGAAACGGCTTCGCCGTCTTTAGGCGGCAGAACGCGTTTCAATCCGGAGAATAAAAAAAGCCGCGGGAAGATATTATTCATATCCTCCCGGGCTTTTCTCCCTCCGTGGACACAGCCTGCCGGCTGTGCGTCCTCTCTCGGACCAGGCCAGCGGAATAGATCGCTGCGGAACCCTAGAGAACAATGGCTATTCAGTTGTTTGCGTAATGTAAGCTTACATACTTTATTTCAACTTGATGTTATTTAATATAACATGTATATTTTGTTTTTCAAGCCCTTTGTTTAAATTTAATTGCATTTATGTTCGATTTGTTCACATCAAAGCATTTACGCTTACCCGTAAGCGCAGAAAAAAGAGGGCCACTCTTCGCTGGAAGAGCAGCCCTCTTTCTGTTTCCTACCGCATTATCCGCCAGTTTCGATCCTCTGATGCCGTCAGCCGGCCTTTCGAACGAATATAACCAACTGCGATGTCGGCCATATCCTCCGCTCCTTCATAGAGAACGGGCTTCCCTCTAAACATATCGAAGTTTCCGCCGCCGCCAGCGCGGTAACTGTTCATGACGACGGAATATTCGGCTGTCATAGCAAGCGGTCTCCCGTTTCGAAAAAGCCTTGTAATGCGTTTGCCAATCGGCAATGACAAATCAATGTCATATTCGATACCCGCCCACATGTCGTAATTGTAATGCTGGGCTTTGGGCTGGAGATAAGCCTTGCTTACACCTGGTTTTCCGTCCGCCCCAAGCTCAAAGTATGCGGCAGACTGCTCAAGCGCCAAGCGGATATCCTCTCCGGTCAACCGAAGAACCGTTAGCGTGTTTGGATATACAAAGGCCGACAGCACATCCCTTACCGTGATGACAGCTCCAAAGCCCTTGGATTCTTCGCTAAGCAGAGCCGCAGCGGATATTTCCGCGCTAGTCGCCTCAAGCTGGACTGCATGAATAAATTGCACGAAAGGATGCGGTGACCTTCGGCATTCAAACGGATCGCGTACGGACAAGTCGCCTTCCGTTGTTCCGATAGGCTGGTCCAGCCAATCCTGCGTCCTTTTCTCCATCTCACGGGTTAGCGCTTCTACCTCTTCATCCGCCGCCGTATTCGCTTCCGGCTTAAGCAGCCGGGCCGTCTTTGAAACCGTCCGCCAGCCGTCATCGCCGTGCTCGAACTCAAACGCAAGATGTCCCAGAGCTTGTCCGTTGCTGCCCGTCTGCACAACGAGCACCCCGTTTAGCTCCTCCGCGATCAAGCGGTGCTGATGACCGGTAATTAGCGCATCGATGCCGGGGACTTCCATGCAAATCGCGTAAGCCTGGTTCTCGCCGGTTAACCGCTCTGTGGCTTGGCCATTGTCCAAATCGCGTTCGAAGCCTCCGTGATAGCTGACAACGAGAAGATCCGGCTGCTCATGCTCCCGTATGTAGGCGACCCATGCCGTGACGGCTTCAAGGGTGTCCCGGAAATCCAGCCCTTCAATATGACTGCCTTTCTCCCAATGCGGGATATAATGCGTCGTAGCTCCAAGGATAACCACTTTCAGCTTGTCCTCTATCCGCTTCACGAGATATGGACGGCCTAATGCCGGTACTCCCGATTCCTTAGTAAGAAGATTGGAGGATAACCAGGGGAAACGGGAAGCCTCAACGGCTTTCGCCAACTTGGCAAATCCATAATTGAACTCATGATTCCCCGGTACGGCCGCGTCATATTGAAGGCTGTTCATGACTTCAATGCACGGATGAATGCCGGCGGCATGCGCTGCCGCGTAAGCGGCGAACGGCGAACCCTGAAGCATATCTCCATTATCGATAAGCAGCAGATTCGGACATTTCGTTCTCTCTTCCTTAATAAGCGTGGCCAGCTTGGCAAGTCCGGAAGGAATCTCTTCTCTTGTCCGGTAATCCACCGGATGAATATAACCGTGTATATCGCTGGTAACCAGGATGACGCATTTCACGCTTTCTCTTTCCACAGTCCGTCTTCCTCTCCTTTCGAATAAGCGCTATTGTATCAGAGCCCTATACGCCAAGATACGACTTTATGCGTATTTACAAATACTTATCTCCCCATTGACCTACCGTTAATAGAGATTACCTATAGTGGACGAGTATTTAAAATATAGAATTTTTTGGAGGGTTCTGGAAGTGAAGAAACTGCACTTGATCGTCCTACCGCTGTTATTGCTCGCTTTATTGGTTAGCGCCTGCGGCAACAACAGCAACTCGAGCGCAAGCAACAATGCCTCGAACGCTGCAAGCCCGTCAAACGAAGCATCCACCGAGCCGTCCGAGACCCCGACGCCGGAAGAAAGCAAAGCTCCGGAAGGTTATGTTCCAACCGAACTGACCGTTCAATTCGTCCCTTCGCAAAACGCGGATACGCTGGAAGCGAAAGCAAAGCCGCTTGAAAAGCTGCTTGGCGATAAGCTTGGCATTCCGGTGAAAGTAAGCGTATCGACCGACTACAACACCATCATCGAAGCTATGGCTTCGAAAAAGGTAGACGTAGGCTTCCTGCCTCCTACCGCTTACGTGCTTGCAAAAGAAAAAGGCGCAGCCGAGGTTATGCTGCAAGCGCAGCGTTTTGGCGTAGACGACGCTACAGGCGCTCCTACTACGGAGCTGGTAGACAATTATAAGTCGATGATTATCGTGAAGAAGGATTCGCCAATCAAAACGGTTGCGGATCTGAAAGGCAAAAAAATCGCTTACCAGAACGTGACTTCCTCCGCAGGTTATGTATGGCCGGCAGCCGCGCTGATGGACGCGGGTCTTGACCCGCTGAAGGACGTTCAACCGGTTACGGTAAAGGGCCATGACCAAGGCGTTCTCGCTGTATTAAACGGCGACGTGGATGCCGCCGCGATTTTCCAGGATGCACGCACGCTCGTATCGAAGGATTATCCGAAAGTATTCGAAGATACCCGCGTTCTTACTTTCACGGAGCCAATCCCTAACGATACCATCAGCGTTCGCTCCGACATGAATGCGGATTGGGTCGCTAAAATTCAGCAGGCTTTCATCGATATCGGCACTGACCCGGAAGGCCATCAAATCATTTTCGACGTCTATTCGCACCAAGGTTATGTGAAATCAAGCGACAGCGTATTTGACATCGTGCGCCAATACAACGAAAAAGTAAAAACCGAGTAGTCTTCTATTCTTCGTCAATTGACGCCAACTAAGGCATCGGACAAGCCAGTACATCGCCGCCTGCGGCCTGTACTGGCTTGTCCCGTTACCGAAACTTTCTAAAAGGATGGGTTCCCATGATCGAGCTTCGCCAAGTATCGAAAATTTACCCGAACCAGACCAAAGGGTTAAACCATATCAACTTGACCATTCAAGAAGGAGAATTTATCGCGATTGTCGGTTTGTCTGGCGCCGGCAAATCCACCCTACTCCGCTCCATTAACCGGCTCCATGATATTTCCGAAGGCGAGATCTTGATCAACGGCCAATCGATTACGAAAGCGAAAGGGAAGAAGCTTCGGCTGATCCGCCGGGATATCGGCATGATTTTCCAAAGCTTTAACCTGGTCAAGAGATCTTCCGTCCTTCGCAATGTTCTGGCCGGAAGAGTTGGTTATCACTCTACCCTCCGAACCTTAACCGGCCGGTTCCCGAAGAAGGATGTCGATCTGGCTTTTGAAGCGCTGAGCCGGGTTAACATTACGGAAAAAGCTTACTCCCGCGCCGACGAATTGTCGGGCGGCCAACAGCAGCGCGTCGCAATCGCCCGCGTGCTTGCCCAGGAAGCCAAAATTATTTTGGCCGACGAGCCTGTTGCTTCCCTGGATCCTCTAACGACCAAACAGGTCATGGACGATTTGAAAAAGATTAATCAGGAGCTTGGCATTACGACGATCGTGAACCTTCATTTCATCGATCTGGCCAGAACGTATGCGACCCGGATTATCGGCCTCCGCGCCGGCGAGGTGGTATTTGACGGGCCCGTATCGGAAGCGACGGATGAACGGTTCGCCGAAATTTACGGTCGTCCGCCTGCGCGGGACGAGCTGCTTGGAGAGGTCGTCGTATGAGTCTTCACGTCGATATGAAGCCCGTCGCGCCCCAAAAGACGGCCCGTCCCAAGCCGCCAGGCCGGATCAAGCATTATTTGACCATCGTATTGATTCTTGTTCTGCTCTGGGCGAGCGGCAAGCAAACCGAAGCATCCCTTCCGGAGCTGATTACCGGCATGCCCAATATGTGGGATCTGCTGAAGGAAATGTTCCCGCCGCGCTGGAGCTACTTCGACAACATTGTTCACGGCATGCTCGAAACGATTCGCATGGCTTTGATCGGCACAACGATTGGCGCGGTATTGTCCGTTCCGGTATCCTTGCTGTGCGCGGCTAATCTGACGCGTTACCGCTGGCTGTATTATCCGTCCCGGTTTCTTCTTAATCTTGTTCGCACGGTACCGGATTTGCTTCTGGCCGCGATCTTTGTAGCCGTCTTCGGCTTGGGCCCGATTCCGGGGATTCTGGCTCTAACCGTCTTCTCGGTGGGCCTTATCTCCAAGCTGACGTACGAGCTGATTGAAACCATCGACCAAGGACCGCTTGAAGCCTTAACGGCCGCAGGAGGCAATTTTGCGCAAAAAATCGCGTACGGCGTCGTCCCTCAAATCCAGGCGAACTTTATGTCCTTCGTGCTCTATACCTTCGAGATTAATGTTCGCGCCGCCGCCGTATTGGGTCTTGTAGGCGCAGGCGGCATCGGTCTTTATTACGAAGCAACGCTTGGTTTCCTGGAATACGACAAGACAAGCGTCATCATCCTCTTTACGCTTGCCGTAGTACTTGTTATTGACTATGCCAGCACGAAGCTAAGGGAGAGACTGCTGTGAATAATGTCATTATCCAAAAACCGAAAAAAAATCCTTATCGTTGGCTGATCTACGCCGCCCTGCTCGCTGTGTACGTATGGGCATTTAGCGGCGTGCCTTTTACGGGCATTAAAGAAACAGCGGGAACCATTATGAAATCGATTCTTACCGGTCTTTTTCAGCCGGATTGGGATTATGTGTATTTGCCGGACGGCGAGGATTTATTGCGGGGATTACTGGATACGCTGGCTATTTCGGTTCTGGGAACGATAATCTCTGCGATAGTCAGCTTTCCTTTTGCCTTCTGGGCGGCCAGAAATATGAGCAGATTTCGGATGGTTGCGGGATCGGGTAAAATCGTTTTGAGCTTTGTGCGCACCTTTCCCGAGCTCGTTATGGCCCTCCTCTTTATCAAAGCCGTTGGTCCAGGCTCGTTCGCTGGCGTTCTCGCCCTTGGCATTCATTCCGTCGGCATGCTGAGCAAGCTGTATGCGGAGGAGATCGAGAGCATCGACCGCGGTCCGTCAGAAGCCTTGCTTGCATCCGGTGCCAACCGGTTCCAGCAATTATGGTTCGCCGTGCTACCTCAGGTGCTCCCAAGCTTTTTATCCTATACGCTGTACCGGTTCGAAATTAATGTCCGATCTGCGACCATCCTTGGTTTTATTGGAGCAGGCGGAATCGGCACGCCGCTCATCTTCGCTTTAAGCACGCGCCATTGGGACCGTGTCGGCATTATTTTGCTTGGGATTATCGTCATGATCACCATCATTGACCTTATCTCCGGCGCGATCCGCAAGAAGCTCGTATAATAAGCGAACCCCCGGTTGATCCGTTCATCCGGGGGTTTTTACGCTCAATATGGACCATCGTCTTGCCCTGACTCCTGTACCGGAGGGGCAAACGGAATTGGTTAAATGCCTCCGAGGCAAATACCCAATCACATTCGCTCCCCCCACATATATTAAAGTATACTCCAGACGTAAGGAGGTGTTGTGAATTATGTCAGGTATTGGCCATGGATTTAACAACGTTGGTTCAATTCTTGTGCTGTTCATCTTGCTGGTGATCATCGTCTGCGGTTGCGGTTTTGTAGGCGGTTGGGGTGGCGGCTGCGGCGGCGGCTATCCAGGAGTTGGAGGCGTAGGTACAGGTAAAGGCTACTACTAATCCATGCAGCATCATGCCTCCATGAATGCTGATGAATGTTAATCTCTAAATATATGCATGAAACAGAAGACCCCTTTACGGGGTCTTCTGTTCGCTTTCGCATGGCCTGTCAAACTTCCTACCAACTCATTTATCCTGGCAGGATGATTCCAAATAGTCTTCTATCTACGAGATAGAGGTCCAAGCACTTGCTAACCTAGAAGCATAATCTATAGTGTATTCTAAATTACTAGGAGGTTTTATTCTTTATGGCATCTTCCGGTTTCATTCTTGTTCTGTTCATCTTGTTGGTTATTATCGCTTGCAGCTGCGGTATCTTTGGCGGTGGCTGCGGTACTTCTTACGGATATCGGGGTAAAAAAGAAAGCTAATTCAACAGACTAAACCAAAAGACTCCGCGAGGAGTCTTTTGGTTTAGTTACCTGATTCCGCGTGCATGGCATCAACCGATTTGCTCATTAGCTTGAATATAAAGTTAGGCGCAACCCGGCTCATTAGCTTAAGCAGATTGCTTTGTCCCGGACGGATTTCAAACTGGTCCTTCTCCATAGCTTTAATGACATGACTAACTAGCTCGGATACCTCCATCGCTGTGCTGCCCTTCATATCATTGGCTTCAAACGCGTCAACCAGCGTCGTTTTCGTTAATGGCGGAGCAAGCTCAAACACTCGAACACGCGTGTTCTTGAGCTGGACCCTCAGAGAGCGGGTAAAGGAATGAATGCCGGCTTTCGTAGCCCCGTATACGGGCGAGATCGCGAATGGAACAAAGGCCAATGCGGACGAGACATTCATAATGGCCGCGGAAGGCTGCTTTAACAAATGGGGCAAGAACTGGTTCACCATGCGGACCGGGCCGCTCAGATTCGTCTCGATTTCGCGGCTGATGTCGTGAAGATCGGCTTCCTTCCGCTGCAAATTGATTTTCCGCATCAATCCCGCATTATTTATTAGCATGTTCAGCTCCGGGAATTGGGCGGTTACGCTGTCGTATAACTTTGCGATAGCTTCGGGCTCCGTAACATCGCAAGGGAACGCATGAAGCATAGGGTATTGCAATCTCGCTTGATCCAGCTTGGCCTGATCCCGGCCGGATACGATAACCGTGTTGCCGAGGGCCGATAAGCGGCTGGCCAGCTCTAGACCGATGCCGGATGCTCCTCCGGTAATAAGAATGGTATTGGAATGAAGTTGCATTGGGTTTATCCCTTCGATTGTGAGTTTGTCGGCTGTATTTTACCATTCCGCGACCTGCTTTGTCACCAGAATAAGGAATTGCTGCAACAAAACAAAGCAGAGGAGCCTCATGCCCCTCTGCTTGTCGTTATTTAATATAATAGTTGCTGACGAGATCGCCTTGGATAACGTCTGTCGGGATTACGAATTCCGGAAGGCCCATAGAGCCCGGTGCAACTTCGTATTTGTTAAAGACGATGACCAGCTTGCCGTCCTTGTTAATATAGAAGCTCTGGTCCTTCTTGATCGACGAGAACGTTTCCTCTATCGGGAGATAGTCGACCGCTCCGGCAATCCAATAGATCTTGCCGTCTTCGCCTTTCATCTGTTCTTTCATTTGGGCTATAATATTGTCGCTCACCAGTCTCAGATACTGATCATCCTTGAACAGCATCGGCAGCGTAATCAGTCTCTGGTTCTTCTTATCGATCGTATCGAACTGCATCACCGTGGAAGAGGATGCGGCCGTCTGCAGAAAATAACGGCCGATTGACAAAATCGTATCGTTATCCGTCTTCACTTCATATCCGGCATCTATGCCGACATGAGCGCCGTTCAAGCCCTGCTTCTTCAAATCTGCAATCTCATCCTGAAATTGGTCATACAACGCTTTGCTCTCGGCCAAATATTTCTGGTTAAGCCCCAGCTGCAGCTCCTTGTTTTCCATATTCGTGATCGCCGGTACTTTGATATCGGCTTCGTAATTGGACTCCTTCAGCTTGAACTCCTGCAAGGTAAGCACTTTGACGATCCGTTCCACGCCAGGAATGGAAGCCAGCGCATTGGCAACCGTCGTACTGGCATTAATCGCAATCAGAAATACGAGTATCGCCGCAGCTATCGTCATCCCCTTCACCTTCAAACGTTTCGCCCTGCGGGTATGCAAGGCTTGTTTGATGGAACGGTTAACGATAAGATCCAGCTCCTCGGGAATCGGTACCGAATGATACTCCTTCCGCAGATGCTCCAATAAATCACTCATCCATTAGTCTCCTTTAAGGAAGTATCCTTCAGCTTCGCGCGAAGCAGTCTCAACGCCTGGTACAACCTTGTTTTGACCGTATTCACATTCTCCTGAAGCACCTCCGCCACTTCTTCGATCTTCATATCCTCGAAGAAGCGGAGGACAACAACTTCCCGATATTTAGGGGGCAAATCCGCGAGTGTCCTGACCAAATCGATGTCCATATAAGAATCCTCGGCGCCAAGCGCGTAAAATTCCAGCTTTTCCAGGTCCATCGGATGAACTCTCTTGTGCTTGCGCAAGAAATCCAAAGACGTATTCACAACGATCCGGTAAAACCAGCTTTTCACCGCGGTGGAGTCCTTCAGCAGCTCGATACTGGTCATAGCCTTATAAATCGAGTCTTGAACAATATCGAGCGCATCCTCTTTGTTTTTGACATAGCTATATGCCAGCCGGTATATGTTTTCCTTGTTTTCTGTAATGCAATCGGTCAGTAGTTGTTCTGACTTTCTGTTCATGGCCGGCATACCCTTCTCTATTTATGGTCACTTGGAGATCGCATCGATTAGCATGGACGCATAATACTCGGCGCCTTCACGCTTCAAATGAACGCCATCCTTCGCGAAATAATCTTCCTTCCCTTCGCTTGCAGAATACCAGTCTACTATGGTTACATTGCCGTACGCCTTAGCAACTTCTGGAAGCATCTGATTTACTGTATCCTGCCAATTCCGCGGAACCCGCGTATTCACGAGATAAATATGCTCAACCTGATCAAGCGACTCGATTAAAGCCTTCAGTTGCTTGTTGGTAAACGCTCCGTTTGTCCCCAGCTCCAGAACGACCGTGCTGCCTAGCGTATGATCGGCCTTCATCTGGTCGATTACGTCCTGCGCCTGCCTCATCTGACGGCCAACTTTACCGTCCACGACAATGCCGGGCATTCCCTTTTCAAGAAACGGTGCGGCATCGAGAATAACGGAATCGCCGATCACGGTAATTCCTTTGCCGTTACCCGTTTGATGGACGGGAGGCTTTATCGTTTCAACAGGTGGCTTATTCGGGTCATCCGATCCCTTTTGAGGCGGCTCTGTTGAGCTATCCTTTGTCGCACCGGCATCCGCTTCCGGTTCTTTGGACGGTTCGGGCGTATGCTCCGGCTTAGACGTCTGAACAGGCTCCTTTGTAGGATCCGGCGTCTCGTTTTTCGTCGGTTTGCTTGTTTCGGTATTCGTATCCGGTTTATCCGTATGCGGATCGGGAGTCTCACCGATAGCATCATTTTCCGGCTCCTTGGCAGGAGGCGGAGTTGGAGATGGCGGCGACGGCTTCACGTCATCATGCCGGATATTATCCGAAACAACGGTAACCGGAGCCGATGTGGCCTTCAGAAGCGAGCTGCCGAAGCTTGGCGTAAATAATAATGGAATAATAATCAAAAAAGCTAGAGGCTGTACGCCAAGCCATCTGACGGATAATACCGTCCGGAATTTTGCCCGAAGCGAGCCGCGGCGAAGCGGTTCCTCCACGTATTTGTAAGACAAGGCTGCAAGCGCAAAGCTTGCCGCAATCTGGACGACAATCAGTAACGGACCCGGGGTAACGGCCTGATTGGAAGGGTTCGTTAAAATAATTATAGGATAATGCCAAATGTATAAGCTATAAGAACGAACGCCGATCCACTTCAGCGGTCGAAGCCCCATGGCTTTGGCCAGGAAGCTGGCAGGATGCGCCAGTACGGCGATTGCAATTGCAGTAAGTAACGACAAGCCCAGAAAACCGCCGCGGTATAACGAAGCATCGTATTCGTTCATCCGGTGCATCATGGCGATAAGCGCAATTATGCTTATGCCTCCGATCGCATCCATTGAAAACCGGGAGGCTTTGGAAACCGCTGCATTCAGCTTATGACTCGGCCATACAACCGCCAATGCCGCACCGATCAAAAGACCAAACATTCGGGTATCCGTTCCATAGTAGACCCGGCTTGGATCAGACCCTGGCACGTACAGGAATGCCATTGCCAACGCCGATGCGACAGCCGCGATAAGAATCATGACGAACAGCTTGCCGCGGCGGTGGGTCAGAAGCAATAACAACGGCCAAATCAGATAGAACTGCTCTTCGATGGACAACGACCATAAATGTCCGATCGGGGACGGCGGGCCAAAGCTTTCGAAATACGAGACCTGATGGAAAATCAGCCACCAGTTATTAACGTAGAACAGCGATGATAAGTAGTCGCCCTGCAGATGGTTTAATCGGTTGGGATCGAGTAACAACAGCCATATGGCAACGAACAACAGCATGCAGAACATCGCAGGAAGAAGCCTGCGTGCTCTTCTTATCCAGAAACCCTTTAAATCCAGCCTTCCATGGCGCTGCTTCTGAATAAGGATTTGATCGGTAATGAGGTAGCCGGAGATAACAAAAAAGATGGCAACTCCAATTAATCCTCCTTGCGCCCACTTCATGTTCAGATGGTAGGCGATGACGGCGAGCACCGATAAAGCCCGCAGTCCGTCAATTCCCGGCATGTAACGTTTCTTGCTGTTCATGTTGTCTTCCATTGCTGTTTCCGTCCCTTACATATTAAATAATTTTGTTATGTATTCAAGACGCTTTAAGCCGCCAAAAAGTTTGAGCTTTTTCATGGAAATTTAGAACAAAAAAAACAGCATCCCGACACTTCAGGGTATGCTGCGGGCAAGCCTCTCGATTCCTGTTTTCATTTGCTCAAAAGAAGCATA
Organism: Paenibacillus sp. BK720; assembly: GCF_011761545.1. Classification (NCBI taxonomy): domain Bacteria; kingdom Bacillati; phylum Bacillota; class Bacilli; order Caryophanales; family Paenibacillaceae; genus Paenibacillus; species Paenibacillus sp. BK720. The sequence goes on along the minus strand of NZ_JAASRQ010000007.1, from coordinate 81,302 downwards.
GGAGTAAGATAGACGGAGATGATTCCGATCCGCTTTATCATACAGGTATCCGGGATTTAGCAAGACTCCGTCCTTAATCGCGGCATCAAACAAGGCAGGGACGGAAATGTCGCGTTTGAACCGAAGCCAAATATAGAAGCCTCCCGTCGGCACCTCCCATTCCGCCGCCTCTTTCAAATAAGACTCCAGCAGCTGAAGCATATAGGCGCGGCGGGACCTCAGCTCCTTCCTCACCTGGTCTAAGTGCTCCTCGTACAGCCCTTGCCGAAGAAACTGCATAACCGTCCATTGGGATAACGTGCTGGCTCCGTAATCGGACTGCATCTTTACGTCGGCAAGCCGGTGGATGACCTGCTCCGGCCCGATAACCCAGCCGATCCGCAGTCCTGGACTTAACGTCTTGGACATGCTCCCGATATACAAGACCAGCCCGTTCTGATCCAGCGATTTCAACGGCGGAGGGGATGGCTTGTCCAGCCAAAGATCGCGGTACGCATCATCCTCCAATATCGGCAGCTTGTGCTTTACGCATAATTGGTACACGTCCTGTCTTCTCTTCAAGGACATCACCTTCCCCGTAGGATTATGGAAGCTTGGGATAGTATACAGTAACGTCCCTTTTCCGCTTGCCGCATAACGCTCGAGCGCGATTGCGTCCAGTCCTTCCTCGTCTAAAGGCAAGCCCCACATACTCATGCCGGCAGACTGAAAGACTTGAAGGGACTGCAAATAGGAAGGAGATTCGGTTAGAACGGATGAACCGTTCTTCAGCAGGCCAAGGGCTATGAGCTGCAAAGCTTGCAAGGCTCCGGAAACGATAAGGACCGAATCCGGCGAAACGCTTATTCCATAGCCCGTCATATGCTTGCTGATCTCCTCCCTAAGCGAATACAAGCCGCGGGGCTCCGGATAGCCGAATATATCCGTTTGCGAAGGCTGCTGCCGAAAAATCCGGTTCATTGCCTTCGGAAATAAATCCGGGGAAGGCTCCCCTGTCCCAAGACGAATGATGTCGGGAATAAACTCGGCATGGTTGATATCCTGAATGGTCCGTTGGTTGGGCCGATGAACTCCTGTTTTTACGTAAGACTCCCAGTCCGGTAATTTGGGTACCTGCTTGTCCCAAGCCGAAGCTGCGGAGACGATGGTCCCGCTCCCGCTTTTCCCTTCAATCAGACCGTCTGCCGCCAGCTCCGCGAAAGCTTGCACCACGGTACTCCGATTCACGCCGAACACTTTCGCGGCTGCCCTTTCCGTAGGGATACGGCTGCCCGTCGGCCACTCTCCGCTTTCGATTTTCGAACGGACATAATCCGCGATTTGCCGGTAAATCGGAATGCCTCTGCTTCGGTCCGGCCTCCAGTTCGTTTCAAACTTCATCGGTATCTCCAATCTTTGATTTCGTATTGGTTGGTATGCGGCCCAACCATTTGGATGGCGACAATGTTTCCTCCCGCCCTTACAATAAGTCCATATTTTCAAATAACGAAAGGCTGTGTTTCCTTTGCCATTCCTGCACGGTTTATTGCTGTCCATCGGGCTCATCCTGCCCCTTGGCGCGCAAAATGTATTTATTTTCTCGCAAGGCGCGCTGCAGCCCAAATTCCGTACGGCTCTTCCGGCCGTCATTGCCGCGGCGGTATGCGATACGCTTCTCATTCTGCTGGCGATTCTTGGCGTCTCTGTTCTTATTATAAGCGTACCCGTACTCAAAACCATTCTTATTATCGCCGGAGTCCTGTTTCTTGCTTATATCGGCTGGGTCACTTGGCGTTCGGGCGGTGGAGTCCCCTCATCCTCAGAAGCCAGCCAGTACTCTCCGCGCAAGCAGGTTATGCTTGCCGTTTCGGTATCTCTCCTTAACCCCCATGCGATTATGGATACGATCGGGGTCATCGGCACAAGCTCCCTGGATTACAGCGGCCTCTCGAAAGGGATGTTTGCCCTTGCCTGTATTTTCGTTTCCTGGCTTTGGTTTTTCTCGCTTGCCACGGCCGGACGGCTGCTTGGCAGACTGGACTCCGGCGGCCTGATGCGAGCGATGAACAAAATCTCTGCCCTGCTTATATGGGCTTCGGCTATTATGATGCTTGCTTCAAATGCAGGGGATATCCGGTAGTGCCGTTATGAGAAAAAGGCCGGCTGCATGCTGCATGCTGCCGGCCTTCTTCTCATGGCCCGATATTTTCCTTCACGACCTTCTGCGTTTTCAAATCCGGTCTTCTTAGCGTAAAGTCGCTCGACGCCTCCAATTTCGCTTTTTTAAACAGGTCGTCCCATTCCTTGGCAAGCGGCTTGTACTTGCGGAAATGAAACCGGTAATAATGCTGACCGAAGCCAAATACGTCAACGCCAAGCTCGTTCTGAACGTAGCGGAACGTCTCCTGCATTTCCCCGTTTATATATTCGCTTGTCAGCTGCTCAAGCTTCTCGTAGCCTTTAATGGTAGTAAGCTTGATGTCGCGGTCGATGCTTGTAATTTTACCGTCCCCTTCCACATGAAGCCTAAAGACGGGCTGATCCCCGTTCATCCCGACTTTGACTCTGCTGTGCATATGGTAGAATTGCACGGCAATCGCTCCCGGACTGGTTGGTTTGCCTCCGGGTCCAGGCAATGAGAACAGACTGTTATTGACATAATCGCTTGCCAGCATGACCATACGCGTCTGATCGTTCGTCAGGAATCCTATTAGCTTATCTCCCCTAAACACGGCCGCGCCGGACAGTTTGACTATAGCAACGGGATGGATCGTTTTTATGGCATCCAGACTCTCGCTTTTTTCGACATCTCCCGTTATAGTGACGGCGCCTAGCATAAGCGCCCGGCCTTCGCTTAGAATGGCCTGTGCGATGTCGTATAAATGGCTGCGGGGGATTCCGCCGTAAACCTGCCGGTAGGTTTCCACCTGCGTTTGAATTTTATAGGTCGCGTACTGCCCCCTGGCATAGACGGTTTTCAAAAAATCCGACGCAGGAGCTCCCTTGCCGACAAGCACGAGAACGTCTTCTCGTATGTAACGGTTGCGCTGCAATACGTCCATGAATTGATTGATTCCCTCTCGGGCCAGCTTCTCGTCAATAATGATGACGCGGATATGGGCTAGTATCGGATAACGTTCCAGACTTTCGTTCAATCTGGAGACGGCCTCCGCAATCGAGTTCCCTTCCTTCGTGTAAATCGCCGTAGGCGTACCTCCCTTCCCGCCTTTGTTCGGGTCCGTCTCCAAGGCGTTGACAATTTCGAAGGTCACCCTGTATTTCATGTGATGCCCCTTCTCCAATGCCACACCCGTTACCAGTGAAGCTCTGTTAAGCTCGATCTGGTCCCAGCAGCCCGATACCGTCAACATCAAGGAGAAAGCGATGAACAGAACGACAATACGTCTCAACGCTCTCATGTAACCCTCCTTTTATCCCATTTGGAGTATAGGGACAAGTAAGGCACTCCAAACGATTCAATGCGGGTCAACTGTATCATCAGCAGGCAGCATCCCATTACAAGGCCGTACAGTCCGATGACCGAGCTGAGAATAATCATGCCGAAACGGAAAAATCTCACTTTGGAGCCAAACGTATAGATCGGCGCGACAAAACCGGAAATGGCCGTCAGCGAGACCACAATGACCGTAATGTTGGAGACAATTCCCGCTTGCACGGCCGCCTCCCCAAGCACCAACGCGCCTACGATGGAAATCGTCGGACCGACTATGCGAGGCATCCGCGTTCCGGCTTCGCGCAAGATCTCGAACGTAATTTCCATTAGAAGAATTTCGATGCTGGCAGGGAAAGGAATCCCTTCGCGCTGCGCGGCTATGCTGGTAAGCAGAATACTGGGGATAAGCTCTTGATGATAACTGGTCACCGCGGTGTACAGGGCTGGCACGATGAGAGACAGAATAAAAGCAAAGTACCGCAAATAACGGGAAAAGGAACCAATAACAAACCATTGGTACTCATCCTCCGGCGACTTGAAGAAGTCGGTGAAAATAGAGGGAACCACCAGCACAAACGGACTTCCGTCCACAATAACCGCTATCCGCTTATTTATCATCTGACGGCAGACGGCATCCGGACGTTCGCTGTTGTATACCGTAGGAAACAGCTGTATCCCTCTGCTCTTGGAGTGTAGCAATTCCTCGATCCGACCGGAATCAAAAAGACTGTCAACCTGCGAGCTGTTCAGCTTCTCCCTCACCTGTTCCAGAATCTGCGCATCCACTTCACCTTCCAAATAAGCGATATACACCGCGGTATGCGTCATATAACCAAGCTCGAACTTCTCGAAACGGAGGTTTATATGATTAAACCGCCTGCGAATCAAGCTCATGTTCGTATCCGCCGACTCGGTAAACCCGTCCTTTGGCCCCCGTACCACATTTTGAGTGGAGGGCTCTTCGATCGACCTTGAATTCAGCGATCTGACGTCTACGGCAAGAACGAGGGAAACGCCCTCGATCATAATCGCGGCATATCCAAGGACAATTTTATTTGCGGCTTCATCCAAGCTGCGCAGAACTTCGTGCTGAAGACCGGAAAAGTGACAGGCGTTGAGCCGGTGGAAAATCTCTGCTTGGGTAAAGTTCTCGTTGTTTTCGGGTAAATCAAACTCACTCAAGACCTGCTTCTTTATAAAATCCGAGCTAGTCATGGTAGTCAAATAGCATAACAGCCCTTCAAACGGACCGATACGCACGGAAACCGCGGCAAAGTCGGTGGTCTGTCCAAATTTTTCGTTTAACGTTTGCTTCACTGTTTCCAGATCGCGGAGTTGCCCCCCGGAAGTTGTCTCCGTATTCATGTCGTGGCTCCTTTCCGGTAACGGATTCGAACGATCACCAGGGTTAAGAGAGGCACCAGCAGCTGCAGCGGAATATGAAGCGTATAAATCACGTACTTCAAGCCCTCTGCGACATGCTCGGCACTGTTACGCGTGACAAGGATGGAGAAAGCCCCTGCGAGAATGGCAAGGGGGAAGGCGAAATCCTCCGGTTTTCTCTTGAGTACGTAAGATATCCCTTCCATGGCGGCGTATAGGAATACCGCGCATTTCAATAATGTGCCGAAAATGATAATAAGCGCGATTAACGCATCCATCCGGGTAATGATGTTTGCGATGTTGATGAGCCTTGCCGCATCCAGCAACGCGAACACCGAATATTTCTTCATCTCGATACCCAGCGTACAGATCTGGATGAGATCGGTTATGGATAAAATGAAACAGGTGCTGATAAAAGCGTACAGGGTTACTTTACGGAACCCTTTAGCACCGCCCAGCTGCGGCTGAAAGACAAGGAATACCACACTTTCGCCATAAGGAAACCAGATGGAATGGGTGAACGCCGATTGAATGACCGGCCATAGCCCTTTGGACAAGAAGGGAAGCATTTGTTCCAGAATGATCGAGCTGCTGAACAGCAGCAATATGCCAACGGTGGCTAGCATAAACAGTACAATCCACAGAATGAGGGACGCAAATCGGGCAATGGCGTGAATGCCGCCTAAAGCGCAATAAGCGACCAAAAATACAAACAACGTGGTCAGAAACGGAACGGGCGTCATGCGCAGCAATGTGCTCATGATAAGCTCGATCATATCCCTGACGTTGCGCGCGGCGATATAAAGGAAATAAGTCGAATAAATTAGGATAAAGACTTTGCCCGTCGCTTTCCCCCACGCTTTTTCCAACAAGGGGTAAAGCCCGAGATTATCCGTCGACGCCAGCATGGCGCTGTAGATGACAAGCAATAAACAAGCGGGAAAAAAAGCGAAGATGCCAGTCAGCCAAGAATCGGGGACTAAGCTGGGCGTCCCGAAAATAATGGATGTGCTGAGCAGAAAAACAAGCTGCATCGCAAACGTGTCAATCGTATTAACTTTGCTTGGCATCACGCTTCTCCCCACCTTGATTTTTGGGTTTACTGCCGAATCTTTTCTTTAATCGTTCAGATATTCTGAAGTTAATCCACGCGGCTATTGCAAAGGCTCCTATGAACATAAAGATTGTCGAGGTATCCGGATACACGGGAAGCAAATGCACAATTGCCCTGGAAAAAGGCTGTTGAAACACAAGCATATCCAGCATAGCCATCATCAGCAAACCAAGCATCATCATGATGAAAAGCCCGAGGATGATCATTCGACACCCTCCCTAACGTTTATGGTTATTGTCATTTTGCTCCAATGACATTGGAAATATGTACAAAAAAAGCACCGCGGCGTAACCGAAGTTACAACCGCAGTGCTTTAAACCGCCTGATCCGTGAAATTATCCGTAAGCAGCTCTTCATGTCTTGAAATCGCGATGTCCATAATTTTCCGATATATGTCTACGGCATATTCGGGCCTTAAGCCGTACTGCTCGGAGAGCTCGACAATTTTCTTGAACTGCTGTTCTTCCCGCTTGGGATCTTGCGCGTGGAGCTGATTTGCCGCTTTGTATTCCCCTACCGCCTCAGTAAAGATGAATCTTTGTGCCAATAAGGCAACAATCTGTTGGTCCGTCTTGTCAATGGCCGATCGCAGTCCTTCTAATACTGTCATGTGCACCCTCCGTAGTCTGATGTCGCGTAGACGCTTTATAGCAGTAAAGCAAACCATATATATTGAAGATAACATACAGATGTATAGTCTGTAAACGAAAAAAACCATCCATTCCTGAACAATTCAGAAATAAATGGTTTTTTCGTTCGGATTAGTGCCCCATCATCATAGGAGCTTCCACGACGGAGCCTTCATCGCCTTCAGCTCTGACCGGTTTGCGCAGCAGCAAGCCCAGCAATGCTCCCGCTACGGCGATTACGACCACAACCAGGAAGGTTTCCCCGTAGGAATGATACATGGCGTCAAGCTCCGGAGCCTGACCGGGCACCGTCGCATCCTTAATCTTCGTAGTCAGATAGGTGCTGAGTCCGGCTATCGCAAAAGATGTCATCACTTGCTGCGCTGCGGAGGTTAGCGAGGTAACGCGGCCAACCAGGCTCGGCGGAGACGCTTGAATCAGATACGTATTCATCGGCATCATGGACAGCCCCATCCCGACGCCAAACAGTCCGGAAGTCATGAGGATAAGCGATAACCCGTCATCCGCGGAAATGTTCGATAACAGGAACGAAGCAACTCCAACAATGCTAAGCCCGGTAACAAGCAGAGGTCTTGCCCCAATCCGGTCGAACAGCCTGCCTCCAATCGGCATAAAGACCGCGGAAGCGATCGCTTGAGGCAGCATGATCAGCCCGGACTCCGTTGCCGTATGACCCTGGACTTGAATGAGAAGCATCGGAATGAGGAAAAACGTTCCCATAAGCGCAATCTGCGTAAACCACTGGACAATGATTCCCTTGCTGAAATCCATCGAGCGGAATACGCGAAGTTCAAGAAGCGGCTGCTTGCTGCGCAGCTCAACGAACACAAAGATAATCAGGGAAGCGGCGCCTACGATGAGACCGGTCAAAGTCTGAACCGATGTCCAGCTTGTTCCTCCTTCGCTTACCCCGTACGATAAGGCCGCAAACGCGAGCGGCCCGAAAATAATGCCCGGAACGTCCAGCGATTTTACCTCCTGGCGTTCAATGTTAGGCAAGGTGCGCATGCCTGCAAAAATTCCGATGATGCCAAGAGGAATATTGATAAGGAAGATCCAATGCCAAGTGGCGTAATCGATTAACGCGCCGGCCACAACCGGACCTAATGCGGGAGCGATCAGAACAGGAATCCCAAGCATCCCCATCACCGAGCCAACCTTCTCAGGAGGACTAAGCTTGTAAATGATCGCGAAGGCAATCGGCATAACCATGCCGCCGCCAAGACCTTGAATTACCCGGAATAAGATCAGCATTTCGATATTGCCTGCGAAGGCGCAAAGCAAGGAACCAAACGTAAACATCCCCACTGATACGAGGAAAATCCGCTTAGCCCCAAACCTGTCGGACAGCCAGCCTGCCAGCGGAATTACCGCAGCTTGCGCAAGCGCATAGCCCGTTGTCGTCCACTGAACGACGGACAAGTCCTTGCCGAACTCCTTCATGAAGCCGCTTAACGCGACATTCATCGCCGTCCCGTCCAGAATTACCATAAACAAACCAACGATAACCGCAATTAGAGGCGCGATGATCGATCGGATCGTAAACGTACTCGCGTCAGGCACGGCTTGAATAGTTGATTTCGTCATTTATATCCTCCATTCTCAACTTCTTTCATTTGGATTATAACCACAAAATGACCAATGGTCAACATTATTTTATACCGACGGTCATCTTTTTATTTTGTTGAAAATATCGGAAAATATCTCATTTTTCGGCTCCGATTGTCATAGTCACGTTGCCCCTGCCATCAAATTATTGTACCATTGGTCAATAAAAGTTTGAACCCATAATAACCGTGGATATGCTATACTGTAGGCAATAAACGGAGGATGATGGCTGTGAACCGAGAAGAGAAAAAGCTCGAGACCAAAAACCGGATACTTGAAGCGGCGATGTGCCTGTTTGCCGAGCAAGGCTTTGAATCCACCACCGTCGCCCAAATTACGGAAGCTGCCGGCGTTGCCAAAGGCACTTTCTTCAACTATTTCAAAACCAAAGAGGATGTCCGCGGCAAGCTGAACAAGCTGGTTGCCATTGATGAAATCGTAAATCTGAAGCATAAGCCAGGGCCTTACGCCCCCCGCTTCCTGGCGCTGGTTAAGTCGCTTGGCGATGCCATGGCCGAGAATCAAGGCATGCTTCTGCTATCGATTCAAGGTATGCTCGCGAACAACCAGAACATCGAGGAAAGCAAAGAAGGCTTCTGTCTGATTATGGACAATCTGATTCCCGTATTCGAGAAAGGCCAGCAGACGGGCGAGTTCACGACAACGATTCCTGCCCCGACGATGGCGTGCATCGCAACGCAAATCTATTTGGGAACGATGCTTAACTGGGTAATGGGCATATCGAAGGAAGGCTTTGGAGACCAGCTGCTGATCTCCTTCCAGGTGTTTTTCGATGGGATTCTGAAGAAATAACAGGCAAACCAAAAAACCGTGCCAATGGCACGGTTTTCTCTTTTATTCCTTGATTAACTCCTTCAACGGGACATGAACTGCTTGATTATGACCAGTCCAATGCCAGCCCCAAGCGTATTCAAGATAATATCGTCAATATCGAAGCTTCCGACTCTGGTTACGAGTTGAATCGCTTCTACAAGGAAAAGTGTAAGGATTATAGCCGCGAGACTTCTGGCTGCATGGAACAATCTGCGACTAAGCAGCGGGAAGCAGACGCCAAGCGGAATGAACAAAACGATATTGCCGAACAGGTTCTTCATCCAGGCATCGGCATTGTAAGCATGCCGGTGGTAGATTAACGATTTGATCGTATGAAACGGGACAAGGTTGTAATTATAGTCCGGCCATCTGTAACTGCTGCCGCGAATAAACAACAGCTTGATCATAACGAGACTATACAGCATGAACAAGACAAGAACGATGACATGCACGGGCTTCGTCAAGAGCCTGTTCGTTTCAATCTTTCTCATAAGGCATACCCACCTCTTTCACCGTGCCAAAAAAAGCAGCGGTTGCCCGCTGCTCTCTTCGTTATTTGCGGAAGGCTAATCCCTTCTCGGCAAGCGCCTGGCGAAGCAGGACGATTGCGGTTGGGCCGACGCCATGGAGCGCCAGCACCTCGGCTTCGGTCAGCCCTGAAAACTGCTCAAGCTTCAAGTAACCCGCTTGAGTAAAGGCGCGCTTCGCCGGCTTGCTTAGCTTGGCCGGAAGGTCACTCGCTTGATCCATCGTATTCGCTCCTTTGCTCTATACCGCTGCTTCTACGTTATCTACCTGCTTCACCGTCTTCTTTCTTGGACCGGAGAAGTTAAGAAGCAGGAAGCCCGCCACAAAGATGAGCGTACCGATAATGATATAGCTGGTAATCGGATCCCGGAAGAAAATATACGCCCACAGAATCGAGAATAACACGGAGCTGTTTCCAACGATGGCTACCACGGCGAACGGCACCCGCTTCATCGCCTCCGCGAACCAGAAGAAGCTTAAGCCCGTAATAACGCCAAGGCAGACCAGTGCCAGCCAAGCACCTGCCGTCGACACTCCCGTAAATCCTTCGCTTTGGAACGGAATGGGAATCGATACCATCAGCGTTGCAATCAGGAAGACGGAGAAGTTCATATTACCGTTATCCATGGTCTTGACCAGCATGCGCTGGCTCATGACATGAACCGCCGCGCCGATTCCCGCCAGAGTAAACAAGATGGTGGTTAATCCGCTGCTTCCCATCAGCTCGTCGAGCGGAACGCCGTTCCAACCGACGACGATAACGCCAACAACGCATAATGCCGCGGAGATCCATCCTGCGCGCGTCACCTTTTCCTTAAAGACGAAGCTGCCTGCAAACAGCAGAATGACGGTCTGAACGGGTTGTACGAGAATATTGCCATAAGAGTAACCGATCATCAGCGCGATGTTCTCGAATATATAATTGGCGGATTTGCCCGCCGCCCCGTACCAGAGCCATTTCATCCGGTAGCGGAACTCAATCCTCCCATTTTTCATCAGCAAATAAATCCCAAGCACAACAACGCCAAAGAAGAACCGGCAGAAGGAGATGATGGAGCTGTCGACCATCGCGGAAGCTGTTTTTACAAGCACGCCAACAAAGCTCCATGCCAAAGTTGCCAAAAATAGAAACAGATAACTCACAAGCAGCCGCACCTTCTTATGTCCATTAAGTAAGTTCCATTACGCAAGCGTATAAAGTATACTCCCCGTTTGGGAAGGCTGTCTATATAAAAGACGATTTTCGCCAATCAAATATGGCCATGCGAACGCCGTCTTTCCGCAAAAAAAGGCCCTTACCCCACTGGATAAGGACCGTTTTGCATTTATTTCTCCAGCTGCTCGCGCCAGAAATATTTCGGCTGCCAGCCAAGCAGCGATTTCGCTTTGTCGCTGTTCAGCAGCGACTCAAAGCCTTCGAGCGGCGCCCGGAAATCGGTAACTTCCGGGTAACGGGCAGCCATCAGCTCACGGCTGGCGATGTCCATGCTGGACTCGTCGTTCGCAAGGTTTATCGCTACCGAACCAAGCCCCTCCGCTTTAATGGCAAGCTCGCAGGCTTCCGCAACGTCGCGCGTATCGATGTAGCTCCACAGAATGCGCTCGCGTTCCTCCGGCTTATGGATAAACGAAGGGAACCGTTCATACCATTCCGGCGGGATGACGTTGCCGAGGCGCAGCGATACGACCTGCATGCCGGTACGGCGGTTGAACATATCGGCTGTTGCTTCGTTAACGATTTTGGACAATCCATAGCTATCCTGCGGGAGCTGCGGGTGAGCCTCGTCCATTGGTACGTATTGCGGACCAAACGGGTGCTCCGCGAAGCAGATGCCATACGAGGATTCGCTGGACGCAATAACAGCCTTTTTGATGCCAAGCCCAGCCGCGGCTTCCAGCACGTTGTAAGTAGACATTACATTGTTGCGGAAGGTGACCTCCGGCGGCACCATGCCGGCTCTCGGAATAGCCGCCATATGAACGACCGCATCTGCGCCAGCCAGCGCTCCGTAGGTCTGACCCAGATCCTCCAGGTTCACGATTAGGGTCGGACAAATCGATTCGTCCGGTTGACGCGTATCTACGTTTAGCACCTCATACCCTCGGTCCACAAAATGCTTAACGATCCATCGTCCAAGCATCCCGCTTCCGCCGGTAACTACGACTTTAGCCATCTGGGATGTCTCCTTCTCTTACTTCAGAATAGTTTCGATTTGCTCCAGTACGTCTTCGCTCAAGGTAATACCCGAAGCTTTCGCATTTTCCGTCACTTGATCCGGACGGCTTGCGCCAACAAGCGCGCTTGCTACGTTTGGTTGACGGAGAATCCAAGCCAGCGCGAGATTGCCTACGCTGATGCCGAGCTCTGCAGCAATGGTTTCCAGCTGGCGAACCTTATTGATTTTCTCTTCCGTGATGCCTTTGCCCATCCAATCGATCTTAGCCGCGCGGCTGTCCGCAGGGAATTCGGTTGCAGACGTGTATTTGCCGGTCAGCAGGCCTTGCGCCAGCGGCGAGAAGACGACTTGGCCGATGCCGGAGCGTTCGCTAAGCGGAATGATTTCCTTCTCGATATAACGCTCAAACATATTATAGATCGGTTGGTTAACCACAATACGGTCCAGCAGGTAACGATCCGCTACGCCAAGCGCTTCGGCGATTTGCGACGCCTGCCATTCGCTTACGCCGACATACAGCACTTTGCCGGAACGCACCAGATCATCGATCGCGCGAAGCGTTTCATACAGCGGGGTTTCCGCGTCATGACGGTGGCAGTAGTAAATATCGATGTAATCATGGCCAAGACGCTTCAAGCTTGCATTCGCCTGCTCGATCACATGCTTGCGGGACAAGCCGCGGTCGTTAGGGCCATCGCCCATCGGCCAGAACACTTTCGTAGCCAGAACATAGGATTCGCGCGGATACGCTTTCAACGCTTCGCCAACCAATTCCTCCGCGCCGCCACGCTCGTACACATTTGCCGTATCGAAAAAGTTAATTCCCAAATCGTAAGCCGTGCGAATCGCGTTTACCGCATTTTCGCGTTCCACGTAACCGCCATATGTAAGCCAGCTGCCTAAGCTGATTTCGCTAACCTTCAGACCTGTACCGCCAAGTTTCCGATATTTCATCGTATTGCTCCTCCATTCGTTTACCGAAAATTTTTATTCCAAACCCAAACGGCTGTTCTCCAGCCAACCTTATTCTAAAGGACATCCGCCGGGCTGAAAAGAACTGAAATGTTTTTCATTAGATTGGTTCGAGGTTACCTACTATACTTAGATATACCTCGATACATACAAAAAAACGGCCGCCCTCAGGCGACCGTCTCGCAAACTCGATTATTCAAATTCAACGTTATGATAAACCTGTTGAACGTCTTCCAAATCCTCAAGCGCGTCAATCAGCTTCTCGAAGGATGCGACCGCATCTTCCGGAAGAGTAACGAAGTTTTGCGCAAGCATCGTTACTTCGGCTACCGCAAACTCCGAAATGCCGGCATTTTTGAATGCCTCCTGCACCGCATTGAATTGATCCGGTGCCGCATAGACCATGATAGTCTCGTCTTCTTCCACGATATCCCGAACGTCAACGTCTGCTTCCAGCATAATTTCCATTACTTCATCCAGCGATTTGCCTTCCACGCCGATTACGGCGGTTTGGTCGAACATGTACGATACCGATCCGCTTACGCCCATGTTGCCGCCGGCTTTGTTGAAAGCCGAGCGCACTTCCGGAGCCGTGCGGTTCACGTTGTTCGTCAGGGCATCCACGATAATCATGGAGCCTGCAGGACCAAATCCTTCGTAACGAAGCTCGAAATATTGTTCGTCCGAGCCGCCTTTAGCCTTCTCGATCGCGCGGTCGATAATCGCCTTCGGTACGTTATACGTCTTCGCGCGCTCAAGAACGAACTTCAAAGCGCCGTTGGATTCGGGGTTAGGCTCGCCTTTCTTCGCCGCTACGTAAATTTCAAGACCGAATTTCGCATAAATGCGGCTTGTGTTAGCGTCTTTCGAAGCTTTTTTTTCTTTAATGTTATTCCACTTACGACCCATGCTGCACCACTTTCTTCATTTTTCTATATGCCTATTATAACGGCTTTTCCTTGTATTGGACAACCCTAATCCGATTGCGGCGCAGAACGGCAAACTCCTTAACGTCTTACTTGGAGCTTCTGAAGTCTTAGAGCATTCAGGACGACGGATACGGAGCTTAAAGCCATTGCCGCTCCGGCTACCCAGGGCGCAAGCAGGCCGATTGCCGCAATCGGAATGCCAAGCGTGTTGTAGCCAAGCGCCCAGAACAGATTCTGCTTAATATTCCGCATCGTCATCCGGCTGATGTAGATCGCATCCGGGATGCTCTCGAGATCGCCGCGCATCAGCGTAACGTCCGCCGCTTCCATCGCCACATCGGTCCCGGTCCCTATCGCCATGCCGATATGGGCGGTAGCCAGCGCGGGCGCATCGTTAATGCCGTCGCCAACCATGGCAACGATATGGCCCTGCTGCTGCAGCTTTTTCACTTCCGCCGCCTTGCCTTCCGGCAGTACCTCGGCCAGCACATGATCAATTCCGGCCTGCGCGGCAATCGCTAACGCGGTGCGTTCATTGTCCCCGGTAACCATAATAACCTTGATTCCAAGCTCTTTGAGCCGCCCAACCGCGGATACCGAGCTCTCCTTAATCGTATCCGCAGCCGCGATGATCCCGGCGTATTGCCCATTGATGGCAACCAGCATCGCCGTCTTGCCCGCTTCCTCCAATTGGTTCATGACCGGGTAAACCTCCTTCGCATGAACACCGTTTTCCTCGAGCAGCCTGCGGGTTCCGATCAACACCGATTTCCCCTCCGCGACGGCCCGGATCCCAAAGCCCGGCAAAGCTTCAAACGACTCCGCGGAAGCAAAAGGTATACCCCTCTCCCGTATACCGTCAGCTATCGCAACGGCGAGCGGATGCTCGGAGAGCTGCTCCGCTCCGCCAACCAGCCGCAAAAATTCCGTTTCGTCCCCTTCGTCCGCAACAAGGATATCCGTTAACGACGGTTTTCCGTTAGTTACCGTCCCTGTTTTATCGAGAATAATCGCATCCACCTTGTGGGTCTGCTCGAGATGCTCGCCGCCCTTGAACAATATGCCTACCTCCGCCGCACGGCCGGAACCCGCCATAATCGAGGTGGGGGTCGCGAGTCCAAGCGCGCAAGGGCAAGCGATTACCAGGATCGCGATTGCGGTCTCGAGCGCGGCGGTCAAATCTCCCGGCTTGACAAAAATCAGCCACACCAGGAAAGCGACAACCGCTATACCCGTTACAATCGGGACGAAAATGCCGGAAATAACGTCTGCAACGCGTTGAATCTGCGCTTTGGAGCCTTGCGCTTCCTCCACGACCCGGATAATCTGGGCAAGCGCCGTATCCGCTCCTACCTTTGTCGCCTGCACCTTCAAAACGCCGTTCCCGTTAATGGTTGCTCCGATTACGGTATCGCCCGGGCTTTTCTCCACCGGCAGGCTTTCGCCCGTCAGCATCGCTTCGTCAACGGCCGAAGCGCCTTCCAATACCAAACCGTCAACCGGAATCTTCTCGCCCGGCCGGACCATGACGATATCGCCTTTGATCACTTGCTCAAGCGGAATGTTCCATTCCTGTCCGTCCCTTACGACCGTAGCCGTCTTCGCTCTCAGTCCCATAAGCGACTTGATCGCTTCCGAGGTCCGCCCTTTGGCCAATGTCTCGAACAGCTTGCCAAGCAATACAAGGGTTATCAGAATCGCGCTGGTCTCAAAGTACAGCTCTGGAGCATGGTGCATGGATGAGCCTTCCGTTTCCCATTTGACCGTTGCGTATAAGCTGTAGAAATAAGCAGCCGACGTGCCAAGCGCGATGAGCACATCCATGTTGGCGCCGCCGTTGCGCAGAGCTTTATACGCACTCATATAAAAGGAACGGCCGATGTAGAACTGTACGGGCGTTGCCAGAACAAGCTGGAACCACGGGTTCATAAACAGCTCCGGCACATACAGCCAGGAAGTAAACGAAAAATGTCCAACCATGCTCCAAATAAGCGGAAGCGATAATAAGGCTGATATGGCGAGCTTCCTGATTTGCCCCTTTTTTTCGGGATGCTTCTCGTCCGCTGCTCTTTCCACGCGTTCGGACGCAGAATAGCCCAGCTGCTCGACCTTGCGTTCTATATCTTGGGCGGAAACTTCACTCGGCGCATATTCCACGCGGGCCGTTTCCATCGCGAAGTTCACCGTTGCGGAGGCAACGCCCGGAAGTTTGTTCAGCCCTTTCTCTATGCGGTTCGCGCATGCGGCGCAAGTCATTCCGGTTATATCAAAGGTGGTCTGGTCATGATCATTCGTTTGCACGGGAGCCATAAGCAACACATCCGTTTCTTATTATCGTTGATTGGCTTCAGTATACCCCCCACCCGTATATATGTCAATCATTAAAAATACCTATAGGGGGTATATTGAGCGGTTATCCCGTCCGCTCAAAAAAATCCTGCCTGACAACAAGCTGTCAGGCAGGATCAGTTCTATCTATTATGCGCCAAACGATTAGAATACTTTCGTCGTCCAGGACTCGCAGTTCCACGTTTCCGTAACAACCTGCTGATAAAATTCAGGTTCGTGGGAAATCAGGATAATGCTGCCTTTGTACGCTTTAAGCGCACGGGCGAGCTCTTCCTTCGCGTCTACGTCCAAGTGGTTCGTAGGCTCGTCGAGCACAAGAAGGTTCGTCTCGCGGTTAATCAGTTTGCAAAGGCGCACCTTCGCTTTCTCGCCGCCGCTAAGCACCGCGATTTTGCTCTCGATATGCTTGGTCGTGAGACCGCATTTCGCGAGCGCCGCGCGAACCTCGAACTGCGTAAACGACGGGAACTCGCTCCAAATCTCGTCGATACAGGTATTGTTGTTTGTTTCTTTCATTTCCTGCTGGAAGTAACCGATGCTCAGGATGTCGCCAAGCTGAACCGAGCCCTCAAGCGCAGGGATTTCACCAAGGATGCTGCGGAGAAGGGTTGTTTTGCCGATGCCGTTCGCTCCGACAAGCGCAATCTTCTGGCCGCGCTCCATGCGGAGGGTCAGCGGTCTCGACAGCGGTGAATCATAACCGATAACCAGGTTATTCGTCTCGAAGATCAGCTTGCTGGACGCGCGTGCCTCGATAAAGTTGAACTGCGGCTTTGGCTTTTCCTTCGCCAGCTCGATCACATCCATCTTATCCAGCTTCTTCTGTCTCGACATCGCCATGTTCCGGGTCGCAACGGATGCTTTGTTCCGGGCAACGAAGTCCTTCAGCTCGGCAATCTCCTGCTGCTGGCGCTTGAACGCCGACTCCAGCTGCTGCTTTTTCATTTCGTAAACTTCCTGGAAATGATCGTAGTCGCCGACATAACGGTTCAGCTCCTGATTTTCCATATGGTAGATCAGGTTGATTACGCTGTTCAGGAACGGGATATCGTGGGAGATCAGAATAAACGCGTTCTCGTACTCCTGCAGGTAACGCTTCAGCCACTCGATATGCTGCTCGTCCAAATAGTTGGTAGGCTCGTCCAGGAGCAGAATGTCCGGCTTCTCGAGAAGAAGCTTCGCGAGCAGAACCTTCGTGCGTTGGCCGCCGCTCAAATCATGCACGTCTTTATCGAGGCCGATGTCGGTGAGGCCAAGGCCGCGTGCCGTTTCATCGATTTTCGCATCGATCAGGTAGAAGTCCTGGTTCGTCAGCGTATCCTGAATCGTGCCGACATCCTCCAGAAGCTTCTCCAGCTCCTCCGGCGATACTTCGCCCATGCGGCCGTACATGTCGTTCATCTCTTGTTCCATGTCAAACAAATATTGGAATGCGCTCTTCAGTACGTCGCGCATGGTCATTCCTTTGCTAAGCACCGCATGCTGGTCGAGGTAACCAACGCGAACCTTCTTCGACCATTCGACCTTGCCGTCATCCGGCTGAAGCTTGCCGGTAATAATGTTCATGAACGTGGATTTGCCTTCGCCGTTTGCGCCGATCAGACCGATATGCTCCCCTTTGAGCAAACGGAACGATACGTCGTTAAAAATCGCGCGGTCGCCAAATCCATGGCTTAATCTTTCAACGTTTAATATACTCATGAATGCACCTTTTCTTTTTAATCTTTTTTCCTCGTTATATTATAAGCGTTAGAGGGCTCATAACTCAATGAAGGATGTCAAGAAAAGATGAAAAAAGCGGCCTTTTGCAAGGCCGCGCCGTCAAATGACGAATAAATCGGAAAATCGATCCACCTCTATGCGCTCCAAAGCTTCCTGATCGAGGCATAAAGCGGCGATCCGACCGGCTTGCTTCGCCGGGAACCGCGTCCGCAAATTCTCCTCGAATTTGCTCACCAATAAAGGTATGCCTTCCTCTCTCCTTCTCCGGTGGCCGATCGGATATTCCACCTCTACTTTGCCGGTTGAGGAACCGTCCGCGAAAAACACTTCAATCGCATTGGCGATCGAACGTTTCTCGGCATCCAGATACTCTTTGGAATACCTCGGATCCTGAGCCGTGCGCATCAGATCCCGAAGCTTATCGATCCGCGGGTCGGAAGCCGCCGCATCCTCGTAATGATCCGCCGTTAATTCGCCATGCAGCAGGCCGATCGCAACCATGTATTGCAGGCAGTGATCGCGATCCGCCGGATTATGGAGCGGTCCCCGCTTGTCGATGATGCGGATCGCCGACTCATGGGTCGTAAGCTCGATCGCGGCAATTTCGTGAATCCGGTCTTTCACAAGCGGGTGCAGCCGAATAGCCGCCTCAACGGCAGTTTGCCCGTGGAATTCCGCCGGAAACGAGATTTTGAACAAAACATGCTCCATGACGTAAGACGCAAACGGCCTTGCCTGAACGACAGGCTTTCCTTTAAACAGCGCGTCCTGGAACCCCCAACCCGGGGCGGTCAGCACGGACGGATAGCCCATCTCGCCACGCAGAGCCATCATGGCGAGCCATACCGCGCGGCTTGTCGCGTCGCCGGCAGCCCAGGATTTTCTCGAGCCCGTATTAGGGGCATGACGGTACGTCCGCAGAGCATGACCGTCAAGCCAGGCATGCGAGACGGCATTTACGATCTCGTCCTTGCTTCCCCCAAGAAGCTGCGCCACTACGGCGGTCGAGGCGATTTTGACAAGCAGCACGTGATCGAGCCCTACCCGGTTAAAGCTGTTCTCAAGCGCGAGTATTCCTTGAATCTCATGCGCCTTGATCATCGCCGTCAGCACTTCGCGCATCGTAAGGGGCGCTTTGCCTTCGGCTCTGTTCTTGCGGCTTATATAATCGGCGGCAGCCAGAATCCCGCCAAGATTGTCGGAGGGATGGCCCCATTCGGCGGCCAGCCACGTGTCGTTGTAATCGAGCCAGCGGATCATGCAGCCGATCTGAAAGGCCGCCGTGACCGGATCCGTCTGCGTTGAAGTACCCGGCACCCGCGCGCCATTCGGCACAACGGTGCCCGGTACAAGCGGACTTAGAAGCTTGGCGCATTCCGGATAACGGAGCGCCAAGAGTCCGCAGCCGAGCGTATCCATCAGGCAAAGCCTAGCCGTGTCGTATGCTTCCTCGCTCGTCAGCTCCTTATGAAGTACGTAGTCCGCGATATCGACCAGCAGCGGATCGGGCTCGGGACGGTTCGTTTGAAACGTTACGGACATTTAAGTCGTGCTCCTTCCTGACAGGTCGTCACTGAACTAGCGCTGATCGAGCGGCAGCCACTCCTGCGGATCGGGTCCGATATAATCGGCGCTTGGACGGATAATCCGGTTCCCTGCCCGCTGCTCCATGACATGCGCCGACCAACCCGCAAGACGGGACAACACAAAGACAGGAGTAAATAACGGTGTGGGAATCCCCAAATGAAAGTACGCCGAAGCGCTGTAGAAATCCAGATTGGGGAACAGCTTCTTCTCGCGGCGCATCACCTGTTCGATTCTCTCGGAAATCTCGTACAGCTTCCGGTCGCCGGCCTGCTCCGACAGGGCAAGCGCCCACTCCTTAATCACATCGGAGCGGGGATCCGAAACCGAGTAGACGCGATGGCCGAACCCCATGATCAGCTGCTTTTGCCGAAGAGCCTCCAGAATACCCGCCTCCGCGTCATCCGGATTGTCGTATCGCTCAATGAGCGCCATCGCCGCCTCGTTGGCACCGCCGTGCAGCGGTCCGCGCAGCGTGCCCACTCCGGTTGTAATCGCGGAATAATAATCGGATAGCGTGGAGGCCGTAACCCTTGCCGCGAACGTAGAGGCATTGAATTCATGCTCCGCGTATAACGTCAGGGAAACATCCAGCGCTTTGGCATGCTGCTCCTCCGGCTCCTTCTGATGCAGCAGCTGCAAAAAATGCGCAGCCGTATCGCTACCGGCTCCGGCCGTGTCGATTCGTATGCCTCGATTCTGGTAGTGATACCAGTACAACAGAATCGATGACGTGCAGCCAATCAACCGGATCGCAATATCCAAAGCCAAGCGCCCTTCCTCCTCCGGCTCGAACGAGGCAAGGGCAGAATAGCCGGTCCGGAGCACATCCATCGGATGGGTGCTGCCAGGCAGCAGCTCTAGTATGCCGGTTAAAGCGGGCGGCAGCTCCCGGCTTGCGGCGAGCTGCTTCCGGAACATGCCAAGCTGCTCGGAATCCGGAAGCCATCCGTACAAGAGTAAATAAGCTGTCTCCTCAAAGGCTGCGAATCGGGCTAAATCGTAGATGGAATAACCGCGGTACGATAATCCCTTCCCTTCCTTGCCGACCGTCGAAATTCGAGTCTGGCCGGCGATAACAGCCGCAAGGCCTCCTTGCTTGGGTACCGGCATACTACCCCTCTCCCTTCTCCTCCTTTTGCTCCGCTCCAAACAACGCGTCAAGCTTATGTTCATAGTCATAATAGTGAAGAAAATCGTACAGCTCCGCCCGCGTCTGCATCAGATCAACTACCTTCTGCTGCGAACCCTCTTCGCGGATTGCGCGGTAGACGCGCAGCGCCGCAGCGTTCATGGCCCGAAACGCCGATAAAGGATACAACGCCAGGCTGACTCCCGCATCCCGGAGCTGTTCCACGGTGAACAGCGGCGTTTTTCCGAATTCCGTTATATTCGCCAGAATAGGTACCTTCACGGCCTCGGCAAACCTCTTGTATTCGTCCAGACTGCCGACCGCTTCGGGAAAAAGCATATCGGCTCCCGCTTCCACATACCTCTGGGCACGCTCAATGGCGGCCTCAAGCCCTTCGGAAGCCAGAGCATCCGTTCTCGCCATAACGACAAAGCTGCCGTCGGTCTTTGCGTCTACCGCGGCTTTGATCCGGTCGACCATCTCTTCCGTCCGCACCATGGCCTTGTTGGGGCGGTGACCGCATCTTTTTTCCGCTGCCTGGTCCTCGATATGGACGGCCGCAACGCCGGCTCTCTGCACTTCCTTTATCGTTCTGGCGATCTGAAAGGCACCGCCAAAGCCGGTATCGATATCAACTAGCAACGGCAGCTCCGTTACGTTCGTAATCCGGCGAATATCCTCCAGCACGTCCTGAAGCGTCGTTATTCCCAGGTCAGGAAAACCAAAGGAAGCATTGGCAACACCCGCGCCGGATAAATACAAGGCGCGAAAGCCTACCTGCTCCGCCATCATGGCGGCATACGCATTTATCGCCCCCGCCACCTGAAGAGGCTGCTCCGCCTGAATCGCTTCCCGAAGCTTAAGTCCGGGGCTACTTCGCATACAAGTCACCTTCATTTCATCAATCTGCCGCTGATCACAAGGCGGTGAATTTCATTGGTACCCTCGTAAATTTGCGTTACCTTGGCATCTCTGAACAGCCGTTCGGCGGGATGCTCCTTGGATAACCCCTCTTCGCCCAACAGCCGGACGGCTGCTCCGGACACGGCAACGGCCGTATCGGAAGCAAACATCTTGGCCATTGACGCTTCCTTCGTGCAAGGCCTGCCTTCCTGCCGAAGCGAAGCGGCACGGTAGACCAGCAGCCTGGCGGCCGCCGTTCTTGCCAGAAGCTCCGCCAGCTCGGTGTCCCGGGAAGTATAGGGAGAGCCCTTTGGCGGACCAAACCGATCGCGGAGGAGCTGTATCGAGGCTTCCGCAATTCCAAGCGCTTGCGCGGCTATGCCGATGCGGCCGCCGTCAAGCGAGCCTTTGGCAATCGCGAATCCTTCGCCGTCCCGTCCCAGCCGGTACTCTGCGGGAATACGCAGCTGTTCGAAATGCAGCTCGCAGGTATTGGAGCCATGTAGACCCATTTTCCGTTCCGGCTTGCCGATATGAAGCCCCTTCGCATCCCCCGGCACGATAAATGCGGTAATGCCGCCTGCACGCTTCGTCCCGTCCGTGACGGCAAATACGACGTATACCCCGGCCGCCCCGGCGTTGGTAATAAACAGCTTGGAGCCGTTTAGTTCATAATGGTCGCCTTTCCGTTCGGCTGACGTCCGTATAGCCGCAGCATCCGAGCCCGCATGCGGCTCCGTTAAAGCAAAGGCCCCAATCCACTCGCCGGAAGCCAGCTTTCGCACGAATTGCCCGCGCTGCTCCTCCGTGCCGTAATTCAGAATGGGAAGCGTGCATACGGAGGTGTGCACGGATAAGATAACGCCAACCGCAGCGCTGATTCTCGACACTTCGTTAATCGCGATAATATAAGAGATAAAATCCGATCCGGCACCGCCCCACTGCTTCGGAACGGGGATTCCCATCCACTCCCGCTCCGCCATCCTGCGGATGATCTCGGCAGGAAACCGCTCCTCGGATTCCATACGTGGCACGGCCAATGCGATTTCCTGAGCGGCAAACCGCCGAATAGCCTGCCGGATTGCTTGCTGCTCCTTCGTAAACCGGAGTTCCATGGACAATCGCTCCTTTCGGGTGCGATTCTAATCGTAGTTGTAAAAGCCCTTCCCGGTTTTCTTCCCTAACCAGCCGGCGGAAACATAGTTGCGCAGCAGCGGGCACGGCCGATACTTCGAATCGCCAAACCCCTCGTGCAGCGTCTCCATGATGTACAAGCAAGTATCCAGCCCGATAAAGTCCGCGAGAGCAAGCGGGCCCATCGGATGATTCATGCCCAGCTTCATAATCCGATCCACCGCTTCAGGCGTTGCCACGCCTTCATATACGGCATACACCGCCTCGTTAATCATCGGCATGAGAATCCGGTTCGAGATAAAGCCCGGATAATCATCAACCCGTACCGCCGTCTTCCCAAGCGATTCGGCAAGGGCAACCGTCGCTGCCAGCGTTTCGGCAGAGGTGGCAAGCCCCCGAATCACTTCCACAAGCGCCATTACCGGAACCGGATTCATAAAATGCATGCCAATCACCTGCGAGGGGCGTTTCGTCACGCCAGCGATAGCCGTAACCGACAGCGAAGAGGTATTTGTCGCAAGAATGGCATGCGGCGGGCATAGACGGTCCAATTCCTTGAACAGCTTCCGTTTGAGCTCCAGCTGTTCAGGGATGGCTTCAATCACAAAGTCGGATTGCCGGCAGGCTTCCAGCGTAACAACCGGCGTCAGCAACCGCATGGCGGCTTCCTGCTGCTCCTTTGTCAGCCGTCCTTTCTTGACGAACCGTTCCAGGGAGCTTCCGATCGCGTACATTCCCCGCTCAACCGCCGCTTCCGTAATATCGTAAAGCGCGGTCTCATAGCCGTATTGCGCCAAAGTCTGGGCGATGCCGCTTCCCATTTGCCCGGCTCCCAGAACGGTCACCTGACGGATTTGCCGTACCTGCTCCATCGCCTTCACCCCGTTCTCGTTCAAGCTTTCGTTCAAGCATCAACCTGAAGCAACATCGCGTCGCCTTGCGCTCCGCCGCTGCAAATCGCGGCGATCCCTAATCCGCCTCCCCGCCGCTTCAGCTCGTGAATCAGCGTCAGGACAATGCGGGCGCCGCTTGCGCCAATCGGATGTCCAAGCGCGATCGCCCCGCCGTTAACGTTTACCTTTTCGGGATCCCAGCCAAGCATTTGACCGCTGATCAGCACCACCGAAGCGAAGGCTTCGTTCACTTCAATAAGATCGATCTTCTCCAGCGGAACCCCCGTCTGCTTCAGAAGCTTGCGGATCGCAAGCGCCGGGACGGTTGCCAGATACGCCGCTTCCGCGCCTGCCGAAGCATGCCCGATTACGGTCGCAAGCGGCTTAACGCCAAGACGAACGGCTTCCTCCGAAGACATGACCGTTACCGCGGCAGCCCCGTCATTCACACCGGGAGCATTGCCGGCCGTAATCGTCCCGGTCCGGTCGAAGGCGGGCTTTAATCGGGCCAGCTTTGCCGCATCCGTATCCGGACGGGGACACTCGTCGGCAGCATGCTCCGTCCCATCATCGAGGATAACGGGAACGATTTCCTCGGCAAAGCGGCCGCTCTGCCGAGCGGCTACCGCGCGCAAGTGGCTGCGAAGCGCCCAATCGTCCTGCTCTTGACGTCCGACATTAAACTCGTCTGCCACCCGGTTGCCCAGCGAGCCCATCGGCACCTGATGGAACGCGCAAAACAAGCCGTCATGATTCATCAGATCAACGAGTGCCGTATTGCCCATTCTAGCGCCCCATCTCGCCGTTGGAACGGCATACGGGGTGCGACTCATACTTTCCATTCCGCCTGCCACAACGATCCGGGCATCACCGGAACGCACCATTTGATCGGCCATCGTTATGGCCCGCATGCCCGATGCGCATACCTTGTTTATCGTTTCCGACGGTACTTCCCAGCTTAGACCCGCCAGCCTCGCCGCTTGCCTGGACGGAATCTGACCGGCTCCCGCCTGAAGCACCATCCCCATAATGACGCCATCTACTTGACCGGGCGAAATACCGGATCTTTGCATGGCGCCCGTAATCGCGGCAGCCCCAAGCTGAACGGCTGGTACGGATTTGAACTGGCCGCCAAACTTGCCAAATGCCGTTCTTGCTCCTGCTACGATGACTGACTGACGATTAAACATGCCGTCCGATCCTCCTATTCCGACTCCAAGCTTAAAATAGCCGGGTACGACTGCGCCGAGGCAGCTTCCAGACCTTTGGCATCCCGCAGATAACGTTCTACGAGGTATTCGCGCATATAGCCGTATCCCCCAAAAATCTGTACCGCCTCGGTGGCCGTCGCAACCGCGTGTCTGATCCCGTAAAGCTTAGCCATGGCTGCCTTCGAGCTGCCTGGCAGGCCTCTGTCAACGGACCAGGCCGCATCATAGACAAGCCACCTTGATGCCTCCACATTCGCCGCCATATCCGCCAGTTTAAACGCAATGCCTTGCTGGCGTCCGATCGGTTTACCGAATTGCGTTCGTTCCTTCGCGTAGGCTAAAGCGGCATCCAATGCCCCCTGGGCAATTCCCGTAGCTTGAGCAGCCGCGCTAAGATCACGCATAACGTTAATGCCGTTAAATACATCTTCAGCGCTTGGTTCCTTGTTTCCCTTAACCACATTAAATAAATAACAGTCAACCGATTGAAAACGAAGCTCCGCGCTTGGCATTCCCCGCAAACCAAGCTTGCTTTTCCGAGGCTCGCAGGTTAAGCCGGGACTGTCACCCGAAAGAATGCTGAGCGAAAGTTCTCCGGACCGGTGCCTGATGAGCCCTATATAATCATCCGCAATGCCAGCCAACTCGACGGACGGAATAGATCCGACAAGATTATAGGTGTCTGCAGCCGTCCTTTTCCCCCTTAGAGTCGGATGCGAATAAGCAATAGTTCCGAGTCTTTTTCCGGTAGTTAACGGCATTAAATTTGTCTCCCGCAAATGCTCGCTTCCATGCTTGGCAAGCACCCACGCCGCTGTTGTATGCGCCCCAAGCACAGCCGAGGTGGAAGCACATACCCGTGCAAGCTCTTCCAAGACAATCGAATAAGCGAGTATGTCGCTTCCCGCTCCGCCCCACTCCTCCGCAATCGGAATCCCCGTTAAGCCCATTTCCGCCATATCGTCGAACAAGCGGCGGTCAAACCGTTCAAGCTCATCTCGCTCAACCGCCCCCCGGGCGAGCTCGCTTTCCGCAAAATCCCTTACAGCCGCACGCGTCAGCTCATATTCCTCGTCCAGCTGAAACCGCATCTCCCCCTCCCCCTTTCCGCAAAAGGACAACCTATTCGACGGATTCCGAACCACTATCAATATATGAAGGAGCCTAACGCTAACATGCCGCGCGCAATAAAAAAGGAGCTGTCCCGTGAGTCATGAATATGACACTGGGACAACCCCTCTTACATTCAGTTTACTGGGACTACGCCTTCTTCACGCCCGTGTAGATATGAATGGCGTCCCTCAAGAAAGCAGCCGCTCCCGGCTGATCGGTATCGTAGTAGGCGGTGAACCGTTCATCATCCACATACATTTGGGATAATCCGGCATGAGCTTCCTTCGAGTACTCCTTCCAATAATACATCAGCCAACGCTTGTGAAGCTCCGCCGTTTTCTGCGCCAGCTCTCCCGCGGGATTACCGGTTTTAATGGCTTCCGCCAAGGCGGTTTTGATCTCTTCACCTAGCCGTGTTACTTCATCATACTGCTCCTGCGTCATGTTGCTCAGCTTCGCATTGGACGCGTTTACGGCATCCTCGCCGTATTTCTCACGGATTTCCTTGCCGTATTTCCTCTCGTTCTCATCAATCAGCTTCTGCTTGAAGCCTTCGAATTTTTGTTGGTCAGACATAGTCATTCTCCCTTCCGCATGCTCAATGGATTGCTCGACAATCCGGATCAGGACATCCAGCTGCCGCCTTCTGTCGAGAAGCTGCTCGCGGTGCTCCTTCAGCGCAGTCGACTTATCGAAAGCCGGATCATGAATGATCTGCCTGATTTGCTCAAGACCTAGACCAAGCTCGCGGAAGAATAATATCTGCTGCAGCAGATCCACCTCCGCCTGCCCGTAAATCCGGTACCCGGACGAACTGACTCTTGCCGGCTTTAACAGTCCAAGTTCATCGTAATACCGCAAGGTTCTTGTGCTTACGCCCGCGAGCTGTCCCAGCTTCTGTACGGTATATTCCATATTGCTCACCTCCCGACAACCCTACTCTACACCTTGACGTAACGTCAAAGTCAACGGCATTTTTCTATTTTTCTTAGCTTTTTATTTCCTTCATTATACAATGCATGATTTAGTCAAAGCCCGCTCAATCTAGAAGGGTTGGAGGTGAAAAATATGACAGGACGCAACAATAAGCCCGACAATGACGGACCGGC
This sequence comes from Paenibacillus sp. BK720, assembly GCF_011761545.1. Classification (NCBI taxonomy): domain Bacteria; kingdom Bacillati; phylum Bacillota; class Bacilli; order Caryophanales; family Paenibacillaceae; genus Paenibacillus; species Paenibacillus sp. BK720. Next base: position 54,524 of record NZ_JAASRQ010000007.1, on the reverse strand, counting down.
TGCAAGCCCTTCGCGCCTTGACCAATTCGGCGATAAGCTTGCCGACAATTCCGGATCGGTTCCGAAGAAGAACAGCAGCAACAATACTTGCAAATAAAAGTGAAAAAAAGGACTGCCGGCAACGGCAGTCCTTTCCCGCTTATGGCTTAGTCGCAGCCGACTCGACGGCGGCTTCAGCCAAATACAGCTCCTTCATAATGGATTCAATCGGTATAGCGTCAATCGCCATGTCCACAATGCCATAGACCTCGTTAAATTCCCGGATGAAACGTTTCAGAGGCAGCACGCTCGTATCAATCTCCAGCGCTAGCTCCAGCGGACCTTTCCGCTCCGTAACCGTCATCCCCTGGATGCGAATATCCGGCACGACGGATTCCGTCGTCAGACGGACAGACTTCTTGTCGCCAAGCCTGCTTCTTAAATCGCCAAGCGAATCATCCACCACAATCTCGCCATGGTTGATCACGATCACCCGCTCCGCGAGCAGCTCGACATCCTCCAGGTCATGCGTGGTTAATAGAAAGGTAACACCTTGTCCGTTCATGCTCCGGATAAAATGGCGGATATTCTCCTTCGCAATCATATCCAGCCCAATCGTGGGTTCATCGAGAAACACGATATCCGGCCGGTGCAGCATCGCCATTATAAATTCGCATTTCATACGCTCGCCTAATGACAGCTGGCGGGTTGGCTTTCTTATGATATCGCCAACGCCAAGCAGCTCGGTGAGCTCATTTAACGTGGACTGATACTGCCGCTCCGGAACGCCGTATATCGCTTTGTTCATATAGAAGGCATCGATGGGAGGAATATCCCATAGCAGCTGCGACTTCTGTCCGAAGACGGCGCCAATGCGGCCGACATACTGTCTTCTCTGCTTCCACGGAACAAGCCCCAGCGCTTTTACCTCACCCGATGTCGGGTGCAGGACACCCGTCAGAATCTTGAGCGTCGTTGACTTCCCCGCTCCATTAGGGCCAAGGAAAGCCAGCATTTCTCCTTGCGGAACGGTAAAAGATAAATCATGAACGGCCTTGATCTCCTTCATCGGCCGTCTGATCAAATTACGCGTCACTTCGCGAAGCGTATGGCCTCGTTCATGGGTCGTATAGGTTTTCGTCAGATTTCTGACTTCAATCATGCGAACTCGTCTCCCCTTCGTATCCTCTGCTTACGGCTAGCCGCCGGCACTTGTGTAACCTCTCAGCATCCGGTTCCAATACAGCATCCCGAGCGCCAGGAAACCTGCAGCCGGCAGCAGCGCCCATAACCCTCCCCAGCCGGTCCGGCCAAGCAGCGCTTCGGCGGGAACAAAGGCAATCAGGCCTACGGGAAGAACATAAGTGAATATATTTTGCAGCGATTTCGAGAAGATGGTTCCCGGATACATGCCGAAGCTTGCAAAGGCGTCAAATATATCAAAGACCCTGCTGCTGCCGACCCAGCGGAACAGCATGCCGGACAAGAACAGCGATACCGCGCATAACATGGTTACCGACGCCAGGAATAGAAGCACGAACTGCAGCCACGCCCCCCCGCCGGGCGTTTCCATCCCGTTTAAGGCGTAAACGAACAACACCGTGCCGCTGAACAATCTTCCGAAATCATCCGGGTCAAAGCCCGTAATCATCGCCATCAGCATAACGGGTCTTGGCCGGAGCAGCAGCAGGTCAAACGTTCCTTCGCGGACATGGCCCAGCGTAGTCCCTACCATCCCGAAGAAGAACGGAAAGGCAATTCCCTTGGACAACGCGAACACCGCTTGAATTAGCAGCGCCTCATGCATGGTCCACCCGGGAAACGAAGCGCCCGACTTGTACACAAGCAACGTAACGAGCGGAACGATCAGATCTCCGATAACGAGCATTAGTACACTGATGAAGAAATGGCTGCGATACGCCATCTGCTCCGCAAATTTGGTTCGAAGGACCGCGCCGAGCAACGTCTCTCTCATACGCCCACCCCCGTAAATCTCCGCATGGCAGCGTTGTACAGAAAGGTCATGGTTAAAGCGGCGACCGCAACGGCAACGGCTTGCAGGCCTACCGCCTGAGGCAGCGACAGATGGAAGCCGGCAAGCTCATAGTCTCCTCCATATACTCTGGTCGGCAAATAAGTGATGAACTGAAAAGGCAGGAAAAACAATATTTTCTGCAGCGCATCCGGGAAGAAGGACAGCGGGATAAATACCCCCGCGCAAATATCCTTCAGCAGCAGGAACACCCGCCGGATTCCTTCTGCCCGGATCAGCCAGAAGGCGGTTAGTCCAACGCAATAATTGATCATAAAGTTCATCAGGAAGCTGAACGCAATCGACAAGATCGCCCAGCCCGGAGCCGCGGGCTGCAGATTTACGCCAAAGACAAAGATAAACAAAAGAAGAACAGGCAGCACTTCAACCCATAGCGCGAGCGAGCGGTGGCCGATCTTCTGGGCAAGCGCGAAGAGCCAATGCGGCAGCGGCCTTAGGGCAAAGGTGACAAACTTCCCGCTGCGCACCAGCATCTGCAGGTTCCAGTCGGCGAAGTCAAACGAGATGTAATGGATAAGGCTGGCGACGCCATAATAGGTAAGCATTTGTTGATAGGTCAGTCCGTTTAACGTTTCATGCCCTTGGTATACGGCCTTCCAGATAAACACCTGAACCAGGAACATGACAGGACCAACGAGCAGCGAAGCCGCCATATGCGACCGGAACGCAGCCCACTCCTTGTAGGTCGCTAAGCCGATTGCGGAAATGACGGCGGTCAACCGCTTCACAGCCAGCCGGAGCCGATAATATTTTGCGTACCGTTAATCGACTCCGGACACCAGTCCAGATTGGAAGGCACAAAGAACACAACGACCGATTGATGCTGAGGATCAACCAGCAGCTTGCAGCGTCCTGCCCCTTCGTGACCGTATGAACCGACAGGCAGCCAGTCGTCATGCCCCGTCAGATTGGCTCCAAGTCCGTAAGTAAAGCTTTTGATTCGCCCTCCCCAGCAAAAGCCTTCAATCCCGCTGTTCAGCACATTCGTGCTCATCTTCTCGACCGACTTGCGGGACAAGATTTTGACGCCGTCAAGCGTTCCGTTGTTAAGCAGCATCTGACCAAAGCGATACAAGTCATCCAAGGTGGAGTTCAAGCCGCCTCCGGCTCTTTGGGGACTGTACTTGCGGTCATGCTTCTTCGTATCGCGGTTCTCCTCCTGCACGTTAATCCAGCATACCTCGCCCAGCAGCTCCTCCGGAATTTCGAAGAACGTACGGTTCATGCCAAGCGGCTTTACGATCTTCTCCATCACGTACTGCTCGAACGGAATTCCGCTTGCGCGGGATACAATCTCGCCCAGGACATTGAATCCGGCTGACGAATAACTCCACTCCGCGCCGGGCGCCGATAACGGCTGGCCGGACAAGAGCGATCGAATCCACTGGCTGCGGCGCAGCTTCTCCAGCTCCTCCGGATCCGTGACGGCATCCGGCCCTTCCGTCTCCGGCTCGAAGGCGAAGAGCATATCCCACCAGCCTCTCGGATAAGGCTCCTGGAAGTAGCCGGGATCCGCCTGCAGGCCTGAAGTATGGGTCAAGAGGTGCCAGATTTGAATTTTCTCGTACGTGGCATTTTTGAATTCTCCGATCCACTCCGATACCGACTGCCGGAGAAACAGCTTGCCCTGCTCGACCAGCTGGAAGATCGCCGTTGCCGTAAACAGCTTGGTTACCGACGCGATCCTGCGGATCGTATCGTCCTTGTAGACCGAATCGGGATCCGTATATTTGAGCTGTCCGAAAGCCCCTTTTGCAAATATCTTGCCATTGGAAGAGAGAAGATAAGCCGCGCTTTGAATCCGGTTCTGTTCGATAAGCGACTTGAAATGCTCCTCCAGCCGAAGCCGCGCATCCGGATCGAATCCGGTCTCCTGCGGTTGTATTGCCGTGTATACATCCGATGTTGACATGGGCATCCCTCCGTTAAAGGCTAATTATTATTCCAATCCCGACCAGACGATAGCCCGCGGGGTAACGACCGATTCATTCGTAAAGCCTTTATGGCTTGGAACCAAAAATGCGAATACCAGTTCCTCGACTGGATCCACGTATAAGCCGCAGTGACCGTAGCCTTCATGCGAGAAGGTTCCTTTGCTGGCCAGATCGAAATGATCCACCGACCAGCCTAACCCGTATTTGAAATCCGTATGAAGATTGCCCCAGCCCCTGTTCGTTAAGCCATGCAGATGATTGGCCGTTTGCAGCTCGACGGACCTTTTGGACAACACGCGATTGCCGTTACCGGCTCCGCCGTCCAGCATCATCTGCCCGAATTTCCACAAGTCCTCCAGCGTCGAATAAAGACCGTTGCCCGCCACGTTCGGCATGTCCGCCGTCCGCTCGCGCGGCTCGTATATTTCTCTCTTCTCCCAATCATTCGTGCAGCAGACCAAGCCCCGTTGTTCTTCCGGCACCTTGAAGAAGGTTTTAGTTAAGCCCAGGGGAACCAGAATCTCATCGTGTATGTACGCCTCGTAGGACTTGCCGGATACCTTGGCGATAATCTCGCCCAATACGGCATACCCGCTTGAGCAATAGATCCATTCCTTGCCCGGCATGCGCTGCATTGGACCGGATAACACAACCTGCAGCCAATTGACATGCGGATAAGCCTTCTTCGCTTCGTGCGCCATCCACTCGTACCACGGAAGACCGTAAGGCTCCTGATAAAAGCCGGGATCTCCCTGAAGGCCGGAGGTATGGGTAAGCAGCTGGAAAATCGTAATGCCGCGGTGCTTATCGTTATCGAATTCGGGAAGGATCCGGCTGACGGATTCCGTCAGGAAGATTCTCCCGCGGTCAACCAGCTGATGAATGGCAACCGCCGTGAACACTTTCGTGATCGAGTAAATCTTCCGAATGGAATCAGGTCGGAGATCCGCGCTGCTTTCTTCATGGCGGAGCTTGCCAAGCGAGCGATGCGCGAATACCTTTCCTTTTCTTGCGATGATATAGCTTGCGGCCTGAATCGTGCCGTTTCCGATAATGGAAGCATAATGCTTGTCGAGACGGCGGAGATGCTCTCTATCGAAGCCGACTTCCTCCGGACTGGCGCTGGTCCAGCCTTCATGAATGTGAATCAAGTCCTGCATTTGAATTGACCCCTCCCTAAATTGGAGAATCATGGAAATAGAAATATATTCCTATTCTAAGAGCACGAATGTTCGTATGTCTATGCCTTTTTCGTGTATAAACAAAATATATTTTGCGGTTTGTTTAAAGCTTTGAACTTTTCCCGTAATAAAAAAGGCAGGACATAAGCACATCCGCGCTTTGTCCTGCCTTTGCGTTTCTCTACAAGCTCTGCTCGCTTACTCCGGTCTCCGGATCGAAGGTCAGCATCTTGGTTCCGATTTTATCGATAAAGAATCGATCATGACTGACGGTGATAACCGCTCCCGGGAAATGAATTAACGCCTGCTCCATCACCTGAATGCTCGTCAGATCAAGGTGATTCGTTGGTTCGTCCAATATGATAACGGCAGCCCCGGATAGCAGGCATTTGGCAAGCGCAACGCGGGCCTTCTGCCCGCCCGACAGGTTGCCGATAAATTTGCTCAGATCATTCTCCGAGAATTGCAGCATGGACAGGAACTTATTGACCTTTTTCCGCGGCGCATCCAGGCCAAGCCCATACGTATTCACCGCGTGGCTGACCGTATCCTTCGGATCAAGCTCCTCCCACATCCGGTTGAAATAAGCATAGCTTACCCCTCTCTCCCAGACGACTTCTCCGGACTCCTGCTTCTCCTGCCCCGTCAACACTTTAATGAGAGTGGATTTCCCGCTCCCGTTAGGGCCAACGATCACAAGGCGGTCTTCCTTTTGAATGTCAAAGCTGATATTCTCGAAAATCTGTCTGCCGTCATAAGTTTGGCTGATTTGCTTCACTTCGCATAATTTGTCCGGAAAACGCAGCTTCTCGTAAATATCGGTGATCAGCACATTAACGGGATGAGGCTCAATCCGTTTCTTGTTATCCGCTAGTTTACGAGAAAGACGGTCTTTCGAGGTCTTTTTGCTGCTTCGGCTATCTATGGCTTCAGCTTCCATCAGGAGAAGCTCTTCTTCCCACTCGAACTGGCGGTCCAGCTCCTTCTTGCGCATTTTCTTCTTGCGGACGTAATCGGTATAATTGCCGTCGTATTCCTGAAAATGATAATTCTCGATCTCAATCGTTTTCGTAACGACTTTATCGATGAATTCCCTGTCATGGGATACCAGAATCATCGCTCCCTTGAACCGGAACAGCCACTGCTCCAGCCAAGCGATGCCTTCCATATCCAAATAGTTCGTAGGCTCGTCGAGCAGGACAACATCCGGTGTTTGTATGAGCATTTTCGCTAGTGCCGCGCGGTTTCTCCAGCCTCCGGACAACTCGTCGACCGGCTGATGACGCGAATTATCGTTGAACCCCAGCTTCGTAAGCACGGTGTTAATCTCGACGGACACATTCCAGCCGTCCAAATGCTCCATTTGCTCGAACAATTCCGCCTGTCTCGAGAGCAGCTTGTCCATCTCGCCGTCATCCGTTACCGATCCCAGCTTCTCCGCAACCTCTTGAAGCTCTCTTTCGATGAGGGCAACTTGCTCAAAACACATCTCCAGCTCCTGTTGAACGGATAAGCTGCCGCTTAGTTCGGAGAACTGCGAGAAGTAGCCGATCTTCACTTGTGGATCGATCTCGACCTTGCCGGACGTTGGCTCCTCCTTGCCCATAATAAGCCTGAATACCGTCGATTTACCCGCACCGTTACGGCCAATCAAGCCAACGCGCTCCCCTTGACTCAGGCGAAAATAAATATCGCGAAAGATCATAGCGCCTTCATATTTCTTGGTCACATTCTCTAATCTAATTACGCTCATCGCTATCATCCTTTCATTCTTCTACCGATTATAACACTATCAAGTACGATTCCGGGTATAATGAACAAGAGAATATGAAGCAGAAGAGGTTTGAGATGACGGTATTTAAAGGATTAAGCAAGGAAATTACGACTGCATTGAGCAGCCTAGGCTTTGACACCCCAACGGAGGTGCAGGCGAAAGTCATACCCGTCGCGCTTGAGAAAAAGGATCTGGTCGTCAAATCGCAAACCGGCAGCGGCAAAACGGCGGCTTACGGCATTCCGCTCTGCGAGCTTGTGGAATGGAACGAGAATAAGCCGCAAGCTTTAATCCTGACGCCAACCCGCGAGCTTGCGGTTCAGGTCACGGAAGACATCGCCAATATCGGACGGTTTAAACGAATCAAAGCGACGGCGCTTTACGGGAAATCCCCTTTCCATATTCAACGGGCTGAACTAAAGCAACGGACGCACATGGTAGTAGGGACGCCGGGACGGGTGCTTGACCATATCGAGCGAGGCACGCTCGCGCTGGACAGACTGGCTTACTTGGTCATTGATGAAGCCGACGAGATGCTGAATATGGGCTTTATCGAACAAGTCCAATCGATTATTCAGGCATTGCCAAGTAACCGGGTAACGATGCTGTTTTCCGCCACCTTCCCCGAGGATGTCGCCAAGCTGTCACGGCGGTATATGGACAATCCCGCGAAAATCGAGATTCAGGCGAGCGGACTAACAACGGCAACCATCGAGCATTCCCTTATTGAAATAAAGGAAGCGGATAAGCTGGCCTTGCTTCGGGACGTACTTGTCGTGGAGAATCCGGACAGCTGCATTATTTTCTGCCGGACCCAAGAGAATGTCGACAAGCTGTTCCGGTCGATGGCCGAACTCGACTATCCATGCGATCGCATCCACGGCGGTTTGGAGCAGGAAGAACGTTTCGAAGTGATGAATGCGTTCAGAAGAGGCCAATTCCGCTATTTGATTGCTACGGATGTAGCTGCAAGGGGGATCGATATTACGAATATCACCCATGTCATTAACTACGATATCCCGCTGGAGAAGGAAAGTTACGTGCACCGTACGGGACGCACGGGACGCGCCGGCAAGAACGGAAAGGCGATTACGTTCCTGGCGCCTAATGACGGCAAGCGGCTGGCGGAGATTGAAGACTATATTGGCTTCGCGATCCCAAGGGTGCAGGCTCCTTCCGAAGTAGACGTTGGCCAAGGACTTGACGATTTCCAACGCAAAATCAATGTCGGGGTTGAATTGAAAAAAGACCGCCGCGAGCAGCTGAACAAGCAAATTATGAAGCTTAACTTCAATGGCGGGAAGAAAAAGAAATTCAGGACGGTAGACTTCGTCGGAACCATCGCAAAGCTCGAAGGGGTAACGGCTGACGATATCGGAATCATTACCATACTCGATCATGCGACCGATGTTGAGATTCTGAACGGAAAAGGATCGCTGGTGCTTGAGCTGATGAAGAATACGACGGTAAAAGGCAAGCAATTAAAGGTACGCAGAGGAAACAAATAAATCCCGTTCACATACAAAAGCCGCTTCAGCTCTATCGGACATAGAGCCAAGCGGCTTTTGTATCTGCGATTAGAATACGCGCGGGCGAAGCGTTTCTCTCTTTTCCCCGAATACGCGCTGCTCCAGGTCTTCCAGACGGCGTTTGATCATGAAATAATCGAAGGCTTCCTTGTCCTTCATTAGTTCCTTATGTATGTTCGCCAGGTCAGCTTCAAATTTCACGATCAGCTCCTGCATGCGGCTGTAGTCCTTGATGATCTCGTCGAGGAACTCATCCACCTGCTCTTGGCTGTAGCCTCTCATTTTTTTCTCAAACTGCTTAGCATGTATGATTTGTGCTGTTAATTGAATACCGTATTGACTCAACTCGCTCATGGTATAAATGCTCCTCTCAAAACTCGATAAAAATGACACCTAATCTATATAATACGACGATTTTCGACTTTCTGCAAAGCCGCTCTCTTCCAGGTAACGAAAAAAGGCCGCTTAACGCTAAATCGCGTCAAGCAGCCCTAGAAAATTCGACTCATGATTACCGGTTATTTCAGGTAAAAGACTTCTCTTAACGGACGAATCGGCTCGGCTTCGCGGAAGTCGAACGATCCCTCCACCATTTGAGAGGTGATGGCGTTCCAACGGTTGCACGCTTCGCTCTCGGCGATTATGCCGAACGCCTTCTCGACATCGTCGCATTCGAAGCAGTAGAAAAACTGATTGCCATTTTGAAAGATCGAATAATTCCGGATGCCCGCTCGCGAATGCTCTTCCATGATCTCAGGCCAAGGGGCCAGATGCATGGCTACGTATTCCTCAAGCATTTCCTCTTTGATTTTCCAGGTCCAAGCGAATTTATTGCTGTTCTCCATTTGCTACCTCTCCTTCTTTCGCCTTCGTTGCAGAACGCCAATCTTTCCCTTCGTTATGAAGACGTTTACCTAATACTGACAGGTTCAATAGTAGGCTATCCATGTGATGGTGTAAAGAGAAGATTTTTCACGCGATATTTGAATCGGCCAGCGGGCAATCTAATGTCGCCACAGGTTGTAGGCGCCATTCTATCGCAGGGAGGAATAACAAACATGTCGCATAATAAACGACGCTCTTTCCAAGGTAAAATGCATGCACTGCAGTTCAACTCGCTGGAAGCTGAAAATAATGTGGCGGGGTCAACGGACCGGAACCGCAACCAAAAAGGCCATGTTCCGAACAGCCCTTCGACAGGCTAGATGTTCCGTTACCCATTAAGGCAAATGAAAGGAGGAGCTCCGTCATGGGAGCTCCTTCGTTCGCTTGTTCAAATAACCGATCATGTCGCTCCAATTCGCCCTGCCGTAATAATCTTCGGCAACCGTCAGCTTTGTGAGCCAGGATAAAGACCGTCTTGCGCCCGGTTTGATGAGCTTGACTTCCGCGGAGCCTTGGCCGGATTGCACAAATGCAATCATCCCGTTGGTCATGATGGTTGGGGCATAATCGCCATAGCCGTCGATGCCTCGCGTCAGATTTTTGCTCTGGCCTGAACGAAGATTGACCTTCGCCAGCAATGGCAACGATCTGTCCTCTTCATCGCCCGACCAGGCCGCATCTTTCCTTCGGGACACAATAATCGCTTCGTCGCGATCCCATGTAAAATCGTTATCGGCATAGCCTTGAGGCGTCAGCACCCGCTTCTTCAACGCAGGGACATCCTCCAGGATCGTCAGCTTTTTGTTTGATGTCGCTTCCCTTCCCGTGCCTTCGATGAAGGCTAGCTGGCCGCTTGACGGCGCCCATTGAAACCAATCGGAATAGCCAAGCATCTGTCCGGCGTTCACAAAGCTCTGGCCGTCAGAAGACAATAGGATCAAGGTGTTGGCATCGGAAGACAAGGAAGCGGTTGGCTTCGCGATAAACGCGATCCATCTTCCGTCCGGCGACCATTTGAACGGGCTTGTCTGAATGGCGAAAAAATCATCCGATTGCGCGGGCAGCCGGTAAAACAGCTGCTTCGTCCAGGCACCGGCCGAACCGTTAGGCTTTAATACATACAGCTCAATCGGTGCCCAGCCGCCTTCCGGCAGCAGCTCAGCCGCTGTAGACGCAAGCAGTCCGCTGCCGTCCGGCAACCACGAGAACTCCCCTGCATTGTCCATGATATGGTCCTGCGAATGGTCGCTTGGCCGGTCAGCCGACATCACGCTGAGCGTTCTTCCCGACAAGATGGCCACTCGATTGCCGTTTGGGGCCCATTTGGCATTGGTGCCTTCTCCCAGCTTGCGCATCCCGCCGGTTGCGGCTTCGTAGGTCCACACTTCCGGCCTGTTCTCATTCCGGAGGAAGGTCATCCATTTTCCGTCCATCGACCATTGGGGGCTCCGGATATATTCTTCCTTCGTCAGAGGCTTCTGAACCTCATCAATGGCCAGCCATAAGTTATTGGTCCGGATAAAAGCAGCCTGCAGCGCTGCCCGTTCCCCTTCTGCCGCTGCGCTGGTCGCAGAAAGCAGAGACGAGCTGACAACAGCGGAAAGGATTAATGCGGTTAATTTTTTGATCACGGCAGCAATCCCGTCCCTTCATTACTATCATGATGCTGGGATTTGAACGCAACTTCCTCGGGCAGCTTCTTCGACATGCTCGGGATATCCCTGTGCTTGTATTCAATAAGCTCGGAGGAATAGACGGACACAAAGACACGTCCCCCGCCGGCAAAGGCCCGAATCAGTACCGGCTGATTGTATTGGTTCTTGAATACGAAATCCGGCCCGTCCCAGCTGACGGTAGCATCCCGCCCAGGCATCACGTATGGCACATGCCGGCTATGCGAATACCGCTGGATGATTGTGAGCCCCGCGCTGTCAATGGCATTGAATAATGTGGAAGACACCTGGCAAATGCCTCCTCCCACTCCCTCTGACAGTTCGCCGCGGACGATTATCGGCGCACTCATATACCCTTTCTCGGGGGTTCTTGGCCCTACGGTACGGTTAAACGAGAACGTCTCGCCGGGAAAAACAACCGTGTTCGATATCGCTTTTGCAGCCAAGGAAATGTTATGGGAACGGTTCTTATTGCTGCTGTTGTAATAGGTGACATAGTGGCCAATCGCTTTTTCTTTAATGCTGGCAAGCAGCTCGCTGTCTACCCTCGCGTGCATGTGGGTTATGGGTAGCTCAATGGTCGATGGCTTGTTGTTAAAGAAATAGCCGTAAAATTGCGTGGCAAATTGATCGCGGTCCAGCTGATAACCCGATTGTTCAGGTACGATCGTCCCCCTATCGCCGATATAAGCGTTTACCGGCGGCATGCTGATTCTTTTATCCAGCTTGGACAACAGGCTATCGAACTTCCCGGTATCCAGAAAGGATGTTCCCGGAAGACCGTATTCCTCCCGCTTAATCTGGGCTAGCGGTTGTCCGCGGAATTCGATGGTTAGATGTTCTGGCACGATATAAGGCAGCTCGGGCTGTACGGGTTGTACAGGTTGCTGCTGCAGCAAGATAGCAAGTCCGGCTATCCAAATTCCGTTAAATCCCATTCTTCACTTCTCCTATCGTCACATAAGCGCTATTTAAGCCGAGAATAATAATGGACAAGGGATAGTATGGTTCGCAGAAGCTTCAATTATTTAGAAACGGGAGGAAAATATGCTTTTTAAGCGATTTAAGCGTGTTAGGACGTGCATAACGATCGTGCTTGTATTCGCCCTTGCTTGGATTCCGGAAGATCGTCTCCATGCAAGGTCTGCTGTGATGAAAGAAGCAGCCGACGGTCAATCCGTTCTGCGATTAACCGTCAAATCAAGTCCTGACGCTGCCTTCGAGGACCATGAGAGGATAAAAGATCCGGATATCGTAAGCGCCGTTTATTCTCCGAATTGGCAAGCATCCAATGAAATCCCGCGTTTCTCGGATCTGTATATTTCCCGGGAAGGCTTCTCCGTACCTTCATTTCGCGTGGATGTCAGCGGTCGAGTATGGGATGAGACGCAGTCAAAAATGCTTGCTCTACCGGAAAAAGCCGTCGCAAAGCTGCAGCAGTCCGCCGAAGCCTTGCGCGCGCGTCATTACGGACAATTGCTGGATTGGCAGGACGCGGAGAAGCTCTTCTCCAGAAAAGCCTATTTTGTCATAAAGGATATGGAGACCGGGTTATCGTTTCGCGTGCAGCGCAGAGCCGGGCATGATCATGCGGATGTTCAACCTGTAACCAAGGCGGATACCGAAATTATGAAGCAAATTTACAACAAGGGCTGGACGTGGGACAGAAAGGCGATAATCGCGGAGAAGGACGGCCGGCAAATCGCGGCTTCCATGAACGGAATGCCGCACGGCGGAGACGGAATACCGGAGAATGGCTTTTCGGGGCATTTTTGCGTGCATTTCCTGAACAGCTCTACCCATAAATCCGAAAACCCGGATTTGCCTCATCAGCTAATGGTTTACAAGGCTGCAGGTAAGCTTCGGAATTATTTTGCAGACTCGTCCCCGTTTCTCCTTGGCCAAGGCTTGCTTGAAGCCTTGCACCATGAAGAGCCCGAGATGATCCGAATTCTTACGGAAGGCCTGCCCAAAGAGCAGTCGGAGGCGCTGCTTTCGCAGCAGCAGGATTGGCGTTCTATCCGCCGGAAGGACGGCCGTGAATTACCTCGGGAGGAAGCCTGGCTGTCCGAGGTACAGCTGGAGGCTGAGACCTTGCACGCATCCCGTGGCAAACGGCTGGTGCAATTCCACTCCCGATTCGTGCGCATGAGTCCGATCAGCCCGTGGGAGATGAAAGAATTAAACATTTCTTGAAAACAATAACGTCCGCTTCCTTCTTCATCTAGAAGGAGCGGACGTTATTGTTGCCTGGCTTAGAACGGGCCATTTACGGATGTCCCGTGCATATGTGGATTTGCCATATTCGGACTTGTCATGCCAGGGCTCACCATGTTAGGATTTGCCATGTTTGGCTGCACGTTAGGCTGGATATTAGATTGTTGTCCAAGCGATTGCGTTGCCGGTAGATCCATGTACGTTTTATGACAGTACATATTGGAGATTCGCGGAATGACAACCGTTTCCCCATGTTTGAGGGATTTTGGATTCGCGATATGCAAGTTGGCTTCCTCTAGCAGCGTGCTTGGGATGTTGTACGCGTGGGCGATCTGCTCCATCGTATCTCCCGCCTGCGCTTGGTGATGAGCATAGTAGTAGTTGCGGTCGTCCTCCCGGATAAAAGGGAAAAAGAACGGCGAGAAAAAGAAGAACGGGAACAGAAAACGACCTGGGAAGAAAGGATGCGGGAAAGGCCGGAACGGTGGACGGAATCCGCCGCCAAAGCCGCCGCCGCCAAAAGGAACAAAACCTCGATTATCCATCTTGATACCTCCGTCATATAGTCATTTGACTATATAACTTATTGACGCCTGGGCTAAAAGGTTCCTGTTTCCCGTTAAGTCGTTATGTTAAAGCTTCTTATAATCGCGTTTCATAATATTCATAACCAGACTCGCCCATTTGGGATTGGTCGGGCAATATTTTCTCGCTACCTTGTCAATCGTCGTGTAGCCTTTACCAACGTAATTTTTTGCCAGCAGCTGGCCGAACTTTCGGACGCTGTCGCTCTTCGTTTCGAAGGCGAATGCTCTGTTGTATTTATCGCTGTCGATTGCGTTTAGGCCAAACAAATTGTTTTTCTTCTTAGCCAGCGTACTCTTGCCATTTCCGCTTTCGAGCTTCATGACGGCAATGGTGAAGTAAGCGTTAATCCCGTATTCCTCTTCCACTTCGAGAACGGCCTTCTCCAAACCGTGATTCGCAAGCGCCGTTTTTTCGAACAGCTTCGCAATATGTTCTTCCGTCAGCCCCGAATCCGATTCCACCGCGGATGTTGGCTTTCCGGGATCGGAAGGCAATGGTATTGCTTTGGCAGGCTTAATCTCCAACGTATCGTTAAGCGGCGGTTCCGCAATTGTATTCGCTTTCGCCAGTACTTGGACCTCAAGTTTCTTTTCGGCAGCCGGGGCAGCCTTGACTTCCAGCTTTTCCGCATAACGCCCATGGACAAAGCCTTGATCCTTCAATGCCAGCCATCCGTTATCCGTTGCGTGGTCCACCTCGATGGTGTCCCCTTGCTGAAGCACTTGAATTATATTGGAGTCTGCATCCGGCTTCTCGCGGACGTTGAGGTAAAACGCGGTTACTGCGTATGTAAGAATGGGCGGTTCTTGCACAGAGGGCTGCGCGGCTGCGCTATGTATTTCGGGGAGGGTACTTGGCTCGGGTTCCGTCAGAACAGCTTCTTGCCTTTCTATAGGCTTTATTTCAGCGGCTTCCGGCAGTTGCGGCGTGAACAGCTGCAAAGCGTCACTTACCACGATATTGCCGTCTGCAATGGATAAATGAGCAGTAGATAAATCATGCGTTACTTCAGCAGACACTTTATTTGAAGGTAAAAAACGCGTGCTCAAGGTCATGAACAAAGCTATACAAAGTACATATACGAGCACTTTTGAATTGATTTTTGTACGCATCGTTACACCTCTTCCCTCGTTTTTGTAAATCAGACATACCTGCTGTGGTATAGGTTAGATTGTACATAGGAGGATTTGAAAAACGTGTCAAATATCCTGCGCGGCTTGCTTGTTTCTTTGTCGGAGCTTCATGCCAAACTTTGGCCGAAAAAGCGGATTCGGAGCGGATGCCGTCCATTCGAATCGCTTTGACCACAATACGCACGAAAAAGTCGCACCCATCTGACTCGATCCGCGAAAATTAGTAAAATAAAAACAAAAGAACCGCATCAGGGTGCGGTTCTTTAGCTTTATTTGTACTATTCTTCCGGCATTTGAGGTCCGGGATGAGATTTGAGATACTGCTCGATCTGTTCAAGCGTCCAGCTTGGCCCTTGAAGAAGGGTGCCGCTCCTTGCCTGCTCCAGCAGCTCCAGCAGCCACTCCTTCTCCGCCTCCCCGAATTTCTTGACTCCGTTAATCATCATGCGGGAGCCGGCAGGAAGAAAGGTTCCTTTGATCTCCAGCACCTTTTCCATGCGATTAATACGCTCTTCGCAAGCTGCCAGCTGCTTCAGCAGCAGCTGCTCGAGCAGCTCCTGATCGCCGTAACGAATGAAAGGCAGCGCGAGGAACAAGGGATGCTGCGGATACGAAACTTGGCTGAGCTGCTCGTACAGCAGTTTATGGAATGCTTTTTTGCCTTCCTCCGTAATCCGGTAAATCGTCTTGTCCGGGCGGTTATCGCCCGGAACCGCTACAATCTCAGCCGTTTCTATCAGGCCGTGGTCCCGCAGCTGGTCTACGGCGTAATACAAGGAGCCGTCGCGCAGCTTGAACGATTCATTCCAGTTCCGCTGCTTAATCGTTTGTCTTATATCGTAAGGATGTCGGTCTCGTTCCATTAGAAGCCCCAATATTAACAGCTTCATCGACATGGTCCTTATCTCCCAGAGAACGATGGCTCCGGCTTGCCTGCATCGTCTTTGGCTTGCGCCTGATTCGCCTGATTCGATTTTGCAGGAAGCTCAAGTCGCGCGCGTCCCATCAGAATCGCGAATACAAACGCCAGTACCGGCAAAATAACATTCCACTGGAAAATAAACAGAATGGAATCGGACAGCTTGCCAAGCAGAATCGTTACGAAATCCGCGGGCAGCCCCATTTTGGCCTGAACCGTCGGATCAAGCAGCGCCTGTCCGCCTTTGATCTGCGCAGCCATTTCCGGCTTAATGCCCTGTACGTCTTGCAGCGAGTTTTGGAAATGCGTTTTTTGCATGGCGCCAAACACGGTAATGCCAAGCGCGGAACCGATTGTGCGGAAGAACGTGATCAAAGACGACGCCGAACCCTTGTATTGCGGAGGAACGGAGTTCAAGGTCGAGATATTCAGCAAGGAGAAGGATACGCCGATACCCAGGCCAATGATAACCATAAATACGGTAATCAGAGCACGGCTCGAGGTGGCATCCATCACATACCCAAGCAAATAGGTGCCGATCATCAATACGATCGATGAGGCGATCATGACGTCGCGGAAACGGACTTTGTTCGCAATCCGGCCGCCGATTTGCGCGCTCACAACAACGCCCAGCATCATCGGTGTCAGAACCGTGCTTGTGCTTGTGGCCGACAGATGAAATACGCCCTGCATGAACAGCGGAATATAAGTAGCGACGGCAATCATAATGCCGCCGTACAGCAGGCTGATCATCATGCTGCTCGTAAACAGCTGCTTCTTGAACAAGGTCAACGGGATGATCGGATCCTTCGCCATTTTCTCGACAAACAGGAAAACAACGGCCAGAATGCCCGCACCCGCAAGCAGCGAGATGGTTTTGAACGAATCCCATGCCCAGCCGTCGGTGCCGCCAAGCTCGAGACCAAACATCAGGAGCAGGACAGCCGCCATCAGAATAACCGCACCAGCCCAGTCAATCACTTGCTTCCGGTGGTTTTTCGATTCCTGATAGCCTCTCATGATAAAGATCAGAGACAAGATCCCGATTGGAACGTTGATGTAGAAAATCCAGCGCCAGCTGATATTGTCGGTAATGGCACCGCCCATAATGGGACCGAATACGCTCGAGATGCCAAACACCGCACCAAACAGACCCATCATCTTGCCGCGCTTCTCCGGCGGGAACAAATCGAAGATGATGGTGAAGACAATCGGCATAATCGCGCCGCCTCCGATACCTTGGATCGCACGGTAAATAATCAGCTGCGTCATGTCGGTTGCCGTACCGCAGAGAATGGAACCGATCAAGAAAAAGATCAGGCCTGAAATAAAGAACCGTTTCCGCCCGTACATGTCGGACAGCTTGCCGAAGATCGGCGTTGCGACCACCATTGCGATCATATAAGCGGAATAAACCCATACGAATTTATCCATGCCGCCAAGCTTCTCGATGATCTTAGCCATCGCCGTCGATACGATCGTCTGATCGAGCGCCGACATAAACAGGCCAAGCAAAAGGCCCGCGATTACTAATTTCACACTACTTTTTTTCGCGTCCATACAAACTTCCCTTCTGTAGTCATTTGACCTTACTCAAATTTGATTACCCTAACTTATTATACTCAAATTTGAGTGATGATCAATCCCTAAAAGGAATAAATATATTGTTAAGGGATCTGGTGTATAATGGCAGAGAGAAAACAATCGATAAGGTGGGATTTGTACATATGTCTTATTTGTCGTTAAGCACCTGGAGCCTGCACCGCAATCTCGGCCCGCTGCGCTGGACCGTATGGAACGAAGAAACCGGCACTCACGACACGTCCGTTCAAGAACAGCCGTTGTTGCATTCTCTGCTCGAGCTTCCCGCGGAAGCAGCGGGTCGCGGATACCAAGCCGTTGAGGTCTGCCACTTCCATTTCCCGTCCGTCGAACCGGAGTATCTGGCACAAGTAAAGCAGGCTTTTGCGGCAGCAGGCTTGTCCTTCGATACCTTGCTGCTTGATTACGGCGATATTACTTCCTCTAATCCAGCCCGGGTGGAAGCCGATACGGCTTATATCCGCAAGTGGATTGAGACAGCTTCCTTAAGCGGAGCGAAGCAGATCCGGGTTGTGGCAGGCGAAGCAGACCCGACGGATGACGAAGCCATATCGACATCCGCAGCCAGATTGGCCGAGCTTTCGGAATACGGCCGCACGCTTGGCGTCAGGGTCATCACGGAGAACTTCAAGGCGCTCACCTCCACTGGCGCAAGCTCCATGAAGCTGCTGGATCAATGGGGCGAGCAAGCTGCTACGATCACGGATTTCGGCAACTTTAAGGGTGAGCTGAAATACGAAGAAATTGCGCTTACGACTCCGCTCAGCGTATCGGTCCATGTCAAGCCCCAATACGACGGCAACGGAATTCCGGATGAAACCGAGATTCGCCGCTGCCTGGACACCGTCGCTTCCGCCGGATTTAACGGTGCTTATGTGTTGATCTACGACGGTCCGGGCGATATGTGGGAAGGCATGGAGCGAGTGAAAAGGATCGTCTCCTCCTATCTGGCTGTATAGACAGAGAAAGAAGCGATACGGGGGAATCCCTGCATCGCTTCTTTTTTTCTTGCAACAAACTACCCATTTATGTTCGTATTCGACGAATGCGCCGCAATGATGAGGTCCATCTGCTCGTTCCAGGCCTCATCCTCCGCACACTTCTCCGGATGAGCTTCAAACCAATCAATGGTCCGTTTAATCCCTTCCGCAAACGGCACGGTGGCCGCAAATGCCGGTACAAGCTTCTTGATCTTGCTGTTGTCAAATACCGCGCTTACCGCTTTGTCGCCAAGCAGGCCGCCTTCCAAATCCGGGTCATGGGCGATCAGGAAGTCCGACGAAATATGTACAAGGTTCGGCTTAACGCCGGCGGCGGCGCCAATGGCCTCGTAAATCTGATTCCACGTCAGTACTTCATCCGATGTAATATGGTATGCCTCGCCAATCGCAGTCCGCTCGCCAAGCAACCCTACGAAACCTTTTGCAAAGTCCGAATTATGTGTCATCGTCCATAGGGAAGTGCCGTCGCCGTGAACAATAATCGGCTTGCCCTTGCGCATGCGCGCAACAAGCGAATAAGGATGCGGCCAGCTGTTCAACGATGCCGGGATCATCGTATCCCCGTACGTGAAGGAAGGACGGACTATCGTCACCGGGAAGCCGGATGCGGCATGTTCCTTCATTAAAAGCTGCTCGCAGGCGATTTTGTCTCTCGAATACTGCCAATAGGGATTTTCCAGCGGCGTTGCATGCTCCGTTATGATATAATGCTGCAGCGGCTTCTGATAAGCCGAGGCCGAGCTGATAAAGATATACTGCTTCGTACGCCCCCGGAACAATTCGATGTCGGTCTGAACATGCTCCGGCGTAAAGGCGATCCAATCTACCACGACGTCAAATTGATAATCTTCCAGCGCTGCCGCGGCGGACTCGGGATCCCGGATATCTCCTGTAATGATCTGCGCGCCTTCGGGTACAAATCCGTCCCGGTTACCCCGGTTGAATAAAAAGAGGTTAAATCCTTTCTGAACAGCAAGCTTGGAAACGGCCTGGCTGATGACGCCGGTACCGCCGATAAACAATACATTCATGTCTTATCGCTCCTCCAACCAACATTAATGGCTTACCACAGTAATAGTGTAAAGCTTAAAAGCAACCGGAGCAATGTTTAAGGTATAATAGAAAGATAGAACAATAGAATAGGAGATAAATGATGGATATTGTACAACTCCCATTAACCCAAATCGATGAAGATACGGACCAGCCCCGCTACCAGTTCGACGAAGAAGCTTTGGTCGAGCTGATGCGTAATATTGAGGAAATCGGGCTTCTTTCCCCCATTAAAGTAAGAACGATTGATGGCGGAAGATACAAAATTATTTACGGCAACCGCCGTTATAAAGCCTGCAAACGCCTTGGACTTGCTACGATCCCTTGCATCGTGACGAACATGACCGATGAACAAGAGATCTATTTGGAGCAAATCGCGGAGAACCTGACGCGTCAAGGCTTCTCTCCGATTGAGGAAGCAGAAGCTTTCAATAAGCTGATGACCGATCCGAAGTTCAGCCGATCCGTTAAATTCCTGGCCAGCAAATTCGGCAAACCGGAGTCGTACATAAAGAACAAATGCGAGCTGCTTAAATTCGGCAACTCGGTTCGGAAGCTTATCATTGGCGGCACGGAAATCCGCAAGGACCGTCTCACGGAGGACCAGCTGCTGCCGCTCAAGGATTTGCCCATGGAGCATCGCGATCCGCTGGCTCTGATTATGGCAAGAGACGAAATGCCGCCTTCGGACGTGAAGAAAATCGCCAAGCTGTTCAAAGACAAGGACATTTCTGCCGCAACAAAAGACAAGCTGCTTTACAAATCCGGTCCCGGATTGCTGGAAACCTGGTCTGTGCAGCAGCATAATAAGGCGGAGAAATCGAAGCCGGCCGAACCAAAGGCGCCTAAGGCGGAAAAGCCGAAGTCTACCGAGACCGAGACAGCAACAACAACTGCAGTCGAGACTATTCCTGCTCCGGTCAGTCCCTACGAGGCCATGGACAAGAAGCTGAATCAGCTCTTGGCTGTCCTGCCCTCTTTCACCCCGCTGCCCAATGAAGCGGCTTTATCCTTGCAGGAACTGAATCCCGAGGAGAGAATGGAGCTGATCAGGCGAATGGAAGCACTGCTGGAGCAATTGCGCAGCCACGCCGAGGAATGGGACAAGCTCAAAAAAATCGCTGCAGCCAATTAATCCGGTAAGCACTTCTTGATATGCCCTTTTGTCCAGACCAGGAATCGGATAGATAATCCCGAAAATCATCGCAAAGAATGGCCAAATGCGGAAGATCGCGTACAAGACAGCCGCGTTTGGCCTTACGATTCCTGCATCTGATCTGATCATACCTCCCGCCTTCGGTCCGCGTTACGCGCGGTCAGGATCCAACCCCTTTGTTTCCCGGCCAAACAGCATTACCGTTAGCGCGCCAATGACGACCGCAACAAAGAAAACAATAAACACGGCATTAATCGTTGTGCCGTTGTCAATTAACAACCCCACCAGATACGGTCCGATAATCCCTCCGATTCTCCCGAAAGCCGCAGCAAAGCCTACTCCAGTCGAACGAACGCTTGTAGGATAAAGCTCCGGCGTATAAGCATACATAGCCCCCCAAGCCCCCAGATTGAAAAAGGACAGGAAAATGCCCGCTGCAAGAAGCATCCCGGCTGTACTGGCATTACCGAACCATAGGGCGCATACGGCCGTCATAAGCAAATAAATGCCGAGTACCGCTTTTCTGCCTACCCGTTCAATCAAATAAGCAGCCGTAAAATATCCCGGTAATTGCGCTAATGTAATGATAAGCACGTATTGAAAGCTCTTCACGAGCGTAAAGCCTTTCAATACCATTACGGTTGGAAGCCATAGGAACATCCCGTAATAAGAAAAGACGACGGTGAACCATAATATCCACAACGTTACGGTTGCCCGCCGGTAAGGACCGGACCATAGGGAGGACATGCGCTCGCCAAAACGAAGCCTTCTCCTGTCGGCCTGCTCCTTAAAGCGCGGGGAATCTTCGATTGCCCGTCTGAGGAACAACGCATAAACCGCGGGTATAGCTCCGATAACAAGTGCCATTCTCCATCCGAAATGCGGAATAAAGAAGTAGGAAATAAGAGCGGCAAGTATCCAGCCTCCTGCCCAGAAGCTCTCGAGCAGAACAATCGCTCTGCCCCTCACTTCAACAGGCACCGATTCGGATACTAACGTTGATGCAACCGGAAGCTCCCCGCCTAAACCGAATCCCGCCACAAAACGCAGAATAGCCAGAACAGCTAAATTAGGTGCTAGGGCTGACAATCCGCTGGCTGCGGAAAATAAAAGCAAAGTCCAAAGCAGAACGGTTTTCCGGCCGTAGCGGTCGGCAAGCGACCCGGATACCGCAGCGCCAAACGCCATTCCGGTTGAGTTTATCGCGGCAAGCAGACCAATCTGCTCGGCATTTAGGTGCCAATCGACGCTTAAAGCCGCTGCGATAAACGAGACAAGGCCAACGTCCATGGCGTCGAACAGCCAGCTGAATCCGGCGCTTAACAATAATTTACGGTTTTTGGAAGTCCGCCATAATGCTGCAGCCTCACTCATCTTGACCCTGCCCCCCATTCTTAAACTATTCGGTATTTACAATGTGCCCTGGAACGAATGCCAATATGTAACAGGTAAACCGAATGGGACAAATATAATGCGCAATAGGATGGGAAATAGAGATTATGGGAGCTGGAGGAAGCGGAAATGGGAAATAAACAACCGATTGTTATCGTGGTTATTCCAATAGCGGAGGTTAGAAAGTTCATTCTGATCGATATCGTTATCAGTACAGCTGCATACTACGCCCTAATCATTCCTTTTCATTCGTTTATCGCAGCGACAGCCGGAAGCATGACCTTACCCATGCTGATCCGGCGTACGTTAAAGCTGCGCAGCGGACGGTAGCCTGGTCAGTTATTGAGCCACTGGGAAAGAGTATGGCGAAGCAGATAAACATAACTGCTGTTCTGCCGCAGCACTTCGCGGAACCGATCCGGGTAATCCGTGTATATGCCGTCAACTCCCCAGCTCAATGCCCGGTCCATGTTTAATTGATAATTTACCGTATACGGGTAAATGCGAAGACCCGATTTTTGAACTTTATGAACATAAGCAGCATTGATTTTCGGAAAATTAGGGCTGATCCCCGTAGCATATTTTTTGATTTTATTTAAGGAAACGCTGCTGATCCGAGCCGGCGTGTTATACCACATCAGCTGCAGTAATTCGATCCTGTCGTTCATCCGGTGAATTTTCTTTAAGCTCTTGACGTCAAACGACTGGATGATGACTTGATCCTCAAGCCCGTATTGGCGGATGGTCTCTAGCAGCTTTTCTTCAATTCCCGGATTGTAAGGCGAGTCTTTAATCTCCAGAATATAATGGGTTTCTCGGCCGAATGCGGCGAATATCTCGGATAGAGAAGGCACTTGCTGCCTCGCGAACTCTTCTCTTGCATACATCGGATGATGCCGGTTAAACCAGGAGCCGGCATCCAGCTGCTTAATGGCATCAAGGGTCATGGCCCTCACCTTGCCTTTTGCGTCAGTGGTACGGTTAACCGTATTATCATGCATCGCAATGATCTGACCGTCCTTCGTAAGCTGAAGATCAATCTCGATATAGTCCGCTCCCGCTTCAATAGCGCTGCGAAAAGCGGCAAGGGTATGCTCGGGTGCATAACCGGATGCACCGCGGTGGGCAATAATAGCCGCGTGCTTCGCAATCCGCTGGCCGGCCGACACAGCCGGCTGCTCCGCTAAAGACAAGATAAGGATAAGAACTACGGCAACAAGCAAGCCATGCAGCACATAGAAATAAAAGGACGGTATTTCTTTCCTTCGCATTGCTGAACGCCTCCCTTCCCTTGCCCTTAACGTCTCACGGCATTTCCCTTTTTATGCGATTTATCGGCCGGACGAAAAAAAGCTGCCTCCGTATTTAAACGGAAAGCAGCTGTATGGTTTCGATTAATAAGTAGCGCCCTGCAAAAACTTCACGCGTTCGCCCATCGGCGGGATTTCGTTCCCTTCGACGTTAATCTCGATAACGATAGGTCCTTTGGATTGATCGAACCAGTCTTTCGCAAGCTCCGGCCGAAGCTCGTCCAAGGATTCAGCTTGCGCGTACCGGACGCCAAGCGCTTTGGCAACATCCGCGATGCTTGTGCGCTGCTGGGAGAAATCTTCCAGGCAGCGTCTGTACTGCATCATATGTCCGTGATACACCATGCCAAGGCGGGCATTGTTAATGACGACAAATACAATCGGGAGATTGTATTCCTTGGCCGTCAGCACTTCCATGCCATGCATGAAGAAGCAGCCGTCCCCGGTAATACTGATAACCGGTCGGGCCGGTTCCGCAAGCTGAGCGCCCAGGGCACCGCTAATTCCCGATCCCATTCCGCCAAAGTTAATGTTGATATCGAACTCTTGCGACTCGCGGATCACGAGATTTTGAATCGAGTAGGTCATAAATTCGCCGATATCTACATAATACCGGGCATTTTCTGGCGCAAGCAGATTAAGCTGGCGGATTGCGGCTCTCGTATTCCAGTCCTCCGTCCCCGGACCCGCTGCTTCCAATGCGGCAGCGGCTTCCCTGTAGGCGGCCGAGATCTCCTCAAGCTGCTCTTCCTGTACGCCTGCGGTCAGACGGTCGATCAGTTGCCATACCGCAAGCTCAATGTCTCCGTGCACCGGGTAATCGGTATCGAAATTTTTGCCTAATTCCCGTTTATCATGGTCGATATGAATGATCTGTTTGCCGCTGACAAGCCGCTCGTCCCAACTGCTTGTTGCCGACTCGCCTAATGCGGAGCCAACAATCATTAACAGATCATGATTATCGCCGCGCAAGTAATCGACCGCCGAATCATTGCTCGCCAACCCGTATACGCCAAGAGCAAGCGGATGATTTTCCGGGAAAGCGCCTTTGCCGCGAGGGGTTGTCGCAACGTGCCAGCCGGTCAGCTCGGCGAAACGCCGAACCGTGTCTTTAAATTCCTTGGAGCCGTGTCCAAGCATTAACGCGCCCCGGCGCCCCGCTTTCTTGATGGCTGCTGCCGCGGCTTCAATCTCATCCGCGCTCGGCTGGACGGGCTGCGTCTGAACCGCCGTCAACGCTTCCGGCTCGCCAATCTCCGTCATTTGCATGTTGATCGGAATCGTAATATGCACCGGTCCGGGAATTCCGCTGATTGCGGTGTTATAAGCTTCGGCCAGAACGCGGGGCAGATCTTCGGGATTAGTGACGGTCTTGCTCAGCTTGGTGACGGAGGCGAAGATCGGGTCCGCATTCAGCTCCTGTCCTCCGCCCTTGCCGAATTTCGTAGTTGGAATTGCGCCCGTCAGGAAAATAACCGGAAGCTTCTCGCGCCATGCATTTGCGGCAGGCGTGACCAGATTCGTTGCGCCGGGACCGCTCGAGCCCACGCAAACGCTTGGAATACCCGTAATTCTTGTATAGGCTGCCGCCATATACCCTGAACTTGACTCATGCTTGGCTACAATGGATGTTAATTCTGGAAGTTCATGCAAGCAATCATACAAAGCATTGATAGAGCCCGCCGGGACTCCGAAAATGTACTTGACCCCTTGACTGACCAAAAATCTTAATCCAGCTTCGATTGCTCTCATCTTATTCTCCTTCTTAACTCTTTCTCTTATTTCTTAACGGTAAATTTGAATACGGAGCCTTCCCCTTCCGTCGATTCAAACGAAATGATCCCCCCGTGCATTTCAATCAGCTGCCTCGATATCGCAAGGCCAAGGCCTGTGCCGTTAATTTGATTGTTCACCTGGTAAAACTTCGTGAAAATATTTTTCTGCTTCTCCACCGGAATTCCTATGCCGGTATCAATCACTTCGATCGTCATCCCGTTGTCTTCCATGTAAGCCTTGATCGTAATCTTGCCTCTTTGCGGGGTAAACTTGATGGAATTGGACAAGAGATTGAGCAGAATTTGCAGAATCCGCTCGCGGTCGGCCCGCATCGTTCTATCCTCGCCCGCGTGGATCTCAACGGCAAGCTCCAGCTTCTTCTTATTGATCAGAGAATCTACGATATGCGTGGCTTCCCGGATCAACTCTTCGAAATCGAACTCCGAATACGTCAGTTCGAATTTCCCGTTCTCCATCTTGGCGAAATCAAGCAGCTCATTCACCTGATTCAGCAGACGCTCGATTGATTTGCCTGCCGTCTCCAGCAGATCGAGCTGGGAGTCGTTCAGCTTGCCCAGCACTTCCTTGCGCAAAATATCAACGGTACCTTTGACGGCCGTGATAGGCGTACGAAGCTCATGGGATAGCGTTGCGATAAAATCGCTCTTCAGCTCATTCAAATACTCGAGCTCCTTCACCAAGCCCTCAAGCTTGAAGTTCGCCTGCTGCAGCTCCATTGAACGAACATTGACCGAATAATCCAGATGCTCGGTATGAATGGCGTTCGCCAGTGCAGTCGCCGTTACATCCGCAATAGACTGGCAGAATTCGATCTCGCCCGGCTCGTATTCACGGCACTTGTTCATGGTTGGGATGACGACATCGCCAAACACGCGGTCTTTTGCAACAAGCGGGATAAGAAGCAGGCTTTTGATGCCGAACATCTCGCAAGCCCGGTGATCCGGACGCGGATCCTTGTAAACATCCGAAATCGCTATCGCCTTTTTCTCCGTAACAACCTCGTAGAACAGCTTGTCCTTATCAATGCTCAGCTTGATATCTTCGCGGTGCCTATTCTTCCATTCCTCCTCCGTTACGCTTACCGAGGAAATATGATACGGCTCGATCGTACGCTCCTTCTCGTTATACAAGTGGATCCCCACTTCATCCGAGCCCGTTGCCCGTTTCATATAATGGAAGCAGGTCTTTAATACTTCGCGCACTGAGAGCGACTTGGACAATGCTTTCGTCGCATCCAGCAGCAGCTGCTGCTTGTCCACGAGATTTTTCGTGTTTTCGAACATCTGGATATTGTGAATGGCGACGCTGACCATGTTGACGAACGCTTCCGTCACTTCGATTTGTTCGCGGGTCAGATTCATCGGCTTCCCGAAATCATGGACGAAGACAACGCCGAATACCGAATCATTCACAATGACGGGAATCCCCAATATGGACTTGATTTTCATCAGCAGCTTCTTATCATCGTCAATCCGAGGATCAAGGTTGGTATCGTCGATGTAGTCGCTTGCTCTTCTCTCCAGAATATCGCAGACAAAGCGGTCCTTCTGAGGATCAATCAGAAGCTCCGTAATATCGATCGACATCTTGTTTCCCTTGTACCCGATGAAAGTGCCGTCAGGCTGCTTGAGGAAAAATCCGACCAGATCCGCCTGCGTAATTTCGCTTGCGATGGCGTCAACGAAGACCTGCAAAATATCGGACAGCTCAAATTGCGAATTAATCACTTTCGTCATCAGAAATAATTTCTTAAAGCTCTTTAATTCCATCATAAATTTTCACCTATCCATCCGTTTAATAGATCGTGATCTGATTTTTGCCGCTTTGTTTGGACCGCAGCAAGGCCCGGTCGGCAAAGCCGATGATTTGTTCAAAGGAATAATGGTCAGAGCTCTTCGTAATTCCGATGCTGACTGAAGCTTTCGCGCTCTGTTCCACGAGCGAGCCGATTGCAAGTTCGTTTACCGTCCGGATAATCTCCTGCGCGGTCTCCATTGCTTCCTGTTCCTGCTGCAGCAATACGAGAAACTCGTCCCCGCCAAAGCGGAAGGCAAGATCCTTCTCCGGCGAGATAGCCTTCTGAATAATGGAGGCAATCGCTTTCAGGACTTGATCCCCCACGAGATGGCCAAACGTATCGTTGATGTATTTGAAATTGTCCATATCGATCATCAGCATCGCGCCGTAATCGGCCAGGCTAACCGACGACTCCAACAGTACCTCATTTAAATACATCCGGTTGTACAGTCCGGTTAAAGCGTCCGTATTCGCTCTCTCGGACAGCTTTTCTTTGTCGCTCATCAAGCGCTCCAGCTTCTGCTTTTGTCCCAGGGCATAGCTCACTTTCATTTCGAGCAGATCAAGGTCGTAAGGCTTGGTCAAATAGTCAAACGCGCCAAGCTGCAGGCCTTGCAGGATATCCTTCTTCTGCACGTTGGCAGACAAGAAGATAACGGGCGTATCAAATTCTTTCCGGCTCATCCACTGCTTGCAGACGTCAAAGCCCGACATGTCAGGCATCATTACGTCCAGCAGGACGAGATCCGGACGAATCTCATCGTACATCCGTAATGCCTCAGAGCCGCACTCCGCCGTATGTATGCTGTAATTTAAGGCGTTCAAAAATATACGAAGAATCTGTACATTATGCGGTTCATCGTCTACGATGAGTATCTTTTCACGCAATGACATACTCCAACTCTCTTTCCGATTTCATTCACCTGTAGATATGGTTCTCATCGTCATTTGCTCGTCGATGATCTCAAGGAACAGCATAACGAGCTGTTCGTCAAACTGCGTATTCACGTTCGTAATTAACTGCTTTCGGACTTCCTCGACATGAAGGGTGCTTCGGTAAACCCGGGTTGAAGTCATTGCGTCGAAAGCATCCGCCAGGCTGACGATCCGGACAAGCAGCGGGATTTCATCCCCTTTTAAGCCATCCGGGTAACCTCCTCCGTCAATACGCTCATGATGCCACCTGACAATAGGCAGAATGTCCTTCACTTCCGGCAGGTCCTTCAGAAGCTGGTAGCCGATAGCCGGATGCTGGCGGATAACGTCAAACTCGTCATCGGTTAGCCTGCCGGGCTTCATCAGAATATGATCCGGAATAGCCAGCTTTCCAATATCGTGCAGCAGAGCGGCCAGCTTCAGCTGCTCCAGCTCGGACGGACATAGGCCAAGCTTTTCTCCAAGCAATGAGGAATAAAAGGCGACATTATAGCAATGGTCCACCGTGAAGCTGTCCTTCATCCGCAGCGTATTAAACAGGCTCTCGTAAGACTGTTCCTTCAGAAATTGCTTGCGGAAATAGATCTTGTCGATGAGCTGGTCCATATGCAGTTTGTTCATTCGGCAAATTTGAAGCTCTTCGGGTGTTAATGATCGCTGAGATTGAAAACAGAGCAGGAGTGTGCCATACGTTGCGTTGCGTTTAATATGGAAGGGATATATCGTGTGGAAAGACGTCTCCGCAAGGGAGATTCCGTCTATCGTATCATCTAGCCGCAGCGGTCTTCCATCCGGAATACGCTCGAAAAATTCAGCCTTTACAGCAAGCTGCTGCAGCTGGCCGGTATCCACCTGCAGCATGTTGTACGAATACGCTGCCGGCTCCTGACGCTGAGAATCTTCCATTAGAAATAAACAAATTTGCTCGCAGCCGATCGTCTCATTTAAAAAATGACCAAGAAGCCCCATTGAATCAAATATGGAGTTTGAGTTAATGACGCTCTTGAAAAATACCGAATTATGCATGCTTCAACCTCTATTTCTCATGAATACATGAAGCTTTAATCCTTATTTCATTCGACATATAGTCATTTTTTCCTTCCTTTGTTTAGAAAATTTTGTCGTTTCGCGCGAAGCTAATATTTGACATTACTCTCTCGCTTCTTCCCTTAGCGGCTTCGCATCGGCCGGAATATGCCGCAAAGGGATCAATTCCGCCTCGAAGCTCCCTTCATAATGAAAAACCGTTCCCAATACCGGGCTGCTGACGATCACGCTAATCCGGAACTTTTCCCGGTCATCGTCATACCATTCGGTTACATCGGCCGTACCGGTGAGAAGCGCTGGACAGGTAAATTGAATGGGTCCTTCGTAGAACCTCTGATCCCCCGAACGGATTCTGATCCCCCCGTTGCTTGCAGCCGTGATGTCCAGATCTACTGCCAAATGCTGCTTGTTCCCCAGATAGTCCACGACTCTGTTTCTATCGGCACTGTAAATCATCGTTGCGTCAAAATGCCGGATGGCCCGCTTGAACTGAAATTTGCGGATCCAGGTTACCGTCTCACGGCCAAACCCGTCCCGATACGCGTAATTTTCTATCGTGAACGGGATGCCGCTTCCTCCCTGGGGAAACATAATGTGACGAGAA
Source organism: Paenibacillus sp. BK720 (assembly GCF_011761545.1). Lineage (NCBI taxonomy): Bacteria > Bacillati > Bacillota > Bacilli > Caryophanales > Paenibacillaceae > Paenibacillus > Paenibacillus sp. BK720. Next base: position 24,967 of record NZ_JAASRQ010000007.1, on the reverse strand, counting down.
GCTCCCAATGCAAGCGGTATAGCTGCCCACTTGTTGAACCAGATCCGGTCCATGACCCCTTGGCCGATCGAAGCGACCCGATCCTTGCTGCTGAAACCAAACCGCTCCTGAATGCGCGGATGGAGATTATTGAATCGCGCACCCAATGCTTGTTCATAGATGGATCCGGTCATTGCCGCATCTCCCCTTTCTTGCGGATGCAATTGGCGGCATCAGGCAAGTCCCGGGATGTCCATATCCCAGTCAAGCAGAAGCCTATCATGGCCGCGCTTAATACAAAAGGATTAAACGGCTGAGCCAGGAGCGATGGCGTACAAATCAAAGCGCCTCCTGCAAGAGCTGATAAACCGACAACCTGCAGCCGGTAAATCCACTTTGAACGGTGATAAAGCAGCATCAGAAAACCTAACAAAATCTCCGCGGCCCCAAGCCATTTCAGAGCTTGCAGCTCCATTCCCGGGAACATATGCATGCTTTTCATTATGCCTAGCTCTCCTGCTTCCGGAAACATCCACTTCGGAACAAGGCCTTCATAAAACCATAGCAGGCTTAGCAGCCCCGTGCTCAAATAGTGAATCAGCGTCCGCTGCAGGCTGACGGCCGGCGGGATTTGCTTCTCCAGCCACAACCGCAATACATCAAAGCTAAGAGCGGTAGCCCAGCCGAATAAAGGCCGGAACAAAAGGCGGTCGAACCAATGACCCAGCCGGCCGAACCGGGTGGCATAATCGTATTTCGTAAGGAAGGTAATCGAGTCCGCATTCGGGCGGTACTGCCAATACCCCGCTCCATGTCGGATTAAAGAGAACGGCTGCTCCGAGCCAAAGGCCAGCGTAGACAGCCTGACCCCCGTTCCTTCGCGTACCGATGATTTCGCGCGGCCAGTCCCGCTGATCCTAAGCCCGAATCCAATTCGCGTCTCATAAAGAAAGTCTTGCGTGTTCCTCTCCGACTTGCGGGGCAGGTAGTTGATGCTCGAAAACCGCAGATCCCACTGCTCGTGCAGCTCGGCGGTTTGGGTATAAGTCCATAGGCTTTCCATGTCGGCATGAATGATCAGTTCCACGTATATCGGTTTTCGTTTCATGAATTCCAGCTCCCTTCCCCTACATTCTAGGACGGGAGGCTGAAAGCCGGCAGTTCTAACTTTTGTAGAACCCTCCGGCATAAATAGGCCGACTGAACGTATGCTGACGCTTCTCCATCAAAAAAGCGGTGCAGGAGATCCTCCTGCACCGCGATAATATTATTTGGGCGGGAGCAAGCCTTTGCGCCGCACCTTTTCAACGGCTTCCTTGCGGCTTGTTACTCCCAGCTTTTTAAGCATTTTGTTCACCTGATTTTTCAAGGTGCTCTCCGTCTTGTACAGCTTCTTCTCCATCTGCGGCTGCGTATAGCCCTGCTCGATCAGTTCAAACACTTCCCGCTCGGCGGCCGTCAGCTGCCTCAGCTGCTCCTCCCGCTTCAGCCTTGCGTAATCCTTGAGCAAAGCGTCCATCGCGCGGGGATGCTGATACGCATTCCGTATCACATGGGGAAGCTCCTTGTAATTGGTCTTCTCCACGTAGTTGACCGCACCGGCTGTAAAAGCCTGCATGATGATTGATTCGTCCTTCATCGACGTCAGCATAATGATCCTTGCCGGATGAATATCGTTAAGCTCGATAGCGGTATGAATGCCTTCTTCCTGGTAGTCCGTCAGCTGAATATCGAGCAGGACAACATCGAAGTCCAGCTGCTGCGCTTTCTCGAGCGCTTCTCGCGATGAGGTTGCGAAGCCTGCGACTTCCAGATCCGGCTCGCTGTTCAAATAAGCGGACATGGCCCGGATCCAGTCCGGATCATCCTCGACAAGAAAGATTTTAATCGTTGACACGGCATTCTCCTCCCGTCAGCCTAAGCGGATGCTTTTGGCGGCAAAATGAAAAATAACGGTTGTCCCTTCATTCTCCCTGCTCATAACGTCAACAGAGCCTCCGCTCTTCTTCATCACATTGTAAACGTAGGAAAGGCCAAGGCCAAAGTTGCTGGAGCGGTTCTTCGTGCTGAAGAACGGTTCGAATATCCGTTCGAGCTGATCGGCCGCTATCCCTCTCCCGTTGTCTTTAATCCGTAACTGGACGGATTTCTTTTCCCGCTCCAGAGAAATATGTATGACCCCTCCGGTCTCCACCGCCTCCGCCGCATTCACCAATACGTTGCCGAGGGCTTCAGCGAAATGAACGGGATCGCCAATCACTGTCGGGCTGCAGGCATAATCGCCCCGTACCCGGATTTCCTTCTGCTCGAACAGCCCTTTATGTTTAGCCAAACTGCTTTGAACCAGCTGGTCCAGCTTAAACGGCTTCTCTGACAGAACGATGTCCCGCATCTGGCTGTGAATCCGGTTCACCATGCCAACAAGCATATGATCCGAGGCCGACGTGATGATAGCCAGATGGGACAACGAGTCTGGCGAGCGTTCCGCCAGCTCCCTCTTCAGATTATCCGAGCTGATGGCAATTTTGCCGATTTCGTTTTTGATCGAATGATTAAGCTGGACCGCACCGGAGCTGACCGCTTTCATCGTCCCTTCGAGCGGGTCCTTCTCAAAGCGCAGCCTTACTCCCAGCACGCCGTAAATAAACGTGCAGATAAGAGCCACGGACAACGAATAAATAATGAACAAGGACACGTACCGGAAGGCATCCAATTCCGGAGCAACGACAGCCGCTACGTTAATAAGCAGCAGCACAGCCAGTATAGTCGGCACGATTATAAGGGTTGCGATAAAGCGGTTCCGCCGCTTGCGGCGGTTCGTCTCCTTCCATAAGGAGACGATGAGCAAGAGGCACGCGGCGAGGTAGTACGGAGCAGCCCAGCCCAGAAGGAACCGGTAATCCAGACGGATTTCCGGTTTTATCGGCGTCGATAGCATCATCCACGCGGGGATAACGAGCAGAGCCAGCTTCAAATAAAGCCGGGCTCTTTTTCCGGGTACCAGCTCGGAATAAACCACGCTGAATATAAGAATGCCGTATGGCGATAACGTATGGTTAAGCAGCTGCTCGATGTTCGCCCAATCGTCATAGCCATACCGGATCAATACATCCGTTAAGCCGCCTATCGCGGCAGCGCTCAGGAAAAAAGCCGCCCAGCGGTTCATCTCGCTGCGGGGATTGTTCATCAGCAAGATGAAGGCGGCAGTAACCAGCGCGAAGAAATAATAAATCATCCGTTAGGAGACGGACAATCCCAGGTACGCAAGCAGCAATGCTGCTGTATTTACGATCGCGTCGGCGTGCGTCCGTTCCATCGCGTGGGAGGCATGAACGCCGGGTCCGATCAAAGCGGCGCGTATGTTGTTTCCTCCCCGCAGCGCAGCAGAAGCGTCGGATCCATAATGCGGATAAATATCGACGGCGTAAGGCAGCTGATGCTGCTTCGCAAGCTCAATCAATCTCGAAGTCATCTCGTAATCGTACGGTCCGGAAGAATCCTTGGCGCAGATCGATACATCCCGCTCCGTCGTGGACAAATCGTCTCCAATCGCCCCCATGTCAACCGCAATAAGCTCCGTAACGTCGGCTGGCATGTAGGAATTGCCGTGACCTACCTCTTCGTAAGTGGAGAAAATAAGCTTTAAAGTCCGCCCCGGTTTTTGATCGACCCGCTTCATCCATTCCAGAAGACCGAATAACGCCGCGACGCTTGCTTTGTCGTCCAGATGCCGGGATTTCACCCAGCCTTGCGGCGTAATCCGCACTCTAGGATCCCAAGAGACGATATCGCCTACCGCAATGCCCAGCGACTCCGTCTCTGCCTTGCTGGACGTATTCTCGTCGATTCGGATTTCCATGTTGGCCTCGTCCCGCTTCCATTCCCTTGCGTCCGGATAGACATGGACGGAGGTTTTGGTAGACAAAACCGTGCCCTCGTATTGCCTTCCGTCCCTGGTATGGATCAGGCAATATTCCCCTTCAATCGTTTGCATGTCGTATCCGCCAATGGGGGTAATGCGCAGCATGCCGTTCGATTTAACGGAACGCACCATGGCGCCAAGCGTGTCGACATGCGCGGTGTAAGCAATCGCATCCGCCGAATCGCCGCTGCCCGCAACCGTGATCATTCCGTTCCCTTTAGGCGTACGCTCCATCGCATAACCCAGCTTCGCCGCTTCTTCCTCGAGACGGTTCATAATGTTCGTGCAATAGCCGCTGGGACTTGGTATTTGAAGAAGCTCCTCCAGAAATTTCAAGATATATCTCCGGTTTAACGTTTTATTTAATGGATTTTCCATGAATAATCTCCTCCTGCTTATTTCTTGGAATATGCCTTTTCATGAAAGGCGGTTATGTAACGGAACAGCTGCCTTCCGCTCCCGTCCCCAAGCCATGCGTTTTCCTGACTGAGTGGTTTGTACATGGCCCGGTATGGCTCCGGCACCCAGATATAAGAATGTTCGTAATCGGTAATGGTGAACCCGTTCCGCTCCCAGAACCGGATGCGCTGCTCGTTTATCCGGTTCTGCTCCGACTCCACTTCAATGAGAAGTCCGTCAAGCTGCATGCACTTTTGCGCCCATTCTTCAATCGCTGCGATTAGTTGAGAGCCGATCCCCTCTCCCCTCCGCTGCTCGGATACCGCGATGTAATCAATAAGCAATATTTTCTCTCCGCCCGTAAGCCCTGACAGGGCCATTGCTTGTACCCGGCCTTCATCGGCAAGCGTATGGAGAAAACACCGCATTTTCCGGAACATGCCGTTAATAATGGCATCGGGCTTTCGCCCTTGCTTCGGGAATGATTGTTCGTAAAGCTTCTTCGCAAGCGGCCACAGGGAATTATCGAGTTCATTCAAGGTCGTTAACAACATTTGTTGCGATGACTCCTTTTTCGCGTCTATTCATCTAATTTCTAGTGTACCACTTCCGGCCGTTATTGACGTTATTTTCAAAATGTACGATAGTAAATAAATAATTGTTCGCGTGAATTTCTCTTCAGTTAGGAGCTTATTGGATTTATGGCTAATGTTATGAAAACATCCTTCATCCGGCTGGCCGCTGCGGCTATTGTCGGCATTTGCACGGGATCAGCCTCCGCTTTATTCCTGACAACCCTGGAATGGGCAACGGAAACGTCTATGACGCATACCTGGCTGCTGTGGCTGCTCCCCCTTGGCGGAGCGCTGGTCAGCTGGCTTTATATGCAATACGGCAAAGATGCGGCAAAAGGCAATAACCTGCTGCTTGACCGAATCTATGGCGGTGAGACGGCTGTTCCACTGCGCATGGCGCCGCTTGTGCTGTTTGGCACGATTGTTACCCATTTGTTCAGCGGCTCAGCCGGACGGGAGGGCACGGCCGTTCAAATGGGCGGCAGCTTGGCGGAAATGATCGGCAAGCGCTTCAAGCTTAGCGGCGCTGAACGCAAAATCATCCTGCTGTGCGGGATCAGCAGCGGTTTTGGTTCGGTCTTTGGCACTCCGGCCGCCGGCGCGATATTTGCCCTGGAGGTTGCCGCGCTTGGAGCGATCTCGCTGCAATCGATTCTGCCGATATTTCTCGCGAGCTACGTTGGCCACTATACGACATTAGCCTGGGGCGTGCATCATCTTCATTATTCGATGGGCACGGTGCCACCGATTAGCGGTCTGTTACTGGTCAAAATTGCAGGGGCTGCCGTATTGTTCGGGTTTGCAGCCCTGTTGTTCGTCAAGTTAACCCATAAGCTGAAAGCCTGGTTTACGAAGCTTTTGCCCAATCCGATGCTAAAAAGTTTGGTTGGCGGCCTGATCGTCATCGCGATGGTCTATCTCATCGGCTCGAGGGAATACGCAGGCCTTGGTCTTCCGTTGTTGCAGCATTCGTTCGAAGAAGCCGCTGCTCCGCTTGCTTTCTTGTGGAAAACCATCTTGACTTCGATTACTCTAGGAGCCGGCTTCCAAGGCGGCGAAGTTACGCCATTATTCGTGATTGGCTCAACGCTTGGCAGCGCGCTTGCCAAGCTGCTGGCGGTATCCGTTCCCCTGCTTGCGGGAATCGGGTTAGTCTCGGTCTTCAGCGGGGCTACCAATACGCCGCTGGCCAGCTTTATTCTCGGCCTTGAGCTGTTTGGCTTGCAAGGCTGCGGCTGGCTCTACATGCTCATCGGATGCGCAGTCGCTTACTTGTGCTCGGGGGCTCCCGGCATTTATTCCGCGCAGCGTTCGCGGCGTTATTTCAAAGAATTGTGGCATTAAGCACCCTTAGGCCTTGTGTCTTCATAAGATGGAGAAGCAGATGACAGAGAGGGTGCTGACTCTCCAAGACGCGAAAACCTTCACCGGCTTAAGGATCCGAACCTGCCAACAAGTACAAAAACAGCCGTAAACGCATAACGTTCAACGGCTGTCCGTATGTCTGATCCCCTTATTTGCCGAAGCGCTGGCGGTAGCCGCATTTGCGGCACAGCTCCTCAACCGCTTCCCTTCTCGAGAAGCCGTCAACGAGGTTTGTCGCCCGCTCGCCCTCGATAATGTCCGAGAACCGCTGCTCATTCATATTGCCAAGATTGATTACCCCTTCACCGTCGAGACAGCACGGCACCACGGTACCGTCAATCAGAATGCCTGCCTGATTCCGAAGTCCGTAGCAGAAGCCTTTGCCGTCGTCTTCCTTTGCCCTTAGGTCCGGCCATTCGAATTCATAATCCTGATTCAAATAGACGCGCTCGGCGATTTTGACTCCGCTTCCGGGCATAACCTTTTCTTCAATCAGATAATCCAACTCGAATTCACGCTCAATCATCGACAGAATCTCGCGGTTCCGCTGTCTCTCCGCATTCGTCATATTATCCTGCGCCAAATTCCACAAGCGGAACGATGTGATCATATTCGTCTGTTCCATGGCCTCCCGGACGAAGGATAAAACTCCGCCGATATAGCCCTCTTTATCCTTGGAGCCGGCATGCCCGTCAAAGCTGTGAAGCGAGAAATTCATCTGCCGGAGAGCCGGCTTGGACAGCAGCTTATGTTTATTTTTTTGAAGCAGCGTTCCGTTCGTCGTGATATTGACCTTAAAACCCTTCTCGTGGCTAATATCGAGCAGCTCGTCAATCTTGGGATGAAGAAGCGGCTCGCCCTTTAAATGAAAATAAATATAGTCCGTAAACGGTTTGATCTGATCAAGCCGCTCCTTGAAATCTTCTATGCTGATAAATCCTTTTGCGCGTTCGGTTGGTGGACAGAAGGAGCACGCCAGGTTGCAAATACTCGTAATTTCGATATAAAATTTCTTGAATCTCTTCATGCTTCAAAGCTCCATTCTCTCGCGTTGCTAATCGTCTACCCACCATTATACCATTAAAGTCAATCAGGAGGTTGGTTGGATTATGTTTATGCAGGGTCAAATGTCCATACAGCAAAAAGCAATGATGCTTAGGGGTCGTCCGGTCGGCATTTCGCTCCGCAACGGCCAAGGCGTATCCGGAGTCGTCTGCAACGTGCAAGGCGGCGAGGTTTACGTCATGCAATATATGTACGCCACGCAGTTCGCTACCTTCCATTACAGCCTTAACGACATTAACGATATATTGCCGTTTCCGGCCTGCTAGCAAAAAAACCGCGAATTACGCGGTTTTTTGTGCTAGCCTCAGCGGACAATGACGGCAATGATTTTGTTCAGGGCCACATAAATCTTCGCGTGAAACGCTTTGAGTACGACGACTCCTTTTTTCACGGCCACGACGCGTCCTACAATCTCTTCGCCGGAAACCGTTTTAAGCACGACAAGCTTAGCTTTCTTTTTCGCGGCCTCCAGAACCTCAGGAATTTCAATCGGAAACAGCACTCCCAAGGCGATCCCCCCTTTCCTTTCAGCTACTCTAGTAATATGAGAATGATAGGATAGGGTTCGGGCTCTCCGAAAAAAACAGCGGCAGAACCGGATAGACATCCATTCTGCCGCTGATTGGCCGTAAGACTATTCTTTTATAACGGATTTATTAATGGCCGGAATCATATCGGGCGAATATTTGCTGTACAAGCCGAGGCGCCATAATGCCGCGCCTTTCAACTGATAACGCTTGGCAAGGCCAAGCTTGTCGTCAATCGACTGCGGAGTTTCCGCACTCAAATCGATGCCAAGCAGTAGCTTCGATTTGGGCACGCCGGCTTTTAGAGCCAGTTGAATGGCTTCATTTACCTTATTATTCGGATTCGGCACTTGAGCCGCCGTCCCGGAAGGATTGTATTTATAGGCCATCAGAACAAGGTCGTCCGCCAGGCTGGCCAGCGTCTTGTAATCATAGCCTTGATAAGCGCTGTTTGGCGCATGCACGACAAGAGACAAGGCTATACCCTGCGGGAGTGCATCCTTCAGCTGCTTCACGTACCCGTTAAGCAGCTTCTGCTGCTCAATCTTGTCCATTTGGAAGCCAAGCCCTTCAAAATCCAGGACAACGCCGCCAAAGCCGTAATCCGAAATTGCTTTTGTTATGCCGCTGATTGAATTGGCCCGAAGCGTCTCGCTGCCCATCATCGTCGTCAGTTCGTTTTGCCCGTCAAGGGAATAGACCATCAAGTAAGGCTTGATCGATTTGTTCGCAGCATCGCTTACTAGCGATTGCGGCGTGATATCGCCGCTAGGCTCCGGAACCCGGTATTCGGTGCCCTCGAGCGTAAAGTTGCCGTCGCGGTCGATCCGGCTCCAGCCGTATGCAACGGAGTTCGCGGAATTGACCAGCTCCCGCTCCGCGAACGAGGATAACGCGTAGAATGTGCGCAGATGCATCGCTTTTTGCGGCGATTTGATCGTTACGGTATTGGTTGACTGGCTCCAGCCAACCTGAGCGCCGAATTGGGTGCTGAAAAAGCTTAACGGAATAAGCACGCGATTATTTCGCATCATTGGCGCAGCCGGCAGGTTTACGTTTGTCCCGTTTACGACGGCAGTCCCGCTGCCAAGCTTCATGGAAAGCTTTACCGCTTTGCCTTGCTTGGAGCCTTCCGCGGTAACGGTCTGCGTCTTCTCGTCCCAGACGACCTTCTGAAGGCCAAGCGCTTCGCCGATGGTACGGAACGGAACAAAAGTAACGCCTTTTACGATAATTGGCGGACTATCGAAAGGCAGCTCTACATCGTCTAATAGAATCGTGGTCTTCGCAGGTACGGCCGACGTCGCCGTAGCCGTCACGGCAGCCGCGGACTCGGCTTTCCCTTCTGCAACACCGCTCGTTAACAAGGCAAGAGCCAGTACGGCCGCGGCTGATTTGATTCCCCATTGATTAATCATCTAAAACCTCCCATGCTCTACCCTGATTCTACCAACAAGTGGAAGCAGTAAAGCAACGGCCCTAGTATATCAAATTTTTGCTAGAGAGCACAAATGATAGAATCCTCATGAAAGAATGACGAAAAATGGCGGGACCCTTCTTAGCGAATAGGTCCCGCCATCCAGTTATACCGTTAAATTCCGGTGCATGCCGTAATAAAGGCCTTCCTTCTCCATCAGTTCGCTGTGGGAGCCTTTCTCGGCTATCGTTCCCTTGTCGATAACGAGAATCGTATCGGCATTCTGAATCGTGGACAGCCGGTGGGCGATGATAAAGCTGGTGCGCCCCTCCATCATCTGAAGCATCGCTTCCTGAATACGGAGCTCGGTCCGTGTATCAATGCTGCTGGTCGCCTCATCCAGAATGAGAATCGACGGCTCCGCGAGAATGGCTCTTGCAATGGCGAGCAGCTGCCGCTGTCCTTGGCTCAGGTTGCCCCCGTTCTCCGTAAGCGGTGTGTCGTACTGCTGGGGCAAGCGCCGGATGAAACCGTCCGCCCCCGCCATGCGCGCCGCTCTCCGAACCTCCTCATCCGTTGCTTCCGGCTTGCCGTACTTCAGATTTTCCTTAACCGTACCGGAAAATAAATACGTATCCTGAAGCACTATGCCAAAGGTCCGGCGAAGGCTGTCCCTCGTGTAATCCCGGATGTCCCTCCCGTCAATGAGGATCCGCCCGCCAGTCACGTCATAGAACCGGCTGAGCAGGTTAATAACGGTTGTTTTCCCCGCTCCGGTTGGTCCAACCAAGGCCGTGCTGCTGCCGGCTTCCGCCTTGAAGCTGACGCCTTTCAGAATCTGCACGTCGCTGCGGTAGCCGAACTGCACGTTTTCGAACACAACCTCGCCTTTGGGAGAACCAAGCTCGATGGCATCCGGTGCATCCTCGACCTCTTCCTTCTCGTCAAGCACCTCAAATACCCGCTCCGCTCCTGCAATCCCCGATTGAAGAACGTTGTACGTGTTCGCCAAATCCATCATCGGCCGGACGAACTGCCGGGAATAGCTTAGGAAGCTGGCGATAATCCCCACCGTAATCATCCCGTGCACGGCCATAACCCCGCCGACTATCGCTACGGCCGCAAAGCCGATATTGTTAATCACGCTGAGCAGCGGCATCATAAAGCCGGACCAGATTTGCGCCTTCGTGCTTACTTTGCACAACTCGTCATTGTCTTTGCGGAAATCGGCTATCGAGGTCGCTTCATAGTTAAAGGCCTTCACTACCTGGAAGCCGGTAATCGTCTCCTCGACTTGACCGTTTAGCCGTCCCAGCTGCGCTTGCTGGTTTTTGAACAAGGCGCTGGTTCGTTTCGTAATCGTTCGGGCAAGCAGGAAAACCAGCGGCACCGTAATCAGGCTTGCAAGCGTCAATAGCGGGCTCAGCACCAGCATCATGATCAGCGACCCGAGCAAGGCGATGGATCCCGTCATCAGCTGCGCCGATGTTTGCGAGACGGAAGTGCTGACGTTGTCGATATCGTTTGAAAGACGGCTCATCAATTCGCCGTGCCGGCGCGTATCGAAATAAACAAGCGGCAATCGCTGCAGCTTCTCAAACAAGGTGCGCCGAAGCCGGCTGACGATCCTCTGGGAGATCCCCGCCATCATCCATCCCTGAAGGAAGCTGAGCGATGCATCCGCCAAATAAGACGCAACCAGGGCAAACAGCACAAGGTGCAGCAGACCAAAATCGACGGCGCCTTGGCCTCCTGCCATCGCGTTTACGGCAACGCCAATTAAATACGGTCCAAGCAGCATAATGGCGGAATCGATCAGGATAAAGCCGAATACCAAGGCAAGCTGCTTACGCTCGCCGCTCAAATACCCCCATAAGCGCATTAACGTCGCTCGGAAGTTTTTCGGTTTTTGCTTAGGTCCGCCGCGTCCGCCAAATCCGGGACCGCCTGGACGGCCTCCCATCGGCACATTAACCTCGGAGCGCGCTGTGCCGTTATTGCCGGGGTCGGTTCCGTTAGGCTGAGGCATGGTTGTCCACCTCCTTGCCGATCTGCGAACGGTAAATCTCCTGATAAACCTGGCAATCCTGCATCAAACGGTCATGATTGCCCATGCCTACTATTTCTCCGTCGTCCATTACGATGATGGTGCTCGCATCCTTCACGGAGGAAATCCGCTGGGCAATGAGCAGACAGGTAACTCCTTTAGCGTAATCGCTTATCGCACGTTTGATCGATGCTTCGGTCGCGCTGTCGAGCGCGCTTGTGCAATCGTCGAGAATAAGAATATCCGGCTTCCGGATCAGCGCTCTCGCAATCGAAATCCTCTGCTTCTGCCCGCCGGAGAAGTTCACGCCGCCTTGGCCAATCATGGTATGGTACTGCTCAGGCAGCTCGGAAACAAACGAATGCGCCGAAGCCATTTTGGCCGCATCCATGACCTCTTCCATAGACGAGTCCTGCTTGCCGATCCGGATATTGTCCACAACCGGACCGGTGAACAGCACCGACTTCTGAGGCACAATGGCAATCCTCTCTCTCAGCTCGTGGGCATCGACTTCCCGAATGTTGATGCCGTTAATCCGCACCGCCCCTTCCGTAACGTCATAGAATCGGGGGATCAGGTTTACCAGCGTGCTTTTTCCCGAGCCGGTTGATCCGATGATGGCAACGGTCTCCCCGGGCTGGCAGCTGAAGCTGATCGATTTAAGCACGGGCTCGCCGTCAGGTCCTTCATAAGAAAAGCTGACGTTGTCGAATTCGATAGCGCCTTTGCCCTGCAGCTCCTTCACGGCAGATTGCCGAGCAGGGTCCATCATGGGATTGGTCTCCGCAAGCACCTGCACAATCCGGCCCGTTGACGCCTTCGCCCGAACGAACATGTTGAAAATCATCGTCATTGCAGTCAGCGAGAACAGAATCTGCGTCATGTAGTTAACGAACGCGATAATATGACCGACCTGGGTATGTCCGTCGTTGACCCGGATGCCGCCGAGCCAGATAACGGCAACAATTCCGATATTCATCGTCAGCGTAACGCCTGGACCGAATACAGCCATGACCCGCTGAGCGGAAGTGGACCGGGCTTCATATTGCTTGTTGATCCCGTTGAATTTATCGACCTCGAGGTCGAACCGGTTAAAGGCTTTCACAACTCTTACGCCGGACAAATATTCGCGCATAACGCCGTTTAACCGGTCTAACGCATTTTGCACCTTCAAGAATAATGGCAAGCCTACCTTCATGTTAAGCACAATCATCAAACCAACGATCGGAATGACGATCATAAGAACGATGGATAAGTACGGGTTTAACCGGAAGGCCATAATAAACCCTCCGATGCAAAGCATGGGAGCTTTGACAAAAATCCGCATCATGCCGTTGACGAAGTTTTGAACCTGCGTCACGTCGTTGGTAAGCCTTGTAACGAGCGAGGCACGGTCGAAGCGGTCAACGCTTTCAAAGCTTAACCCTTGAATTTTCTCGAACAAATCCTGGCGAAGCTCTGCGCCAAACCGCTGGGATACGATACTGGAGACAATATTGCGGCCGGATGCCGCAATAGCGCCTCCGAGCGTAATCAGCAGCATATAACCTCCGAAATGAAGCACCTTATCCATCTCTTTGGTCGCAACCCCTTCGTCCACGATATGCGACATCATGGTCGGCTGAAGCAAATCCGCCAATGCCTCAACGCTGACGAGCAGGACGCAAAAGGTGAACAGCAGGCCGTATTTTCTCACATACTTCATCATGTGCTGCACGCGTAGAACCCCTTTCCTATATACGATAGCATGCCTATTTCAATTGGCTTTGCCATAATACAAGCGACTTCTGATCACTCTCCGCTCCAATTTCCTTCAGCAGCCTTCCTTCCTCCGTCAACGCTACCGTCTCTCCGTTCCAGCGTTCCACCACAATCTTCGAGAGATGCTGGCGGCGAAGCAGCGTCATAAAAATCCATTTCAGCTCCTCTGACGAAGGAGGCTTGGAGGATTCCTGAGGATCCATCGTATGGATCCTTTTGCCGTTGTTCTCCATCCAGTACAGCCATTGATCTCCCCGTATAACGAGAAAATGCCCGGGCTTTCTGGCAAAGGAACAATCCTTGCCCTCCGGCCATTCCATGATCAAGCCAAACGGATTGGCCGGATCTACCGCCGACAACAGCGTAAGCGTCTCTTGCGCAGGGCTTCCCGAAGAGAATGGTTTACGAATAAGCTCGGCAATCTCCGGTGTCGTAAACTGCATCGTTATCGATCCGTCGATAAACAATCCGCGCGTCAACGTGCCCCATTCCTCGAGCCTGCGGAGAACCGGCTGAAGACGGTCCCAGCTGTAAGGCGTAACCGAAGCGGTCAACTCCTTGGTAACGATTCCGTACGTCCCCACCAAATGGCGGATCCAATACATCTCCGGCGAGTCCGTATCCGTAGACGTATACCCGGATTGCCCTTCTTCCGGCGAAGCCTCTTCCAGACTGCCGGTCCAGTACCATCTGCCGAGTCCCGATCCGGTCTTTGCCCAATCCTTGCTTTTCTTTAGCGTTAATAGCCGCAGGGGAGCAAATTGGTCATTGGAGGCATGGCCTTCCCAAGCAAGCTCCAGCAACGCCGACAACACCTCCGTCGGAAGCTTCCCGGTCTCTCTAGCCAGTCGGGTAAGGAAGCTTGCCCCGCTCTTCTTCAACAGCTCGAGCAGCTCCGGATGCGACGCGGCTTTTTCCCTGCTCGCCGCCAGATAAGGCTCATAGATCGAACGGCTGCCTGCGAGGAAGAAGGCAACTTTCCCTTCCTTTTCGTCCGGCTGCTTCTTGCCGATCCAGATGACTTCCCCCGTTGCGCACAGCAGATCAAGCTCATCCTTCCGGTAATCCGCAACGCGGGAAGGGAAAATAACCGTTTCCCAATGCGATAACGGCAGAAAAATACCCTGCAGACGCTCGATCACAAGCTTGAGGCCTTCGCTCCCGCGAAGCTGCGTACCTTGCAGCGCGTGCTGACGAAGCGCAATCTGAGCACACCAGCGGATTGCGGATACCGGCTGTATCTGCTTGCGGGCTTCCCCAATCGAGAGACGGATCATACGCTCCGCCGCTCGCCGGGTCGACCAGATCCTTTCCTCCGGCGACGCCGCAAAAGGCGCCTGATCGAGGCTGCCCTCCTCACGCAGCTTGTCGATTAGTCTCTTCGCTTCCGCTAACGGCAGCTTGGGATAACGCTCGCATAGCTCAAGCTCGGTAAAGGCGATTCGGTTATCGGCAAACCGGCGGATGATAAAGGCAGCTGCTTCATCCGACGCCGGAAAGGCTTCGTAAATGTCCCGTTCATCGCGGCAAATCCATCGGTATTCCTCTTCCGGCGTGTCTTCCGATGGTTGATAGACCGCAAGCTCTCCGGTTTGCAGAAGCTGCTCCGCCCATTCCAGCGTCCTTGTCCCAGACAGCTGTATCAGCTCGTCCGAAGCCAGATCGCCTCGGCGCTTCAGCAGACGGATAACGTCGCTTGGTTCACGAAGCTCCGGTTCCGGTTCCGAGAGCCTTTGCCGCTCCGCTTCCAGCACCTGCTCGGGAATAGCGCTGCGGATAGCCTGCTCGCCGAACAAACGGCCCGCCATCTCCTTGCTGACATTCATAAGCTGCATTTGAATGGCCGGATCCAGCCCATCGCCTTCGTAAATCCGCATATTCACGTAATCCGCCAGAAATTGGGTAGCCATCGGGGACGGATATTCCGTCTCCTTCACCACCACCTCAATCTCACCCTCCTGAATGGCGGTTAACAAAGCGCGAAGATCATCCAAAGATAAAAACTCATGCAGGCAAGCCTTCATCGCTTCCGTCAAATAAGGAAAATGCTCGGCATACGGCAAAGCATTACGAAGCAATTCCTCGCTTCTCAGCCTCTTCTGCCACAGCGGTGTTCTGCCGAAACTGCGGGATAATAATAACGAGGTTTCGGCAATATGACGGAAGGCAATAGCCAGTAGCGGCGATCCCGTAATCGCTTCGGTCAGCAGCGGCTCCACATGACCTGGCGTAACCCCCCAGATGGTCTGCAGCCAGGAGGAATCCCATTCCGGCAGAACGAATTCGATGCCGTTGTCTTTTGCATTGCCGTACAGCCGATATGGCAGCAGCAGCTCGAACTGCCGCTCGATTGCCAGAAGCCAGGTCCGGTTGAGCCGTCTGCCGAACGGGTTATGCATAATGACATGCGTTTGGTTCATCAGATCGCGGTAGGTCTCAACGACGATGCGTTTATCCGTCGGCAGCTCGCAGAAGGATTGCTGGGAACCGATTAAAGACAGGAGCTGCTGCGCCGTATAATCATCCATCTGATAATGCTCGGACAGCCAGCCGATCAGCTTATCCTCGTCTTCCCGTTGAAGACGCTCTTCGATTTCCGCGATAAACGCCCCGACTTTTTTGCCTAACGCATACGTTCGCCCAAGTCCTTCAGCACGCCAAAACGGTATTTCGCTAAAGCGGTTGCCCGCCTCGGACACATAGACTCGATCCTTATCGATCCGCCGAATCATCCAGCCGTTCATGCCCAGCTGGAATACATCCCCTACGCGGCTCTCCTGAACGAATTCCTCGTCGAGCTCGCCGAGATGGACGCGGCTGTCCACATGATGCACCGGATAAGCCGAGCTTGAAGGAATCGTACCCGCGCCGGTCAATGCGCCGATCATCGTATTCCGCCGCTTCACGAGTTGATCCGTATCACGGTTCCAATCGAGCAGCGGCCTCATAAACGGATAAAAGCCCGCCAGCACCTGCAGCATGTCCCGAAGCCTGCCGATTGGAAAGCTTCGGTAGCTGTCGCTTCGGGCGATCAGCCTGTGCAGCTCGCCCACCGCCATGTCCTGCGCGGCAACGATGGAGATCGTCTGCTGCGACAGGACATCGAGCCGATCCCGCGGGATCTGGATCGGCTCGATATCTCGCTCGGCAATTAATTTGCCGAGCACCGCCATCTCCGGCAGCACGCCCCGCTGCCGGGCGACCATCGCGCCGCGGCTCGCGCTGCCGACGGCGTGGCCCGCACGGCCGATCCGCTGAATGCCGGATGCGGCCTCAATAGGAGAATCGAGCTGAATAACCAGCTCGATATGCCCCACGTCTATGCCAAGCTCGAGCGAGGAGGTTGCCACAATGCAGCGCAGCTCGCCTGCCTTTAGCATTCTCTCTACTTCCAGCCGCCGCTCCTTGGCAATACTCCCATGATGGGCTCTTGCCATCTCGTAGCCGGCATGATCATTCAGCCGCAGACATAAGCGTTCGCATAACCTTCGGCTGTTTACGAAAATAATGACCGAACGGCAATCGGACATCAGCGCAAACAGCCTGTCCAGAATCGGCAGCCACACCGCTTCTCGGGTCTGCATCGGCTGCGATTGATCAGGCATCGTCAACGTTACTTCAAGCTTTTTGCTCATATGGCTTTCCACGATCGTTACCGGACGCGGCACTAGACCTAGCGGATGAATGAATCCTTCACTATCGGCCACTTGTTGCTCATCTTTCCTACTGCCTGCCGGTTCCTGCCAGCCGCCAAGAAATCTTGCCACGCGGGCAAGCGGCTTCTGCGTTGCCGATACGCCGATTCGTTGAATCCGTCTTCCGCATAACTCCTCCAACCGTTCGAGCGACACGGACAAATGCGTTCCTCTTTTATCCGCTGCGAGATCGTGAATCTCGTCAATAATCGCGTAAGAGACCGTCTTTAGCATTTCCCTCCCTTTCTCGGAAGTGAGAAGAATATACAAGGATTCCGGCGTAGTGACCAGAATATCCGGCGGTTTCCGATACATAGCGGATCTAACCGAGCTGGTCGTATCCCCTGTCCGAACGCCGCTGCGGAGTCCCGGCCAGTTCGCATCCGTTGATGCGGCAAGCTTATCGATCTGTTCGATAAATGCTACCAGATGATCATGGATATCGTTATTAAGGGCCTTAAGCGGCGTAATATAAAGCAGCCTTACGCCGGCCTGACGCTGCAGCTGCTTCATTTTGGCAATCCCATCGAGACACGGAAGAACGGCGGCTAATGTTTTGCCCGAGCCTGTCGGAGCCGCAATCAACGTATTGTCGCTAGCTGTAATCGCTTTCCAAGCTTGTTTTTGCACGTCGGTCGGCTCGCCGAACGAAGCCTCAAACCATTCCGCAAGGGATGGATGAAATGAAGATAATGACGAGCTTTGCATGACTTTCAGCTCCATCTGATTATAGTCGGTCACAATTCCTTTACTACTATATTATATCAGCACAATCGGGCAAGCGCCAAAACGAAAACAGCGCATAAAATCCCCCTTCTGAAGAAGGAGTCCTTCATGCGCCAGCTTGCTAATTGTGGATACAAATTGTATCATAACACTATAACACTCTTCTATGGGATGGGAAGTGCCGGAATGTCCGTCATCCTTCGACTGCCGATAAGAGGGCTGCTGCTATGGCTGCTTTTTTTCAGTCTGACTGATGCCTTATTTACCGATATCGGAATAAGATTAAAGCTAATAACCGAGCTGAATCCGTTTGTATCTTGGCTGTATAACTGGCACTCTATCGCTTACTATGGCGTTAAGCTGTTATTTCCCATTCTCTTTTTGTGTATTTATCCTCGGTTAAGTACCCGCTTATGGATCCATTATTCCGCTGTCATCCTATTCCTGCTCTACTTATTCGTTAACATGTACCATTTACTGTGGGTGGCACTTGCTCTCGTGAACGGCCATCATGGATGAAACGAACGCCAGAAATCGCCGCGCTCATCAATAATGTTCATTATCTGCGAGTAAGGGATTCTGAATTCAGGAAAGCCTGCTGCGTAAGGCGCAATCTCATAAGGCTCGAAATACAGATGCAGCGCATCCTGCGTTACGAAAAACGGTTGATCCGGTTTGATGCCTTTATACGTATCCGGAAAAACATAATCATACTGAGGGTCCGTTTTGATCTGCTCCCCTACGAGATCGCTCAGCACCTTCACGTAGTCACTGCCAGGTTTGAATAAATCCTTCAGCGTATACATGTCTCCATTGGACACATCGATATGGGCATAGACCTTCGTTGGCATGCCATGTGCTGCCCCAGCCGGATAATTATAGCCCGTCATTTCAATCTCAAGCAGGTTTTTCTTGAACAACGTCACTTCGTAATCCCCGCTATACGTATAACCAAGCTGCTCATCGCCAGGGATCGGCTTGACCTGCGACATTACCTTAAGCGTTTCGTTCAACCGCTCCTGCGCTGCATGATCGGCGATCCCTTCAACTGCGGGATAATAGACGACATAGTCCTTATTCGGCTTATATTTATGCTCTCTTACGAGATAAGGCAAGCGAAGCGGAATGACCGTGTTAGGCTCCCATTCGATACGTCCGTTACGGTTGGCGTATTTAATCCTTTGGTCAATATTTACCTGTATCAAGTCATCCTCGAGCTTCAAAGTACCGCTTCCTTGGAACTGCGGATAGCCGGGAGCCGGATTGCCGCTGGTGTTAATGAAGAAGGTCGTCTTGCCGTTGCTGGCGGAAGCGAGGCCTTTTCGATACGGCTGCACGTCCGTGTAGACAAATTCCGACAATCGTTTGCCATCGGAATCGAAGATCGCATACAACGAGCCAAGGAACGGTTGATCCGGATCAATCGCTTTCCCTACCGCATACCGCTGCTGGCCAATTGCCATGATATCGTTATAAATCGTTTGTATAACCAGATTTCCTTTTGTGTCAATCACGCCGTATTCCGAGCCAAAATCCTCCGCGTTATTCACGATTGCCCGGCCATTCTGAAACGGAAATGCCATAGAATAGGTCGGCTGAATCTTTACCGTGCCTTTCTCGTTGATGTAGCCATATTTCCCATTCGCCGTCTGTTGGAAAGGCAATAATCCATCCCCCAGAACCCCTACAAACTGATAATGATATTCTGCTTCCTTGGAACCGTCATGACGGATTAAAGCATAATCATTGTCCTTCATTTTTACGACGGCATGCCTATTGGAGAAATCGGTGGCATCTTCATAACGAAGGGGTATAACCTCCTTGCCCGACCGGTCAATGTAGCCATAGACGATTTTTCCGCCTTCCAGCTGGTTGTTTACCATCGCTCTTCCGTCATGCATATCTGCCATATAGGAATAGCCATTGCTTGTAACGATAGCTCCCGAATCATTAAGCAGCCTGTATTTGCCCTTGTCGTCTATAACAACCGCTCTTCCTTCCGAGAAAGGTGCAATATAGCTATAAACGGGTCTGACAAAATAAGCACCTGTTGTGTTAATCAGGCCATCCCCATTATCCGCACTTACTATAGCAAGCCCATTCGTCTGAAAATCCTCTGCACGGTCTAAGCGCGGCGGTATCACCATCGTGCCGATTCCATTAATATAGCCCCATCTCGTTCCGCTAGTCGTTTTTTCTGATCCCGGATAAAGAGAAATCGCTCTAGTCTCCAGAGTCCGTTCATCAGGTACAATATTCCGAAAACCTATAGGACTCCATTCATAGACCGCGCGCCTCGTCTGTTCTTCCCCAGTCCGCCAATTAATAATAAGATTATTAACCATCCGGCTAGTTACGGGAGCAGCAGTTAGCTCAGCAACACTATAACCTTCGCCCTTCGCAGCTGCAGCAATCGTCCATCCGATATGACGGTATTGCAAAATATGAACATAAAGCTCATCCTGCCAGCGATACACAACCGTTAGCTCCGGAACGCCATCCCCGCTTAAATCCTGGGGATAAATCGCGTATTCGTTAGGAGGATCCTCCATCATGACTAGCTCCGCCCCCGGAGGCAGTGAAGATTGTGCCAATCGGATAATCTGGTCATTGATCCAGTCCATTCGCCTTTGGTCCCCTTTCCCAGCACATTACATCAACTCACTATTCGTATGCGGAAAATTAGGAGAAATATGACAGGTTTTGAATAGAGCTTGGACCTTCGTTTGGCGTCTTACCGCTTCTTCCGGAATAAGAAGCAGGCAGCGATCGCAATGGCAACATAAATTAGGAGGACTATTCCAAGCGTAACCATTCTTTCCGACTTGCTCCCGTCCGCAAACAATACGGGGCCAAGTCCAAAGAAAGTGACTAGAAGGAATACGATTAGCAGTACAACACCTAGAAGTAACCTTATTCTCAGCGCCTCCTACTTGTCTAACGTCGACTCACAGAACACAATCCGGTTCCCGAACGGGTCGCCGATTCTGCATTCCAGCGTGTTCCACGGCGTTTCTTCCAGTCCGGGTCTTGCATATTTATAATTCTTGTCCAATAATTCGTGATGTAATTCCCTTATTCCGGTCATTTCAATGCGAACAGCCGAACCCGGACTGCAGTCTCCGTGATGTTCGCTCAAATGCAGTCTTATTCTCCCCCTTGAAATCTGCATATACAGTGGCATTTCCGGTTCAAAACGATGCTCCCAATCCACGGTGAAGTCTAAAAAGTCCAAATAAAACTCCCTTGCTTTTGCCTCGTCAAATATACGAAGAATCGGTACCAGCTGTTCAAACTTCATCATGCCTCTCTCCTTTATTTCATAAGGGCGAATGTCATACTGAGTAATCGAATGCTTGTTAATTTCCCCTGTATGGTCTTTAGATGCCGGTGCTTTATAAAAATTCTCGGTCATATAGCATATTGCAATACCAGTCGCGGACATGTTCAATACTGCTTACCGGTATAAAGATACCATTGATTCTATTAGAAATAGGATTCATAAACGTCCTGCTTTCTTCTCATGTATAAACTTTTTTTCGCATTGCGCCAAGGACAATATTGTATTGATCAGGATCATGGAGATGGGCATTCTTGAATTCCCAGCCCCCATGCTCGCCAATAAAGGCTTCAACTCCGATCATCCCGCCTCTAGTACGGATCTCTTCCACGTATTCGTCGAATTCTTCCCAGCCCATATGGATATAGGTATCCCAGCCATAATCCGGCCCTTCCCATTCCGTTGGATAACTGTGACGCTTGGTTGAAACGGCATTCGGTTTCACATCTTCTCCGGAGACAGCTTGTTGAAGGATAAAACAGACCTCGTCACGCTCCGCATGTCCCCAATCATCAATCGAAAATCCTAAGCAATCGCGATAATACGCTTGCGACTTAACCAGATCCGATACTAATCGAACCTGAATAGTCTTCCCGAGCTTAACTCTGGACTTGCCCTTTTCTTCTTCAAGCACTTGTTCGCTCATGAGATTGACCTCCCGACGATTGATCTACTGATCCTTAAGCAGATCCGATATCAGAATTCCATTGATACGCAAACCATCAATATTGCAGTTATCAATCGTTACATTGGATAAATCGCAGGCATTGAACTGGGATTTCGAGAGATTGCAGCTTTTAAAAGTGGTTGGTTCATATTGTCCATCCGGTTTGTATTGCGGCTCGCCTTCATTCGGTAGAACGACATTCGTAAACTTAGTGCCAATCAGATAGACATGATCAATGCTGGCCTGACTGATATTTGCAAGCTTAATACTTACCCCAGTCATGTTCGCATCCGTAATTTGAAAATCACTCATATTCACATCATTCAATTTCATGGCGCTCATATTTACGTTATTAATCGAAGTTCTTGCCAGGCTGACATTATCGATTACCAGCTCTTCCGCGCGAACCTCCTGCCACTTCGCACCTGAAATATCCGATTGCCGCAGATCATACGGCCCAACCTTTAAGCTCATCCTCAGATCTCCTCCAACAAATAGTTATTCAAACAGGTAAGTCGGTACAAATTCTGCCTTTATTACCCAAATAATAGCATGAAAACAAAAAGGGAACAAGTGTTTGCATTTCTTCGGAATTGTGTTATGATCTTCTAAATTACTCTATTTGAATTCCGCCGCTTCGTTTGTCTATTGGCCATACACCAATTAAAGGCATAAGCATGAATGATAATTCTCCATACAATTACATTTGTAAACAGTTCTGCTTTTAGTATTTAACGGCCTTTAACGCGAGCCATTGAGGAAGCGCAGCCGAAGGATTGTCATGCCAATTGGAGTAGCTATCTATTTGTTCAGCGGTTAAATTATCGCCTTCGTTCTCTGAATCATCGACCCAGAACCAACCGTTCTCCGCATACATCTCTTCGATATGCTTGATATGAAGGCTGGCGCAAACAACAGCATTCAATATATCCTGAATTCTCCAGCCGTAGGTTGGCAGTTCTCCAAAGGGTCCCGTTAGGTGATAAGGCTTTTTTACAGTGAGAGCTTCTTTTGCCTTAATTCCAAACGGCCGCATAAATGGGTGGATATCGTGCATGATATAGATTCCGTTTCTCTTTAGAACCCTGCTAACATTATTGTACATGGACTTTAGATCATGGATCCAAACGTGAACGCCATTTGAAGTATAGACGAAATCGTATTCTTCGCTTGGAAGTTGCGACAACGACATCGTATCTTCGCATATGAACTCTATGTCCCAGCTTTGTTGCTTGGCAATAATGGAAGCGTTCTCTATTTGTTTATCGGAAATATCACTGGAAGTGACTCGAGCTCCCAATAAATGAAAAGCAAAAACCGCATGATTATCTCCGCTCGAAGGAACCAATACCCGTTTTCCTGTTAAGTCCGGGAAGGCCTCTCTAATCATGCCATATGTCGTTGGATGGAAAGCGGACGCAGGAACCGATATGATTTTTGCTATCGCCTCTTCGGTTCTATATTTCAAATACCAAGTATCTGACCACTCGTTCCAGCTGTTCTTCACCTTATTCTCGCTGTTCATCTGATCATTCCTCCAATTCGCATGCCGGATATAAACCACCATTAACAGAAACAGATGTACGGAGTAATTTAATGATTTGTTTGGCTACGTTAGCTGGATCCATTAAATTCCCTTCTGCCTTCTGATCCGCAAAATATTTCGCTAATGCCATATCGGACTCTCGTGCTGTCTGCTGCATTGGTGTGTCCATCATCCCTGGGTCAACTGCATAAATTTGAACTTTATTTGCCGCCTGACCCTGATCTTGCTCCATTCCTATACATTGGGAAAACATATTCATCGCGGCTTTGGCCGAGCAATAGAGACTCATGCTTGGTGCAGGATACTCTCCGGATCCGGATGAAATATTTACGATTTTTCTACCTACACGCCAATCCGAAGTCAACCGAATAAAAGTCGAGGTAAGAAGCATCGGAGCCACAAGATTGAGTTGTATATTTTTCATGATTTCCTCATCCGAGCAAAGATGAATCTCTTTTAATGGCGTTACTAAAGCCGCATTATTAATCAGGGTTATAGAATCGAGGTCATATTGATTAATAGCCGAAATAAGATTTTGTACTACAGTTTTAATATTCTCCAAATGAGTGAGATCAACAGGATAAAAGTAGTATTTTCCTGCTGCAGCGTCTTTGCCAATTACCTCATTATTCGTGCGGGATAAACCGATAACCGTGTTCCAATCCTCTAGAAGGTTATTAGCGAGCTCAGCTCCAAGTCCGCTGGATACTCCTGTAATGATGCAAACATGATTAGGCATGATAATCTCATCTCCTCTTCATTTCCCTAATCATAATCATATAGTAGGTAACAGAATTGCTCACCGCCAGAAAAAAGAAAACAACTGCCAGGAACATCACTACGCTAAAATAAGCATTATTCTTATCTTCCACTATAAGAAATAGCAAAGGGATTAATGAAACCACAAATCCTGAAATAAACAGAATACTCAACAGCCTTCTCCATTTCATCCTCTCACTCCCGACTTTAAGAGTTGACCCTCTATTGACTTCAACATTTTTCCAGTAAAAACAAGATTAACACATCTGAATGCACCATGCACGCAAAACTTCAAACTCGTATTCTAGCAGACCAAAGCTTGTGTATACCGATTAAAGAGCTTGGTTATTGAAAAGAACTAGAAATACATTCCCATTTCATGCTATATTGCATAAGGCTAGAGATTTTGATGAAGAGAGAGGTTACAACATGATTGATCGTACTATTTTGGTGAAATTCGGAGAGCAAACAACCAACGAACAGCTCCAAGAGATCGTAGATCGCTTTAAGGCGCTGAAACAACATTTGACAGGTGTCGTTGAAATTAATGCCGGCATTAATTTCTCGGATAACAACAAAGGCTACCAGCTGGTCCTTCGCGTCAGATTCGAAGATAAAGCTGCGTTAGAGGCTTATGGCCCTAACCCGCAACACCAAGCTGTAGCAGCGCTTATCCGCGAGTATGGCCGTGAGGACAGCATAGCAGCGAATATCGAAGTGTAACCTAAAAACAGCGGATCGCTTTGCAAAGCGACCCGCTGTTTTTTCGAACAATAAACTGTCTTACTCGGTTACAACTATTAAAATAACAAAAAATCCGATCATAGTTGATCGGAATTATACTTGATAATGGTGCCGGCGATAGGAGTCGAACCCACGACCTACTGATTACAAGTCAGTTGCTCTACCAACTGAGCTACACCGGCATAAAAGGTATATTTACACCTTGAAAACTGGATGCGAAAGTTTGAATTCCTTAAGTCATTTATGGGGCCCCTGCAAAGTACTCGGAAGTAACTCCGAAGCATTTGCTTCACTTTATGGGGTATCCAAGTTTATGCTTCCGAAGTACGTTTCCTTCGGAAACGTTGTAGGATAAGCCCTCGACCGATTAGTATTCGTCAGCTCCACACATTGCTGTGCTTCCACCCCGAACCTATCAACCTCGTCGTCTTCA